>DASYEQ010000089.1:0-29346 GCA_036498945.1 Burkholderiales bacterium | reverse complement strand
CGTCACGCGCGCGCAGGACGGCCTCAGTGGTCGGTATGCAGGTAGCTGGCGACCTTGGGCAGGCGCGTGCTGACCAGGAACACGATGACCATCATCGCCGTGACGTACCAGAAGAAGGTCGACTCGATCTTCCAGTCCTTGAGCAGCAGCGCCACGCTCTCGGCCGAGCCGCCGAAGATCGCGTTGGCGATCCCGTAGCCCACGCCCACGCCGAGTGCCCGCACCTGCGCCGGGAACATCTCGGCCTTGACGATGGCCGACACCGACGTGTACAGGCTGATGATGGCCAGCGCCACGCAGATCAGCACGCCTGCCACCACCGGCGAGCCGGCGCTGCCGATCGCCGTCATCAGCGGCACCGTGGCCAGCGCGCCCAGCGCGCCGAACAGCATCATCGAGTGGCGCCGGCCGATGCGGTCGGACAGCATCCCGAACAGCGGCTGCATGCACATGTAGACGAACAGCGCAAAGGTCATCACCCCGCTCGCCGTCTTGATCGACATGTGCGCGGTGTTCACAAGGTACTTCTGCATGTAGGTGGTGAAGGTGTAGAAAATCAGCGAGCCGCCCGCCGTGTAACCCAGCACGGTGAAAAACGCCGCCGTGTGATGGCGGAACACGCCGGCAATCGTCCCCGCCTCCTTGTTGGCGCGGCTGGCGTCGCTCGCGGTCTCGGTGAGCGAGCGCCGCAGGTACATCGCCACCACCGCGGTAATCGCGCCGATGACAAACGGAATGCGCCAGCCCCAGGCTTTCAGCTCATCGTTCGACAGCGTCTGCTCCAGCAGCACGATCACCAGCACCGCCAGCAGTTGCCCGCCGATCAGCGTCACATATTGGAAGGACGAGTAGAAGCCGCGCTGCCCGCGCAATGCCACCTCGCTCATGTAGGTCGCGGTAGTGCCGTATTCCCCGCCCACCGAAAGCCCCTGGAACAGGCGCGCCACCAGGAGCAGGAAAGGCGCCGCCGCGCCGATGCTGGCGAATGTCGGCAGGCAGGCGATCAGCAGCGAGCCGCCGCACATCATGGTGACGGAGACCACCATGGAAAACTTGCGCCCGCGGCGGTCGGCGATGCGCCCGAACAGCCAGCCGCCGATCGGCCGCATCAAGAAGCCGGCG
This sequence comes from Burkholderiales bacterium, assembly GCA_036498945.1. Classification (GTDB taxonomy): domain Bacteria; phylum Pseudomonadota; class Gammaproteobacteria; order Burkholderiales; family JAEUOS01; genus JAQGMJ01. Next base: position 28,224 of record DASYEQ010000089.1, on the reverse strand, counting down.
GCGAACACCCCGGCGGTGTTGAGCAACTGCGCGGTGGGGTCGGACTTGGGAAAAAACGATGGCGCGAAATACAGCGCCGAAAACGCATAGACGTAAAAGTCGAACCATTCCACCAGGTTGCCGGAAGAGGCGGCGATGATGGAAAAAATGCGGTGGCGCTTTTCCGCCGCGGTGTATTGGGGAGGGACGGAGGCGTCCGGTGTTGCACCGGGATTGATGGCGCTCATGGCTTGGCCTTATTGTTAACGCAAGCGGGATGATCACATTATGCGCCCGCGCTTAGGCCTTGTGCTGTCGGCGCGCGCCGACACGGCGGGATTGATTGTTCCGCCGTCGGGACGGCCTTACTTCTCCGGTATGGTCAGCGGCCCGCAGTTGTTGTCGGCGACGAAAAACGCCAGCAGCCTGGCCGGTTTCGCCGGGTCCGGGTTCTCGGCGAAGTTGTGCAGGGTGCGCGGCGGCTCGAACCAGGTCTGCCCGGCGGCGTAGGTGATCGAGGCGCCGCTGTCGAGCTGCGAACGCACCAGGCCCTCCAGCACCACCGCCGTCACCTCGCCCGGGTGCCGGTGCGGCCCGCTGAAAGCCCCCGGCGGAAACTCCACCATGGCGGTGGTCACCGACTTGCCCGGCACCGAGGCCAGAGGCGAGCACGACAGCGGGGTGACGATGGTGGCCGCCCGCCCGGTCGCCTTGTCCGCCGCGCTGCTGGCAAACATCGGCGCCGAATCGCCATAACAAACACTGTCCCACACCGCCAGCGCCGTGCGCTTGGCGCCGGGCGAAAGCGCGAAGCCCGCCGCCATCACCAGCGCCAGCGCCGCCACGCCGCCGCCGGCGCCATAGGCGCGCCACAGGCCCATGCCGTGGCGCGCGGCGCGCGCACCACCCCGGTTACCAAACCCTCCGTTCGTGCTCATGCCGCCCTCCGTACCGCCGCTTCGCCCAGGCGCAGCTCCGGCGTCCAGCCCAGTTCGCGCCGCGCGCGGCCGTTGCTCACCTGCGGGTTGTCTTCGCAGAAATTGAAAATGCCGCAGGCGGTCCGCTGCAAGGCCAGCAAAGCGCCCTGCGCCGCCGCCTCCACGTGCAGGGGGCTGGCGCCGCGCGTGCCCTCGAAGCCCGTGTGCGGCCCGTAGAGGTGCCCGTAGCGCAGCACCGTGCCGGCCAGCCCCGGCGTATTGAGCGTGATGTCTTCCAGCGCCGCCACGCCTTGCACCGAAGTGCGCCGCGGCTCTTCGGCCTGCAGGTCGAGCGCATCGTCTTCCCCATGCGGCTGCGTGCCCGCCGCATAGGCCCAGGCGATGCTCTGCGAGATCAGGCGCGCCGCCCCGCCCGCCAGCGCCGCATCCGCCAGGCTGTGCGTGCCCTCGATGCGCAGGCGCGCGTTGCGCGCCGCCGTCTCCGGCAGTGCCATCACCTTGGGGTCCAGCGCCGCCGGCAGGTCGGTCAACTGGTGGATCACGATCGAAGGCTTGATGCGCTGCATCTCGCGCGCCAGCGTCTCGCGGTCGTACACGTCCACCACCACCGGCTTCACCCCCAGTTCATCCAGCAGCGCCGTGCGCGCCGCCTGGCGCGTGCTGCCGTGCACCTCGTACCCGGCGCGCACCAGCAACGGCGCCAGCGCGCGCCCCACCGCCCCGCCCGCGCCGGCAAGAAAAATCCTGATCCGCATGTGTCTTCTCCAAATGTGGGCCACCAGCATGGGACGAAGAATAGGCTTAATATGCCCCACTCAAAAGGTCCAAGATGTTACAAAACCACTAGACCATGAATTCTCCCGTCCCATCGCAGGCCACCCTCGACCGCCGCCGCGCCGCGCCGCTCAACCGCCAGATCTACGAGCGCTATCGCCATGCCATCGAGCAGGGCCTGATCAAGCCCGGCGAGCGCATCGCCTCCGCGCGCGACCTCGCCGCCGAACTGGGCGTGGCGCGCGGCACGGTGGAAGCCGCCTACAACCAGCTGGCCGGCGAAGGCTACCTGGTGCCGCGCGGCCAGGCCGGCACCGTGGTGGCGCCCCTGCACGCCTTGCACGCGCCGCCCAGGCCCGCGCGCAGCAAACCGCACGCCGCCGCGCCCCTGCCCGCGCTTGCCGCCCCGCCGGCCTTCCAGCTTGGCATTCCGGCGCTGGACGCCTTTCCGCGCAAGCTGTGGGCGCGCCTGGCCGCGCGCTGCGCCCGCGCCATTGGCCCCGCCGACATGTTCTACGGCCAGAGCGCCGGCCACCCCGCGCTGCGCCAGGCGATTGCCGCCTACCTGGTGGTCTCGCGCGGCGTCGCCTGCGCGCCGCAGCAGGTATTCATCACCGCCGGCCACCGCATGTCGATGGGCCTGGTCGTCCGCGCGCTGTTGAAGAAGGGCGACGCCGTCTGGTGCGAAGACCCCGGCTACCCGCCCGCCTGCGAAGTGCTGGTGGAGGCCGGCGCCCGCATTGTTCCCGTGCCGGTCGATGGTGACGGCCTGGTGGTAGCCCTTGGCGTGCGCCGCGCCCCCAAGGCCCGCGCCGCCATCGTCACCCCTTCGCACCAGGCCCCGCTCGGCGTCTCCCTCTCGCTGCCGCGCCGCCTGCAACTGCTGCAATGGGCCGCGCGCGGCGAAGCCTGGGTGATCGAAGACGATTACGACGGCGAATACCGCTACACCGGCCCGCCCCTGCCCGCCCTCAAAAGCCTGGACGCGCAAGACCGCGTGATCTACGCCGGCACCTTCAGCAAGGTGCTGTTCCCCGGCCTTGCCCTCTCCTACCTCGTCGTCCCCGAGCGCCTGACCGACCGCTTCGCGCAAGCCTGCCGCACCCTCAGCAACGGCCCGCCCAACCTCACGCAAGCCATCGTCGCCGCCTTCATCACCGAAGGCCACTTCTCGCGCCACCTGAAAAAGATGCGCCTGCTCTACGCCCGCCGCCGCGCGCTGCTTGCAGATGCGCTGCGCAAGGAATTCGGCAGCGCGGTGCGCATCGACCTCACCGCCGGCGGCATGCACCTGATCCTGCGCTTTGCCAGGCGGCGCGGCGACGAGCGCATGGCCCAACGCGTGCGCGCCGCCGGCATGGCATGCCACTCCCTGTCGAGCCGCGCCCTCGAACACGATTGCGGCGAAGGCCTGGCGGTCGGCTTCACCAACGTCACCGACGCCGCGCACGCCAGGCGCCTCGCGCAAACGCTCGCCGACGCTCTCGGTTGACACGCCTTGCGCAAACTTTCGTCACTTGCGGAGAACAGGCAGCGCGCCCGTTACCGCTGGTTACAAAGCGTCGTCAACGATGCATCCGAGGTAAGCGTTTTTAGGACACACCGCGCCAATCCCGGACGCGGTTCCGGTTAACTCAAACAGGAGAAGCCACAATGTCCAAGATCATCGCCGCCCTCATCGCCGGCCTCGCCGCCACCTCCGTGTTCGCCGCCGACGCGCCCGCGGCCTCCACCACCCCGGCCACGCCCGCCGTCACCAAGGCCGCGAAAGCCGAAGCCAAGACCGACGCCAAGGCCGATGCCAAGGTGAGCAAGGCCAAAGCCAAGGCGAAGACCACCAAAGCCAAGGCCGACAAGAAGGTTGCCGACACCAAGACCAAGTCCACCGAAATGAAGGCCGATGCCAAGGCCAACACCGACGCGGCGAAGGCCTCGGCCAAGTAAGCACTAAAAGTACAAGACCTCAAACAAAAGACCGGCGCAAGCCGGTCTTTTTTTGCCTGCGCGATCAGGGGCTGATCGTGTACGCCTCATCCTCCACTGCCGCCGATGGCGGCTGGCGGGTTGGCGCGACGGACTTGATACGCGCCAGCCGCAGCCACGCCAGCAGGCGGATGTAGAGCCAGCCGATATCGCATTCGTACCATTTCACCGACATTCGCGCCGACCCCGGGAAGGCATGGTGATTGTTGTGCAGCTCCTCACCGCCGATCAACACCCCCCAGGGCAGGATGTTCACACTCGCATTGTCGAGCGCGAAATTGCGGTAACCCAGCCAGTGGCCCCAACCGTTCACCACGCCCGCCGCCCAGAACGGAATCCAGATCATCTGCACGCCCCAGACCGCCAGCCCCCGGTAAGGCCCGAACAGGCCGACGTAGATGAACGCCAGCAGGGTGAAGCCCCAGATGCTGTGGCGCGAATACACGCGGCGCTCGACCCAGTCGTCCGGCGTGCCGCGGCCGTAGCGCTCCAGCGTCTCGGCCACCCGCGTCTCGCGGATATACAGCTGCGTGCCGGTCCACAGCACCTTGTGGATGCCATACACCCGCGGGCTGTGGGGGTCCTCGGGCGACTCGCACTTGGCATGGTGCTTCCGGTGCACCGCCACCCATTGCCGGGTCACCATGCCGGTGGTGAGCCAAAGCCACAGACGGAAGAAATGCGCCACCACCGGATGCAGTTCCAGCGCCCTGTGCGCCTGGCAGCGATGCAGGTAGACCGTGACCCCGATGATCGTAATGTGGGTCAGCAGCAGCGTGATGCCCACGAGTTGCCAGTTGGACGGGTGAACCCAGCCGGTAAACGGCGGCAGATCCATGAAGGTCCTGAACGGGTTTTCCACGATGGCTGGACTTTTTTGGGGACGGGTTTATTGCTGTGGTGAGGTCGCGCAACGATCGTGGGCTGCCCTTTGATCGCCGGCTGCGGAGACGCCGGTCAGGAATGCCGCGCGCCCGCAGGGTAGCGCAACGCCAATGACCGGACTGTCGGTGCATTCTTACACATCGGCGTGCGTTGCGGCGTCGAGCCACATCCATCGCCACGAATTCCTTTTCCCGCCACGGCTTTTCCATATTCGGAAAGCACAGTGGCGTTCATGGCGGACACCAACAAGACCAGCACATACGTCCTCTACGCCGCGCCAAAGGCGCGGCTTGCGCATGACGGGGACAAGCCGCTCTCCGCCCTGCTGAACGCGTTGCGACATTGCGCTGCCACCCTGAACTTGCTGCAGGCACTGTTGATCGGTCTTTTGTTCTTCTCGAACTATTCGGCAATCGGGAAGGGCCTGATGCCGTTGCTCGCTGCACTCATGCTGCCGGGCGCGTTGAACATCATCGCGTTCTGGATGTTATATCGGCAGCGCTGGATGTGCCTGCTGGGCGTTGCGCTCAACTTCGTCTGGCTTCTCACCGTCGGGATTTTTGCGTTGCCGATAATTTCGCGCGGCAGCCCGCTGCCGTTTGTACTGGGCGCCGGACCGCAAGGGTTTGCATTCTTGGTGCAGCTGATGACGTTGGCACAGCTATCGGACCGGCGCGCCGGTTGAGAGCCATGTCAGGCAACGACAGCGATGAGAAATCGCGATTCGAATGCGACCCAGGCGCCTCTCCACGCGTACGCCCACGGCAAGCAACTTGCCCGACGCCACATGACTGACACCCCCGAATCGGAAGAATGTCCGGCGGACCAAACGCAGGTCGCCCGCGTCGCGGGTACCGTTGTGGGCGTGCTGATCGGCCTGCCCGTCCTGGCACTGTTGTTCATATTCGCACCCTTTGGCGTCGCCCTCGCCCCGATGCTGCTGCTGTCGCCGCTGATCATGGGGGCCCTCTCGCCATCCGATGGCTCATGCCTTCCCCTCATCTGCCGCTGGGCGTTCGTAACCTACGTGGTATGGGCCGTCTTTTCCATCTTCAGCTTCAACATGCTCTACCCGCTGGCCTTGCCCGCGCTGCTGCCGATGCTTTTCGAGCGCTACGTGCAATTCCTGCCGTTCATGGGGCCGCCGCTCGGATACGCCCTCATGATTTCGGCTCTGGTCTGCGCCTGCGTCCTGCCCTTCGTCCCGCCACGTTCGCGCCGGTGGGGCGCGCCGTTCCTGTTCAATGTGTTGCTGCTGACCAGCACGCTCGCCTTTGCCGAAGGGCGCCGCTACCTGCTGATGCAAGAGGACCTCCGGTTACACACGCCTTCCTGCGTCGATACAGAAACCTTCCTCAGTTCACTGGCCGCAGGCTGGGAGGATTTCCAGTTTCACATACACGGCGTCATCGTCGAGGATGGCGTGACCTATCTGTGGAGCTACCGGAAAATGCGTTTCATGCCACAGCCCCATCTGCAAGGATGGTCTTGCATGCCGCTGCCGGTTACCCCTTAGCAACCACACTTCGCGTGTGGAACGAACTCACACGGTGCCGCCGATTTTGGATATGCTTGGACACATCGCATTTCATTCGCGATCATGTCCAGTGTGCACGCCTTCCGGAACGTCACAAACCGGCCTTGCGCCGCCGGACCGCCGCACGGCCCGCATCACCACATTTGTGTTGATCCGCTCAGACAATGCGCCATAGGGTCGACTGGAAAATTCAAAAACACACCGTCATTTTTCAGACGGGTGGCCACTAACAACCGTTGTGGTGCGAATCCCGTACATCGCACGCATCACCGTGATTTACCGTCGTCGCCAAAACCACGGCCGAAAATTCACCGTGGTTTTCCGTGGTTTCGGCAAACCACGCACTGCGCCGGTGCAATGCGCCGCGCGTTTTCCCGAAAAGTATGGGGTTTTATGGGGGTGGTACCCGCCCCCACCACAGATGTAGTGGATGGCCTGCCTTACAATGTTCCGGCAGCACGCGCGATTCAAACATCATAAAAGCAGGAGACAACGATGCTATTCCCCACATCGCTGGTCGGCAGCTATCCGCAGCCGGAATGGCTGATCGACCGCAAGAAGCTGGCGGGGCGCTTTCCGCCGCGCACGCGGGCGAAGGAGTTGTGGCGTGTCCCCGAGCCTTTCCTGGAGGAGGCGATGAACGATGCGACGCGCCTGGCGATCCAGGCGCAGGTGGATGCGGGGCTGGATATCGTCACCGATGGGGAGATCCGGCGGGAGAGTTATTCGAACCGGTTTGCGACTGCGTTGTCGGGCATCGACATCGACAATCCGGGGACGGCGCTGGATCGTAGCGGGCATCCGAATCCGGTGCCGCGCATCGTGGGGCCGATCAGGCGCATGCGGCCGGTGGAGGTGGAGGACTTGAAGTTTTTGAAGGCGCATCTGCCCAAGGGCAAGCTGGCGAAGATCACGGTGCCGGGGCCGTTCACCATGTCGCAGCAGGCGCAGAACGATTTTTATGCGTCGGATGAAGAGGCGGCGCTGGCGTATGCGGCGGCGGTGAACGAGGAGATCCGCGATCTCTTTGCGGCGGGGGCGGATGTGGTGCAGGTGGATGAGCCTTATATGCAGGCGCGGCCGGAGAAGGCGCGGCAGTATGGGCTGGCGGCGCTGAACCGGGCCCTCGAGGGCATCACGGGGACGACCGCGGTACACATCTGCTTCGGCTACGCGGCGGTGATCCATGCGCGGCCGGAGGGATATTCGTTCCTGCCGGAGTTGCAGGGCTGCGCGTGCAAGCAGATTTCGCTGGAGACGGCGCAGTCGAATCTCGACACCAGCGTGCTGGCGGAGCTAGGCAACAAGAAGATCATCCTCGGGGTGATCGACCTGGCGGACATGGCGGTGGAGCCGGCGGAGGTGGTGGCGCTGCGCATCCGCCGTGCGCTGCCGTATGCGAAGGCGGAGAACATCATCGTGGCGCCGGATTGCGGCATGAAGTACCTGCCGCGCGAGGTGGCGGAGGGCAAGATGCGCGCGATGGTGGAGGGCGCGGCGATGGTGCGGCGGGAGCTCGAAGGCAGGTGAAAAGAAGTCAGGCAGTTTGACCAAATCGCGGCATAATGTGGCCCAGGTGCGAACCAAAAACGCAACACGTACCGTCAGTAACCCAATCAAACGGAGGAGACATGAAACTCAACACCCGCCTGGCGGGGCTGGCCGGCATTGCCGGCTTGGCCGTCGCCACTCTCTTCGCGCCGGCGCAGGCGCAACAGCCGCCGATCAAGATCGGCTTCGCCATGAGCCAGACCGGCCCGCTGGCGGCCAACGGCAAGGCCCACCTGATCGCCATGCAGATGTGGGCCGACGACGTCAACGCCAAGGGCGGCCTGCTGGGCCGCAAGGTGGACCTGGTGGTGTATGACGACCAGAGCAACGGCTCGCAGATTCCCGGCATCTATACCAAGCTGCTGGACGTGGACAAGGTGGACGTGGTGGTTTCTTCCTACGGCACCAACATGACGGCGCCGGCGATGCCGATCATCATGCAGCGGAACATGACGTTCATGACGGTGTTCAACACCGGCACCAACGACAAGTTCAAGTACGGCCGCTATTTCGGCATCACGCCCTCGGGCGCCGATTCGATCCCCGAATTCTCGCGCGGCTTTTTCGCCATCGCCGACCAGATGAAGCCGAAGCCCAAGACCATCGCCCTGGTCGCGGCCGATGCCGAATTCGCGCAAAACGCGGTTGTCGGTGCGCGCGAGCATGCGAAGAAGTCGGGCCTGAAGGTGGTGTACGACAAGAGCTACCCGCCCTCCACCGTCGATTACTCGCCGATCCTGCGTGCGGTACAGGCGACCAACCCGGACATCATTTTCATCGCTTCCTATCCGGCTGACTCGGTGGGCATGATCCGCGCCGCCAACGAGATCAAGCTGAAGGCGCGCATGGTCGGCGGCGGCATGATCGGCCCGCAGTTCGGCGGCCTGAAGCTGGCGCTGGGCGAGTCGCTCAACGGCTTTGTCGATTACGACGTCTATTCGCCGCAAAAGACCATGCAGTTCCCCGGCCTGAACGAGTTGCTGGAGCGCTATCGCCCGCTGGCGGCAAAGGCCGGCGCCGACCCCATCGGCATCTACGGCCCGCCCTATGCCTACGCGGAAATGCAGGTGATCGGCGACGCCATCAAGGGCACCGGCGGCACCGACCAGGGCAAGCTGAACGACTACATGAAGAGCCACACCTTCGACACCGTGGTCGGCAAGATCAAGTTCGACAAGAGCGGCGAGTGGGAAAAGCCGCGCATCATCTACATCCAGTACCAGGGCATCAAGGGCAACGACCCCGAGCAGTTCAAGAAGGCCGGCGTGCAGCCCATCCTGTATCCGCCGGAGTTCAAGTCGGGTGACCTGAAAGAGCCCTTTACGCGGTAGGCTGGTTCCGAAAAAAGTACAAACCTACTTTTTTCGGGGACTGATCAGTCATGGAATCACCGGCGAAGCCGGATGATTCCATGAAGTAGAAAGCAAGGAAAAGGCAAGCCGCGCGCGTACCGGGCGCGGTTTTGCTGCAGGGCCGGCGGCGCAAGGCTGCCGGGATGTTCTTTAAACCGGTGCAATGAATCCGATCAACCTGTCCGTGTCCAGCGGATGCGGATGGGGGCTTGCTGCTCGAAGCCGGTGGAGTCGAAGCCGCTGCCGCCGGCGAAGCAGCGTGGCTGGCGTTCGATATGGGCGCGGGCCTCTTCCGCACGCATGCCCTTGGCCTCGTCTGCACTGATGGCAGCGCGCCACCAGCGGCCGGAGGCGGTGATGTGCTCTTCCTCGATCAGGTATTTGAGCCAGTGCCGGCCGCAATGTTTGCAGCGCTGCAGTTCGACGGTGGCGTAGTGAGCGTCCTGCCCCAGGTCGCGGCTGTCGTAATCGGTGTAGTGGAACGGCGGCGCGGCGCAGACACAGGGGCGATGGGGTGCGGCCATGCGGCATGATACGCCGCGCGGCGGCGGCTACATGCGCTCGGTTTCGCCCGCGCGCGGTTGCCACACCATCAGGCGCTTTTCGATGATGCCGACGATCCAGTCGAGAACGATGGCGAAGATGGTGAGCAGCACGATGCCGGCGAACACGGTGTTGATGTCGAACACGCCTTCGGCCTGGTGGATCAGGTAGCCGACGCCGGAAGCCGAACCGAGGTACTCGCCCACCACCGCGCCGACAAAGGCAAGACCCACGGCATTGTGCAGCGAGGCGAACACCCAGCTCATGGCGGAAGGCAGGTAGACCGAGCGCAGCAACTGCTTTTGCGACGCGCCCAGCATGCGCGCGTTCGCCAGCACCACCGGGCTGACTTCGCGCACGCCCTGGTAGACGTTGAAAAAGACAATGAAAAAGACGAGGGTGACGCCCAGCGCCACCTTGGAACCGACACCGAGGCCGAACCACACCATGAAGATCGGCGCCAGGATCACGCGCGGCATCGCATTTGCGCCCTTGATGAAGGGGTCGAGAATCTCTGCCCAGGTCGGCGCCAGGCCCAGCCACAGGCCGACCGCCAGCCCGCTTACGGTGCCGATGGCAAAGGCCAGCATGGTCTCTTCCAGCGTCACCCACAGGTGGGCGTAGATCTCGCCGCCGTAGAACCAGTCCCACAGGCGCTGCGCCACCTTCACCGGCTCGCCGAAAAAGAACGGCGCCTTGTCGGGCGAGTCGAAATAGATCGCCGGGATGTTGGGGTTGGTGCCGAAGTACCAGACGGCCAACAGCAGCACCACCAGCACCGCCTGGTAGATGCGCACGTTGTTGCGGTTGGGTTTGATGCGCTTCCACATAGGAAAAATCCGGATCGCCTCAGGCCTTGAGTTGTTGCTGGTAACCCTTGAGCACTTCCTCTTTCATCGCATGCCAGATTTTCTCATGCAGTTCGAGGAAGCGCGGCGTCAGGCGCACTTCCGAAACATCGCGCGGACGCGGCAGGTCGATGGGGAATTCGCCGATGGGGTGTGTCTCGGGGCCGGCGGAAAGCACGATCACGCGGTCGGACAAAGCGATGGCTTCCTCGAGGTCGTGAGTGATGAACAGCACCGACTTGCGGTCCGCCGCCCATAGCTCGAGCAGTTCGTTTTCCATCAGTTGGCGCGTCTGCACGTCGAGCGCCGAGAAGGGTTCATCCATCAGGATGATCTTCGGGTCCATGATCAGGCACTGCGCCAGGGCCACGCGCTTGCGCTGGCCCCCGGAAAGCTGGTGCGGGTAGCGCTCGCCGAAACCGGCCAGCCCGACGCGCGCCAGCCAGGCTTCGCCCTTGGGCGCGGCCTCGGCGCGCGACATGCCGCGAAATTCCAGCCCGGCGATGACGTTGGCAAGCGCCGTGCGCCAGGGCATCAGCGATTCGGTCTGGAACAGATACCCGGCGCGGGTGTTGACGCCTTCGAGCGCGCTGCCGAACACCTTGCACTCGCCGGACGACGGCATCAGTAGACCGGCGGCGACGTTTAGCAGGGTCGACTTGCCGCAGCCGGTGGGCCCCACCACCGAGACGAACTCGCCCTCGCCCACCGCCAGCGACGCATTGCGCACGGCGGTATAACGCGCGGACGGATCGTCGCGCGAGATGAAGGTGCAGGTGATGTCGTTGAGTTCGAGGGCGGACATGCGGAGCGGATGGCTTGTTGTTCGCTTGGGCGGGCCAAAGCTTGTGACTTTACCCCAGCCCGGCGCCGGCCGCACCGGGGTGGCGCTGCCGCGCAGGTGCCCGCGCGGCGTTGCGGCTTACTTGTACTTGGCGTTGGCCTTCTTGACGAACTCGTTGGTGAAGGTCTCGGAAAGCTTGATCTGGCCGGGCTTCACTTCGGGGTTGTAGGAGGCCAGCATCTTCAGCGTGTTCTTCGCGCCCGCTTCGCTGATCATGCCGTCCTTGGAAAAGGCTTCCTTCACCTTGTCGTAGGAGAACATGTACAGCGCCCGGTCACCCAGGGTGTAAGCAGCCGGCACCGCCTTGGCAACGTCGGTGGCGGAGGCCTTGGCGATCCATTTGTCGGCGCGCACGATGGCGTTGGTCAGCGCCTGCACGGTGTTGGGGTTCTCCTTCACCCACTTGGTCGGCGCGTAGAGGGCGGCAGCCGGCATCGGTCCGCCGAACAGCGCCTCGGTGCCCTTGACGGTGCGGGTGTCGGCGATGATCTTGAGGTTACCTTCCATCTCCAGCTTGGTCATGATGGGGTCGGTGTTGGAGGTGCCGTCGATCTGGCCGCTCTTGACCGCCGCGACCGCGCCGGCGCCGGTGCCCACACCGATGGCGGCGACGTCGGACGGCTTCAGGCCGCCCTTGGCGATGAAGGCGTTGAGGATGATGTTGGTCGAAGAGCCAGGGGCGGAGACGCCGAACTTCAGGCCCTTCAGGTCCGCCGGGCCCTTGTAGGTCGCGGCCTTGGCCTTGGAAATGCCAATGGAGATCTGCGGCAGCGAGCCCATCTGCACGAAGGCGATCATCGAGATGCGCTTCGCCTGCATGTTGATGGTGTGCTCGAAGGCGCCCGAGACCACGTCGGCCGAGCCACCCACCACCGCCTGCAGGGACTGCGAGCCGCCGGCGAAGTCGCTGATCTTGACGTTCAGGCCTTCGTCCTTGAAGTAGCCGAGCTGCTCGGCGATAGTCAGCGGCAGGTAGTAGAAAGCCGCCTTGCCGCCGACGGAGATGTGAACGTCTTTTTTCTCCGGCGCCTGCGCGTATGCAAAAGAGGAAGCCAGCGCGCCGGCCACGGCGGCGAGCGCAAGAATGCGTTTCATGAGTTATGTCTCCTGTGAGGTTCCAGCCCCAGGCGGAATTTTAACCGCTCCCGGGCATCAGCCGCAGCTTATATGAACAGGCCTCAATGCAATGCAATAAAACGGTAAAAAGCCCCGCCTGGCGGGTAGGATGCCGAAAAGCCGCCGTTTCGGGAAGACGCGAATCGTCAAGCCAGCCTGCGCGAATTGCGAAGGGTGGGCTTTCCGTGGGTCGCAGGGCCAGCGCCTGCGATAGAAACCAGCCTGCTGCACCGGCCCGAAAGGCCGGGCGCAACTGCTCAGAACAGGCTCATTTGCGGCGGCGGCTCGGCACGCGGGCGCAGGCGCTCCGGCACGGCGAACAGGCCGGTATTGCGGTCAGCATACTCGCGCTGGTTGTAGCCATGCTTCTCGCAGGCTTTGCGAAAACGCGTCTCGATCAGTTCGGCGAACACGCCCTGCCCGGTCATGCGCGAGCCGAACTCGGGGTCGTTCTCGCGCCCGCCGCGCGACTGGCGGATGATGCTCATGACATGCTCGGCGCGCATCGGGAAGTAGCGCGCCAGCCAGTCCTTGAAGATTTCGCGCAGTTCGTGCGGCAGGCGCACCAGCGTGTAGGCCGCCTCGCGCGCGCCCGCTTCCCAGGCCCCTTCCAGCACCGCCTCGATGTCGCGGTCGTTAAGCATGGGGATCAGCGGCGCCACCATCAGGCCGGTGGGGATGCCGGCCTCCGAGAGCTTGCGGATGGTCTCGATCCGCTTGTGCGGCGCGGCGGCGCGTGGCTCCAGCTTCCTTACCAGGTCGCCATCGAGCGAGGCGCAGGAGATCAGCACCTTCGCCTGGCCCTTTTCAGCCATGGCGCCAAGGATGTCGATATCGCGCTCCACCAGCGCCGACTTGGTGACAATGGTGATCGGCTGGTTGAATTCGGCGCACACCTCCAGCAGCGCGCGCGTGATCCTCCAATCACGCTCGATCGGCTGGTAGCAGTCGGTGTTCATGCCGATGGCGATCGGCTGGCACTTGTACGAAGACTTGGAGAGTTCCTTCACCAGCAGTTCGGCCGCATTGCCCTTGGCGAACAGCTTGGTCTCGAAGTCGATGCCCGGCGACAGGCCCCAGTAGGCGTAGCTCGGCCGCGCATAGCAATAGATGCAGCCGTGCTCGCAGCCGTAATACGGGTTCATCGACAGGGAAAAGCCGATGTCCGGTGAATCGTTGCTGCTGATGATGCTTTTCGCCTTTTGCACCGTCACGGTGGTCTTCGGCGGCGGCCGCTCCTCCTCGGCGGCAAGCGCTTCGTTCCAGCCGTCGTCCACCGCCTCGCGCCTGAGCGTCTCAAAGCGCACCTGCGGCGCGATGTTGGCCCCGCGCCCCTTGAACGGCGCATGGTCGCGCTGGACGACGACCGGCTCCTCCTCAGCACGCGGGCGCACCGGGCGCTCGCGCTCTTCCCAGGGAAGCATGAGCTTCGGGCGCGTATCCTGCGGCTTGGAAGGTGGGTTGGAGGGGGGGCTCATAACTGTATATTAGTACAGTTAATGCGCAATGTGAAGCCCCCCTGCCCCTCTACGCATCAAGCCTTGCGCAGCAGCTCCGCCGTCTCGTAAAGCGGCAGGCCCATCACCCCGGTGTAGCTACCCGAAAGATGGCTGACGAAAGCCGCCGCCGGGCCCTGGATGCCATAGCCGCCGGCCTTGTCGAAGGGCTCGCCGGTAGCGATGTAATCGGCGATCTCCGCGCGGCTCAAACGCCGGAAGGCGACGCGCGAATCGGAAAGCGTGACGCGCACGCCCTTGGGGCTAGCCAGCGCCACCGCCGTCAGCACGCGATGCATCCGCCCGGACAGCAGGCGCAACATGCGCGCCGCCTCCGCCTCGCGGTCCGGCGCATCACCCGGCTTGCCGAGGATTTCGCGCCCGACGCAAACGGTGGTGTCCGCCCCCAGCACCGGCAATGGCGCCAGGCCGCGCGCCGCTACCGCGCGCACGCCGGCTTGCGCCTTTTCGCGCGCCAGGCGCTGCACATAAGTGGCCGGCGCCTCGCGGCCATGCACCGCCTCATCGACGCCGAATTCCCCGAGCTTGAGTACCTCGAAGCGCGCGCCGATCAGCGGTAACAGTTCGGCACGGCGCGGGCTGGCGGAAGCGAGATAGAGGTGCGGCGCGGGCATGGGCTTATTCGCGATGGTAGGGATGGCCCTGGTTCAGGCTGACCGCGCGGTACAACGCCTCGGCCAGGATCACCCGCACCAGAGCATGCGGCAGGGTAAGGGAAGACAGGCGCAGCAGCAGCGCAGCACGCGCCTTGACTTCGGGATCGAGACCATCGGCACCGCCGATGACGAAGGCGACGTCGTCACCCTCCTGCTGCCAGGCGCTGATTCTCGCCGCCAGGTCGCGGGTGGTCGCATCCTTGCCGCGCTCATCGAGCGCCACCAGTTTCGCGCCCGCCGGCACCGCGGCGAATATGCGCTTCGCCTCCGCCGCCATCATCTGCGCCGGCGTCCTGCCGGCTTCGCGCGGCTCGGGTTTCACCTCGATCAGCTCGACCCGCGCTTCCGGCGGCATGCGCTTGGCGTACTCGGCGAAACCGCCCGTCACCCAGGCTGGCGCCTTGTTGCCGACGGCGACGATGAACAGCTTCAACGCTTGGACGTCTTCTTCGCGCCCTTGGCCGGGGCTTTTTTGGCAAAGACTTTTTTCACCACCGTCTTGGCCGTCGCCTTCTTGGCAGGCGCCTTCTTGGCGGTGACCTTCCTGACTACTGCCTTGACGGTGGCCTTTTTGGCGGTGCTTTTCTTCACCACCGCCTTGGTCGCGGCTTTTTTCGCCACGGCTTTTTTCGCCACGGCCTTTTTCGTCACCGGCTTTTTCACCGCGGCTTTTTTAGCCGGCACTTTTTTCGCAACGGCTTTCTTGAGCGGAGCTTTTTTCGCCACAGCCTTCTTTGCCACGACCTTGTTCACCACAGCCTTTTTCACGGCGGCCTTGGCGGCGGGTTTCTTTACCGCGACCTTTTTTGCCACTGGCTTTTTCGCTACAGTTTTCTTTACAGCAGCTTTTTTGATGACCGCCTTTTTGACCACGGCTTTTTTCACCGCAGTCTTTTTCGCTACCGTCTTCTTTACCGCAGCCTTTTTGGCGGCGACCTTCTTCGTAGCGGCCTTTTTCGCAATGGCCTTTTTGGCGGCAACTTTCCCGCCCGCAGCTTGTTTCACCACGGCCTTTTTGGCCGGCGCCTTTTCCGCGGCTTTCGCGGGCTCGGCCGTTTTCACGGTGGCGGACCTGGCTTTTTTCGCCACCTTGTCCAGCACCTGCTTGGCGGCGATACGCGCGTCTTCGGCAAGCCGGCGCTCCTTCTCGGCCACGGCCTTCTTGACGATGGCGGCGCGCTCGGTGGCGGTGACGACGTGGACCTTCTTCTGGCCCCACAGCTCTTCCAGGTTGTAGTACTGGCGCGCCACCGGCTGCATGATATGCACGACGACGTCGACGCAGTCGACCAGCACCCAGTCGCCAGTGTTTTCGCCCTCGATGCTGACGACGTGCCCGCCGGCTTCCTTGACCTTCTCGATCACGTTCATCGCCATCGCGCGGGTCTGGCGCGCGACGTCGGCGGTGGCGACGATGACGCGGTCGAATTCCTGGGTGCCGCCGGTGGTATCGAAGACCACGATGTCGCGGGCCTTGATGTCGTCCAAGGCCTCGACGATGACGGATTGCAAAGTGCTGATGTCCAACTTCACCTCTTGATGTGAGACTGATGTCCTGCTTTTACAGGAGAAAGTTGACGTGTGCCTGACAGTTGCGCGTGCCGCATGCGCTCGTTCGGACCACGCCTGCCGCTATTGGTACAACCCGTGTTCGGCGATGTAATCGTACACCCCCTGCGGCAGCAGGTAGCGCGGACTCTGGCGCGTGCGCACCAGGGTGCGGATTTGCGAGGAGGAAATCTTCAACGGCGTCATTTCGATCGAAAAGACCCGCCCGGCCGGCTCGGTGAGCGCGCTGCGGTCATTCGTCAGGCGGTGCGTCACCATCCCCGCCAGCGCCGGCGGCAGTTCGCCCAGGTCGAAGGGCTCGTTGGCGCGCCGCGCCACCGCGATGTGGGCAAACTCGAACAGCTTCTGCCAGCGGTGCCAGGTCGGGAGGTTGAGGAACTGGTCGCTGCCGACGATCATCACCAAGGGGCGCGTCTCGCCCAGTTCGGCGCGCAGGCTGGCCAGGGTGTCGACGGTGTAGGTCGGCCCGATGCGCTCGGCTTCGCGCGCGTCCATGCGCAGGCGCGGATTGCCCTCCACCCCCAGGCGCACCATCTCCAGGCGATGCTCGATGGCCGAGATCAGGCCGGAGCGCTGCCACGGCTTGGCCGCCGGGATCAGGCGGATTTCATTCAGGCGCAGCGAATCGGCGCACTCCTCGGCCAGGCGCAGGTGCCCGAAATGGATCGGATCGAAGGTGCCGCCCAGGAGGCCAAGGGGCTCGTTGGAATTGGCGGAGGAACTCAAGTCAGGGCCTTATGCTTGGGCGCGGAGGGGTTTGAGGCGCAATTTTATAACGCAATGCGCCTCAGCACCGCGCGAGGACGGTTCAGCGCAACACCGCCGCCGCGCCGCCGCTGGCAGCGGCCGGCACCAGGCGCGCGAACAGCCCCATCGCTTCAGCGGCGCCGCGCGCTCGCAACAGGTCGTGCGCCAGCGCCGGGCGCAGCACGCCATAGGCGCCGAAGCGCTCCAGCATGGCGAAAAACGGGTCCCAGAAACCATCGTTGTCGCACAGGACCATCGGCTTGGCCTGGGCGCCGATGTCGTCCAGCGTCAGCATTTCGGTAATCTCGTCCAGCGTGCCGATGCCGCCCGGCAGGGCGACAAAGGCGTCCGCGCATTCGGCGAAAGCGCGCTTGCGGTCGTCCAGCGTCGGCACATGATGCAGGGTGCCGATATTGGCATTGGCCTGCTCGCGCACCGAAAGCGCCTCCACCATGAAGCCGATCACCTCGCCGCCAGCCGCGTGCGCGGCACGCGCGGCGATGCCCATCAGCCCGCGCGCGCTACCGCCGTATGCCAGGCGCACGCCCTGCTCCGCCACCAGGCGGCCGAAGTCGGCGGCAAGATCGCAGGCACTTTGCGGCAGGTGGTCGGAGGCCGAGCAGAACAGGCCGATGGTGGGACGCATGGAGCCGGCCGCCTCAGGTGCGGATGATCTCGTCCAGCCCGATATCCACCGCCGGTGCCGACTGCGTGATGCGCCCCACCGAGATGTAATCCACCCCGGTCTCGGCGATGCCCTTGATGGTGTCGAGATTGACGCCGCCGGACGCCTCCAGGGGCACCTTGCCCTTCACCATGGCCACCGCCTCGCGCAGCATCTCGTTGCTCATGTTGTCGAGCAGGATCATGTCGGCACCCGCTTCCAGCGCCTCGACCACCTGGTCCAGGCGGTCAGCCTCGACCTCGATCTTGGTCAGCACGGGGATGAGCTTTTGCGCCTGTGCCACCGCGGCCTTGATCGAGCCGCACACCGCGATATGGTTGTCCTTGATCATCAGGCCATCGGCCAGCGACAGCCGGTGATTCTTGGCGCCGCCGACCTGCGCCGCGTGCTTTTCCAGGATCCGCAGGCCCGGCGTGGTCTTGCGCGTATCCAGCAGTACCGCCTTGGTATGGGCGATCTTTTCCACATAAGTGGAAGTCAGCGTGGCGATGCCCGAGAGATGCTGCAGGATGTTGAGCGCGGTGCGCTCGGCCGAGAGCATGCCGCGCGCGGGGCCGGTGACGCGCGCCAGTGCCTGCCCCTTGGCCACGCGGGCGCCGTCTTCCACCAGCAGCTCCACCTTGCATTCGGGCACGTAGCGGGTGAACACCGCGCCAGCGACGTCAATACCGGCGATCACCATCGCATGGCGCGCGTTGATGGCGAACTCCGCCGTCGCGTGCTTGGGGATCACCAGTTCGGCGGTCAGGTCGCAAAAGCCGATGTCTTCCATCAGCGCGCGTTCGACGAAGGCCTGGATTTGCAAACGGTCGATCATGTCTTTATCTCTCCTGTTGAATCACTCACCCTTGATGCCGGCAAATCGCACCACCTTGCCGAATTTGTCGATATCCGACAGCAGCTGATGCATCAGCTCGTCCGGGCCGGCGGGCGCGGGATCGATGCCGACCGCTGCCATGCGCTGCTTCGCATCGGCGCTGCTGATGATCTTGCGCATCTCGGTTTCCAGCCGGACGATGATTTCCTTCGGCGTGCCGGCCGGCGCCATCACGCCATACCAGTTGTCCACCTCGTAATTCTTCAGCTCCGGCACGCCGGATTCGCGGAAGGTGGGAATCTCCGGCGCCGCCGGGGTACGCTTGGCGGTGGTCAGTGCGATCGCCTTGAGCTTGCCGGCGCGCACGTGCGGCAGCGCGGTGGCGGTGGTGGCGATGACCGCATCGACCTGGCCGCCGATGGCATCCAGCGTCGCCGGCGAGCAGCCGCGGTAGGGCACGTGCACCACGTAGGCGTGGGTGAGGAACTTGTAGAGTTCGCCGGCCAGGTGCATCGGGGTGCCGACGCCGCAGGAGCCGTAGGACAGTTTGCCGGGTCGCTCCTTCACCAAGCGGGTGAATTCGGCGAGGTTGGAAGCAGCCACATGCGGGTGCACCGCCAGCAGCATCGGCGAAGAGGCCCACATCATCACCGGTGCGAAATCTTTTCTGAGGTCGAACGGCAGGTGGCTGTACAGGCTTTCGTTGATCGCCTGGCTGTTGTTCACCACCACCAGGGTGTAGCCATCGGCAGGCGATTTCGCTGCCACGTCAAACCCCAGGTTGCCGCCGGCGCCGCCGCGGTTTTCCACCAGTACCTGCTGGTTCCACACCTCGGTCAGGCGCTGACCCACCATGCGCGCCATGAAATCGGCGCTGCCGCCGGCGGTATAGGGCACGATCACCCGGATCGGCTTGTTCGGATAGGCCGCGCCCTGGGCCCAGGCCCCGCATGCCCACATCATGAATACCACGGCTGCCGCGCTGACAATGCGCTTCATTGACTTCACTCCCTGAAATGTCGGATGAACAACGTCGTAGCTGATGCGTTCTTCGTGCCGGTTTCAATGCCCGGCATCGCGGCGTGCCTGTGATGCGCTAATCTAGAGCGAAAACGCGACGGGCGTGCGCCGGCCATCGTTATGCCGGCCATACGCCGGCCGCATAGTGGTCGCGGCCGCGTCGCGCGCCCCGAAACGGGCGCAACCGGCGCCGGCTTGGTGCATGTGCGGCCGCGCGACACTAGACCCAATCGCGGCGCACCAGGAAGTCGCGCAGCAGGCGGGCTTCCTCGCCGCCGGGCGCGGGCTTGTAGTCATAGCGCCACTTCACCAGCGGCGGCATGCTCATCAGGATGGATTCCGCGCGCCCGCCCGATTGCAGGCCGAAGTGGGTGCCGCGGTCGAACACCAGGTTGAATTCGACGTAACGACCGCGCCGATAGCATTGCCAGTCGCGCTCGGCTTCGCCGTGGGCCAGGCCGCGGCGGCGCTCGATGATGCCGGTGTACGCCGGCAGGAAGGCGTCGCCCACCGCGCGCATCAGCGCGAAACTTTGCTCGAAGCCCAGGTCGGCGAAATCATCGAAGAACACCCCGCCGACGCCGCGCGGCTCGTTGCGGTGCTTGAGGAAGAAATACTCGTCGCACCACGCCTTGAAGCGCGGGTAATAGTCCGCGCCGAAGGGGTCGAGCGCCTCCTTGCAGGCGCGGTGAAAGGCGACGGCATCCTCCTCGAAGCCGTAGTACGGCGTCAGGTCCATGCCGCCGCCGAACCACCAGACGTCGTCCGCGCCGGCGGCGCGCGCCACCAGCATGCGCACGTTCATGTGCACCGTCGGGCAATAGGGATTGCGCGGATGGATCACCAGCGAGACGCCCATCGCCTCGAAGCCGCGCCCCGCCAGTTCCGGCCGGGCGGCGGTGGCCGACGGCGGCAGGCGCGGGCCGGTGACATGGGAGAAATTCACCCCGCCCCGCTCGAACAGGGCGCCCTCCTCGATCACGCGGCCGATGCCGCCGCCGCGCAAGGGCGAGGGGTCGTCGTCTGACTTGCGCCACTCGTCGCGCGCGAAGCGCTGGCCGTCGAGCGCCTCGAGACCGGCGACGATGCGCGCCTGCAGGTCCAGCAGATAGTCTTTTACCGCGGCTGAATCGATGTTCACCCGCGAATTATAGCGGCCGGCGCCACGGCCGCGGCAGCCGTTCTAGGCCGGGCCGACCCGCTTGGTAGCAATGTAATAGGCGAGCTTGACGAACTCGCGCGCGACGAACTGGGCCGACCTGCGCTCCTTCCACCAGCTGTCGGCGTCCCAGTCGCGCATGTTGGAGGCGACCAGGACGAATTTCTTGCCGCTGCCTTCGAACACGCGGCTCCAAGTCCATTCCAGGCGCCGCAGGTGCGGCGGGTCGCTCACCACCACCACCCGGTCCCAGCCGTGCCGGCGCATCAGGTGCAGGGTATAGACCGCCTCCTCCCAACTGTTGACGGCGCTGGCATCGTATAGCAGCGCCTTGGCCGGCACGCCCTGCGCGCGCATCATGCGGGCGCGCCACTCGGCGGAATATTCGCGAGCCGTCAGCGCATACATGCCGGTGATGAGCACGTGGGAACCGAAGCCGGCACGATAGAGGTCGATCGCCTTTTGCGCCCGCTGCCCACCATCTCCGCCCAGCGAGACGATGAGATCGGCCGGCACCGGCGCTTGTGCCGGCGCCTCCAGGAAATCGCCGGCGTGCAAAAACATGGCGCAAGCGCCGCCGGCCAGCAAAGGCAGTCCGATCGCCAGGCTCAGCACCAAACGCAGGAACGGCTGCCGGCGCGCGCCGGCCCGCGCGCGCAGCTGCTGGCGTTGGCCGGCAGCGATGCGCCGGCCGCCCCCGCCACGCACCAGCGCCGCCCACAGGCGCACGAGCCGCGCGCGCGTCGACAGCGCGAAACACTGGCGTGAGGAGCCAAGGTGCGAAGGCGAAGGTTTCACTGGGGAATCACGGGAAATTGAGGATGCGTACGACTGCCATTCCTGAGCGTCGCCCGGGGCAAAACCTCAAGCCACCGGCTTACCCGCCGCTGCACCGCAACAACGACGAACACGATAGCGGCTGGACGTAGGCCTCGTCAAGCCCGTTTCCGCCTCCGCGGGTCAAACCGGCTCGCCGGCGGCCCGCAAGGGGCGCAGGGAGGAGGCAATCGCCAGAAAACCGGCACCGAGAATCAGGACAATGCCGACCCAGGCGAGGAAATTGGGCAACTGGTTCCATACCACGTAACCGATCACCGCCGCCCAGGCCAGCAGCAGATAGCGCAGCGGCGCGGCCAGGCTTGCCGGCACCAGTTGGAACGACACAATGACAAAAAAGTTCGCCACGAAACCTGCTCCGGCCGCCAGCAGGACGAACAGCCATTCGCGCCCTGCCGGCATGGCAAAACGACTCCAGTCTGCGGTCACCAAGCCCCAGAACAGGGCGGCGGCCATGCCATAGATCATCAGGGTGAGCGGTGCCGCGTGTCCTTTCAACTGGCGCGACATGACATCGTGAAACGCGCCGGAAACCGCGGCGCCGAGTGGAATCAGGTAAGCCCACTTGACGCCACCCAAGCCTGGCTGGATCACGCACAGCACGCCGGTAAAGCCCAGTGCCAGCGCCGGCACCGTCCAGCGCCCGCCCGGCTCGCGCATCAGGAAGGACGCCAGCGGCACTGCCAGCACCGGGTTGAGAAAGTAGATCGCCATGGTTTCGGCCAGGGTGATGTACTTGAACGACACCACGATCAGCAAGCTCGTCAAGCCGAAGGCGATCGAGCGCAGCAAGGTACCGCGCGGTGCGCTGGTGGCGAATACACCGCGGCGCCGCGTGAGCAGCACCCACGCCAGGGTGCCGCCGAGCAGGAACACGGTGCGCAGCACCAACGCGGTGGAGGGATGGATGGTTTCCACCAGGACGCGCGTGGAGGCGTCCATGGTGGCAAAGCCGAAAGACGACACCACCGAGGCCCAGACCCCGCGCGTGATGGCTACGCTCAAGCGCGCCTCCAGCCGGCGGCGAATTCCGCCAGCGCGGCGGCGATGCGCGCCACCGGCTCGTCCCACTGTGACTGGCGCTTCTGGCGGAACACGCGCATGCGCGGATACCAGGCGCTGTGTTCGGCGCCCGCCGCCCACAGGTTGCCGCCCTCAAAACGCAGCGGCACCCACGTCTGGCCGCCGAGCGAGCCGGCCAGGTGCGCCACCGAGGTATCGACGGTGAGCGTCAGGTCGAGACAGGAGATCAGCGCGGCAGTATCGTCGAAATCGCCCAGGTCGTCGCTCCAGTCGGTGAAACCTGGCAGTTCGCGCCAGCGCGCGGCGGTTTCCGTGCCCGCCCCCTTTTGCAGACTGATAAAACTGATGCCCGGCACCCGTAGAAGGCGCTCGAACGCATCCGGCGCGACGCTGCGATGGCGTCGCGCCGGCGCATTGCCGGTGGGCCACAAGCCGCTCGCCCAGACCACGCCGACGCGCGGCTCCGGCAGCGCGGCCACGCGGTCGCGCCAGCGCGTTACCGCCTCGGCCGTAGGTGTCATCGCCAGAGGCGGCACCGGCGGCACCTCCGCGGCAATGCCGCAGCGCTGCGGCAGACTCATCAGCGGCACGTGCAGGTCGAAAGCACTGCCGCGCTGCCCCTGTTCGATCACTTCTACTCCCGGCAGGCTGTGGCGCAACAGGCGCCCCAGACCGGGCTGGCATTCAAGCGTCAACGCCGCCGGCGCAAAGCGCTGCATTACCACCGGCAGGTAACGCGCGAAACACAGCGTGTCGCCCAGCCCCTGCTCCCACCAGACCCGCAGGCGCTTGCCGGCGATCGAACCGCCGCCCCATTCGAGCACGGGGTCGTAGCGATACGCGGGGCGCAGGCGGCCTTCGGCGCGCCAGCGGTGCTCGTACAGCGCCCAGGAGGGCGCAAAATCGCCGGCCTGCATCAGGCTCAAGGCAAGGTTGGTCTTGTATTCGTCACTCTGCGGTACCAGCGCCGCCGCGCGCTCATGTGCAGCTACGGCCTCCGGCGACTGGTTCAGCTCGGTGAGCAGCAGGCCCAGGTCGTTGTGCGTACCTGCATCCTCCGGTGCCGCGGCCATCGCCGCGCGCATCGAGCCGGCGGCTTCTTCCAGGCGGCCGAGTTCCGACAGTACCCAGCCGGCGCGCAGCAGCGCCGCCGCATAGCCGGGACGCAAGGCTGCCGCGCGCTCGAAGCAGCCCAGGGCCTCGGCGTATTGCCCGCGCCGCTGCAGCACGCTGCCAAGGTTGAACGTCGCGTCGGCGAATTGCACATCGGCATCCAGCGCGGCTTCGAAATGGAGTTGCGCCGGCGCCAGTTCATCGCGCGCCAGCAGGATGGCGCCGAGGTTGTTGTGCGCCTTGGCGTGTGCCGGATGCACCATCAGCACCGCCTGGAAATCGGCGGCGGCGCCGTCTATGTCGCCCGATTCGCGCAGCACGTTGCCGCGCGCGAACAGCAGATCGGTATTGCCAGGGGCAGCCGTCAGCCCTTGCGCGAGCAGGCACAGGGCCTGCGCGGTATCGCCGGCATCGTGGCTGGCGTAGGCCTGGGCGACGAGATCGGCGATCTGCACGGCGCGGGCTTAACCCGCGCGCTTGACGCCGATGGCGCGATGGCCGATGTCGCGGCGGTATTGCATGCCGTCGAAGCGGATGTCGTCCACCACCTCGTAGGCGCGCTTTTGCGCCTGCTTGACCGAATCGGCGAGCGCGGTGACGCACAGCACGCGGCCGCCGGCAGTCCTGGTGACCTCGCCCTCGGTGACGGTACCGGCGTGAAAGACAAAGGCGTCCTCGGTGGCATCCGGCTTCGGCAAGCCGCTGATGATGTCGCCCTTGCGCGGCGTCTCGGGATAGTTATGCGCCGCCATCACCACGCCCAGCGCGACGCGGCGGTCCCATTCGATCTCAACCTTGTCGAGCGTGCCTGACACCGCGTGCTCGAACACATCGACCAGATCGCTTTTGACGCGCGCCATGATCGGCTGGGTCTCGGGGTCGCCCATGCGGCAGTTGAATTCAAGGGTCTTGGCGTGACCGTTCCTGTCGATCATCAGGCCGGCATAGAGAAAGCCGGTGAAGGGAATGCTATCGGCGGCCATGCCTTGCACGGTGGGCATGATGATGTGGCGCATCACCTCGGCATGGATTTTCGGCGTCACCACCGGTGCCGGCGAATAGGCGCCCATGCCGCCGGTGTTGGGACCCTGATCGCCGTCTTTCAGGCGCTTGTGGTCTTGGCTCGTCGCCAGCGGCAGTACGTGGTGGCCATCGACCATGACGATGAAACTGGCTTCCTCGCCGTCCAGGAATTCCTCGATCACGACGCGTGCACCGGCGTCGCCCATCTTGTTGTCGACCAGCATCATGTCGACGGCGGCGTGCGCTTCGTCCAGGCTCATCGCCACCACCACGCCCTTGCCCGCGGCCAGGCCGTCGGCCTTGATGACAATGGGCGCGCCCTTGGCCGCCACGTAGTCGTGCGCCGCTTTCACATCCGAGAAGGTCTGGTGTTCGGCGGTGGGAATGCCATGGCGCACCATGAAGCTCTTGGCGAAATCCTTGGAGCTTTCCAGTTGCGCCGCCGCTTTGGTGGGCCCGAATATTTTCAGCCCGCGGTTGCGGAAGATATCGACAATGCCCGCCGCCAGCGGCGCTTCAGGGCCGACCACGGTGAAGACGATGTGTTCCTTTTGCGCGAAATCGGCGAGCGCCTCCGGATCGCTGATCCCGATGTTTTCCAGATTCGCTTCAAGCGCGGTACCGCCGTTACCCGGCGCCACATAGACCACCTGCACGCGCGGCGACTGCGCGAGCTTCCAGGCCAGGGCGTGTTCGCGGCCACCGGAGCCGACCACCAATAATTTCATTGCCCCTACTCCGTCAGCACCGCCGTCGTATACACCTCCTGCACGTCGTCGATGTCTTCGATGGCGTCCAGGAGCTTTTGCATTTTGGCCGAATCGTCGGCCGAAAGTTCAGCGATGTTCAGCGGCTTCATGGTGACTTCGGCCACCTCGGCCTTGAGACCGGCGGCCTCCAGACCTTTTTTCACCGCCTCGAATTCGTGCGGGCCGCTGATCACTTCGATCGAGCCATCTTCGTTGGTCACCACATCCTCGGCGCCGGCTTCCAGCGCCGCGTCCATGATGTTGTCCTCGCTGGCGCCGGGGGCAAAGATGAATTGCCCGCAATGCTTGAACATGAATGCCACCGAACCCTCGGTGCCCATGTTGCCGCCGAACTTGGCGAAGGCGTGACGCACTTCGGCAACGGTGCGGATACGGTTGTCGGTCATGGTGTCGACGATCACCGCGGCGCCGGCGATGCCGTAGCCCTCGTAGCGGATTTCCTCGTAGTTCGCCCCTTCAAGCTCGCCGGCGCCGCGCTTGGTCGCGCGATCCACCGTGTCTTTCGGCAGGTTGTTCTCGGACGCCTTTTCGATCGCCAGGCGCAGGCGCGGGTTCATCGCCGGGTCGCTGCCGCCCATGCGCGCGGCAACGGTGATTTCCTTGATCAGGCGGGTGAAGATCTTGCCGCGCTTGGCGTCCTGGCGCCCTTTGCGGTGCTGGATGTTCGCCCATTTCGAATGACCGGCCATGTCGCTCTCTTTTTTGCTGCTTTTACGAAGAGCGCGATTTTATCACCCGGCCATCGCCCACGCTGTCACAAAAAGCGGTTGGGCTTCAGGAACATGCCGAGGATCAGTGCGCCTTCCGGAGCGTGCGCGGTATGGGTGTTGCCGGCCGGGCGCCAGACGTAGCCGCCGGCCTTCACTTCGCCCTCGTCGTCCACCAGGCGTCCCTCGATGACGTAGGACTGCTCCACCTGGGTGTGCTCGTGCAGCGGCAGCACCGTGCCGGGGGCCATGCGCGTAAGCGTGGTCATCAGGCCGGTCTCGCGGTCTTCCATCAGGACCTTGATCTCGATGCCCGGAAACGGCGTAGCCTTCCACGGCAGCGAATCGACCGGCACATAGCGGGAAGACAGGGGCTTGAGCGCCGCCTCCTCGTTCCAATCGGGCGTCTTGATCGTCATGGCGGTCTCCGGATTTGGTGATGCGGGCATCTTACCGTGCCTGCACGTCGGCATCCTGGGCTCGACGGGCCCGGTGGCCACGCTGGTGCTGGGCATGCTGGTATTGAAGGAGACGATTTCGCTTTCCCAGGTCGCCGGCATGGGCCTGGTGCTGGTTGGTGTATGGTTTATCTCTCAAAAACCAAAAGGCGCCTGAGAGGCGCCAAATTCGACATAGGAGCTATGCAACATGGACATGGGTATCAAGGGCAAGACCGCGCTGGTGTGCGCGGCCAGCAAGGGCCTGGGCCGCGGCTGCGCACTGGCGCTGGCCGCCGAAGGCGTGGACCTGGTGATCACCGCGCGCGGCAAGGAAGCGCTGGAAGCCACCGCCGCCGAGATCCGCAAGCTGCATGGCGTCAAGGTGACCACCGTTGCCGGTGACATCACCACGCCTGAAGGCCGTGCCGCGGCGCTGGCCGCCAACCCGAACCCGGACATCCTGGTCAACAACGCCGGCGGCCCGCCCCCCGGTGACTTCCGCAACTGGGACCGCGACACCTGGATCAAGGCGCTGGACGCCAACATGCTCACCCCCATCGAGCTGATCAAGGCGACGGTGGACGGCATGATTGCGCGCAAGTTCGGGCGCATCGTCAACATCACCTCCGGCTCGGTGAAGGCGCCGATTGCCTCGCTCGGCATGTCCAACGGCGCTCGCAGCGGGCTGACCGGCTTTCTCGCCGGCGTCGCCCGCGAAGTGTCGCGACACAATGTAACGATCAACAATATCCTGCCGGGCTCGTTCGACACCGACCGCCTGCGCAGCGGCGCCAGCCGTCACCTGCCGGCGGGCAAGACCATCGATGATCTCATGGACGAGCGCCGCGCCGAGGAAGCATCGGGCCGCTTCGGCAACCCCGAGGAATTCGGCATGGTCTGTGCCTTCCTCTGCGGCGCCGGCGCCGGTTACCTCACCCGTCAGAACATCCTGCTGGACGGCGGCAGCTATCCCGGCACGTTTTAATCCAGCAGCTTTCGCAGCCGCGCCGCCAGTTCCGCGGCGGTATAGGGCTTCTTGAGCCAGTTTTCCGTTTCCCCGAACTCCTTGCCAGCCACGCTGGGCTCGGCATAGCCGGAGGTGAACAGCACCTTGATCTCCGGCTTGACTGCCCGCACGAGATCGGCAAGCTCGTTGCCATGCATGCCGCCGGGCATGACGATATCGGTAAACAGCAGCCGGATCTCCGGATGCGCGTCGACCAGCGCCAGCGCTTCCGGCCCGTTCTCGGCCTCGATCACCCTGTATCCCGCATCGTTCAGCCGGGAGACGGTGACGCGGCGAACGCGTGGGTCGTCCTCGACCACCAGGATCTTCTCATGGCCGCGGAGAATGGCATCGGCCCTCATCGCGGCCGGCAGGGTCCTGTCCGCCTCGCCGACGACGTCCTGCGCGGCAGGCAGGAAGATGCGGATGCTGGTGCCATGGCCCGGCTCGCTGTAGATCTGCACATGCCCGCCGGATTGCTTGACGAAACCATAGACCATGCTGAGGCCCAAGCCAGAACCTGCGCCGACATCCTTGGTAGTGAAGAACGGCTCGAACGCGTGCAGCTTGACCTCCTCGGTCATGCCCATGCCGTTATCGGTGACGGCGATGATGATATAGTCACCGGTGCGCACTTCGGGATACATCTGCGCATAGTCGAGATCGAGATGAACCCTGGAGATCTCGATCGTCAGCACGCCCCCGCGCGGCATCGCATCACGCGCATTCAGCGTCAGGTTGAGAATGGCATTCTGCAGCTGCGAGCCGTCGACCAATGCTCGGTT
>DASYEQ010000088.1:0-63951 GCA_036498945.1 Burkholderiales bacterium | reverse complement strand
AAGGGTGTCAGGCGCAGGGTCGACAAGACCCTGTCGCAGGTGAAGGCGGCCGATTACGATGGCTTGGTGTTGCCGGGCGGCGTCGCCAATCCGGACGAGCTACGCACCAATGCGCAGGCCGTCGCGTTCGTCAAGGCCTTCTTCGAGCAGAAGAAGCCGGTGGCGGCGATCTGCCATGGTCCGTGGACGCTGGTCGAAGCCGGTGTCGTCAAGGGGCGCACGCTGACCTCCTGGCCGAGTCTCAAGACCGACATCATCAACGCCGGCGGCAAGTGGGTGGACGAAGAAGTCCACGTCGATCATGGCCTGGTGACCAGCCGCAAGCCTGACGACCTCAACGCTTTCTGCAAGAAGGCGATCGAGGAATTCGCCGAAGGCAAGCACACGCAGGCTGCTTAAGCAGCTTTTCCATCCGCCGTCAGGCGACCGTGCATACCTTCGCTTGCGCCAGTTGCGCCAATTGTGCGGGCGCGATGCGAAACATGGTGTTCGGATGCCCGGCGGCGGGATAGACCTCGGCGTAGGCCATCAGCGCCTCGTCCATCAGCGTGATGGCGGGCGTGAGATGGCCGAGCGGTGAGACGCCGCCGATGGAAAAACCGGTGCGCTGCTTGACGAAATCGGCATCGGCGCGGCCGATCTTCTCGCCGATGGCCTCCATCACGCGCTTTTCATCCACGCGGTTGGCGCCGGAAGTTACCACCAGGACCACGCGGTCGGTCTCTTTCGAGCGAAAGATGATCGACTTGGCGATCTGCCCAAGTTCACACCCAAGCACCTGCGCGGCTTGCGCCGCGGAGTGTGCCGCTTCCTCGGTGACGACGATCCGCGCGCCGCTGCCCTCGAGCGCCGCGGCAACGCGCTGGACGCTGGGATTGGCGCGTACCGCCGCTTCCTTCGGGTTCATCCAGCGAGCGATTTGGTGACGACTTCATAGGTGTCCTTCGACAACCCGCTTTTCGCCGCCACTTCTTCCAGCGCCGCCTTCAGAAGAGCCTGGCGCCTGGGCTCCAGCTTTTTCCAGTTGGCGCCGGCGCGCGCCAGGCGCGCCGCCACCTGCGGGTTGATGGCATCGAGTTCCAGCACGCGCCCGGCCCAGAAGCGATAGCCGGAGCCGTCGGCGGCGTGGAAGCTCGCCGGGTTGGCGCAAAACGCGCCGATCAGCGAGCGCACCTTGTTCGGGTTCCTGATCGAGAAAGCCTCGTGCGACAGCAGCGAGCGCACCTGCGCCAGTGCCTGCGGCCCGCGCGCGCCGGCCTGCAGGGCCAGCCACTTGTCGACCACCAGCGCCTCGTCCTTGAAGCGGGAGTAGAACGCGGCCAGCGCCGCGGCGCGCTCGGGCGCATCCGCCAGCATCAGCGCGGCCAGCGAATTCATGCGGTCGGTCATGTTGGCGGCGGCGTCGAAACCCTGGGCCGCCAGCGCGATGATATCCGCCTCGCCCAGTTCCATCAGCATGCCCAGCGCCAGGCCTTGCAGGCTGCGGCGGCCGGCGGAAACCGGGTCGGGCGAGTAGGGGCCCTTGACGGCATTGGCGCGGTAGACCTTGAGCAACTCGGCCTTGAGCTTTTGCGCCAGGGTCTTGCGTACAAACACGCGTGCGGCGTGGATCGCCTGCGGGTCGGCGTTCGTGCCGATCTGCTCGAAGATGTAGCCTTCGGTCGGCAAGGTCAGGGCTTCGCTGCGGAAGGCGGCATCGAGCTTGGGATCGGTCAGCACCTGGCGGAAGGCGCTGACGGCGGCTGCCGGCAGGCTCAGCGCCTCGCCCGCGGCGGCCTTGTGCGCCAGGTCGATCAGGATGCGCAGGAACAGGCGCTGCCCGGCTTCCCAGCGGTTGAAGTCGTCGCTGTCGTGCGCCAGCAGGAAGGCGAGGTCGGCGTCGCTGTAGTCGACTTCCAGGATCACCGGCGCGGAAAAACCGCGCAGCAGCGAAGGCACCGGCTTGCTCTTCACGCCTTCGAAAATGAACACGTTGTCCACACCGGCGGCGAGCAGGGTGGCGGAGGTGCCGCGCGCCTTGGCTTCGCCGGCGAGCTTGAGGGCGATCTCTTTGCCCTTGCTGTCCAGCAGGCCCAGGCTCACCGGGATGACGAAGGGCTTTTTCTGCTCCTGCCCCGGCGTCGGCGGGCAGGACTGGCGCATGCGCAGGGTATAGGTCTGCGCTTTCGCATCATGCGACCCGGTAACGCTCAAGCGCGGCGTGCCGGCCTGGCTGTACCAGCGCGGGAATTGCGCGCGTTCGGCGGTCGACAGCACGCCCGGGTTGGCGTCCACCATGGCGGCAAAGAAGTCATCGGTGGTGACGGCCTGGCCGTCATGGCGCTTGAAGTAGAGATCCATGCCGGCGCGAAAGCCCTTGCGGCCAAACATGGTCTGGTACATGCGCACCACCTCGGCACCCTTCTCATAAATGGTGACCGTGTAAAAATTACTGATCTCCATGTAAGAATCGGGTCGCACCGGGTGCGCCATCGGGCCGGCGTCCTCGGCGAACTGCACGCTGCGCAGCAGGCGCACGTCGCCGATGCGGCGCACCGCGCGGCCGCCTTCGGTGCCGGTCATGTCCATCGAGAATTCCTGGTCGCGCAATACCGTCAGGCCTTCCTTGAGCGACAGCTGGAACCAGTCGCGGCAGGTGACGCGGTTGCCGGTCCAGTTGTGGAAATACTCGTGGCCGATCACCGATTCGATGCCATCGTAATCACCGTCGGTAGCGGTGTTTTCATCGGCCAGCACGAACTTGGTGTTGAAAACGTTCAGGCCCTTGTTTTCCATCGCCCCCATGTTGAAGTCGGAAGTGGCGACGATCATGTACTGGTCTAGGTCCAGTTCCAGGCCGAAGCGCTTTTCGTCCCAGCGGATCGACTTGATCAGCGAGTCCATGGCGTGACGGGTTTTCGACAGGTCGCGCGGCTCGACCCACACCTGCAGCAGCTTCTTCTTGCCAGAGGCGGTTTTTACGATTTGTTCGATGCATTCGAGCTTGCCCGCCACCAGTGCGAACAGATACGCCGGCTTCTTGAACGGATCGGCCCACTGCGCCAGGTGTTTGCCATCGCCAAGATCGCGCTTTTCCACGCAGTTGCCGTTGGACAGCATCACCGGCGTCGCCGCCTTGTCGCCGATGATGGTGACGGTAAAGCGCGTCATCACGTCGGGACGGTCGGGGAAATAAGTGATCTTGCGAAAGCCCTCGGCTTCGCACTGGGTGAAGTAATTGCCGTTGGAGGCGTACAAGCCCATCAGTGACGTGTTCTTGACCGGTGAGGTACGCGTGACGATTTCCAGTACGAACTTTTCCGGCGTCGCGGGGATCGTCAATCGCTCGGCATCGACCTGGTATTGCGCGGGCCCAAGCGTTTTGCCGTCGATGGCAACGCTTTCCAGGATCAGTTCCTGGCCGTCGAGCACCAGCGTGGCGGCGCCACCGGCGGCGCGCTCAAGCGTGAGACGAGAGGTGACGCGCGTGGCTTCCGGGTCGAGTTCGAAGCGCAAATCGACGCTGTCGATGTGATGGCTGTAGGGCTGGTAATCCTTGAGGAAGATGGTCTGCGGGAGAGCTTGGTCCATGTGCGTTTATGCCAATAGCGTTGAATGAAGGTGCGGGCGCGCGGCCTGGCACAAAGGTCGCTTGCAAATTCGGCGGCCTGATGAAAAAGGGGGGAAATCTGCCTGGAAAGCGGATTTTAGGCTGCTTTTCCCTCTTTAGGTTCCGTTTCCCCTCGGGTAAACATTGGTAAACCGACATGACGCGGCCGTCGCACATGTTTAAAATGCGGGCAGCCCCACTCGCAGAAACCGCAGAATAATTGATAAAGAGTATCGGATGAGTGCCTGGATGCGCTGGTGGTATGCTGCCAACCCCGGAATCGCCGGGAATATGGCGCGGTGTCGGCCGGTTTCCCGGGCGCATCCGTCACGCTACATGGCAGCCCCCTCAATCAAACAATTGTCATACGTTTTCCTGCGTCCCCTCGCGTTGACCGGCATCCTGGGCCTGGCCGGAGCGGCGCACGCCATGTCGCTGGGTGAACTGAAGATCCAGTCGCATCTGGGCGAGCCCTTCCTCGGCACCGTGCGCTATACCGCCACCCGCGGCGACGACGTGGTGCCGCTGTGCATCCGCACGCGCTACGTCAGCAACGGCGCCGCCGTCATCGGCGTGCCCGAACTGGTCGACCCGCGCATCGATGTGCGCCCCGAGAGCAGCGGCGGCACCATCGTCATCCGCACCGCGCGCCCGGTGGAAGAGCCGCTGGTGCGCCTGAGCCTGTCGGTCAATTGCGGCCCGTCGGCGGTCTTCAACCGCGAATTCATGGTGGCGCTCGATCCGCCGCGCGCCGATGCGCCGGTGTTGCGCGGCGCCTATGGCGCGCCGGAACGCCCGCAGGCGGGCATCGCCCCTGGCCCGGCCGGCTCTGCCTCCGCACCTGACGCCGCGATCACCCCGCCGGCGGCCGCATCCGGTCCTTCGGCAGCCATCAGTCCGCCGCAGAGCGGCGCCTCCGCCCCGGCGCAACGGCCGCGGCGCCAGCGCGCGCCGGCCACGGTGGCCGCGCCCGCGGGTGGCCGGGCCGCTACTTTGCCTTACGAGCCCGGCGTGACGCCGCCGCCTGGCCGGCGCGGCGCCGTGCGCCCGCGCGTGGAAGAGCGCGAGCGCGGGCCGAAATACCGCCTCACCCTGTCGCGTCCCGGCAGCGACGAGCCCAACCCCACGCCGTTGTTGCGCGGCAGCGATACGCTGGCGAGCCTCGCGCTGCCGGCGATGGCCGCGGTGACGCCGCAGCAGCGCGAGAACCTGCGCGCCGAATGGCGCGCACGCATGAGCGACCCGCTGGCGGAAAACCAGAAGATGCAGGACGACGTCACCCGCCTGGGCGGCGCCGTCAACGACCTGAAGGCGCAGATCGCCGCCATCCAGAAGGAGCGCGACGCCGCCCGCGCCGATGACGCCAGGCGCATCGCCCAGCTGGAAGCGGACAAGCGCAATCTCGCGGCCTGGCTCAACGGCCTGGCTCTGGCCCTGGGCTTCATCGGCTGCGTCGCCGTGATGGCGCTGGTATTCTGGAGCTGGCGCCGCCGCAGTGAGAGCAAGGCGGCGCGTGCACGCCGCGTCACGGTGGACCTGACGCCGCCCGAGCCAGAGCGCGTCGAGCCGACCGGCCTGGAAGATGAATCGGGCGTGGCCGCCTGGCGTCCCGAGGAGGAGATCCCGGTGCATGCACCGGCCCCGGTAGCCGAGGCTGCTCCGCCCGAAGCGCCCGTCAAGCCGGCGAAGAAGCCGATGGGGCGCCCCGCGCCTGCCGGCCCGCGCGTGGCCACGCCGCGTCCGACGCCGCCGGCCGCACCCAAGGCAGTGGTGGAGGATGAGCCGACCATCACCAAGACCGTCGAGCTCCCGCACAAGCCCGGCGCGGTGCCGCCGGTCGAGGACTTCTACGCCAATCCGCCGCGTGGTGGCGACGAGCCCGAATTCAGCCTGGATGAGCCGCCGCAACCCGCGGTGAGCCCGCCGCCCGCGCCGCCGGCACCGATGGCGCTGGGCGAGATGGAGACTGCCGAACCCTCCGAACTGCCGCCGATCACCTTCGAACTGTCGCCCACCGAGACGGCGATACCGCCCGCGCCGGTCGCCGCTCCCGGCCCCGGCCCCGCCGATCACGGCGACCCGATCGAGTTTTCGCTCGACGGCGCCATCGCACCGCAAGCCGCGGCGCCCGCGCCCGAAATGCCGGCGGCCCCGGCCTCCGCTCCCGTGCCGGCGCCCGCGGCCGAGGCGGCCGACCCGTTCGGCGACGTTCCCGAGCCGCCGCCTTCTCCGGCGCACGATGTCACCTTCGTGCCTTCGGCCAGCAGCGGGCCGTCGCCGACGATGCTGCGCATGAAGACCCTGGTGGATGAGCTGGCGGCCGCGCATCTGGCCATGCCGCAGGCGCCAGCCGCACCGCCCGAGCAGGTGGTAGCCACCGGCGCGCACCGCACCCTCGACATCGATCTCGGCGGCGACGGCGACTCCGAAATGCGCGCGCAGCTTTACCGCCAGGAATTCGAACTCAAGCTGTTTCCGGAAATCGTGCATGGACAGGCCAAGCTCAAGGTGCCGCAATCGATCATCTCGCTGGCGCGCACCTATTACCAGGAAGACTTCGATACCAACCGTGCGATCAACCTGCTCGAATACGCCGCCGACCGCACGCCCGACCCGCAGCGCGTGCGCCTGGCGCTCCTCGAGATCCTGCGCATGGAAGGCATGGCGCGCGAATACGTCGCCGTCGCGCGCGGCTTTTCTTCGCAGTTCCCCGGCGCCGACGAATGGGAGACGGTGGCCGCCTACGGCAGGCTGCTGGCGCCCGACGAGCTGCTGTTCGGGGACGCGGACGTGACCGGCTACGACCTCAACATGCCCTCGATGTGGCTGGGTTCGACCCTCGACATGACGCGCTACGTGCTGGCGCAGGACCTGCATGATGCCATGCATGGCCCGGGCGGCGTGGAGGAAGAGGCATGATCCGCCCCGTCAATCCGCCGCCGCAGGACGACGGCCTCCAGCCCTCCATCAGCCAGGACATGACGCAGGACATGTCCGACATCGAAGGCTGGCAGGGCGACCCCGCCGCGCACCTGGAGCAGATGGCGGCGATGGACGACGGCTTCACCGACCGCCTCGCCTTCGCGCGCCAGCAATGGCGCCACGCCGGCGGCGCGCCGGCCACCGAGCAGGCGCGCATGCGCGCGCAATGTTATTCGCTGCTGCTGGCCGTGGTGGCGGTGGAAGACCCGGCCTTCTACGCGCGCGGCCTGCGCCTGGCGATGCATTTCTCCCTGCTTTGCATCATCTCCGGCGAAATGGTGCCGGACGCGGTATGGGGCATTGCGCACAAGCTCTACGGCGCCGCCGAAGACTCCGGCACGGCGCGCGACGACCTGGGCGCCGGCGCTTCCGCCGAGCATTTCTATGTGCGCATGCTGCTGTTCGCCGTGCTGGGCGCGGGCAGCTACACGCGGCGCCAGGCCGACAAGATCTTCGAATGGTTCGGCGAGTGGTCGGTCGGCACCAAGATCGAAAGCCAGTACGACCCGGCGCGCCATGACTACGTGGTCGATCTTGCCGGCACGCGCGGGCCGCTGCCGGTGGCGGCGGGGGTGGAGACGGCCGAGCCGCGCTATTTCGATCATGCGCGCGTGGTGGCCTACGTCGGGCTGGCGCGCGCCGAGTATTTCCAGACCATCTGCACCCTGACGCTGGGTTCCTACACCACCAACCCGATGTTCGAGTTCTACGAAGCGCTCGATCAGGTGAACCGCTTCTGGGCTTTCGTGGAAGCGCGCCGCGGCGGCCGCGGCAGCGACCGCCAGCGTGTCGGCAACGTCGACGTGCACGCGGCCTCCGGCTTCGTCGATTGCGTCAAGGCTTGCGTGATGAGCGGGCCCTCGGCGGTGTGGCGCATGACCGACTTCTCGCCTTCGGGCGCGGGCTTCATGGTGCCCGCCGACGCGGGCCGCGTGGACAAGGGCGTGCTGGTGGCGTTCTGGGACAACGAGCCCGGGCAATGGGTGATCGGCACCTCGGTGCGGGTGATCGGCCATGCCGACGGCCTGCAAGTGGGCGTGCAGCGCCTGGCGGGCGACTGGCGGCCGGTGCGCCTCCTGGGCGAGGGTGGGGGCGATTTCATTCCCGATCCGGCCACCGACATCAACTTCGGCTTTTTCGTGCTGGGCGACAAGGTGCGGGGCCTGGCCGATTCGCTGATCCTGCGCGCCGGGGCGTTCGATCCCTCCAGGACCCATCACGTCGACACCGAGGACGGGCGCTATGTCGTGCGCATGAGCCGGCTGATCCAGCACGGCGCCGACTGGGAGCGCATCGGCATCGACGTCGTCGGCCGGCAGTAGAGGGAGATTGCCATGCTTGAAGGTTTCGATACCCGGCGCATTGATGTGGACGGTGTCGAGATCTTCGTCGCCACCGCCGGCAAGGGGCCGCCGCTGCTGCTGTTGCACGGCTATCCCGAAACCCACCTGATGTGGCACAAGGTGGCGCCGCAACTGGCGCGGCGCTATCGCGTCGTGTGCCCCGACCTGCGCGGCTACGGCGACAGCGCCAAGCCGGCGCATGGCGCCGATCACGCGGCTTATTCCAAGCGCGCCATGGCGGCCGATGTGCTGGGTCTGATGCGCGCCCTCGGGCACGAGACCTTTTTCGTCGCCGGGCATGATCGCGGTGGCCGCGTTGCCTACCGCCTGGCGCTGGATCATCCGGCGGCGGTGCAAAAGCTGGCGCTGCTCGACATCGTCTCCACCAAGGCGGTGTACGAGGCCGACAGCATGGCGCTGGCGGAGGCGTATTTTCACTGGTATTTCCTGATCCAGCCGGCGCCGTTTCCTGAAACCCTGATCGGCGCCGATCCGAAATACTGGCTCGACACCATTTTCGGCAAGTGGGCCAAAAAACCGGAAGTGTTCGACGCCGCCGCGCTGGCCGAGTACCTGCGCGTATTCAGCGACCCGGCGTGCATCCACGCCACTTGCGAGTGCTATCGCGCCGGCGCCACCGTGGACCTGGAGAATGATCGCAAGGATGTCGCCGCCGGACGCAAGATCGCCTGCGACAGCCTGATCCTCTGGGGCGCCGAGGGCGTGGTCGGGCGCATCTTCAAGCCGCTGGACACCTGGCGCGACCTGATCGCCCACCCACAGGGGCAGGCCTTGCCCTGCGGCCACTTCCTGCCGGAAGAAGCGCCGGAAGAAACGCTTGCCGCGCTGCTGGCCTTCTTCGGCTAATCGAACAGCGCATAGCGCAAGGGCGCCCACGCCGGCACGCGCACACCGGCGGCGGCGAGTGCCTCGCGCACCCACTCGTTGCAGGTGAGGATCGGGCTGAAATGCCCGCGCGCGGCATAGAAGGTGTCGTGCGGGGTGTAGCCGCGGCCGGGGTAGGCGACGTGCGCGCCATGCGCATCGTTGGCAAAAGCAGCCTTCACGTGCGCGGCCAGGCGCGCATAGGCGGCGGGGGTGAGCACCAGGCGGCGCAGGTTGGGCGCCAGGCCGGGTGTGGAAGCCGGTACCGGCACGTATTCGACGTGCAGCACGCTGGGGCCGGCGCCGCTCAGGGCTTTGAGCGCGGTGGCCGCGGTGAGATCGGCCCACGTTGGGGTATCGAAGTAAAAACCGCGGTCGCCCCAGCCGATGGCGACATAGGCGGCGGCCGGGTTGCGATCGGGCGGGATGCCGGGATCCAGCGCCAGCGGCACATTCAGCGGCTTGACGGGCGCAGCGAAATCGCGCGCCGGAAAGTCGCCGCGCCAGTCGATCTGCGCGGCCTGCACCGGCAGCAGCAGGTCGGTGTGCACGCCGTTGTGTTGCAGGTAGATGGTGATGCCGGAGGCCGGCGCGCGATAGTCGCGGTTGACGCTGATCGCGCCCAGAGCGAGGGCGCAGAGCGCATAGGCCAATACTCCAGCTACTCCAAGCGCCGGCAAGGCGGCGCCGGCCTTGAACGCACGCTTCATGTTTCTAGGCAGCGGCGGCGCACAAGCGGATCACCTCGCGCCATTGCGCCTGGCTGTCGGCGATTTCGGCGGTAAATTCGGCGCCCGGTTTCACGTCGAGCAAAAAGCCGCGCTCGTCCAGCGTGCCGAGGAGATCGGTGTGGCCCAGCACGATGCCCAGCTCATGGCGGATCTGCATGACGACCTGCATCGGGGTGCGCACCGGGGCGAACAGGCCCATCCACAGGTCGGCGGCGTAGCCGGCCACCCCGGCTTCTTCCAGTGTCGGCAGGGCCGGCAGGGCAGAGCAGCGCAGGGTGCCGGCGACCGCCAATGCCTTTACTTCGCCGGCACGCACGTGGGGCAGGGCAGCCAGCACGTTGGCGCACATCAGGTCGGCCTTGCCGGCCATCAGCTCTTGCAGGGCGCCGCCGCGTCCCCGCGCATAGGGGCGGGCGCTGAACTTCACGCCGGCCAGTGCGCCCAGCAGCGCGGCGGAAAACTGGCTGGTGCGCGCGGCGCCGGTGGAGGCGTAGCCGAGCGCGCCGGGTTTTTCGCGGGCGCGCGCCAGCAGTTCGTCGACGCTGGCGGGGCCGCGCGGCGGCACCAGCAGCAGGTTGGGCGCCCAGCCGATCAGGCTGATGGGCTGGAAGTCGGCGCCGGGGTCATAGGGCAGCCTGGTATCCAGGCCGGGGGCGATGCAATGCGTGGTGGAGGTGCCGAGCAGCAGCGTGTGGCCGTCGGCCGGCGCGCGCGCGGCCAGGGCGACGCCGCCGGCGGTGCCTTCGCGCGGATGGTTGTGCACGGCGATGTCCTGGCCCCAGGTCTGCGCCAGGCGCGCGGCGATCAGGCGCGCGACGAAATCGGAGGCGCTGTCCTGGCGAAAAGGCACGATCAAATCAATCGGGCGCTCGGGGAACATAGGGATTGTCTATCAGGTGCCGCCGCGGCCGCGCAAGGCCGCTCACGCGGCGCCAAGGTGTGGGTTTCAGGCGAAGCATACCGGAAAGCACGCGCGCCTCGGCAAAAAGCGCGCAATGACAGTGGAATCGGCGATGTTTTGGCCGTTTTTCACTGCTTTGCGCGCCCACCGCACCGCTTAAGCTTGATGCCGGGATGGGTCTGCGGGCGGCATTGTGCCGTGCGCAAAAAGGAAACCGGCAGCATGGCCAGAATCGACGAACAGATCGTGCAAGCCCAGGCGGCGCTGCAACAGCGTCCCGGCGACGCCGGCCTGTGGCTGCGCCTGGGCATGATGCAAAGGCATAACGGCGATTTTCCCGGCGCCATCAACAGTTTCACCCGCTGCATCGCCGTCGAGCCGGGCAGCATGCGCGCCTGGACCTATGTCGGCTTCTGCTTTCTCGACCTGTTCAAGCTGAAGGAGGCGCTGGAGAGCTTCAACTTCGTGCTGCAACTGGCGCCGCGCGAGGCCGAAGCCCTGTTCGGCTGCGCGGTGGTGCATGAGTGCATGGGCGATCATGCGGCGGCGCTGCAATTGCTCGAGCAGGCGATCGATGCCGACCCTGACCATGCGCAGTTCTATGCCTACCGCGCCTCGCTGCAGGCGACGCACGGCGGCGACCCGGCGCTGACCCTGTCGGGTTTCCGCCGCTGGGCCGAGCGCTTCGCCGACCCGCTCACCGCGGCCGCCGCGCCTTTTACCCTCGACCGCCGTCCCGGCCGGCGCCTGCGCATCGGCTACGTTTCGGCCGATTTGCGCGATCACGCGGTGGCGTATTTCGTCGAGCCGATTTTCGCCCGCCACGACCGCGGCAATTTCCACGTCTGCGTCTTTTCCTCCGGCCCGGAAGACGCTGTGACCACGCGCCTGAAACGCGGCGTCGACCAGTGGTTCGACGTTTCCGCGATGGACGACGCGCAGGTGCACCAGCTGGTGCGGCGGCAGAAGATCGACGTGCTGATCGACCTTTCCGGCCATACGCGCGGCCACCGCCTGCTTTGCTTCGCGCGCCGCGCCGCGCCGGTGCAGGCGACCTGGCTGGGCTACATGTACACCACCGGCATGCACGCGATGGACTATCGCATCACCGACGGCCTGATGGACCCGCCGGGCATGACCGAGGCAGCGCATTCGGAAACCCTGTTCCGCCTGCGCGCCAGCGCCATCTACCATCCGCCGGCGGATGCGCCTTTTACCGCCGAGCCGCCGCTGCACGCGCGCGGCGCGGTGGCCTTCGCCTCGCTCAACAATCTGAAGAAGGTGACCGACGACATGCTGCGCCTGTGGAAGCGCATCCTGGAGGCGGTGCCGGAGGCCACGCTCACCCTGATAAGCGCCGAGCGCACGCTGGAAGAGGCATTGGAGCGCCAGGGCCCGCGCCTGGCGGCGCTGGGCCTGCCGCTCGAGCGGGTGTGCCTGTTGCCGCGCCTGCCGATGGCCGATTTCATGCGTCTGGGGCTGGAAACCGACATCGCGCTGGATACCTCTCCCGTCTCCGGCGGCACCACCACGTTGCATTCGCTGTGGATGGGCCTGCCGATCATCTGTATGGCCGGCCGGCAGGCCTTCGGCGCCGCCACCGCGAGCCCGCTGCGCCTGCTGGGCTACGAGGAGCTGGTCGCCAACGATGCCGAGGGCTACGTTGCCGCCGCCGTCGCGCTGGCGCGCTCGCCCGAACGTATCGCCGCCTTCCGCGCCGGCGTGCGCGAGCGCATGCGTGCCAGCCCGCTGATGGACTACGACGCTTTCGTGCGCGACATGGAAGCCGCCTATCGCCTGATGTGGCTCAACCATCTGGCGGGTGAGCGCGCCTACACCCACACCGGCTACGACCTGCAACAGGAAATCGCCGCGCGCGGCGTGTTGCCGCGGGCGGCGTAGCGGCCTTAGGTCTTGTCGCGGTTGGCGGCGAGGAAGCGTTCGGCAGCGCCGTCGTTGATCGCCGACCACAATTGCTGGTCGTTGCGGAAGGTGCGCCACTGCGCGTAGACCTTGGCGAACAGCGGGTCCTTGCCGGCCAATTCCCGCGCCACTTCGCCGGTGGCGCGCTGCATTGCCTTCATCACCGCGTCCGGCCAGCTGGAGAGCTTGACGCCGCCGGCGATCAGTCGCTTGAGCGCGATGATGTTGTTGGCGTCGTACTTCGCCAGCATGTCGGCACCGGCTTCGGCGCAGGCCGATTGCAGCGCCTCCTTGAACAGCGGCGGCAGGGTGTCCCAGGCCTTCTGATTGACGATGAAGCAGACGGAGGCGCCGAGTTCCAGCACGCCGGGGCCATAGTAGTACTTCGCTACCTTGCCGAAGCCCAGCTTCTCGTCATCATACGGCCCGACCCATTCGACTGCATCCAGCGTGCCTTTTTCCAGTGCGGGATAGACGTCGCCGCCCGCCAGTTGCTGCGGCACCGCGCCCAGCTTGCTGTAGACCATGCCGAGAAAGCCCGGGGTGCGGATGCGTAGGCCCTTGATGTCGGACACGCTCTTGATCTCCTTGCGAAACCAGCCGCCCATTTGCGCGCCGGTGTTGCCGCAGGGCATCTGCACTACGCCGAACTTGGCGTAGACCTCGCGCATCAACGCCATGCCGCCGCCGTAGGCAAGCCAGGCGTTGTGCTGGCGCGGCGTCAGGCCGAAGGGCACGCCTGTGTCGAACACCAGCGCCGGTTCCTTGCCAAGGTAGTAGAAGCCGGCGGTGTGACCGCATTCGGTGGTGTTGTTCTGCACGGCATCGAGCACTTGCAGCGGCGGCACGATCTCGCCCGCCGCGAAAGGCTGGATGTCGAATTTGCCGTCGGTAAGCCTGCGCACGCGCTCGGCGATCATCACCGCATTGCCCCACACCGTGTCGAGCGACTTGGGAAAGCTTGAGGGCATGCGCCAGCGCACCGTACCGGCGGGGGCGCTTTGCGCCCAGGCCGCGCTGCCGGCCACGGCGCCGGCCGCCGCGGCGGCGCCGCGCAGGAATTGTCGTCTGCTCATTTGTAGCTCCCTGTGGGTGATTATTTGATGGTCTCGGGCGCACTCTTCAGTACGCGGCGCGCGAAATAGGCGAAGGTCAACCCCGTGATCTGCGGCTTTACCAGGAAGTCGTGCGACTCCTTCGCACGTTCGGGGCGGATCGGCAGGATCGGGCCGATGGCGCGCGCGCGCAGCTGGATGTCGGCCGCCTGTTCCAGCCACAACGCCATCACGGCAGCTTCCTCGATGGTGGCGCCGGCGGTGAGCAGGCCATGATGGGCCAGCAGGATGGCACGCTTGTCCTTGAGATTCGAAGAGATGATCTCGCCTTCGTCGTCGCCGATCGGCAGCCCCGGCCACTCGGACAGGTAGGCGCAATCGTCGAAAAAGGGCGTGGCGTCCATGTGCGCCACTGTCAGCTTTTCGCCGATCATCGACAAGGCGGAAGCCGCCGGCGGGTGGGTGTGGACGATGCACTGCACGTCCGGGCGCTGGTGGTAGACCCAGATGTGAAAGCGCGTCGCCGGGTTCGGCAGGTGCGGGCTGTTGAGCGCCTTGAGATTCTCGTCGATCAGGATCAGTTCGGAGGCAGTGGCTTCATCCGCGCCGTAGCCGAAGCGCAGGGTGTAGAAGGTACCGGGTTTCTCGCCGCGCGCAGTGATCTGGCCCGCCAGACCGCCACGCCAGTGCCCTTCAGCGGCGAGCATGCGGCAGGCCAGCGCGAGCTTTTGCGGTACCGACCAATCCGGCGGCTGGATGGACTCCGCGAGCTCGCGGTCGACGCGAGCGCGGATTTCGTCTTTCGGGGTGATTTCCCTTGTGGTGCTCATGAGTGCTCCTGGACCGGGCGCGTGCGCTGAATCAGGCAACGCAGCCTCCTTTGGACAACATGTTGTCCAAGTTACATCATGTTGTAACTTAATGCAACCGGTGGCCGGGGTATCATGCGGGCGCGGCGCCGCCTGGCGCCTTGCAGGAACAAGGAGAACAAGGTGAAGTCGAAACAGGCGCCCGCCGCGCCGGCGCCCGAGTCCCTGGTGGGCTGGCGCATCCGGTCGCTCAGGCGGCGCAAGGGCTTGACCCTGCAGGAGTTGGCGCAGGCGGTGGACCTGGACCGTGGCCACATCTCGCGCCTGGAGCGTGGCGAGAAGTCGCCCTCGATCGGCACCCTGCAGGCGATCGCGCATGGCCTGGGCGTGTCGATCAGCGCCCTGCTGGGGGAAAACGACCCGCACGAGGACATGCACATAGTGCGCGCCGCCAAGCGCAAGCGCCTTTCCGCCAGCGCGCAGGCGGGGGCGCATGTGCTGGAGGTGGTGACGTCCAGCGAAAACGGCAGCCCGCTGGACATGTTCGTG
This sequence comes from Burkholderiales bacterium, assembly GCA_036498945.1. Classification (GTDB taxonomy): domain Bacteria; phylum Pseudomonadota; class Gammaproteobacteria; order Burkholderiales; family JAEUOS01; genus JAQGMJ01. Next base: position 49,184 of record DASYEQ010000088.1, on the reverse strand, counting down.
GTCTCGGTGGGGGCCACCGACAGCCGCACCGTGGCGCATCATGCGGGTGATGAGGTCCTCTATGTCCTTGAGGGAAAGATTCGCATGCGCTATGGCAGCCGCGAGACGGTATTGGCCCGCGGCGACAGCGCGCGCTTTCCCGGCTACCTGCCGCACAGCCTGGTGTCGGCGGGCGCGCGTCCCGCGAAGGTGCTGGTGGCGGTGATCGGCGGGCAGTAGGCGGCGACGGAAGGGGCAAAGCCGGGCGCGATGCGGGTATCATTCGGTCTGACGCACAGGCGCCTTCAAAAAATCAAGCCGTGCGAGTCGCGATCAGGGAATTCATGGGAAAAATCGCAATTCGGGCAGTGCTGGCTTTTTGGCTGGCGGCTGCCGCGCACGCGGCACCGCTGGGTACAGTGACCGTCATGGATGGGCGCGCCCACGTCGCGCGCGGGCTGGGGGTATCGGCGCCGGCCGAGGGCAGTGTCCTCGAAGAGGGCGACCTGCTGGCACTGGAGGACGGCGCGCTGCTGCAAGTCGAATTGGCCGACGGTACGCTGTTGAGCTTTGCCTCCGGGGCCCAGGCGATGTTGCCGGCGCACGCCGGCGGCAAGCCCGGCGACCTGCTGCTTGCCGCCGGCTGGGTCAAGTTCAATCTTGCCGCGCCGGCGCAACTGGCGGCGGTGGCCACCCCGCAAGTACGCCTGCTGGCGCCGAAATCGACTTACGTGGTCAACACCGGCGCCGCCGGCACGCAACTGTTCCTCGAGACCGGCGAAGTGGTGCCGACTTTCGCCGCCTCCCGCCCCGGACAGCCGGCGGTTGTCAGGGGCGGGGACTTCGTCGCCGTCAAGGCCGATTCGAGCGTGACTGTGGCGCGCCGCCCGCCGCCGGCCTTTGTATCGGCCATGCCCAAGGTCTATCTCGACCGGCTGCCGGTGCGCCTGTCCAAGCTGCGGGCGAAGAATGTCGCGCTCAAGCCCGAGCGCGAGGCCGGCTTCGACGATCTTCAAGCCTGGGTGAGGCGCTATCCGCAGGCGCGCGCGGCGATCCTCGCGCGCTTCGAGCCGAAATTGCAGGACAAGGATTTCCTGGCGCAATTGCAGCCGGTGATCAAGGATTACCCGGAATGGGAAGCGGCCGTCCGGCCGGAGAAACCACACGCCAAAAAGGCGAAAGCGAAATAAGGAACGCGCCATGAAACTGGTGATCAAATTCAACCTGGTGTTCATCATCGTCTTTTCGCTGGGTTTCGCGGCGGCGGGCTTCGTCACCTACGACCTCCTGCAGCGCAACGCCAAGGAGGAAATCCTGCAGAACGCGCGCCTGATCATGGAATCCGCGCTGGCTTCGCGCGGCTACACCGCCGGGCAGATCGCGCCGCTGTTGCAGACGCAGATGAAATACGATTTCCTGCCGCAGACCGTGCCCGCCTACGGCGCCACCGAGCAGTTCGACGCCCTGCACGCCAAGTTTCCCGAATTCGCCTACAAGGAAGCCACGCTGAACCCGACCAACCTGCGCGACCGTGCCAGCGATTGGGAGGCCGACGTGGTCAACCGTTTCCGCCAGGACAATGGCCAGAAGGAAATCACCGGCGTGCGCGACACGCCTTCCGGCAAGTCGCTCTTCATGGCGCGCCCGATCCAGATCACCAACGGCGCCTGCCTGGTGTGCCACAGCACGGTGGATGTGGCGCCCAAGACCATGCTCGACAAGTACGGCACCGCCAACGGCTTCGGCTGGAAGATGCAGGAGGTGATTGGCGCGCAGGTGGTGTCGGTGCCGATGACCCTGCCGATCGCGCGCGCCGACGCGGCCTTCCGCACCTTCATGATCTCGCTGGCGGCGATTTTCGTCGCCATCTTCGTGGTGCTGAACCTGATGCTGATGTTTATCGTCGTCAACCCGGTGCGCAAGCTGGCGGCGATCGCCGACGAGGTGAGCCTGGGCAAGGTCGATACGGCTGAATTCAACGTCAAGGGCCGCGACGAGATCGCGGTGCTGGCGCAGTCGTTCAACCGGATGAAAAAGAGCCTGGCGCAGGCGCTGAAGATGCTGGACGAGTAAGATCGCGAAAGGCCGGGCCCGCCGGCCTGCGATGCGCAGTCGGACCGCGGGCAAATCCCAAGGAAATCATGTCGCAGTTCGCCTCAGATGCGCCGAAGTCCCTCGGCAAATACCAGATCACCGGCATCCTCGGGCGCGGGGCGATGGGGGTGGTCTACAAGGCCTTTGACCCCGGCATCGCGCGCCACGTCGCGCTGAAGGCGATCCGCAGGGACCTGGCGGGCCAGGAAGACGCCGCGCAGATGGTGGCGCGCTTTCGCAACGAGGCGATGGCTGCCGGGCGGCTGACCCACCCCGGCATCGTCGCCATCTACGATTACGGCGAGGACGGCGACACCGCCTTCATTGCCATGGAATACGCCGAAGGCCAGGGCCTGCGCGAATACCTGCGCGCGCGCGGCGCGGTGCAGCTGGCCGATATCGCGCAGATGATGGGGCAGCTTCTGAGCGCGCTGGATTATGCGCACCAGCGCGGCGTGATCCACCGCGACATCAAGCCGGGCAACATCATCGTCACCGTCGACAACCAGTTGAAGGTGACCGACTTCGGCATCGCGCGACTGGACACCAGCAACCTGACGCAGACCGGCATGATCGTCGGCACGCCCAGCTATATGGCGCCTGAGCAGTACACCGGCCTGCCGGTGGACAACCGCGCCGACCTGTTTTCCGCCGGCGTGGTGCTCTACGAGATGATCACCGGGGTGAAGCCGTTTTCCGGCACCAACGAAGTGGTGGCCTACCAGATCTGCCACGAGCCGCACCCGGCGCCGACGCAGATCGACGCCAGCCTGCCGCCCGCGCTCGACGAAGTGCTGAACCGCGCGCTGGCGAAAAAGAAGGAGACGCGCTACGCCACCGCCGGCGAATTCCTGCGCGGGCTCAACGCCGCGCTGCGCTCGGGCGAGGGCAGCGATGCCACCATGACCATGATCGCCACCGCCGCGCGCCCCGCGCCGCTGGTGGGCGAGACCACCTCGATGCCACGCGGCTGGCCGCCCGAGGCGCTGGCGGCATTGGCGGAGGAACTGACGCAACGCATCGGCCCGGTGGCGCGCACCCTGGTCAAGCGTGGTGCGGCGAAGTCGCTGGATGCATCGGCGCTGGTGGAAATCCTGGTCAATACGCTGGATGGCTACGAGGAGCGCCAGCAATTCGCCGCGCGTGCCCGCATCATTCTCGGTCAGACCCTGCCATCGGAGGGCACCGACAATCGCGCCAATGCACCCACCATGGTGGCGCGGCGTGGTTTGCCGCAAGCCGACATCGACCTCGCCATCACGCGCCTGACGCCCTACCTGGGGCCGATCGCCAAGGTGCTGGTGAAAAAGGCGGCCGCCAAATCGCTCGACGTCGATGCGATGTACCTGGAATTGGCGGTGCACCTGACCGATGAGGCGGAGAAAAAACGCTTTCTGAAGGAAGCGGGCCTCAAGAAGTAGCCGGCTGTATCCGCAGAACGGACTTGCGGCTCCTCAGGCGACGGCTTTCGCGGACTTGCGCGCGGCGGGTTTTTTCGCCGGGCGCTTGGGCGCTGCGCAGACAGGGCTTTTCCTGGCCGCCGCCTTGACCTCGGCGCGCACACTGGCGATCACCACCGGCAGCAAGCCGGGAAAGCGCGTCTCAAGATCGCCCGCGCGCAGCGAGACGTAGTGCTGCTTGCCCTCGATGCGCGTGCGGGTGACACCGGCTTCGCGCATGCGCGCCAGGTGATAGGAAATCACCGTCTTCGAGCCGTAGTCGAGAAACGCCGAGCAGGTGAGTTCGCCCAGTTCGCCCAGTTCGGACAGGCGGGCGACGATCTGCAGGCGCACCGGATCGGAGAGGGCGTTGTAGACGGCGGGCAGGCTGATCTGCCCGGTGGCCGGATGAAAAACGTCGCGCTGCATGCCCGCAGTCTAGCGCGGAGCGGACAATAGTTCAACATTCATTGAACAATGTTCTTGACATGCGGCAGTGCGGAATTTTATAGTTCAATTATTGTTGAACTATTGAACTGTTGAGGCAAGCATGGTCAAGCGCCTGTTCTGGCTATCCCTGGGAGCGTTCGCGGTCGGCACCGAGGGCCTGGTGATTGCCGGCATATTGCCCGCAATGTCGCGCGACCTCGGTGTCTCGCTGGCCGCTGTGGGGCAACTGGTGACCGCGTTTTCGCTCGCCTATGCGATCGGCTCGCCCTTGCTGGCGATTGCCACCGCCGCCTGGCCGCGCGAGCAGGTGCTGCGCGCGGCGATGGGCGGTTTCGCCGCCGCCAACCTGATGGCGGCGCTGGCGCCGGACTTCTGGTGGCTGATGGCGGCGCGCATCCTGCTGGCGCTGACCGCTGGGCTCTTCATGCCCACCGCCGGTGCCTATGCGGCGGGCTCGGTCGAACCGGCGCAGCGCGGCCGCGCCATCGGCATCGTCTACCTCGGCATGACCATGGCGATGGTGGCCGGCGTACCGCTGGGGGCATTCCTCGGCAACAGCTGGGGCTGGCGCGCGCCCTTTGCCGGGGTGGCGGGGCTGGCGCTGGTGGTCTTTGCCGGGTTGTGCCTGCCGCGGGCGCGGCAGGCGATGCCGGCGCCGGCCGGCTTGCGCGAGCGCATTGCCGTGGCGAAGCGCCCGGAGATATTGCGCAGCCTGGGGGTGACCTTTTTCTGGCTGGGCGGCGCCTTCGCGATCTACACCTATCTCTCGCCCTTCCTGCACGCCGCCACCACGCTGGGCGACCAGGGCGTGGCGCTGGCGCTGATGCTGTTCGGCATCGGCGGGGCGGTTGGCAACATCGTCGGCGGGCACCTGGCCGACCGCAAGGGGCCGGACTTCGTGATCCGCCGTGTGCCGCTGGGCATGGCGCTGACTTTCGGCGCGATGTCGCTGGCGGCGCTGTGGCTGAGTCCCGCGGTTGCTACCTTCGTGATCCTGCCGCTGATCGCCATCTGGGGCGTGGTCGGCTGGTCGTTCGCGCCGGCGCAGCAGTCCCATCTGGTGCACCAGGCGCCGCAACTGGCGCCGGTGGTGCTCTCGCTCAACTCCTCGGCGATGTACCTGGGCGTTTCCTTCGGTGCGCTGCTCAGCTCCGGCGCGGTGGCGCTGGGCCGGGTCATTGCGATCGGCTGGGTCGGCGCGGGGCTGGAACTGGCGGGGTTGGGGCTGGTGTGGCTGGGGATGCGCGCCACTGCTACGCAGGATGCAGGCGGGGCCGCCGCGCCGGCGCGGCCCTAGCCGCAAGCTCAGTTGTCGAGGTTCTTCAGCAGGTTTTTCGCGATCACCAGTTGCTGGATCTGCGAGGTGCCTTCATACAGGCGCAGCAAGCGCACGTCGCGGTAAAAGCGCTCCACCTTGTACTCGTTGATGTAGCCGGCGCCGCCGTGGATCTGCACCGCGCGGTCGGCGGCGCGGCCGACCGCCTCGGTGCAAAAGTATTTGCAGCAGGCCGCGAGCATCGGTAACTGCGGGTCGCGCGCATCGTATTTGGCGGCAGCGTCGCGCACCATGCTCTCGGCGGCATAAAGTTCGGTCTGCATGTCGGCCAGCATGCCCTGGACTAATTGGAATTCGGCTATTGCCTGGCCGAACTGCTTGCGCTCGCTGGCGTAGGTGGCGGCTTCCTTGAGCAGCCTTTTCGCCATGCCGGTGGAAACTGCCGAGATGTGCAGGCGGCCGCGGTCCAGCACCTTCATCGCCGTCTTGAAGCCGACGCCTGGCTTGCCGCCGATGATGTTGGCGGCGGGCACGCGCGCATTCTCGAAAATCACGTCGCAGGTCTTGGTGCCGCGCTGGCCCATTTTCTTGTCGATCTTGCCCAGCGTGATGCCGGGCGTCTCGCGCGGCACGATGAAAGCGGAAATGCCGCCGGCGCCCTTGTTGTTTGCATCGGTGCGCGCCATCAGGGTGAAACCCTGGGCGCGCACGGCGTTGGTGATGAAGCGCTTGGTGCCGTTGATCACGTAGTGGTCGCCGTCGAGCACTGCGCTGGTTTTCAGCGATGCGGCATCCGACCCGGCACCGGGTTCGGTGAGCGCGAAGGAAAAGATATATTCGCCGCTCGCGATTTTCGGCAGGTAAGTGCGGCGCTGCTCTTCAGTGCCATCCATCAGGATGCCCTGCGAGCCGATGCCCACGTTGGTACCGAATACCGAGCGGAAGGCCAGCGCCGTCTGCCCCAGTTCGAAGGCGAGTTCCACTTCCTCGCTCATGGAGAGACCGATGCCGCCGTACTCCTCCGGGATCGACAGGCCAAACAGGCCCAGCTCTTTCATCTCGGCGATGATCTCGGCCGGCACCTCGTCCTCGTGCTCGACGCGGTCTTCGTTAGGCACCAGGCGCTCCTGTACAAAGCGGCGCACACCATCTTTGAGCAAGCCAAACGTTTCCGCATCCAGCGCCATGATGTTCTCCTTACTGCACGGCCTTGACGTCGCGTGCGAAGGTGAATTCGTCGGTGCGCGCCGCGTAGTCCAGGTTCTTTTTCATCGCCCACGAGGCGATCTGGTGATGCAGGGGGATCACGCCGACATTTTTCATCGCCGTGTTCATCGCCTGCACGGCAATCGCTTCGCGCTTCTTGTCGTCGGTGGTGGTGAAGTCCTCGTCGAGCAGCTTGTCCAGGGCGGGCAGCGAGTGCTTGCCCCAGTTCCAGCTGCCGTAGCCTTTTTCCGGCGTCGGGGTGGCGAGTAGCGAGCGTAGTGCCAGGTCGCCGGAGAAGGATCCCCAGCCCAGCATGGCGAAGGGGTATTCGCCGGCGCGCGCGTGGCCGAGGTAGACGGTGACGGGGGAGGTGGCCACCTTGGTGGCGATGCCGATGCGCGTGAGCATCTGCGCCACCGCCTGCGCGATCTGCTCGTCGTTGACGTAGCGGTTGTTCGGCGCGTAGACCGTCATGGCGAAGCCATCGGGATAGCCGGCTTGCGCGAGCAGTTTTTTCGCGCCTTCGGGATCGTAGGCGTCGGGCTGCAAATCCTTGGCATAGCCGAATACCGGCGGGGCAACGACGTTGGAGGCGGGCAGGGCCATGCCTTCCATCACGCGTTGCACGATGGCGCCGCGGTTGATCGCTTTCGAAATCGCCTGGCGCACACGGATGTCCTTGAAGGGATTTTTTGGCAGCGGCTTGCCGTCTTTCGAGGTGAGGCCGGGTACCTGGTCGCGCGCCTGGTCCATGGTGAAAAAGATTGTGCGCCACGACACCTTTTGCACCAGGCGGAACTTCGGGTTGGTCTTGAACTTGGCGGCATCGGTGGTCGGGATGTTCTCGATCATGTCGACGTCGCCCGCCAGCAGCGCGGCGATGCGCGGGCCGTCATTGGGCAGCAGGCGCAGCGAAACCTTGTCCCACGCCGGGGCGCCACCCCAGTAGGCCTCGTTGCGCGTGAGGTCGATGCGGTCGCCGCGCTTGAACGAGGCGAGCTTGTAGGGGCCGGTGCCGCCGCTGAACCTGCCGCTGTTGAAATCCTCGGTGGTGGCCGACTGCATCTTCTTGCTGATGATGAAAATCGAGTCGAGGTCGCCGGGCAGCAGCGCGTAGGGCCTGGCGGTCTTGAAGCGGATGGTCAGCGGGTCCACCACCTGCATCGAGACAATGGCCTTGGTGAAGGTGGCGAACTGGCCGCCGCTTTTTTCCATCGCGCGGGCGCGCGCGATGGAAGCGATCACGTCATCGGCGGTGAAGGGGCTGCCGTCCTGGAACTTGACGTTCGGGCGCAGCTTGAATTCCCAGGTGGTGGCATCCACCGTGCGCCAGGAAAGGGCGAGGCCCGGAATCACGCGCGCATCGGCATTGACGTGGGTGAGCGCATCGTAGAGATGCCACAGCGCGCTCAGGTTGGAGCCGATGTTGATGTGATGCGGGTCGAGCGAGGTGACGTCCGCGCCCATGCCGATACGCAGCTCGGCGGCTTGCGCGGCGCCGGCGAGCAGCAGCAGGGCGGCGAGGGTGTGACGGAGGCGGAAGGCAATGCGGCGGATCATTTTCATGGGCCGCATTGTTCCACAAAGCGCCGGTGGCGCGACTCGGATTGCTTCCTACGGCCGGCGCGGCTTGACTTCCGGGTTGGCCAGGCGCAGCTCGCCGCCGTCGCAGAACTTGACGATCTGCTCGAAACACTCGCCGAAATACAGCTCGAACGTCTCCCATTCGGCCCAGGCCAGGTGCGGCGCGCACAGCACGTTGGGCATCTTCAGCAGCGGGTGGTCGCCGTTCACCACCGGCTCCTGCTCGTAGACATCGACCGCCGCGTAGCCGGGGCGCCCGGCCTTCAGCGCCGCAACCAGCGCACCGGGCGCAATCAGTTCGGCGCGCGCGGTGTTGATCAAAAGCGACGTCGGCTTCATGCGCGCCAGGTCTACGGGGGTGACCACGCCGTGGGTGCTGGCGTTCAGGCGCACGTGCAGGGTCAGCACGTCCGCCTGGGCGAAAAAATCTTCGCGGCTGGCGGCCGGCTGGTAGCCCAGCTGCTTTGCCTTGGCGAGCGAGCCTTCGCGCCCCCAGACGAGGATTTTCATCCCCAGGCCGACGCCGGCCTGCGCCACCAGTTCGCCGATCTTGCCCAGGCCGTAGATGCCGAGGGTGCTGTCGCGCAGGCGGTACGACAGGGTGCTGGGCCAGGCGCCGGCACGCATCGCCACCGCCTCGGACACGATATTGCGCCGCGCCGCCATCATCAGCGCCACCGTAAACTCGGCCGGGGCCACCGGCGAGCCGGTGATGCCGGAGGTGACGGCGACGCCACGCTCGGTGCAGGCGGCGTAGTCGATGGTGCTGGCGTGGCGCCCCACCAGTGCGATCTGACGTAGCTTGGGCAGGCGCTCGATCAGCGCGCGGGTGAACTCGACGCGCTCGCGGATGGCGACGATGATCTCGGCGTCTTTCAGGCGCTCGACCAGTTGCTCGAAGCTCGTGGCCGGTTGCTGGTGGACCGTGATGTCATGCCCGGCCAGCATCGAGTAGCAGGCCAGTTGCGGCACCATGTTCTGGTAGTCGTCGGGGATGACGATCTTCATGTGGCGTTTTCCTGTTGCGGTTTTGCGTTATTGCGACATCGAAAGCCCGGCAGTCTGCACCACCTTGGACCACTTTTCCGCCTCGCTCTTGAGCAGGGCGGCGAATTGCTCCGGCGTGCCGGCCACTGGCTCGGCGCCCTGCTTGGAGAGGTTTTCGCGCACTTCCGGGGTGGCCAGTGCCTTGGCAACCTCACGCTGCAGCTTGTGAGTGATCTCGGGAGAAAGCCCGGCGGGGCCGACCATGCCGCTCCAGCCGACTACCTGCACGTTGGGAAAGCCGGCCTCGGCCATGGTGGGCGCATCGGGGAAGCCGGGTTCGCGCGCCGTGCCGCAGACGGCCAGAAGCCTCAGCTTGCCGGACTTGATGTGCGGCACCACCGAGGGCAGGGTGGTGATCATGAAGGCCGTTTGTCCACCCATGACGTCGAGCAGCGCGGGCGACTCGCCCTTGTTCGGCACGTGGCTGAATTTGGTGCCGGCCTGCATGCCCAGCAGTTCCACCGCCAGCTGGGTGAGGTTGCCGACGCCGGAGGAACTGAAGTTGAGCCCGCCGGCGGTCTTCTTGTTCAGCGCCACCAGGTCGGCCACGGTCTTCACCGGCAGGCTCGGGTTGACCACCAGCGCGAAGCTGAATTTGGTCACCTGGCTGATCGGCGTCAGGTCGGTCAGCGGCTTGTAGGGCATCGTCTTGTAGATGAACTGGTTGACCGTCATCGAGGCCGGCACCGCCATCGCCAGGGTGTAGCCGTCGGCCTTGGCCTTGGCGGTGGTGTCCATGGCGATGATGCCGTTGGCGCCGGGGCGGGCGTCGACGATGAACTGCTGGCCGAGGGAATCGCTGATCTTCTGCCCGATCAGGCGCGCCAGCAGGTCGATGCTGGAACCAGCGGCGTTGGGAATGATCAGGCGCACCGGATGGTCGGGGTAGTTCTGCGCGTGGGCGCCGGCGCTCAAGGCCGGCAGCAGTGCGGCCGCGGCGATGCGCAGCAGGCGGGCGAAGGTGGACGATGGCATGGCGGGCTTCCCTTTGTCTCTGGTCGTAGGATTGTAGGTTGTAGTCCCGTGTCACGGCGCCGCGAAAAGCCGAACGCGGCGGGCTTCGGGTCGGGCGATGCTACCCCGCGCCGGCGAGGAGGGCAAAGGGCGCGGCGCTAATGCGCCTTATTTCGCGCTCGGGCGGAAATAGAAGGCGAGGGTGTATTCGTCGGTGCGCGGAATGTAGGTGATGCCTTTTTTCGTCGCCCAGGTGTTGATCTGGTGGTGAATCGGGATGATGCCGAGATCGTTGATGGCGAGCGCGGTGGCGTCCTGCAGCAGCTTTTCGCGCGCGTGGTCGTCGCGGGTGTTCAGCGCCTGGGCCAGGAGCTTGTCCATCGCCGGGTTCGAATAGCGGCCCCAGGCGAAGGTGCCCCAGCCCTTGGCGGGGTCGTAGGTGGCCAGCTGGGTGCGCAGGGGCGAGGAGGATTCGCCGGTGCCGGCGCCCCAGCCCAGCATGGCGAAGGAAAATTCCAGCTTGGAGGCGCGCGCCAGGAACACGTTCATCGGCATGGTCTCGACCTTGGTCTGGATACCGACGCGGCTGAGCATGGAAGCCACTGCCTGGGCGATCTGCTCGTCGTTGACGTAGCGGTTGTTGGGCGCGAATAGCGTCATGCCGAAGCCGTTCGGATAGCCGGCGGCGGCGAGCAGTTTTTTCGCGCCTTCGGGATCGTACTTGTCCGGCTTGAGCGCCGGGTTATGGCCGAACATCGGGGCCGGCACCAGGTTGGCGGTGGGCACCGAGAGGCCTTCCATCACACGGCTCTTGATGGCGTCGCGGTCGATGGCTTTCGAAATTGCCTGGCGTACACGCAGGTCGCGGAAAGGATTGGCATCCAGCGGCTTGCCCGACTTGTCGGTGACGAAGGGGGCGACCTTGCGGCTGGTGTCGATGTGGAAAAAGATGATGCGGTGCGAGACCTTGGTGCTGACCTCGATGCCGGGGTTGTTCTTGAGCTTGGCGAAGTCAGCGGTGGGGATGTTCTCGATCGCCTGCACGTCGCCCGAGAGCAGGGCGGCGATACGCGCCGGGTCGTTGGGCAGGATGCGGAGAATGACCTTGGCCCAGGCCCCCTTGCCGCCCCAGTAGTTGTCGTTGCGCGCCAGTTCCACACGGTCGCCGCGCTTGAAGGCGACGAACTTGTAGGGGCCGGTGCCGATTTGTCCGCGGCCGGCGTTCAGGTCCTCGGTCGAAAGCCCCTGCGAAGCCTTTTTCGACATGATGGAAATGGTCGAAAGATCGTTCGGCAGCAGGGGGTAGATGCCGTTGGTCCTGAAATGGATGGTGAGGGGATCGATGATCTCGGTCTTGACGATCGCCTTGGTGTAGACGGTGAAGGGGCCGGGGCTGTTCTTGATCTGCGACACGCGCTCGATCGAATAGGCGACGTCTTCGGCGGTAAAGTCGCTGCCGTCATGCCACTTCACCCCGCGGCGCAGCTTGAATTCCCAGGTGTCGTCCTTGAGCAGCTTCCACGACACCGCCAGGCCCGGGATCAGGCGCGAGTCGGCATCGAGCAGCACCAGGCTGTCGTAGATATGCATCGCGACATTGTTGTTGGGGAAGAGGTTGACGTAATACGGGTCGATGGAAGTGACATCGGCCCCCATCCCCAGGCGCAGATCCTGCGCGCTAGCCGGCAGGTGCAGCAGCGCGCCAACGGCCAGGGCTGCGCCCAGACGCGTGCAAGCCCGCATCAGCTTATGCGTGACGGACATGGTTCCCCCGGATTGAGTGACGGCCTGCGCTGGATTATAGCCACGCCCCTGTGAGAAAATCGCCTTATTCGGGTTAGCCCTCACAAGGGGCGCCCATTACCGTCAAAACCCATGCAACGTCTCCCAGGCGCCGCCGTGCCCCATCCGGGTGCGCCGGTGCGCCCCTAGATGTCCGCCGTCGCCGGCTTGCCGCTTTCCACTCCGGAGCGGGTGCGCGGGGGCATCCTGCTGATGCTCGCCTGCTCGATGATCTTCGCCAGCCTGGATGCGACGGCGAAATTCATGGGAATGCACTACCCCGTGCTGCAGATCGTCTGGTTCCGCTACACCTTCCATGTGCTGGGCATGCTGGCGATTTTCGTGCCGGTGATGGGGCGCGAGATGTTCCGCGCCACCAACCTGCCTTGGCAGGTGGGGCGCGGGCTGATCCTGGTGGCGTGCACCTGCTGTTCGTTTACCGGCCTGCGCTTCATGCCGCTGGCGGAATTCACCGCGATTTCCTTTGTCACGCCGCTCTTGGTGACGCTCTTCGCCGGACCGATGCTGGGGGAAAAGGTGAGTACCGGGCGCTGGGTGGCGGTGGGCGTGGGTTTCATCGGCGTGGTGGTGCTGATCCGCCCCGGCAGCGGGCTGTTTGGCTGGCCGGCGCTGATTCCCCTGGGGATGGCGGTGATCTACGCCATGTTCCAGGTGCTGACGCGCAAATACGCGGGGACGGACAATCCCATCACCACCATGTTTTTCAGCGGCCTGGCCGGGGCAATCCTCGCCACCTTCGCCGCGCCCTTCGTCTGGAAGACGCCGGAGCCGATCCACTGGCCCATCCTCATGTTCATGGGCGTCATGGGCGGCGGCGGGCACCTGATTTTGATGCTGTGCTTTCGCCGCGCGCCGGCCTCCGTGCTGGCGCCGTTCAGCTACGCCCAGCTGGCGTTCGCCACCCTGATCGGCATCCTGTTCTTCGAGTACGTGCCGGACCGCTTTTCGCTGCTGGGCATGGGCATCATCGCCTGCGCCGGCCTGTATGCCGTGGCCCTGCAGGCGCTGGATGCGCGCCGTGCCCGCCGGCGTCCGGCGGACGAGGCCGACGTGCCGATGACCGACTGAACCGCCGCGGGCGGCACGGCTTCGATGGCGCCTGATTTGCGTCATCAAGCCGGCGCTCCAGATATGCTTTAATTCGCCATGCCTGAACAATTCAAAACCGTCGCGGTGGTCGGCAAATACCAGAGCCAGGGGATCGCCGAGCCCTTGATCGATATTGCCGGCCTGCTCAAGCAGAACGACTACATCCCGCTGATCGAGCGCGATACGGCGCAAAACATCGGCATGACGGAATACGACACCGCGCCGATACAGGAAATCGGCGAGCGGGCCGACGTCGCCATCGTGGTGGGCGGCGACGGCACCATGCTGTCGATTGCGCGCCTGATGGCGCCCCACAAGGTGCCGATGATCGGCATCAACCAGGGCCGCCTGGGCTTCATGACCGACATTGCGCTCAAGGACAAGCGCGACGCGCTGATCGCCATCCTCGGCGGCGAATACGATGCCGAGGAGCGCCACATCCTGCACGGCACCGTCACCCGCCAGGGCCAGGTGCTGCTCGATACCCTTGCCCTGAACGACGTGGTGGTGAGCCGCGGCGTGATCGGCGGCATGATCGAGATGACGGTGGCCATCGACGGCCAGTTCGTCTACAACCAGCGCGCCGACGGCCTGATCGTTGCCACGCCGACCGGCTCGACCGCCTATGCGCTGTCGGCCAACGGGCCGATCCTGCATCCCAATCTCAGCGCCATCGTGCTGGTGCCGGTGGCCCCGCACGCGCTCTCCAACCGGCCGATCGTGCTGGCGGACGACTGCACGGTGGAAATGACGCTCACCCGCGGGCGCGACGCCGGCGCGCATTTCGACGGCCAGGCGCACATCACCCTGCTGGAACGCGATACCGTGACGGTGCGCCTGTCCGAGCATAAAATACGCTTCTTGCACCCCAAGGGTTACGATTACTTCCGCATGCTGCGTGAAAAACTGCACTGGAGCGCGCTGCCGCCGACCGACACCTCCGCGCCGCCCGGCGGCGATTATCGCTAAGGCACGACGCTTGAATGCGGCGCTGAAGCCCGAACCCCTGCCTCACCCACCAAGAACAGAATCATCATGCTCCGCTACCTGAGCATCCGCGACTTCGTCATCGTCGATCGCCTGGAACTCGAATTCGAATCCGGCTTCACCGTGCTCACCGGCGAGACCGGCGCCGGCAAGTCCATCCTGATCGACGCGCTGGCGCTCGCCCTGGGCGAGCGCGGCGATGCGAGCGTGATCCGCCAGGGCTGCAAGCAGGCCGAGATCAGTGCCGAGTTCGACGCGCCAAAACCGCTGGTTGACTGGCTGGCCGAACACGAACTGGCGACCGAGGAAGGCGGCTGCATCCTGCGCCGCGTGATCGACGCCGGCGGGCGCTCGCGCGCCTTCATCAACGGCCGCGCCGCCACGCTGGCGCAATTGCGCGAGGCGGGCGAATTCCTGATCGACATCCACGGCCAGCATGCGCACCAGTCGCTCACCAAGGCGGAGGCGCAGCGCGCGCTGGTCGATGAGCACGCGGGCCTCACCGCCGAAGTGCGCGAGGTGGGCGGCCTGTATCGCCGGCTGCGCCAGTTGCGCGAAGCGCTGACCGAGGCGCAGACCAACGCGAAACGGCTCGAGGAAGAGCGCGACCAGGTGAACTGGCTGGTCGAGGAGCTGATCAAGATCTCGCCGCGCGAAGGCGAGTGGGAAGAAGTGCAGCGCGAGCACACCCGCCTGTCGCACGCCGCCAGCCTGATCGAAGGTGCGCAGGGCGCGGTGGGGGCGCTGGCCGAGGATGATGGCGCGATTCTCGGGCAGTTGGCCGGCATCATCGCCAAGCTCGAAGACCTGGTGGAATACGACGCCGGTCTCAAGAACGTGGTGGATGCCCTGGTGCCGGCGCGCATCCAGGTGCAGGAGGCGGCGCACGAGCTGTCGCAATACCTGCGCCGCGCCGATCTCGATCCGCGGGCCCTGGCGCAGGTGAGCGGCAGGCTCGAATCCCTGCATGGCACCGCACGCAAGTTCCGCGTCTCCCCGGAGACATTGCCGGCGGAGATGACGCGCCTGAAGGAACGCCTGGCGCAGTTGAGGCTCTCCGCTGATCTCGAGGCCTTGCAGCGCGAGGCCGAGGCGGCGGAAAAGGCGTACCTCGGCGCGGCCAAGCTGTTGACCGACAAGCGCGCCAAGGCGGCCAAGGCGCTCTCCAGGCAGGTCGAGACTGCGATGCAGACCCTCGCCATGGGCGGCGGCAAGTTCCAGATTGCCTTGCAGCCGCTGGAAGAGGGCGGGCCGACCGGGCTGGAGCGCATCGAGTTCCAGGTGGCGGGCCATGCCGGCGTCGAGCCGCGCGCGCTCTCCAAGGTGGCCTCGGGCGGCGAACTCTCGCGCATCAGCCTGGCGATCCAGGTGATCACCAGCCGCGCGGCGCGCGTGCCGACGCTGATTTTCGACGAGGTCGATACCGGCATCGGCGGTGCGGTGGCGGAAGTCGTGGGCAAGCTGCTCAAGCAACTCGGCGCCGAGCGCCAGGTGTTTTGCGTGACGCACCTGCCGCAGGTGGCAAGCCAGGGCGATGCGCAATGGCGGGTGGCGAAAAAGCAAAGCGGCGGCACCACGCTTTCCAGCGTCACGCCTTTGTCGGCTGCCGAGCGGGTGGACGAGATCGCGCGCATGCTGGGGGGCAGCGAAATCACTGCCACCACGCGCAAGGCGGCGAAGGAAATGCTCGCCGCATGAAGCAGAGTGCGGCGATATGCAGGGCGCTGGTGGCATCTATTTTCGCGGGTCTGCTTGCCACCGGTTGTGCGGTGCCGGGCGGGACGCCGCTGGGCCAGCCGCAAGGGGCGCCGGTGCGCATGGGCGCCAGCGTAGCCGAGGTGCAGCAGGCGCTGGGAACCAGCGCGCAGCCGCGGGCGCGCGGCGCGGCCAGCGAGATTGTGCTCAAGGCGCGCGGGGTGCAGGTGCTGTTCGACGGCGCGTCGCGTGTCTCCACAGTGCGCCTGGACCGGCCGTGGGATGGGGCGGTGATGGGCGTGCGCATCGGCGACAGCGACGAGGCCATGCTCGCCAGGCTGGGGACGGCGAAGATCATCCGCACGCCTGAAGCGGCCGGTTACACCTATTTTCCCGATAGCGCGACCATGGTCACCTACGTGGTCAACCGCGAGCATCGCATCGAGACCATCTTCCTCGAGCATTGAGGCGGCTGCCGCGCGATTGCTGCGGCCAGGCGCTTGATTCTGCATGCAAGTCCGCTCTGGCGGCATCCATGCGCGGCGCAGCGCCGTAGATTGACGCATCCCCACTGCGGGGATACAGTAGCTTGCTTCGGCCGACCGCCGCGGCAGTACGACAACCGGGCCGGCGCGCTGCATCGCCAGCCCGTTATAACAAACCGAGGAGACATCCATGCACAAACTGTTGCGCCTGTCGTTGATCGGCCTTTGCGCCTCCGCCGCCCTGGCCAGCCTGCCGGCGGCCGCGCAAGGCAAGCCGGAAATCACGCTCACCCGTATGGCCGATTGCGGCACCTCGCCGCCGCCGATCGAGGTGAACCAGCGCTTTTCCGACACCTGGGCCTATCCCGGCGTGAAAATCGCCTTCACCTACAGCTGCTACCTGATCAAGCACGGCAACGACTACCTGCTGTGGGACACCGGCCAGTCGATGAGCGCGCCCAATGTCGCGCCCAAGACCTCGCTGCCCGACCAGCTCGCCAAGCTGAACCTGAAGCCCTCCGACATCAAGTTTGTCGGTATCAGCCATTACCATGGTGACCATACCGGCCAGGTGGCTTCGTTTCCCGATTCCACGCTGCTGATCGGCAAGGGTGACTGGGACGGCATCATCGCCGCGACTCCGCCGGCGGGTGTCAACGTATCGCTCTTCACCCACTGGACCAAGGAAGGCGGCAAGGTCGAACCGGTGGTGGCCGACGAGGACGTGTTCGGCGACGGCAGCGTGATCATGCTCAACACCCCTGGCCACACCCCCGGCCATCACAGCCTGCTGGTGAAGCTGGCCAAGATGGGCCCGGTGATCCTGACCGGTGATCTGGTGCACTTCCACGAGAACTACGACCATGATGGCGTGCCCTCCTTCAACTACGACCGTGCGGAATCGCTTGCCTCGATCGACCGGGTGAAAAAGATCATGACCCAGCTCAAGGCCAAGATGGTGATCCAGCACGACGTGCGCGACATCAAGAAGCTGCCCGCCTTCCCGGCAGGGGCAAACTGAGGCGCCACCCCGGCGGCGCGGAATGACAGCGATGGAACCACGCAACATACGGAGCTTTTCCATGACTCAACCTTCCGCGCCGCGCCGCCAGCTGCTCAAGGCGGTCGCCGCGCTCGGCGCCGCCGGTCTCGCCGGCTGCGCGCACACCGGACCGGCGGTACGCCCGCAGCCTATCGTCTACAACCCGGCGGCGAAATTCGCCGTCGGCGTCAGCGAAGTCGAATACCGCCGCAATGAAGAGGGCCGCGCCCTGATGGCGCGCGTCTACGCGCCGCAAGGCGCGGGTCCCTTTCCGGTGCTGGTCGACCTGCACGGTGGCGCCTGGAATGCGAAAAACCGCACCGCCGAGCAGCCGATGGACCGCGCCATCGCCGAAAGCGGCGTGGTGGTGATAGCCATCGACCTCACACTTGCCTCGCAGGCGCCTTACCCCGCCAGCGTCAGGGATGCCAACTACGGCGTACGCTGGGTCAAGACCCACGCCGCCATGTGGAAAGGCGACCCCACCACGCTGGGCCTCTACGGCAGTTCCAGCGGCGGCCACGTTGGCGAGCTACTGGTGCTGCGCCCGGATGACCCGCGCTACAACGCGCTGCCAATGCCCGGCGCCGAAGGCGTCAACGCCCGCGTCGCCTACATGGCCGCGCGCGCGCCGATCAGCAACACCTGGATGCGTTTCAAGAACGCCGAAGACAGGAAGCGCGAGCGCATGATGAACAACAACCGCGCCTACTTCGTCCCCTTCGACGCCATCCACGAAGCCAATCCGCAGGAAATCCTCGACCGTCACGAGAAGGTGGGCATGGTGCCCATGCTGGTGATGCAGGGCGGGATGGACGACAACATGCTGCCGCGTTTCCAGCAGCGCTTCGTCGCCAGCTATAAGGCGGCCGGCGGCGACATCACGTATTCCGAGTTCCAGGGCTGCGTGCACGAATGGACCGCCGAACCCGGCCCGCAGACCGACCGTGCCCACGAGATGGTCAAGGCCTTCATCGCCAGGCAGATGGCGGCGGGGCGGCGCGTCGCTTAAGGCACGGCTGTTGGACGCCGGCCTGCGCTGGTCAGCCGGCTGCCACCAGTTCGCTCAGGCGCCCCGGATCGGCCAGCAGTTCGCTGCTGGCGCCGTGATAGGTCACCCGTCCGCGATTGAGCACCAGCGCTTCCTGCGTTGCCTCCAGCGCCAGCTTGGCGGATTGCTCCACCAGCACCACCGTCAGGTCCTCTTCGTGCACCAGGCGATGGATCGACTTCAGCAGCACGTCGACGATCACCGGCGCCAGGCCTTCCAGCGGCTCGTCGAGCAGCAGCAGCGTGGGGTTACCCATCAGCGCGCGGCCCATCGACAGCATCTGCTGCTCGCCGCCGGAAAGCTGGTTGCCCATGTTGCCGCGGCGCTCGGCCAGGCGCGGGAACAATTCGTAGACGCGCTCCAGCGACCAGCGGCCCGGCCGCGCGGCCACCTTGAGGTTTTCCTCCACTGAGAGCGAGGGGAAGATGTCGCGCGTCTGCGGCACGTAGCCGATGCCGGCGCGCGCGCGTTCGTGCACCGGCTTTTTTTCCACTGCCGCGCCGCGGAACTGCACGCTGCCGGAGTGGAAGGTGGTGTGGCCCATGATGGTGGCCAGCAGCGTGGTCTTGCCCACGCCGTTGCGCCCCAGCACCGCCAGCGCGCCTTTTTCGGCCAGCGCCAGGTCGATGCCCTCCAGCACCACGGTGGCACCGTAGCCGGCATGCACCTGTTCGAGCTTGAGGGCGTCAGCCATGGCGCTCTCCCAGGTAGACCTCGCGCACCCGCGCGTCCGCCCTGATTTCCGTGGGCGTGCCTTCGCACAGCACCGCGCCCTGCACGAGAACGGTGATGTGGCTGGCGAAGCGGAACACCAGGTCCATGTCGTGTTCGATGATCAGGATCGCCATTTCCTTTGGCAGTTTTGCCAGTGCCTCGAGAATGCGCTCCGACTCCAGCGTTGGCACACCGGCGGCCGGCTCGTCGAGCAGGAGCACATTTGGTTTCAGGCCCAGCGCGATGGCGATTTCCACCAGGCGCTGCTTGCCGTAGGGCAGGTCGGCGACATTGCGCCTGGCCTCGTCCGCGATGCCGAGCGAGTCGAGCAGCGCCAAGGCCTCGTCGCGTACTTCCGAATACTTCGCCGCCGGACGCCAGAAACGCATCGCCACGCCGGTGCGCTCGGCCACGCCCAGGGCGACGTTGTCCAGCACGCTCATGTTGCGAAACAGCGTATTGATCTGGAAGGTACGCCCCAGGCCGCGCTTGACGCGCCCGGGCGCGCCGACTTTCGTGATGTCCTCACCCGCCAGCATCACCTGGCCGGAGGAGGGCGCCAGGCGCCCGGTGAGCAGGTTGACGAAGGTGGTCTTGCCGGCGCCGTTGGGGCCGATCAGCGCGTGGCGTGCGCCCGGTTCGAGGGCGAAATTGATGTTCTCCGCCACCGTGAGGGCGCCGAAGCGCTTGCACAGCAAGCGGGTTTCGAGCGCGGCGCTCATGGCTTTCTCCGCAGGCGCGCCAGTGCCGCGTCGATGATGCCCAGCACGCCGCCGCGCGCGAACATCACCACCAGCACCAGCAACAGGCCGATGCCGAAATACCAGTATTCGGGAAACTGCTTGGCGAGATAGTCCTGCGCGATCAGGTAGACGATGGGGCCGACAAAGGCGCCATACAGGCGCCCGACGCCCCCCAAGGTGAGCATCACCAGCAACTCGCCGGAAGGCTCGAAGCCCAGCACGTTCAGGCCGACGAACTGGCTGGTCTGCATCAGCAGCACGCCCGCCGCGCCGGCAATGACGGCGGAGAAGGCGTAGACCATCAGGAGGCGCGTATAGACCGGCGCGCCGATGGTCTGCATGCGTACACTGTTCTGGTGGATGCCGGTCAGGCTGGCGCCGAAGGGTGAGTAGACCAGGCGGCGGACGATGAACCAGCCGATGAACAGCAGGCCTAAGCACCAGAGATAGGCAGTCTTGCCGAACATGTCAAACTTGAACACGCCGAGGATGGGCGCGACGTTGACGCCGGAAAGCCCGTCGGCGCCGCCGGTAAGCGAGTTCGCCTTGTTCGCCACCTCGAAGCACAGCGCGGCTACGGCGAGCGTGAGCATCAGCTGCGTCAGCGCGCGGGTGCGCAATACCACCGCGCCGGTGATCACGCCCAGCACGCCGGCGGCGGCCGCGCCGGCCAGCACCTGCAGGATCGGGTCGGTCAGGCCCACTTTCACCGAAAGCACGCCGGCCACGTAGGCGCCGGTGCCGAAGAACGCGGCGTGGCCGAGGGTGACGATGCCGGCGTAGCCGACGATCAGGTCCAGCGACAGGGCGAACAGGATGTAGGTGAGGACACGCGCGCCCAGCGACAGGTAATCGCCCAGGAAGAAAAACGTCGCGATCGCCAGTACCCAGGGCAGGTACTCGGTGAGCCGCAGGCGGTGATTCGCGTTGTAGCCGACGGGATGCCTCATGCGCGTTTCCCGAACAGGCCGGCCGGGCGCCACAGCAGGATGGCGATGGTGGCGAGATAGATGAAGAAGGAGCCGACGTCGGGGAACCAGTACTTGCACGCCGTATCGGCGATGCCGATCAGCAGCGCCGCGATGAAGGGGCCGCGCAGGCTGCCCAGGCCGCCTACCGACACCACGATGAGGAAGTACACCAGGTTTTCGAACGGATAGGTCGGCTGGATGGCGATGATGTCGGCGCCCAGTGCGCCGCCCAGGGCCGCCAGGCCGCTGCCCACCGCAAAGGTGATGGTGAACAGGCGCTTGGTGTTGATGCCGATGGACTGCGCCATCGCGCGATTGTCCACCGCCGCGCGCACCATCGCGCCCCACAGCGTGCGCTCGACGCCGAACCATAGCGCCGCGATCATGCCGGCGGAGAAGACGATCAGGAACATGCGGTAGGCGGGGAAGTTGCGGCCGAACAGGTCGAACTGGCCCTTGAGGTAGTCCGGCAATTGCACCGGCATCTGCAGGGTGCCGAAGATCATGCGCGCAACAGCCACCGACATGAAGATCAGGCCGATGGTGAACAGCACCTGCTCCAGTTCAGCGGCGCCATACAGGCGCGAATACAGGAGGCGCTCGAACAGCACGCTGACCGCCGCCACCAGCACGAAGGCCAGCACCAGGGCCAGCGGAAACGGCACGTGCAGGCGCGACAGGAAGGCGGTGAGGATGTAGCCGCCCGCCATGGCGAACACGCCGTGCGCCAGGTTGGTGAAGCCCATCAGGCCCATGGTGACCGACAGGCCGACCGAGATGACGTACAGCACCATCCCGTAGGCGGTGCCGTGGAAGGCCACGCTGACCAGTTGCGAGAGTAGGGCTTGCATCAGCGTGCGGCAATTATCGAAAAAGCGGGATCGAAGAAACGGGGATTTGCATGCCTTGAGGCAGGACTTGCGGGAAGATAACGGACAAAAAAAGCCCCCGCTGCGGTGTCAGCCAGCGGGGGTTGCTTGCATGCCTACTTCTTCTTGTCGAATTCCTTCAACGGGTCCTTGATCGCCGGGGTCAGGGTCTCGACCTCGACGTTGGCCAGGTGACCGTCGACCTTGCGCACTTCGCGCAGGTATTCCGGGTTGATCGCGTCGCGGGTCTCGGGGTCGATGGCGAAGTTGCCACGCGGGCTGTTGGCGGTCTTGTACTTCTTGAAGATCTCCATCGTCTTGTCCGGATCGATCTTGCCTTTCTGCTCGCGGATGGCGGTGAAGATCATGTCCATCGCGTCCCACGCGCCCACCACCATGAAGCCGGGCCACAGCTTTTCGCCGTATTCCTTCTTGTAGGCGGCGACGAAGGCCTTGTTGGCGGGGCGGTCGGCGGCGGCGGAATAGTGGTGCGCGGTGACCACGCCCAGGGCGACGTCGCCCATGCCCTGCAGTTCCTCGTCGGTGACGATGTCGCCGGTGCCGATGTACTTGATGTTGGCCTTCGCCATGTCGAGGTCGGCGTAGGCCTTCATCATCGCCGTGGCCTGCTTGCCGGCCGGGTTGAAGGCGAACAGCACGTCGGGCTTGGCGTCCTTCACGCGCTGCATGAAGGGCACGAAGTCGGGGTTGGCCAGCGGCACTTTCACCGCGCCGATCACCTGCCCGCCGCCTTCGGTGAAGGCCTTGGTGAAGCACTCGTTGGCTTCATGGCCGGGAGCGAAATCGCTCACCACGCTATAGGCCTTCTTGTACTTCTTGGCTGCCCACTGGCCCAGCGGATAGGCAGACTCGCACAGCGTGAACGAAGCGCGCGCCATGTACGGGTTCTTTTCCATGATGCGGGCGCCGGCTGCGTTCATGCTGACGTAAGGCACCTTCGCCTCGGTGGTCAGCGGGGCGATCGCCGCCATGTTGGGTGTCCAGACGATGCCGGTGAGAATGTTCACCTTGTCGCGCACGATCAGTTCCTGCGCCACGCGCTTGGCGACGTCAGGCACGGGGCCGGTGTCGTCGCGGGTGATGATCTCGACCTTCACGCCGGGTGGCAGGCTGTTGGCGTGCAGCTTCATGTAGAGCTTCACGCCCTTGTCGAGCTGGTCGCCCTGCGCGGCGGCGGCGCCGGAATATGAACTGATGAAACCGATTTTCACGGTTTGCGCCGCTGCCGGCAGCGCGCACGCAAGGGCCACCGCGGCCACACCCGCGCGGATGATGGAATATTTATTCATGAGGTCTCCTCGTTCGCAATATGAACGCCGGCTCGCATCCGGCGTCAGCCAATCAGTGTATCAAGATCACGGGCAATTTCGTTTGAGTTCCAGCAGATTTTTTTGCCCGCATGCGCCGCCGGTTGCGCCTTGCGTTGTCTCCATCATTGTCGTGCATTGTCTTGCGTCACGCCTGCACTGCCTTGCCCGGGATAACCCTAACCGCGCGGCCCCAGGCTGCGCACGCGAAACGTCGATGCCACATTGATGCGTTATCGCGAAAGCGCATTGCCTTGCCGTTGAAGCATACACGCCTTTAATCATAAGTTTTTGTTCACGCATATTTATTCTTTGCAGTGGCGACTTCCTGATAGGCCATTGATTCTTCCGCAGATTGTGCACTGCGGTCCATAAGGTTTTTCTTGCCGGCATGTGCGCAAAAGCGTACGGCCGCGCGCAAGCAGGCAGTGCAGTCGCGCACGGTGGCACGGACACAAACACAAAGGGGTGCGCGTGGCCCCGGAACGAAACCGGGCATGAAGGAGTGGTGCCGTTGGACGCAATCGAACCGCCGACCGCTGCCGCGCCAGAAAGGGCCGGCAGAGGTGACGCGAGAGAGCCGCCGCGAGGTTGCCGGCGGTTCTACGCCTTCAATTTCCTGGGGCCGGCGATTAAAGGGCGAAGGCTCGGCGGCTCGTAGCCGCTGTTGCAGCATAATCCGTCCCTCGCGACCGGTTTGCGGCTCGTCCTTCCGTTTTTTCTTTCGCAATGAATCCCTCCGAAGCCCGCGCGTCTGACCCGCGCGCGACCAATGGCGCCGCCGCCGTCACCCGGCAACTGATTGCCTTCACCCTCGCCAGCTTTCTCGGCTTCCTCGCCGTCGGCGTTCCGCTGGCGGCGCTCGCCGTGTTCGTGCATGACAGCCTGGGGTTCAATCCCTTCATTGTCGGCCTGGTGATCGGCGCGCAATCGCTGGCGACTCTCCTGACGCGCAAGTACGCCGGGCGGCGCTGCGATACGGGCAGCGCGAAGCGCGCGACCCTGCACGGCCTGGGTTGCGCGGCGGGCGCGGGGGCGCTGTATCTCGCCGCCGATCTGGCGGCCGCGCGGCCCGGCCTGGGCTTGTCGCTGCTGTTCGCCGGGCGCCTGGTGCTGGGGCTGGCGGAAAGCCTGTTCATCACGGCGCTGTCGGCGTGGAGCATCACGCGGGTGGGCGCGCAGAACGCGGGGCGGGCGATGGCCTGGTCGGGGATCTCGATGTATGGCGCGCTGGCGGTGGGCGCGCCGGTGGGGCTGGCGGTGCTGCACGCGGGCGGGTTCGCGGCGGTGGCGGCTTGCGCGATCGCGGCGCCGCTGCTGTCGATGCTGTTGATCGCCGGCTGGGAGGATGCGCTGCCCGCGGGCGCGCGGGCGACGCTGTCGTTCCGCAGCGTACTGCGCAGCATCTGGGCGCCGGGGCTGGCGATGGCGCTGGCGTCTTCCGGCGTGGGGACGATCAGCGCGTTTCTCGCCTTGCGCTACCAGATGCCGGGCTGGGAAGGCGCGGGCTTCGCGCTCACCGGGTTCGGCGCGGCCTACATTGTCATGCGCCTGTTGTTCGCCGGCTTGCCGGACCGCTATGGCGGCGGGCGCATCGGCGCGGCTTCGCTGCTGGTTGAAGCCATCGGGCTGACGGTGATCTGGGGCGCGACATCACCCCCGATGGCGCTGGCGGGGGCGGTGCTCACCGGCGCCGGCTATTCGCTGGTGTTTCCTTCCATGGGCATCGAGGCGATGAAGCGCGTGCCGGGCGAAAACCGCGGGCTGGTGCTGAGCGCTTTTCTTGCCTGCTTCGACCTCGGGCTGGCGCTGGCCGGGCCGGGGGCGGGCGTGGTGGCGCGTGGCTTCGGCATTCCGGCGGCCTTCGTGGCGGCGGCGCTGGCAGCGCTGGTGGGGCTGGTGCTGGTGGCGGCGGGCGTGCGGGGACGGGACGCGCGCTGAGGCAAAGGTTCAGATGCCGATCAGCGGCACCGGTTTGCGCGGGCAGGTCCAGCCGATGATGCGGCCGCTTTTGACGTCGGCGTCCATGCCGGCGCCGGCATGGCGGCACAGTGCTTCGTTGTGGAAGTCGCCAGTCGATTCGTAGCGCTCGCCGGAGTTGCTCTTGTAGTGCACCTCGATCCCGTAATTCGGGAAGAAGAACGGGGCCAGGCCGTAGTACACCACCAGAGCGCCCATGATCAGGCCGACGATCCATCCACCGCGCATGGGCTGTCCCTGATCTCGTTCGTGTCTCAGGCTGCCGGCGCGGGCGCCGGCGCCGGTGCGGCCGCCGGTGCCGGAAACAGCTTGCCGGCGAACAAGAGCATCAGGGTGCGGATGATGAGGAAGGCGATGAACAGGTTGGCGAAAGCGAACAGCCACGGCGACAGCCAGGCCACCGGGCCGGGCAGGCCCATCTGCGCCATGCGGATGGCCGCCTGCGCGATCGCGGTGACGCCGAAGGAAAAGCCCCAGTAGCCGGCGGCAAAGCCGGTTTCGCGAAACCAGGGCAACAGGCGCAGAAGTACCGCGCCTTGCAGCAGCCCATAGCCGAACAGCGCCTGGGCGAAGAGGTCCGGTTTGCCGGTGATGGCAAGATAAGCAACGCAGCCCACTACCGGCGGCGCGAGTTGAATGCCTAGCGTCGGGCGGATCGCCGGGGGCAGCGGCGCGGCGGTGTAGAGGCGATGGATCAGTACCGATTCGATGGCGAACCAGGAGAACACGCCGGCGCCAAACAGCAGGATGCCAAGGTCGGCATAGCCCAGGAAGGCAGCGGCAATCGCGCTGGTGAAATTGCCCGCCACTGCCGGCAGGTAGAGCACGGCGGTGGTGCTGCCGGGATCGCGGTTGCCTTGCCACAGGCCGCCGGTACGCCAGGCAGCGAACAGCAGGTTGCCACCACCGGCGATGACGGCGAGCACCTCCGCCAGCATGCGCGAGTAGGGCAGTACGGCGACCGAGATCAGCGCGGTGGAAACGAAAATCAGGCCGACGAAGCAGCAGGCGACGGGATGGCGCAACTCCCCTTCGGCCTCGCCGCGCACGGCCAGCCATTTCCACAGGTAGCCGATGATCAAGAGCGCCCACACCAGCACGGCCAGCGCGAGCACGGTTTCGCCGATTTGCGGCGGCAGGTTCCAGGTCTTCGCCGCCAGGCGCCACCCGTTACCCAGGCCCGCCAGGCCCAGCACGATGCCGAAAAAGGAGGCCGGGACGACTCTTGTTGGTGTTTGCATCTCTCCGCCGAAAGACGTGTAGCGCCGGCGTGTACCGGCAGGCGGCCCGATTGTAGCGCCGGTTGCACCGGCAACAAAAAGCCCACGCGACCCGCAAGCGGGCAGCGTGGGCTTTGGCGCGAAGGCGCGCCTAGAACGAGGTGCCGCGCTTCTTGCCCGGCCCCATCAGGAACCAGAGGATCAGGCCGACCACCGGCAGCAGGATGACGATCACCACCCAGAGGATCTTGTTGGTGTCGGGCGCGCCGCTCTTGATGATGTTGACGATGGCCCAGATATCCAGGGCGAGGATGATCAGGCCGATGATGCCGTTGAAATCGAACATGGTTGCCTCCGTTTGGGTTATTGGACGGTGAGGTGATGGTAGGCAAGCCGGATGCCCGGCCGCTGTCGCCTGTGCGCCGCTAAATTCTGTAGGACGGCGCCGACCGGAATCCTTTGCATTTACAAGGGCTTTGCCTCCAACAACCGGTCCGTTTGGTGTAAAATTCAAATTTCCGAAGACGTCCGCACATGACCAAATACGTTTTCGTCACCGGTGGCGTGGTTTCTTCCCTCGGGAAGGGCATTGCCGCTGCGTCGCTAGCCGCCATCCTCGAATCGCGCGGCATCAAAGTCACCAACATCAAGCTGGACCCCTACATCAACGTTGATCCGGGCACGATGAGCCCGTTTCAGCATGGTGAGGTGTTCGTCACCGAAGACGGGGCCGAGACCGACCTCGACCTCGGGCACTACGAGCGCTTTTCGTCCGCGAAAATGCGCAAGTACAACAACTTCACCACCGGCCAGATCTACGAGAGCGTGATCAAAAAGGAGCGCCGCGGGGAATACCTCGGGCGCACGGTGCAGGTGATCCCGCACATCACCGACGAGATCAAGGCCTTCATCCGCAAGGGCGCGGGGGAAGGAACAGGCGACGCTGCCGAAGTCGCCATCGTGGAGGTCGGCGGCACGGTGGGCGACATCGAGTCGCTGCCGTTCCTCGAAGCGATCCGGCAAATGGGGCTGGAAAACGGCCGCGAGGATTGCTGCTATATCCACCTGACGCTGGTTCCCTACATCGCCTCCGCCGGCGAGATCAAGACCAAGCCGACGCAGCATTCCGTCAAGGAACTGCGCGAGATCGGCATCCAGGCGGACATTCTGCTGTGCCGCTCGGACCGCGTGATTCCGGAAGACGAGCGCAAGAAGATCGCGCTGTTCTGCAACGTGCCGGCGCGCGCCGTCGTTTCCGTCTGGGACGTGGACTCGATCTATAAGGTGCCCAGCGTGCTGCACCAGCAGATGCTGGATGAGCTGGTGTGCCACAAGCTGGGCGTGGTCGCCAAGGCGGCCGATCTTTCCGCGTGGACTTCGCTGGTCAACGACCTGGAAAACCCGCGCGAGGAAGTGACCATCGCGATGGTCGGCAAGTACATCGACCTGGCGGACTCCTACAAGTCGCTCAACGAAGCGCTGATCCACGCCGGCATCCACAACCATGCGCGGGTGCATATCCGCTATGTGGATTCCGAGGTGCTGGGCGATGCGGATGAAGCGTCGCTGGCGAAGTCGCTCTCCGGGTTCGACGCGGTGCTGGTGCCGGGCGGTTTCGGCGTGCGCGGTGTCGAGGGCAAGATCAAGGCGATCCGCTATGCGCGTGAGCACCAGGTGCCTTACCTCGGCATCTGCCTCGGCATGCAGCTGGCGGTGATCGAGTATGCGCGCCACATGGCGAACCTTGCCGGCGCCAACAGCACCGAGTTTGATGTCGAGACGCCGCACCCGGTGGTGGCGCTGATCACCGAATGGCAGGACCGCGACGGCAAGATCGAGCGCCGCAGCGCCAATTCGGACCTGGGCGGCACCATGCGCCTGGGCTCGCAGCCGGCCGCCGTGGTGCCGGGCAGCCAGGTCGAGCAGATCTACCATTCGCTGACGGTGAACGAACGCCATCGCCATCGCTACGAGGTGAACAACCATTACCTCGGCCAGCTGGAACAGGCGGGCCTGGTGGTGGCGGCGCGCGCGAAAGTGGCGGCGACCGGCGAAGCGCTGTGCGAAATGATCGAGTTGCCGGGGCATCCGTGGTTCATCGGCTGCCAGTTCCACCCCGAGTTTGCTTCCACCCCGCGCCACGGGCATCCGCTGTTCAAGGCGTATATCGAGGCGGCGCTGCAGCACAAGCGCCAGGGTGGACAGAAGGTGGGGCAGGTGCTGTCGCAGGCGGCGTGAGTCGCGCCGCTTCTCAAGGGCGCGCGCGGCGCGCCTTGCTTGGAGAGTTGTGAATGAAGCTGTGCGGATTCGAAGTCGGGGCTGACAAGCCGCTGTTCCTGATGGCGGGGC
This sequence comes from Burkholderiales bacterium, assembly GCA_036498945.1. Classification (GTDB taxonomy): domain Bacteria; phylum Pseudomonadota; class Gammaproteobacteria; order Burkholderiales; family JAEUOS01; genus JAQGMJ01. Next base: position 20,829 of record DASYEQ010000088.1, on the reverse strand, counting down.
CCTGCGTCGTCGAATCGATGGAACTCGCGATGGAAACCGCCGGGCGCCTGAAGGAAATCGCGGGCGCGCTCGGCGTTCCCTTCATCTACAAATCTTCGTACGACAAGGCGAACCGCAGTTCGTCGAAGTCGTTTCGCGGCCTGGGGATTGCGACCGGGTTGAAGATTCTTTCGGAGGTGAAGGCGAAGATCGGCGTGCCGGTGGTGACGGACGTGCATGACACGCCGGAGATTGCCGAGGCGGCCGCTGCCGTCGACGTTTTGCAGACCCCCGCCTTTCTCTGCCGGCAGACCAATTTCATCCAGGCGGTGGCCGCTTCCGGCCGGCCGGTGAACATCAAGAAGGGCCAGTTCCTCTCGCCCTGGGAAATGCAGAACGTGGTGGACAAGGCGCGCGAGGCTTCGAACGCCGACAACATCATGGTGTGCGAGCGCGGGGCCTCCTTCGGCTACAACACGCTGGTGTCCGACATGCGTTCGCTGGCGGTGATGCGCGGCACCGGCTGCCCGGTGGTGTTCGACGCCACCCACTCGGTGCAGCAGCCGGGTGGGCAAGGCGACAAGTCGGGCGGGCAGCGCGAATTCGTGCCGGTGCTGGCGCGCGCGGCGGTGGCCGCGGGTGTGGCGGGCCTGTTCATGGAGACGCATCCCGATCCGGCGAAAGCGATGAGCGACGGGCCCAATGCCTGGCCGCTGGACCGCATGCAGGAATTGCTGGAGACCTTGCTGGAGCTGGACGCGGTGGTGAAAAAGCGCCGCTTCGCCGAGGCAGACCTTTTGTAAATGATCGCGGCGCCGGCCAATGTGCCGGCGTCACCGTTTTTGAAATAGGCTGGAGGAAGAAAAAATGAGCGCCATCGTCGACATCATCGGCCGTGAAGTGATGGATTCGCGCGGCAACCCGACCGTGGAATGCGATGTATTGCTGGAGTCCGGCGTGATGGGCCGCGCGGCGGTGCCGTCCGGCGCGTCCACCGGTTCGCGCGAAGCCATCGAGCTGCGCGACGGCGACAAGAACCGCTATCTCGGCAAGGGCGTGCTGAAGGCGGTGGAGCACATCAACACCGAGATCGCCGAGGCGGTGGCGGGGCTGGATGCCAACGAGCAGGCCTTCCTCGACCGCACCATGATCGACTTGGACGGCACCGAGAACAAGTCGCGCCTGGGCGCGAATGCCATTCTCGCCGTGTCGATGGCAGCGGCGAAGGCGGCGGCGGAAGAAACCGGCCTGCCGCTGTATCGCTACCTCGGGGGCTCGGGCAGCATGCAATTGCCGGTGCCGATGATGAACGTGATCAACGGCGGCGCGCATGCGGACAACACGCTGGACATGCAGGAGTTCATGCTGATCCCGGTGGGGGCGCCGAGCTTTCGCGAGGCGGTGCGCTACGGCGCCACGGTGTTCCACACGCTGAAGAAGATTTTGCATGATCGCAAACTGGCGACTTCCGTCGGCGACGAAGGCGGCTTCGCGCCCAACCTGGAAAACCACGAAGCGGCGATCAAGCTGATCATCGAGGCGATCGAAAAGGCCGGCTTCGAGCCGGGCCGCGAGATTGCCCTGGGCCTGGACTGCGCCGCCAGCGAATTCTACAAGGACGGCAAATATCAGCTCGAAGGCGACGGCCTCTCGCTCACCGCCGGCCAGTTCACCGACTATCTGGCGAGCTGGTGCGACAAGTATCCGATCCTCTCGATCGAAGACGGCATGGCCGAAGGCGACTGGGACGGCTGGAAGACGCTCACCGACCGCCTCGGCAAGAAGGTGCAGATCGTCGGCGACGACCTGTTTGTCACCAACCCGAAGATTTTGCGTGAAGGCATCGCCAAGGGCGTCGCCAACTCCATCCTGATCAAGGTGAACCAGATCGGCACGCTGACCGAGACTTTCGCGGCGATCGAGATGGCCAAGCGCGCCGGCTACACCGCCGTGGTGTCGCACCGCTCCGGCGAGACCGAGGATTCGACGATTGCCGACATCGCGGTCGGCACCAACGCCCTGCAGATCAAGACCGGCTCGATGAGCCGCTCCGACCGCATGGCGAAGTACAACCAGTTGCTGCGCATCGAGGAAGACCTGGGCGAGATCGCCAGCTACCCCGGGCGCTCGGCGTTCTACAACCTGCGCTAAGCCCAAGCCGCACGCCGCCATGCCGGTCCAGCGCACGCTCACCTACACCTTCCTCGCCGCCCTGGTACTGCTGCAGTATCCGCTCTGGCTGGGCAAGGGCGGCTGGCTGCGCGTGTGGGATCTTGACCGCCAGGTGACGGCGCAAAAGGAAATCACGGCGGGTCTCAAGCGCCGCAATGCCGGCATGGACGCGGAGGTGCGCGACCTGAAGAACGGCGTCGGTGCGGTGGAAGAGCGCGCCCGCTTCGAGCTCGGCATGGTGAAGGACGACGAGGTGTTCTTCCAGGTGCTGGATGCTTCCGCCGTGGCGGCGGCGCCGCCGCCTGCGTCGACCGTCAATCCGCTGGACCCGCTGACAGGCATGGAGAAGGCGAAGGAGCCGGCTGCTGCGGCGCCAGGGGCTGCTGCCACGGTGGCGCCCGCGAAGTAACGCGTTTTGCCGCGCTGCCGTCTTGGGAAAGGCGGCTTTGCGTGATGCGGCTCAGGCCGCCTTTTGCAGGTAGCTGCGAAACACCGCCACCGTCACACTCGCTTTTTCGGACGCATCAGGCCACAACTCGGTGGTGTCGAAGCGCACGTCGTAGGTCGGCTCCCATTGCTCTTCGAGCTGGTGGGCGGCGGCGTCGGGGAAGGGGAAATCGGGCGACTTCTGGATCACCACGCCGGTCTTGCCGCGGATGTAGCCGGGCATGCGGTGGTGGCCGGGGACGAATTCGCTACGCACCGTGACGCGCTGGCCGATGGCGAAGTCGGTGGGCGAGCGCTGCTCGCGGCCGGGCGCGGCGGGGCGCGCCAGCGGAAAGGCGCCGCCGGCGATGCGTTCCAGTTCGGCCTGGGTGGTCACGCCTTTTTCGACGCAGAGGATGGCGCAGGCGGTGAACACGCGCTCGTAGTAGCTGGCGTTGATGTAGTGGCGCGGCTCCATGCGTTCGATGGCATGGCGGTATTCGTCCATGTTGAACAGGCCTGCCGCCACCAGCGCGCCGGAGAGGGAATTGGCCTTGATCTCCCAAGGGTCGTGGTAGATCTGGCTGCCGGGTTTGAAGCGCACGCGGCCGAAGCCCTGCCGGCCGCCCATGTCGTGTATGCCGTCCATGCTGTTCTCTTCAGGCCTTGGGCTGGTAGGCGGTGGGCGGCTCCAGGCGCGCCACGCCGATCATCGACTCTTTGGTGACGATGCTTTTCAGTCGCTCAGGTGTCCAGCCTTCCGTTTCCGGCGGACGGTAGGGCAGCACGACGTAGCGCGTGTCGGCGGTGGTGTCCCAGACGCGGATTTCCATCTGCTCGCTCAGGTCCAGGCCCATTTCGCGCAGCACGGTACGCGACTCGCGCACCACGCGCGAGCGGTATTCGAGGTCTTTGTACCAGTCGGGCGGCATGCCGATGATCGAAAACGCGGTGCAGGAGCACAGGGTGCAGCAGATCACGTTGTGCACCGTGGCGGTGTTTTCCAGCACGACCAGGTGGCGATGATGCGCGGGCATGGTGGCGCCCAGTTCGGCCGCGGCGGCGATGCCGTTTTGCAGCAGGCGCGCCTTGTAGGCCGCATCGGTCCAGGCGCGCGCAACGATGGCGGCGCCGGTGGCGGGTGTCCAGTCGCCTTCGATCTTGTGGGAAAAAGCTTCGAGGTGCGTAGGCTTGATCAGGCCGCGTTCGAGCGCCACCTGTTCGACCGCATCGACGCGCCGCGCGACGTCGGCGACTTGTTCGGCGGGGGGCATGGGAGACTCCTGCAGTGCCGGGGATGTGCGGCCGATTCTAGCACCGCGACAGCGTGCTCACTTGCGCTTTCGCGCTCCACGGGGAGCGCGCCTTTGCATCATGGGCTCGCGGGCCCGCCCTGGAATTTTTCGCTCAGGCCGAAGCCGTCACGCTTCTACCACCGGCTCTCCGGCGCGTCGTTGGTCCAGCGGCCGGCGCCGCCGAAGTGATCGATGAACTGCCCGCGCTGCTGGCTCATCCAGACGCGGCAGCACAGCCAGGCGATCTTGTCGCCGCGCTTGAGGTAGGTCGGGTCTTCGAAGAAGGTCTTCAGCGCGTAGGTGACGTGGGGCTGGGGTGTCCAGGCGTTCGGGTTGGTGCGCAAGGGGTCGCCGGCGATGAAGATGCCGCTGGAGGGGTAGCCCAGTTTGTCGTTGCCCCATTCGTCGGTGAAGGTCATGACGTAGGAAGGAATCGCGGGGCCGCCCTGTTTGCGCAGTTTGGTCTGGGTCAGCAGCTCGTCTTCGGTCTGCCCGGGCCTGCAGCCCACCAGCAGGCGGTCCAGCGCATCCATCGGCACCCGCGCCACCGTGGCTTCGGAACTGTAGGTCCAGAACTCGACGCCCGCCGGCACCTGGATGAGTTCGACCGCCGCGCCGCGGGTGGCGCTGCCGCCGGAGAGGTTGGCGTGGCCGTGCGCGGACATGATCCAGATTGTCATTGACGTATCTCCCGTGATGAATGCGGTAGGGGAATGCAAGGGCGGTGCGAAAGCGTGCGCGGGTATGCCGAAGGTTTCGGCGCCGCCTCTCCCGCGTTTGCCTTGCGTGAATCTGATGTTCACTTTGTACCGCTGCGCTGCGCGCTTGTCTAGCCCGGCAGAGGGGCGCGCGGCTTTATCCGCGTGATTTTCTGCACAAATACGCTTTCATTTTTTTGCGGCAGCGAAGTTTGATGACAGATTCATATCGGGATTGGATTCAGCGGCGGCGCTTGCCGGGCGGCGCTACCGGCAGCGGCAGCGCCGTCTGGTATTTCACCTGCTTGAGCGCGAAGGAGGAGCGGATGTTGGCGATGCCGGGAATCTTGGTGAGGTGGTCGACGATGAAGGCTTCGAAGGCCTGGATGTCGGGCACCACCACACGCAGCAGGTAATCGGAATCGCCGGTCATCAGATAGCACTCCATCACCTCGGGGCGCTTCTGGATCGCCGATTCGAATGCGCCCAGCTGCTTCTCTGCCTGGCGCTCCAGCGTGACCTGGACGAACACGCTCACTGTCAGGCCGACCTTGAGCGGGTTGAGCAGTGTGACGTAGCGGTTGATGTAGCCGCCGGCCTCGAGTTCGCGCACGCGCGCCAGGCAAGGCGAGGGGGAGAGGTGGACCGACTCCGCCAGCTTGACATTGGACAGGCGCGCGTCGTTCTGCAGATGGTCGAGGATGTTCCAGTCGGTGCCGTCGAGGTCTGCATTCAGCATGATATGCCTTGAAATATTTGATAGACGGCATTTTATGCTGAAATCAAGCTGCCGGATGGGGTAAAACGGTACAACCGAGCGGCAGGGCGGCGGTACCATCATGCGATCCCCTTAGAGAGACGCGTGCACGCCATGACCGACCACTCCGATATCGGTGCCTTGCTGGGCTTGTCCATGCCGGTGGACCCGGACCCGCTGGAAACCCGCGAGTGGCTGGAGGGCCTGGCGAGCGTGATCGCGCGCGAAGGGCCGACGCGCGCGGCCTACCTGCTGCGGCGCATGACCGAAGCGGCGCGCGGCCAAGGGGTGGAGGTGCCGCGAGCGCTCACCACGCCTTACGTCAACACGATTCCGCTGGAGCGCCAGGCGCCGTTTCCCGGTGACCTGTCGATCGAGGAACGCATCACCGCGATTGTGCGCTGGAACGCGCTGGCAATGGTGGTGCGGGCCAACAAGGCATCGAGCGAACTCGGCGGGCACATCGCCAGCTATGCCTCGGCGGCGGATTTGTTCGAGGTAGGTTTCAACCACTTTTTCCGCGGGCGCGATGCTGCGGCGACGGCCGGCGCGGCGGGGGGCGGCGACCTGGTGTTCTTCCAGCCGCATTCGGCGCCGGGCGTGTATGCGCGCGCCTTTCTCGAAGGGCGCATCGGCGAGGCGCAGATCGGCAACTATCGGCGCGAGGTGGGCGGCGAGGGGCTTTCTTCGTATCCGCACCCGTGGCTGATGCCGGATTTCTGGCAGTTCCCCACCGGCTCGATGGGCCTGGGGCCGATCCAGGCGGTGTACCAGGCGCGCTTCATGCGCTATCTCGAGCATCGCGGCATCCTGGCGACCCAGGGGCGCAAGGTGTGGGCCTTCGTCGGCGATGGCGAGATGGACGAGCCGGAGTCCCTCGCCGCACTGTCTCTCGCCGCGCGCGAGGGGCTGGACAACCTGATCTTCGTGGTCAACTGCAACCTGCAGCGCCTGGATGGCCCGGTGCGCGGCAACGGCTCCATCATCCAGGAGCTGGAAGGGCTGTTCGGGGGCGCCGGATGGAACGTGATCAAGCTCTTGTGGGGTTCGAACTGGGATGCATTGTTCGCGCGCGACCACGAAGGCGCGCTGGTGCGCCGCCTGCACGAGACGGTGGATGGCGAGTTCCAGAAGTATTCCGCCACCGACGGTCGTTTCAACCGCGAGCACTTTTTCAACAAGTATCCGGAACTGCAAGCGCTGGTGGCGCACATGAGCGATGCCGACATCGACATGCTCAAGCGCGGCGGCCACGACCCGGTGAAAATCCACGCTGCCTATCGGGCCGCCAGCGATTTCCGCGGCGGGCCCACGGTGATTCTCGCCAAGACCATGAAGGGCTTCGGCATGGGCTCGGCCGGCCAGGCGAAGATGACCACGCACCAGCAAAAGAAGCTGGACAACGAGACTCTGCTGTCTTTCCGCGACCGCTTCATGCTGCCCTTGTCGGACGAGGACGTGCTGTCGCTGAAATTCTACAAGCCGGGCCCCGACAGCGCGGAAATGAAATACCTGCTGTCGCGCCGCGCGGCGCTCGGCGGTTCGCTGCCGGCGCGCCATACCAGGGCGAAGGCCCTGGCGGTGCCGCCGGCGGCGAGCTTCGCCAGGTTTGCCCTTGAAGCGCAGGCGCCGCGCGCGGATGCGAATGGCGACGCCAGGGCACAAAGCGAAATGTCGTCCACCACCGCCTTCGTGCGCATGATCACGCAACTGGCGAAGGATCGCGGCCTCGGCAAGCACATCGTGCCCATCGTGGCGGACGAGGCGCGTACCTTCGGCATGCAGACCCTGTTCCGCGGCATGGGCATCTATGCGCCGCACGGCCAGCGCTACGAGCCGGAAGACAAGGACGAACTGCTGTACTACAAGGAAGCGCGCGACGGCCAGATACTGGAAGAAGGCATCACCGAAGCCGGGGCCTTGTCTTCCTGGATCGCGGCGGCCACCAGCCACGCGAACCACGGCGTGCCGATGCTGCCGTTTTACATCTATTACTCGATGTTCGGCTTCCAGCGCGTCGCCGACCTGATCTGGGCGGCGGCGGACCAGCGTTCGCGCGGGTTTCTGGTGGGCGCCACCTCGGGGCGCACCACGCTCGCGGGAGAAGGCTTGCAGCACCAGGACGGCTCCAGCCACCTGGTGGCGGCCACGGTGCCCAACTGCCGCGCCTACGACCCCTGTTTCGCGCACGAACTGGCGGTGATCGTCGAAGAGGGCATGCAGGCGATGCTGGAACGCGGCGAAGACGTGTTCTATTACCTGACGGTGATGAACGAGAATTACGCGCACATCGACCCGACGGCCGCGCTCACCCAGCGCGAAGGCATCGTGCGCGGCATGTACCTGCTCAAGAAGCCCGCGAAGGCACCGCAGGTGCGCCTGCTCGGCAGTGGCGCCATCCTGCGCGAAGTGCTGGCGGCGGCGGAGTTGCTGGAGCAGGATTTCGGCATCGCGGCGGCGGTGTACAGCGTCACCAGTTATCCGGAACTGCAGCGCGACGGCCTGACGGCGGAGCGTGCGCGCCTGCGCGCGCTGGCGGGCAAGGGCGGGAATGCGCAAGCGCAGTCCTGGGTGGCGCAACGCCTGGGCGACGCGGTCACGCCGGTGGTGGCGGCAAGCGATTACGTGCGCGCGCTGCCGGAATTGATCCGTGGGCAGATCGTGGCGCCCTACGCGACGCTCGGCACCGACGGTTTCGGTCGTAGTGATACACGCGCAGCGCTGCGGCGCTTTTTCGAGGTGGACCGGCATCACGTCGCCCTGCAGGCGCTGGCCTCCCTGGCCGCGGCCGGCAGCATTGGGCAAGAACTGGTGGCGCAGGCGGCGGCGCGCTATCAGGTGGAATTGCCGGAAGCACCCTCCTGGCGGCGCTAGGCGCGATCGCCAGCGCGGGCATCCGGCCTTTACGGAGGGCGGGATAAGCGCATAGTCATCAATGGCTTATGCGCGCCTTATGGGCGTGGAGGGGGCTTGCGGGTAGCCCCGCCCGCACCAGGCTGATAAAATCTCACAGAGACGCAAAGGCGCGCCCGCCTTGCGTTTTTCCGTTTTTGTGCTGCCTCAACCGCAGTCCGTCCCTCATCTGCTCCTCGAGAAAGCCAGCAACATGCAGCCCTCCCGCCGCGAAGACCTGCGTTTGATCCAGGGCGCGGGGCATTACACCGCAGACTGGAACCAGCCGGGGCAGTTGTACGGCTTCGTCCTGCGTTCGCCCCACGCCCATGCCGACATCGTTTCCCTGAACATCGAGCCCGCGCGCGCCATGCCGGGCGTCGTCCGCGTCATGACCTTTGCCGATACCCAGGCCGCCGGCTTCAAGAGCCTGGTGGGTGGCGTGGCGCCCAACGTCAAGGGCGTAGGCGACTCGGCGATGCTGAAGCCTTTCTACCCCGTGCTGGCCGACAAGAAGGTGCATTACGTCGGCCAGGCCGTGGCCTACGTGATCGCCGAGAGCGCCGCCGTGGCGCAGGATGCGACCGAGGCGATCGAGGTCGAATACAACGAGTTGCCGCCGGTGGTGACGGTGGAAGACGCAGTGGCCGCAAGCGCGCCGCAACTGCACACGGAGGCGCCGGGCAACGTCGCCTTCGTCTACCAGCGCGGTGATGCCGCTGCGGTGGAAGAGGCATTCAAAAAGGCGAAATACACCTCGAAGATCCACCTCGAGAGCCAGCGCCTGATCGTCAACCCGATGGAGCCGCGCGCCTGCCTCGCGGTGTACCACAAGGAAGAAGACCGCTACACCCTGTATTCGAGCTCGCAGGGCATCGTCAACATGCGCAACCAGGTCTCCACCGTCACGGGCATTCCGCAGGCGAAGCTGGAGATCGTGGCGGAAGACGTGGGCGGCAGCTTCGGCATCCGTTCCACACCTTACCCGGAATACATGGCGTCGCTCTTGGCGGCGAAGGAACTGGGCCGGCCGATCAAGTGGGTCGGCACCCGTACCGACAGCTTTCTTTCGGACTACCACGGCCGCGCGCTCGAATTGAACGGCGAAATCGCCATCGACGAGAACGGCAAGTTTCTCGCCTTCCGCTGGGACGACCGTGTCGACCTCGGCGGCTATGCCGGCGGCAACGGCGCCTTCATCGGCACCAACAACGTGACGATTACCTGCGGCGGCGTCTACGACGTGCCGGCGCTATACGCGCGCACCCGCCTGATCTACACCAACACCACGCCGATCTCCGCTTATCGCGGCGCCGGCCGCCCGGACATCGCCTTTGCCATCGAGCGCCTGGTCGACCAGGCCTGCCACGACCACGGCTTCGACCCGGTCGAGCTGCGGCGCAAGAATTTCGTCACCCCGGCGCAAATGCCCTACAAGACGGCGATCGGCACCAACTATGATTGCGGCGACTTTGCCGCCGTGATGGACGACGCGCTGGCGCAGGCGGATTACGCCGGCTACGCCGCGCGCAAGGCTGCCTCGGAGAAGGCGGGCAAGATCCGCGGCATCGGCTTCGCCACTTTCCTGGAAGCCAGCGGCGGCGGCAATACGCCGTCGGACCAGACCGCGGCGCGCTTCAACGCCAAGGGCGAAGTCACCATCTATTGCGCGGCCGGCGCTTCCGGCCAGGGGCACGAGACCACCTTCGTCTGGCTGTTCGCCAAGGAACTCGGCGTACCGGAAAAGGGCATCAGCTACCGCGCCAGCGATTCCAGCATGGCGGTGGTGGGTAACGGCACCGGCGGTTCGCGCACGCTCCTGGGCCAAGGCAGCTCGTTCAAGTTGCTGGCGCAAAAGGTGATCGAGAAAGCCAAGCCGCATGCGGCCGAGGCGCTGGGCGCATCCGCCGGCGACGTAACGTATGCGGAAGGAAAATTCTCCGCCGGCGGCAAGTCGGTCGGGCTGTGGGAACTGGCGCAAAAGCTCGCTACCAGTGCCAGCGCGCATCCCTTTGATTGCGGCGCCGAGGGCACCTTTGGCGTCACCTTCCCGAATGGCTGCCACGTCGCCGAAGTGGAGTTCGACCCGATCACCGGCGTGGCGGAAATCGCTGCCTACGCGGCGGTGGACGACCTGGGCAACGTGATGCAACCCACGCTCGTGCTGGGCCAGGTGCACGGCGGCGTGGTGCAGGGTGCGGGCCAGGTGTTTGCCGAGCATGCGGTGTACGACCGCGAGTCCGGCCAGTTCTTGACCGGCAGCTTCATGGACTACACCATGCCGCGCGCCTCCATGGTGCCGCTGGCGATGAAATGGCGTGGTCACGCGGTGCCGACCAAGAGCAACCTGCTGGGCGCCAAGGGCGTCGGCGAATCCGGCTGCTCGGGCTCGCTGCCGGCGCTGATGAACGCGGTGATGAACGCGCTGCGCCCCTACGGCGTGGACAACATGCAGATGCCGATCACCGCCGCCAAGGTATGGCAGGCCTTGCAGGAAAACCAGGGGGCCGGCGCCGAGCGCCGCGCCGCGTAAACGGATTCAAGGAGAACCCCATGTACGCATTGAGTTACCAGCGCGCCAAGTCCCTTGAGGATGCGGCCACACTGCTCGCCGCCGAACCCGAAGCCAAGCTGATGGCCGGCGGCCAGACCCTGATCCCCACGCTCAAGGCGCGCCTGGCGCAGCCTTCGCACCTGGTCGATCTCGCCCGCGTCAAGGAGCTGCAGGGCATCGAGTTGAAGGGAGGCGTGCTCTCCATCGGCGCGATGACGCGGCACTTTGACGTGATGTCTTCGCCGGTGGTGCAAAAGGCGATTCCCGGCCTGGCCAATCTCGCCAGCCTGATCGGCGATTTGCAGGTGCGCAACCGCGGCACCATGGGCGGCTCGATCGCCAACAATGACCCGGCGGCCGATTACCCGGCGGGCGTGCTGGCGCACAACACGACGATCGTCACCAACCGCCGCGAGATCGCCGCCGACGACTACTTCCAGGGTATGTTCGCCACGGCGCTTGAAGAAGGCGAGATCATCATCCGCCTCGACTGGCCGGTGCCGAAGCAGTCGGCGTATTCCAAGTTCGAGCATCCGGCGTCGGGTTACGCGATGGCCGGCACCTGCATCGCGCAGCTGGCCGACGGCAGCGTGCGCGTGGGCGTCACCGGCGCCGGCAGCTCGGGCGCCTTCCGCTGGACCGAGGCCGAAGAGGCGCTGGCGAAGAGCTTCAGCCTGAAATCGCTCGAAGGCTTGAAGATCGATCCCGAGAATTGCCTCGCCGACCTGCATGCCCCGGCCGAATACCGCGCGCACCTCGTTGGCGTGATGGCCACGCGTGCGCTGCAAAAGATGCTGTAAGCCGCGAAACGAAAACCCGCGAAAACCCGCGAAAACCCGCGACCCCCTAGGAATCGTAATGTCCAAAATCGAAATGACCGTCAACGGCAAGAAGGTGTCCGGCGAAGCCGAAGACCGCACCCTGCTGGTCAACTTCCTGCGCGACAACCTCAGCCTCACCGGCACCCATGTCGGCTGCGACACCAGCCAGTGCGGCTGCTGCACCATTCATCTCAACGGCGAAGCGGTGAAGTCCTGCACCATGCTGGCCGCGCAAGCCGAAGGCGCCGACATCGTCACCATCGAAGGCATGGCAAAGGGCGAGAAACTGCACCCGGTGCAGCAGGCTTTCACCGAGTGCCACGGCCTGCAATGCGGGTTCTGTACGCCGGGCATGATCATGACCTCGGCCGCCATTCTCAAGCAGAGCCCGAATCCGACCGAGGAAGAGATCGTCAAGGGCCTGCACGGCAACCTGTGCCGTTGCACCGGCTATGTGAACATCGTCAAGTCAGTGAAACGCGCGGCCGAGATCATCAACAGCGGCGGTTGATGGCGATACGGCGACAACAAAAAAGGCCCGGCGACGCCGGGCCTTTTTGCTGAGAGCCGCAGCTTATGCCGGGTTGCGCTTGGCCAGCTCGGCGTTGAATTTCTTGAAAAAGTCGTCGGCCATTTTCTTCGCCGCCGAATCCACCAGGCGCGAGCCGATCTGCGCCAGCTTGCCGCCGACGTTGGCCTTGGCAACGTAGTCCAGGCGTGTCTGCTTCTCGCCTTCGGTGGTGAGCTTGACCGTGGCTTCGCCCTTGCCGAAGCCGGCGACGCCGCCCTGGCCGTCGAAACGGATGGTGTAGGCGTTCGGCGCATCGACCTCCGACAGCGTAAGCTTGGCCTTGAACTTGGCTTTCACCGGGCCGATGGCGGCGGTGACGCCGGCGTTGAATTCGGTGTCGCTGGTGCGCTCGAGCAGGTCGCAGCCGGTGATCGAGGCTTTCAGCATTTCCGGGTCGTTGAGCGCTTCCCAGGCCACTTGCTGCGAAACGGGCAAGCTCTGGGTGCCGGTCATTTCCATGGTGTTTTCTTTCTGATGGCGGGTGCTGCTTGAAGAAGGCGGCGCAAGACAGCGGATGGTGCAATGCTGCTGGCGGCGTGTCAAATAGCGTACCATGAACGGCTTCGTAGCGTCACCAATCCACCCGATACCAACCACAACACCCGACGCGGATGGACCTCAAGCTCCTGCGCAATTTCCTGCAGATTGCGGAAGTGGAAAGCTTCACCAAGGCGGCGGCGGTGCTGCACATCGCGCAGCCGGCCTTGTCGCGCCAGATCGGCCAGCTCGAACGCGAGCTTGGGGTGAAACTCTTCACCCGCACCGAGCGCGGCGTGCACCTGACCGAAGCCGGCGTGATGTTTCGCCAGCGCGCGCGCGGGCTGGTGGACGATTTCCAGCGCCTGCGTCACGAGGTTTCGCTGCTGGCCGAAGAGCCCTCGGGCGAGTTGACCCTGGGCGTGCCGCCCTCGATGCATGACACCATCACGCTTCCGCTGGTGCGCGCCTATCGCAAGCGCTTTCCGCGCGTGCTGCTGCGCCTGGTCGAAGGCTTGTCGGTGACCCTCAACGAAGGCGTGCACACCGGCAAGCTGGACCTGGCGATCGTCTCCGCCAGCGAGCCGCGCGCGGCGCTGACGCACACGCCGCTGGTGCGCGAAGGCATGTTTTTGGTCGGGGCACGGGCCAAGCGCGTGCGTTCTTCCTCGATGCCGATCGAGGCGCTGGCCGGGCTGCCGCTGATCGTCACGCTGAACCCCAATGCCTTGCGCAGCATCGTCGAGGAAGGCTTCAAGCGCGCGCGCCTGGATTTCCGCCCGGCGCTTGAAACCAACTCGATTCCGCTGATGCTCGACCTGGTGGAGGAGGGCGCGGGCTACACCGTGCTCTCTTATTGCGCGGTGCAGGCGCAACTGCAAAAGCGCAAGCTGGCGGTGACACCGGTGGCGGGCCTTTCCGTCACCTGGGCGCTGGCGGCCTCACCCCGGCGCACCCTCTCACGCCCGGCGCAGGCGCTGATGCAGATGCTGTTCGACACCACCAAATCCATGGTGGCCGCGGGCAAGTGGAAAAGCGCCGAATACCTGGGATAAGGTTGCATCCCCCACCCATGCGGCGGCGGCATGGGCGCTATGCCGATGCGCTATTGGACTAGAAGCAGAGCCTTTGCGCATACTTGCGCCCGGAGTGCCGCGAGGCAGTAGCCGGCGCGGCGATACTGGACCAATCAGGACCATTTCCCAGAGTCACAGGAGACAAGAAAAGATGAGCCGATACCTAGTCGGGGTCGACATCGGAGGCACCTTTACCGACTGCGTCGTGCTGGACGAGCGCGGGCAGATCACCGCTACCAAGTCGCCGTCCACGCCGGGCAATTTCGCGCAGGGCATGATCAACGCGCTGGGCGTGGCGGCGGACAGCCTGAAGCTTTCCTTCGAGGATTTCTGCCAGGACATCAAGGTGCTGACCCACGGCACCACGGTGGGCACCAACGCGCTGATCCAGCGCAAGGGCGCCAAGGTGGGGCTGATCACCACCAAGGGCCACGAGGATGCGATCCACATCATGCGCGGCTCGCGCGGGGTCAATTCCAACGACCTCAACAAGGTGGTGCACTTCCCCGAGAGCCAGAAGCCCAACCCGATCGTGCCCAAGCGCCTGGTCGAGGGCATTTCCGAGCGCATGGACTGCTTCGGCGAAGTGGTGGTGCCGCTGAATGAAACCGAAACCCGCGAAGCGATCCAGCGCCTGCTGGATGCCGGCTGCGAGGCGATTGCGGTTTCCTTCCTCTGGTCGTTCAAGGACGGCAAGCACGAACGGCGCGTCAAGCAGATGATCGCCGAGATGGCGCCGAACGTCTTCGTCTCCTGCTCGATCGACATCGCGCCCAAGTGGGGCGAGTACGAGCGCACCACGGCGACCGTGCTCAACGCCTACATCGGCCCGGTGATGGCGCGCTATTTGTCGAACCTGGACCAGCAACTGAAAAAGGCCGGCTACCACCAGCCGCTGCAGATCGCGCAGTGCGGCGGCGGCTCGATCTCGGTGGACGATGCGATGGAGTCGCCGCTGCTGACGCTCGACTCGGGGCCGGTGTCCGGCGTCACCGGTTCGTTGTACCTCGGCAAGATCATGGGCACGCCCAACGTCATCACTACCGACATGGGCGGCACTTCGTTCGACGTCGGCATCATCTACGATTCGCGTCCCGCTTATTCCTTCATCTCGGAAGTGGCGCAGTACGAATACTTCCTGCCCAAGGTGGACATCCAGGCGATCGGCGCCGGCGGCGGCTCGATGGCGGTGGTCGATCCTCTCTCCAAGACCATGCGCGTCGGCCCCGAGAGCGCGGGCGCCGACCCCGGCCCCGTCTGCTACGGCAAGGGCGGCGTCAATCCGGTGGTGACCGATGCCGACGTGGTGCTGGGCTACATCAACCCGGACAACTTCCTTGGCGGGCGCATCAAGCTGGACAAGGAAAAGGCCACCGAGTCGATCGGCAAGATCGCCAAGACCCTGAACATCTCTCTGATGGAAGCGGCCGCCGGCATCGCCAAGATCGCCGAATTCAAGATGGCCGACATCATCCGCAAGATGACGGTGCAAAAGGGTTTCGACCCGCGCGACTTCGTGCTCTACGCCTTCGGTGGCGCGGGGCCGATGCACGCCAGCGTGTTCGGCGCCGAGCTGGGCGTGCAAAAGGTGGTGATTCCGCTCAAGCAGATCGCTTCCACCTGGTGCGCCTTTGGCGCGGCTTCGGCCGACATCCTGCACGTCTATGAGCAGGTCGACATCCAGGCGACGCCGTTCGATGCCAAGCGCATCAACGCCGCGCTCGACGGCCTGGAGAAAAAGGCCCATGCGCAGATGGACAAGGACGGCATTCCGCGCGCGCGCCGCCAGTTCTCCTATTCACTCGACATGCGCCACAAGGGGCAGATCAACGAGGTGGAGGTGGTGTTCCCGGAGAAGCGCTACAAGGAAGGCGGCTACGAGAAGCTGCGCGCCCGCTTCTACGAGCGCTATGAGCAGCTCTACGGCTCCGGCTCCTCGTATCACAACGCGCGTATCGAAGTGGTGACCCTGCGCCTGCGCGCCACCGCGACCACGCCGCGGCCCAAGCTCACCAAGGCCAAGACCATGAGCGCGGCGATTGCCAAGCAGGCGAAGCGCGATCCGCGCGCCATCTACTGGGCGGACCTGAAAAAGTCGGTGAAGACGCCGATCTTCGACGGCGCATGTCTCAAGCCCGGCAACAAGATCAAGGGCCCGGCGGTGATCGAGACCACGCAGACGACCGTGGTGATTCACCCCGGCCGTACCCTGCGTGTCGATGCCTTCGGCAATTTTGAAATCCTCTTTGGACAGAAATAAGGAGACCGTCATGCCCAAGGTCAGTGAAATGAAAGGTGAGGTATTCGACGGCAAGAAGCACGGCTATGTGCCGCCGAAGAAGCTGAAGATCTCGCCCAAGCTCAAGCTGCACACCAAGAAGGTGAAGGACATCGATCCGATCACTTTCGAAGTGGTGCGCCACGCGCTGTGGCACGTCAACGAAGAGCACGGCGCCACCATCCAGCGCCTGTCCGGCTCGCCGGTGGCGATGTACGCGCTGGATTTGAACCCGTCCATCCTCACCGAGGACGGCGAGTTCCTGTATTTCGGCCCCTACATGCAGTACATGTCGGGCGTCACCGACACGCAGGTGAAGTGGATACTCGAATACCGCAGCGACAACCCCGGCATCAAGGACGGCGACATGTTCCTCGCCAACGACCCCTGGGTCGGCGCCGCGCACCAGCAGGACGTGATGCTGATCTGCCCGGTGTTCTGGAAGGGCGAGCTGTTCTGCTGGACCACCAACTGCCTGCACCAGTACGACATCGGCGGCACCACGCCTTCCTCCTTCTGCCCGTCGGCCAAAGACGCGTTCGATGAAGGCATCTGCATCCCGCCGATCAAGATCGTCGAGAACAACGAGATCCGCCGCGACCTGGAAGAAATGTATCTGCGTTCCTCGCGCAAGCCCGATGCGGTGGCGCTGGACTTCCGCGCGCAGCTGGCCGGCAACTTCACGGCGAAGGAACGGATTCTCACGCTGATCAAGAAGTACGGCCCCGAAGTGGTCAAGGGCGTGATGAACCGCGTGATCGACAACTCGGAAAAGGCCTTCCTCGCCAAGATGAAGCGCCTGCCCGACGGCGTCTGGCGCGATCGCACTTACGTCGAGTGCTGCCGCCCAGGGGACCGCGGCACTTATAAAGTGTGCCTGACCCTGCGCAAGGAAGGCAACAAGCTGATTTTCGAAAACGACGGCAGCGCGGGGCAGGACGGCGCGATGAACGCCACCTACTCCGGCTGGCGTGGCGCCATCATGGTGGCGCTGAACCAGCTGATGTGCTGGGAGCAATATTTTTGTGTCGCCGGGGCCTTGCGCCACGTCGAGTTCGACCCCTCGCCCGGCACCTTCAACTGCGCCGACTTTCCGGCCTCGGTTTCGACCGCGCCGACGCAGTCGATGGAAATCTCGTACTACCCGGCCTACAACGTGCTGTCGAAGATGATCTACACCGACCCGGCGATGCGCGGCGACATCATGTGCATCGGCGGCACCAGCCAGTGGCCCGGCACCCTGTTTCGCGGCATCAACCAGTGGGGCGATTACTACGGCTATTTGCTGGTGGACCCGATCGGCGGGGCCATCGGCGCCTTCTCCAACGGCGACGGCATCAACACCGGCGGCCAGTCGCGCACGCCGATCTGCCGCCTGCCGAACGTGGAGCACACCGAGCAGGACTTCCCGGTGCTGTTCATGTACCGCAAGGAAGTGGTGGACTCGGGCGGCGCCGGCAAGTGGCGTGGCGGGGTCTCGGCGGAGAGCTGCTTCATTCCGCATCGCACCGCCTCGATCAACCAGGACACCTTGTCATCGGGCAACGCGATTCCGACTTCCACCGGCATGATGGGCGGCTACCCCGCCTCGGTGAACGTCTACAAGTTCATGCGCGATACCGACATCAAGGCGCGCATGGACCGCCAGCAGATGATCGGCGACATCGCCGAGGTGAAGGGCCGCGAAGATGTGCTCGGCCTGCGCCAGCAGGGCTTCACGCAGAACCCGCAGGACGTCTACGCGGTGATCTGGACCGGCGCCGGCGGTTTCGGCGACCCCTTCGAGCGCGATGCCGAGCGCGTGCAGGCCGACTGGGACAACCGCGTGGTCTCGCGCGAGGCGGCCGCTGCCATCTACGGCGTGGTGCTGTCCGAGAAGGGCGTGCTTGACAAGGAGGCCACCGCGGCCCTGCGCGCCAAGCGCCGTGCCAAACGGGTGAAGGGCGGGGCGAAGAAGCTCACCGGCGCCCTGGTGGCGCGCCCGACCGAAAACCTGGCCTTGCGCAAGGTCAACGGCGGCGTGCACACCTGCTGCGCCAAGTGCGATACCGACCTCGGTTCCGTGCGCGAGAACTACAAGGAACACTGCGTGCGCGAGGACCACGACATCGGCGAGTCCAATCCGAACGTCGGCGACTACAAGCGCTATATCGACGCCAAGCCGGTGTGGCGCCAGTTCTTCTGCCCGGGCTGCGGCTGCCTGATCGAAAACGAGATCGCCCGCGAGGGCGAGGAAGTGCTGCGCGATATCGAGATAAGCGTCAAATAGCCGCGCCATTAGCACCCCGGGGCTTGGTGGCCCCGGGGCGCGGGCGTATCATCGGCAGCCGGTCATCCCCGGGAACAGCGGGGAGATGCGACTGCCGATTTTTATTTCCCGATCCCGAAGCGAATAACGGAGAAACAAAATGCTCTATGAATTGCGCGTCTACTACTGCGTCCCCGGCCGCCTGCCGGCGCTCAACAAGCGCTTTTCCGAAGTCACCACCAAGATCTGGGAAAGGATGGGCATCCGCCAGGTCGGCTTTTTCACCGACTACATCGGCGAGCACAACCAGAAGCTGACCTACATCCTGGCGTGGGAAAGCCTGGCCGAGCGCGAAACCAAGTGGAACGCCTTCCAGGCCGACCCCGAGTGGCACAAGAAGCGCGCCGAGTCCGAAGCCGACGGCCCGATCGTCGCGCGGGTCGCCAATTCCATCATGTCGCCGACCGCCTATTCGGCGATGAAGTAGGAGCAAGAATGAGCAAAGTCATGATCGTGACCGGCGCCAGCCGGGGTATCGGCGCCGCAATCGCCAAGCGCGGGGCCAAGGAAGGCTACGCCGTGGCGGTGAACTACGCCAACAGCAAGGCCGGTGCGGAAAAGGTGGTGGCGGACATCGTCGCCGCCGGCGGCAAGGCCGTCGCCATCCAGGCAGACGTGAGCAAGGAAGCCGAGGTAGTGCGCCTGTTCAAGGAAGTCGACGAGAAGCTCGGCAAGGTGGACGCGCTGGTGAACAACGCCGGCGTGGTGATCCGCCAGTGCCGCGCGGATGCGATGCCGGCCGACCTGCTGCAGGACATTTTCGCCGCCAATGTGTTCAACGTGTTCTATTGCACGCGCGAGGCGCTCAAGCGCATGTCGACCAAGAACGGCGGCAAGGGCGGGGTGATCGTGCAGATGTCTTCCGCCGCGGCGCGCCACGGCGGCCTGCCGGAGGAGTCGCACTACGCCGCCACCAAGGGAGCGCTGGACAGCATGGTGGTGGCTCTCGCCAAGGAAGTCGGCACCGAAGGTGTGCGCGTGGTCGGCGTGCGCCCGGGGCTGATCACCACTGAAATCCATAATGCGCACGGCGGCCAGGCGCTGCTCGACAAGGCGGGGCCGACAGTGCCGATCGGCCGCGCCGGCAAGCCGGAGGAAGTGGCGGAAGCCGTGGTGTGGCTGACCACGCCCGCGGCCTCCTACATCCACGGTGCGATGATCGACGTTTCCGGCGGCCGCTAGGGGTCCGCCCACGTGGTCCGGACAGCCCCGCTCGCGCAGCGGGGCTTTTTTATTGGCGGCGTGGTTTGCGGCGTAGCGTAGCCTGCTAGGATAACGGCTGCCGCCTTCGATTTGGCCCGGGCGGCACGCCGACCACAATGCCAAGGAGACAGATGAAAGCGCCCGCATTCGACTATGCCCGGCCGGCGACGCTCGCCGAAGTGTTCGACCTGCTGGAGGCGCACGGCGACGAAGCCAAGCTGCTCGCCGGCGGCCAGACCCTGATGGCCACGCTCAACATGCGCCTCTCCCAACCGGCGATCCTGATCGACATCACCGCGCTGAACGAGTCTGCGGTGGGCGGCATCCGCGAGGATGGCGGCATGGTTTCCATCGGCGCGCTGGTGAAACACCGCGAAATCGAGCGCTCAACGCTGATCGCGCAAAAGCTGCCGCTCCTGGCGCAGGCGGTGCCGCACGTCGCGCATGTCGCCATCCGCAATGCCGGCACCTTCGGCGGCAGCGTGGCGTTCGCCGACCCGGCGGCGGAATATCCGGCCTGCCTGGTGGCGCTGGATGCGACGCTGGTGCTGGTCTCGCGCAACGGTGAGCGCAAGGTGGCGGCGCGCGAATTCTTCAAGGCGCTGTACGAGACGGATCTGCGGCCAGGCGAGCTGGTGGCGCGCGCCGAATTCCAGGCGTTGCAGCCGGGGTATCGCTCGGCGTTCCTGGAGCTGGCGCGCCGCCATGGCGATTACGCGATTGTTGGCGTCGCCGCGCATGGCAAGGTGGCGGGCGGCGTGCTGAGTGACGTGCGCCTGGCGTATCTCGGCGTCGGCGGCACGCCGGTGCTCGGAAGGCAGGCAATGGCGGCGCTCGAAGGGCAGAAGTATTCAACCGAGGCAGCCGGCGCCGCGCAGCGCGCGCTGGCGGGCGATCTCGACCCGGCGGCCGACCTGTATTCCTCGGGCGCCACCAAGATGCACCTGGCACGCGTGCTCACCGGCCGCGCGCTGGCGGCGCTGGCGGAGGGTGGGCAATGAGCAAGCGCGAAACCGCCATCGTCGTCAACGGCGTGACCGAAACCCATACCATCGAGCCGCGCATGCACCTGATCGACTACCTGCGCGACCAGTGCGGCCTCACCGGCGCGCATGCCGGCTGCGAGCACGGCGTCTGCGGTGCCTGCACGGTGCTGGCCGATGGCATGGCGGTGCGCTCCTGCCTGATGTTCGCAGTGCAGGCCGACGGCATCGCCATCACCACTATCGAGGGAATCGCGCCGGGACCCGGTGAACTGTCGCTCCTTCAAGATGCCTTCTGCGAAACGCACGGGCTGCAATGCGGCTATTGCACGCCGGCGA
>DASYEQ010000087.1:0-83236 GCA_036498945.1 Burkholderiales bacterium | reverse complement strand
AACTCAAGAAGGTCGCCATCGTGGCTTGCATGCATAAGCTACTCATCACCCTTAATGCCATGCTGAAGAACGATACGCCCTGGCGTTCTACTGACACCTCGCCAGCTAGTTTGTAAAGACAGTTGCTGGCCCCTTTAATTGCAAAGGCGCCAGCGAACACAACCCCGTCGGCGGCAACCACTGGTTTTCCTACCGGCAACGGCACCAGGAAGTCGCGCGCCTTGAAGCGCTGATGGCGCCGGCAACGGTGCTGACCGGTTGCGGACGCGCGAACCATTCGTAAACAATCGGGGACAGACCGCGTTCTGCGTGTTTGCGAGGAATGGTGGTCTGTCCCTGCTTGTTCCAATATAAGAATGAGCTAGAAGGTACTACTGGCCAAAAATGGACTTCCCAACTCGACACGTATAACAAATGATAGAGAAACGCAAATTTAAGCAACTGTTGAATGGCGCTTTCATCGAAGGTGGATTCCAGAGGAGTGGGAAAAGTCTGATTCGAGAAGGAGCGGATTCAACTTTGGTGATTGGCTTTCAAAAATCGGATTTTGACGAAAAATACTACATAAACTTTGGTATTTGGCTGAAACGTCTTGGGCCCATTTCGGCGCATCCGAAGCCTAATCAATGCCATTTAAATTTGCGCCTAAGTGCGATTTTCCCGGAAGAGGTTCGGACAATTGAAGAGGGCGGAAGAACTGATAGCAGTTCATATGAAAATTTAGAAAAATTGATCGAATTAATCCAAAAAGAATTTATCCCCTTCTCCACGGACTGCCTGGACGAGAAAATGCTACGGATACATTTCTCGTCCGGGCGATTGCAAAAGGGCCTGATCTTGGCTGCGGCGAGAAAATTGCTGCAGGAGAGTTAAATATCAAAGGTATCAAAGGGGTTAAACAATCGGGGACAGAGCACGTTTTCCCTGCGTGTTTGCGAGAAATGGTGGTCTGTCCCCGATTGTTCCCAAAAATGCGAAGCCCAGGTAATTGCAAATCTGGAAATATGTAATATCAAGTGCGCAGCAGATCACGGATAGAATGAGATGAAAGAAAAGGCCGCTAAAGAAGTTAATTGGATTGCTTCTCGCACCTACCTTGTGCGCAAAAAGGGGCAGTCGCGATTTCGTGAAATTTTCGTTGGCTTGACGAAACCTCGAAAGCTGCGAAAGAACGAGATGGCGGTCAGTAGCTCTACATACAAATTTGGGTGCTTTGTGCAGACTGGAAAACCATTCACCAGTCATGCCGTCGCTGGCCGTGACGAATTAGAGGCGTTGTGCCATTCAATCCTTGCGATAGAAAATTTTCTCATAACGATCGGCAAGGATTCGGATATAAGAAATCCTGACGGATCCGAATTTGATTTGTCTCAAAACGGTCTGCTTTTTGGACCGATTGGAGCTATTTATTTGGAAGAGCATTTGAAGATAACGAATAATAGGGAGCAATAATAGCGGACAGCCTGAGCTGTCCCACTTTTTCGGACAGGTTGCTGCGTGAATAATAATGAGCAATCAAAGGGGCCGTGATCGATATATATCTCAGCCTCGGCGCCTCGGCACACCGAGGCTCATCCAAGATATGAGCCAGCAGGCTGTAGAAAACAATTGGGGGCAGACCACGTTTTCCCTGCGTGTTTGCGAGAAATGGTGGTCTGTCCGCGATTGTTCCTCTTAAAGTTTGGGCAAATTAAATGCACACGCGCGGCGGCATGCGCGGGTATGCGGTGCATTTACGTTGCCTATACTTTGTGCATTTCCCTCTGAAAAACGCTGGAAAAAATCAACTACACTTGGTTGAGCGGTTTGCGTATCTTTGTTACTAGTCCCTCATTGCGACTGGAGCCGAAGATGAAATCGCGCAAGCCTGAAACCGAGAAGCCGCTTACCCACCGCCAGGAGCGCTTCGTCCACGAATACCTGCTCGACCACAACGCCAGCGCCGCGGCGGTGCGCGCGGGGTATTCGGCGAAGACGAAGGGCACGCAGGCGGCGCAGTTGATGAAGGACGCGCGGGTGTGCGAGCGCATCGCGGTGGAGATGAACGAGTTGTTCGCGCGCCTGAAGTTCAATGCGCTGGAGTTGTTGCGCGCGCAGTTGCGCAGCGCGTATTTCGATCCGGCGAAGTTGTTCGATGCGGCGCGGGAGCCGGTGCCGCTGGATCAATTGGATGAGGAGACGCGCGGGGCGCTGACGGTGACGTATGCGCGGCGGCGCAGTGGGGACCATGTGACGCATGTGCGGCAGACGCCGCGCCATGTGGCGCTGGCGATGCTGCAAAAGCGGCTGGATGCGTTCGAGAAGGTGCAGCGGGAGTTGCTGGCGCCGGGGCGGGAGCAGGCGGAGGCGGGGGCGGGCGCGGGGCCGTCGATTTTCGATATCGAGTTGAGGCTGGATGCGGCGCAGGGGGCATCGGTGCCATCGGTACCATCGGTGCCATCGGCGCAGGTAGAGGCGCTTCCGGTGGCGTCTACGCCGTCGGCGGAGGTGGCGGCGCCGGTGGAGGTGGCGCCGGTAGTGGCGCTTGCGCCCGAAGCGGTGAAGGGGGAGGCGGGGGCGCCGGCATCCACGCTGACGCGGCAGCAGCAGGCCGAAGTCGCGGCGGCGGCGGCCGATCCCGAGGCGCCGCCTTCGCCTTATGAGCCGGGGTACGACTTCAAGAAGGACCCGAACGCCGGCTATGGCGGCCGCTTCACGGCCTGGAACCGTTACTGGAAGGAGCGCCGCGCGCGCGAGCAGGCGGCGGCGGAAGAGGCGGCGGCGCTGCGCAATCCGCCGGCGAACATGCGCATCGGCCCGGGCAAGACGGTGCCGGTGCGCATGGAGCCGGGCTACAACCCGCCGTGGCTGCGCAATAACCGGCCGGAGTTTGCGATTGGGGCGGGGGAGTTCTGGCTGGATTAACTGAGGTCCGCCATGCACTCAATCGCAGCGCAAGGTCTCTCCCCTTTCAAGGGGGAGAGGGTCACGCAAATGAGGAGGGGGATGGGGTTAGCGGTTTCAGTGGTTCACAAGCCCCATCCCCACCCCAACCCTGCCCTTGAAGGGGAGGGCGGGTTGAGAGCGTGCTGCGCACGCCACGTTATGCCTCCCATCCCTACCCTCATTTGCGCTCCTCCCCTTGAAGGGGAGAGACCGCTGACAAAGTGCGATGGGGGGGTAGAGGCGAGGAAGATGCAGGATATTTCGCAAAAACTACCGTGGTTTTCCGTGATTTTTGTTCCGGGCCCGGGCTTAACGGCGGCGACGCCGAAAAATAAAGCCCGGAAACCCCGCCTTTTCGTCCCGCTGTTTCCGGCTTCCCTAAGCGACCATAGGCGCGTGATCCCTTGCCACTTCGGCGGGGCAGGAGTGCGTATGTTCAAGATGACCGTGCTGGGTCTGGCGATTGCGGTGGTGTGCATATTTTCCGGCCAGGCGATGGAAGGCGCGGCGCTGCGCGACCTGCTGCACCCGGCCGCGTTCCTGCTGGTGTTCGGCGGCACGGTCGGCGCGGTGATCGCGCAAAGCTCGCCGAAGGATTTCAGGGACGGCCTGGGCATGCTGCGCTGGCTGCGCAACCCGCCGGTTTCGGATCGCAAGGATTACATCGACCAGATGGTCAACTGGTCCACCGTCGCCTACCGCAAGGGCACGCTGCGCCTCGATGCGCTGGCCTCCCATCTCGACGACCCGATGATGAAAAGCGGCCTGGAGATGATCGTCGACAATCAAGAGCCCGAATCGATCCGCGACACCCTGATGCTCGACGTGCGCATCCGCGACGCGCGCCTGAAGCGCGCCGCGCGCATGTGGGAATCGGCCGGGGCGTATGCGCCCACCGTTGGCATTTTGGGCTCGGTGATCGGCCTCTTGCACGTGATGCATGGCCTGACGGACGCGGCGAAGCTCGGCGCCGGCATCGCCGGCTGCTTCACCGCCACGATCTACGGCCTGGCGCTGGCCAACCTGGTGTTCCTGCCGCTGGCCGCCAAGCTGCGCGCGATGATTTTCGAACTCACGCTGCGCGACGAGCTGCGCATCGACGGCCTGATCATGATCGCGCAAAACAAGCAGCCGAAGATGATCGAGCGCAGCCTGATCGCCGCCGGCGAGCGCGCCGCCAACGTGGTCAACCTGCGCCGGGCCGCCTGATGCGCCAGTTCGCCGCGCTGGCCGACGAGGAAGAGCACAGCGAAGGCGCGGGCGCCAACCGCTGGATGGTCTCGTACGCCGACTTCATCACGCTCTTGTTCGTGCTGTTCCTCGCGCTCTACGCCCGCCTGCCCAAGCTCACCGAAGACGGCGCCGCCCAGCCGGTGGGCCAGCAGGCGCAGACCGCGCAAGACAAGCGGCCCGCTTCGCGGCACGTCGAAAACGGCCATGTCGCCAGTACCCGCGCCGAAGGCGGGCAGGAGAAGGTGGCGACCACGCTGGCGCAGGCCGCCGGTGGCGCGCCCGCTGCCGCCTCCACGACCCCTGCTTCAACCAATGCCGCGGCCACGCCAGGCACCGCCGCCCCGGCCACCCCCGCGCCGCCCGCTCCCGCCAGCGCCGCGCCGATTGCCGCCGTCATCCCGCAGCCGCCCGCCGCGCCGATGCAGCCGGCGCCGGCCGCGCCACCGGCCGCCGCGCAGGCCAATGCAGCGCCTACCCTGATCACCCCGCCGCGCCCCATGCGCGCGCCGAATTACCCGCCGAACCCGTCAGGCCCGCCGAGCTTGCCAAGCGCGCCGGCGGAACCGATGCCCGCGCAAACCACCCAGGTTGCGCAGGCCGCGCCCGCCGCCGCGCCGGCCTCCGCCCCTGCCCCGGCCGCCGCGCCCGCCCCGGCTTCCGCGCCGCCTTCGCTCACCGCGCGCCTGCACCAGTCGGTGGGCGGCTTGCCCGGCGGCAACGTCGCGCTCTCCTCGCGCAGCAACGCGGTGGTGCTGGACATTGCCGATACCTCGCTGTTCGCTTCCGGCACCGCCCAACTCACGCCGCAGGCGCAGGAGGTGCTCGCGCGCATCGCCGCGGCCATCGGCGGCGGGCGCAACCAGGTGATCGTCGAGGGCCATACCGACAACCTGCCGATCAAGAGCGTGCAATTCCCCTCCAACTGGGAGTTGTCTTCCGCCCGCGCCGCCGCGGTGGCGCGGGCCTTGCAGGAGCGCGGGGTCGACCCGGCACGCCTGACCGCCTCCGGCCTGGCGAACACCCGCCCGCGCGCTTCCAACGACACCGAGGAAGGCCGGCGCGCCAACCGGCGCGTCAGCGTGATCGTGCTGAATAACTGAATAAGCGGCGACGCCGGGTCCGCCAAGGGGGCTTCGCCTGAAAAAGGGGCCGCCGGGTGGTAAAATTGCTACAAATGCGGTGCAGAGTTGCGTTCGAAGTTGCGTTTTCGGTGCGCCGCCCCCAGATATGCGTCGGAATCCGGGCTGAAACCGGGCTCGGATGGACCGTGACGGACGCGGGATGCGTTCCAGGCGGCAAGAATTTCCTGCCCCAGGCGCGTTTTTGCGCCGCGCCCCCGCGCGATTCCAGGCAGAGGCAATGCGCCCGCGATGGGCTGAGGCGCCGGCGGCCGCGGATGCGGCGCGCCGGGACGAGGATTTGATAACGAGGGAAAGAAATGGCCAAGGAAGAACTGATTGAAATGAACGGGGTGGTGGACGAAGTGCTGCCCGACTCGCGCTATCGCGTCACGCTGGACAACGGCCACAACCTGGTGGCCTACGCGGGCGGGCGCATGAAGCAGAACCACATCCGCATCCTGGCCGGCGACCGCGTTTCGCTGGAGCTTTCGCCCTACGACCTGAAGAAGGGCCGCATCACCTATCGCCACCTGGAAACCCGTGGCGGCACCGGCGGCCCCCCGCGTCACGGCGGCCAGCGCAGGCGTTAAGCGGCGAGATTCCCCGGGGAATTCCTGCAAACACGGGAATTCAGGGGTTCGCAGCCGTGCATGAATTCCCGCGCTTGCGGGAATAGCATCAAAAGGCGATGGCGGTGGCAGTGGCAGTGGCGGTGCGGGCTGCACCGCGAAGCAAGATCTCCGGGCTACGTTCCGCAGGAAGGTAGGCCCGACATGAGCGGAGGGGATTTCCGCGCACCCTCCGGGGAGGTGTCCCCGGGGGCATGACCGAAGCGCCGGCCCTGGGTCAAGCCGCAATACATTCTTTTACGGCGCGTCGCGGGTCAATCGCCCTGGCGAACGTCACCGGCAAGTCCTTCGAGCGCGAGTGAGCGAATCCTCCTGCGCAGGCGTCAAGGCAGATTGATCTCATCCCACCCCGTCGGCGTCCACTTCAGCAGCAGCGGCGACAGCGGGCGGGTGGAGCGGGTGGCGACTTCCAGGCCGTAGGCTTTCAACTGCTCGAGGGCATCGCGGTTGGCTTCGCCGGAATACAGCAGATAGTTGGAAGCGGGCAGCATCAGCACCAGGGTGCCGCGCAACTGCCTGGCAAGGTCGTTCCAGTCGTCGTGGAAAATAATGCGGCTGGCGGCGTAGTCCTCGTCGAAAATGCGCCCCAGCGCCTGCGGCGGCGGGATGCGCAACAGTTCGGCAATCGGCTTCTGGATCGCGCGCAGGTTGTCTTCGCCGAGCTTGAACAGGCCGGCTTCGTCCACTCCGAGCGCCGCGAGATCGCGGGCATTGACGAAGCGCGTGGAGCGCGGAAAGTCGAGCACCGGCACGATGGCCAGGTTGGGCGTGAGCGGGCGCGCATACACGGGCGCGGGGTCGGCGCCGAGTTTCAGCTTCACCTGTTCGATGTAGGCGCTTGGCCGCACTTCCAGGCGCACCATGGATTTGTCCGCCGGGCGGCTTTCCTCGCGGCGCATTTGCACGATGCCGCCGACGTAGTTGGCGATCGCGTTGTCGCACACCGAATTGTTGCGCTGGCAGAATTCGTACAAGCGGTCCAGGTGCAATTGTCCCGCCGGGCTGCCGTCGGTCTTGGTGGCTTCCAGCGTCAGGTCGCCGGCGGGCGCGAGCTTGAGGTCGGGCAGGGCAACCGCCAACTGGCCGGCGATGTAGCGCGTGAAACCGACGGGCTCGCGCGGGATGTTCCTCGGGGAGATTCCCTTCGCAGCGTCCCCCGAGGGAGCGTCCTTCGGTGCGTCCATCGAGGGGGCCTCCTTCGGTGCGCCTCCCGATGGGATTTCCTTCGGGGCGTCCGCGGCGGAGGCGGTGGTGGCGAACAGGCAGAACAGCAGAATGGCGAGGCGGGTGATCAGGTGCGGCATGGGGTGAAGTCTATACCGCCACCGGCGGGCGAGGTTTCTGTCGTGGCAGATTTATGCGAATGTGCTATGTTCGAAACATCCGCCGGGGATGGCGGAAGCAGTAAAAATTCGACAACATTCGCATCCAGCGGAGAAATAAGAATGAGCACGATCCAATCCTGGGGGCGCGCCTTGCTCGCGCTGTTGTTTGTATTGCCGGCCATCGCATTGGCGCAGCCGGCCGATCCGTCCGGTGCCGACCGCGCCGAGCAGCGGATGCTGGCCGAGCTGAAAAAACTGCAATGGCAGGAAGGCCCCACTGAAGGGCGCATCGGCACGCAGGCGAGTATCAAGGTGCCGAAGGATTATGTGTTTCTCGATGAGAAGAACACGCGGCGCTTTCTCGAAATCAACGGCAACCCGCCGGCCGACCACCACTACATGATCGCGCCGCGCTCGCTCTCCTGGTTTGCCGTGTTCAGCTTCGAGGAGTCCGGCTACGTCAAGGACGACGAAAAGATCGACGCCGACTCGCTGCTCAAGAGCCTGAAGGAATCCGACGGCCCCAGCAACGAGCAGCGCAAGCGCCTGGGCATGGGATCGCTCTACACCGTCGGCTGGGAAGTGCCGCCGCATTACGACAACAGCACGCGCCGCCTCGAATGGGGTATGCGCCTGCGCGCCGACGACAACACGCCGGTGATCAACTACACCAGCCGCCTGCTCGGCCGCAAGGGCGTGATGAGCGCCATCCTGGTGTCGAGCCCGCAGACGCTCGCCGCCGACACGCGCGCCTTCCAGACCGCATTGCGGGACTTCGATTACGTGCCGGGCGAGAAATATTCCGAGTACAAGAGCGGCGACAAGATCGCCGAGTACGGCCTGGCGGCGCTGATCCTGGGCGGCGCGGCGGCGGTGGCGACCAAGAAGGGTTTCTGGGCGGTGATCGGCGGTTTCTTCGCCGCGTTCTGGAAACTGCTCGCCGGTGTGGCGGCGGCGGGTTTCGCCGGCCTGCGCTCGATGTTCCGCAAGAAGGAGTGATGCGGGTCTCGGCGGAGCTGGCGCTGATGGGCCTGGTAGTGGCCCTTCATCTCTATGACTCCGCCCTGCTGCTGTACGTGAATGAGGGCGTGCTGAGCCCGAAGGGGCGGCGCGGCTGGATGGTGGCCTTCGGTTCCGACAAGCTGCAACTGCGCGGTCGCGAAGCCTACCTGCCGAGCCCCTTGCGATTGCACCGGCCGCAATACCGGCTGGCGTGGCGGTTCGAAGACGGCGCGGTGGACCAGCGCTGGGCGCCGGATGCGCGCCTGTTCCGGCCGCTGGCGCCGCTGGTGTGGGGCATGGCCCTTGCGCTATTCGTGCTGCTGCCGCTGGGCCTGTTCACGTCGCTTGGCCACGCGGCGCTGCTGGCGGCGCTGCTGCTGCTCTACGGCAGCATGGCGGCAGCCCTGGCCTGGCTGTGGCTCAAGCGCAAGCGCCTGCGCATCGCGGCGCGCGCGCTCGCCGCCTTGTCGTTCGAATGCCTCACCTGCGCGCCGTTCGCGCTCAACCTGGTACGCCACCTGTCGGCGCGCATGCCGGCCGATGAAGACCTGGAATGCGCCGCGCGCCGGCTGCAGCAACCGGCCGACTGGGCGCGCACGCGCCGGCGCATGATCGCGCGCCTGGAGGAGGAACTCGAGGCCGAGGAGCCGGAGAGTGAGCGTGCATTGCGCCTGAAGGCGCACCGCGAGCGCCTGGCGCGGGAGGAGGGTGGCGATGTCGGTTGATGACCTGCTGGTAGTGGGCTTCGGTGTATTCGTCGGCTACTGGGTGGTGGCCAACCTCTTGCTCGGCCCGCGCAAGCCGGCGCCCCCGCGCGAGGAAGTCACGCGGGACTCGGCTGCGCGGCAGGCGCAACCGGTGCAGGAGTGGCAACAGCAGCAAGCGCCGCAACTGGAGCAACCGCGGCAGCCGGACCACGTGTTGCCGCCGCAGCAAGCATCGCCGCCGCAGCCGTGGCGGCAGGAACAACGGCAGGAAGGCGACACCCCGGCGTGGCATGAGGTGCTGCAAGTGGCCCCGCAGGCGAGTGTGGAAGAAATCCGCCGCGCCTACCAGGCCAGGCTGGCGCAATGCGAAACCGGCGGCCTCGGCTGGCTGGGCGGGAAGTTCCGCGACAAGGCAGCCGCGCAGGCGGTGAAAGTCAAGGCGGCCTATCGCCAGGCGCTGCGCGAGAAGGGCCTGGCATGATCAAGCTCCTGCTCTCGCTGCTGGCGCTGGGCAAGCTCGGCAAGGTGCTCACCACCGGCGGCACCATGATCATCTCGGTGTTCGCCTATGCCCTGGTGTTCGGCTGGAAGTACGCGGTCGGTTTCGTGCTGCTGCTGTTCTGCCACGAGATGGGGCACTTCATCGCCGCACGCCTGCGCGGCATGGACGTCGGCGCGCCGACGTTCATCCCTTTCATCGGCGCGTGGATCCAGTTGAAGGAGCAGCCGCTGGATGCCGAGACCGAGGCCTACATCGGCATCGCCGGACCAATGCTGGGCAGCGCGGCGGCCTACGTGTGCTACCTGATCGGCACCGCCACCGGCGAGTCGATCTGGCTGGCGCTGGCCTACGGCGGCTTCATGCTCAACCTGTTCAACCTGATTCCGCTCTCGCCGCTGGACGGCGGGCGCATCGTCGGCGTGGTGTCGCCGCGCATCTGGCTGCTCGGCGTGCCGCTCCTGGCGGCGCTGTTCTTCTGGAAGCCCAGTCCGATGCTGATTCTGATCGCGATCATCGCCGCGCCGCAGGTGTGGGCGGTGCTGAAGAATCGCGGCATGCAGGACGCGGCGTATTACCAGGTGGCCCCCGCCGTACGCTACAGCTACGCGGCGTATTACCTGCTGCTGGCGGCTGGGTTGGCGCTGATGGCCTACGAAGTGAAGCAGGTGTTGCCGGCGCATTGAGGGGCACACGGCGGGCACCCCGGCGGCCGCGCCAGCGGCAACGGGAGACCGGGCGGGAGTTGTCGCTACCAGTAACCTTCAGCGGCGAGCTGCCCCGGCACGCCGCGGCGCGAGGGGCCCATGTTGCGCTCCTTCAGCATGGCGCGCATCTCCTTGATCATCTCGGGGTTGCCGCACAGCATCACGCGGCTGTGCTCCGCATCCAGGGGCGCGCCGCCGAGGGTGGCCAGTTCGCCGCTTTTCGCCAGCTCGGTCAGGCGCGCGCTGTGCGCGCCGGCCACGGCCTCGCGGGTGGCGATGGGAATGTAGGTAAAGCGCGCGCGCTCTTCCGCACTGCGCGTGGCAAGCGCGGCGTCGATCACCTCCGGCATCAACTCACCGCCCTGGCGCACGCTGTGCACCAGCACCGCGCGCTCATGGCGCTGCCAGAGCGCGTCGCCGGCGAGAATCGAAATGAAGGGCGCCAGGCCGGTGCCGGTGGAAAGCATCCACAAGGTGCCGCCGGTTGCCAGCTGGTCGAGAACGAGGAAGCCGAAGGCACGCGCATCGACGCGGATGGCGCCGCCCACTTTCAACTGGCGAAAACGCTCGCTGAAATCGCCGCCGGGCACGAGCGTGAACTGGAAGTCGAGGTAGTCGGCTTCGGCGGGTGAGGCGATCGAGTAGGGGCGCCATACCTCGCTGCCCTCGTCGCCCAGCCCCAGGCGTGCGTAGTGGCCGGGGGTGAAGCGGAAGGCGGCGTCGCGCGTGGTGCGGAAGTTGACCAGCGTGGGCGTGCGCAGGGTCAGCGCGGTGATGCGCTCGACGGTGAATTTGGGCGTGGCGGGAGCGGCAGGAATCATGAGTGGTGGCACGGGCCGCGCGGCACGGGCGCGTGGTGGAGCGGAAACCGCGCGTGGAATGGGACGGCGTGTATCGCCATGATACCGCGTCACCCGCGCCTTTTATCCACCCCTGTAGTGGGGGTATGGCCGCCCATGTGCGCGCTAACACGACGTGATTGCGCACGCCCCCGGCGCGCCTGCCGCACCCATATGTGGCGCGGGCGAAGCTGAGGCGTAAAAGGCGTGTTTCTCCGTGTCTTCGCCGTCGCGGCGTTTGGAACAATGGCTGGTCGGGGGCAACTGCCCCGGCCTCATCAATCCGACATTCATCATGAACAAAAGCAAAAGCATCAAGACCCGCCTGCTCGGCCTGCTCGCCGTGGTAGTTCTGCTGATCGCCGCCGCCGCCGCGACCGGCTTCTGGCTGTGCTGGGACAGCATCCGCATGTTCCAGAACGACGTTGCCGCCAAGACCGGCGAGCGGCGTGCCGTCCTCACCCTGCAGACGGATTTCAAGAAACAGGTGCAGGAGTGGAAAGACACGCTGCTGCGCGGCACCGATGCCACCGCGCGCGAGCGCTACTGGGGCAACTTCCGCAGCCAGGAGAAGCAGGTGCATGATGCCGCCGCCGCCTTGCGCGAGCATGTGGCCGAGCCGCAGGCGCGCGATCTCATCGGCCGCTTTCTTGCCGCCCACGAAACGATGGGCGCAGCCTATCGCAAGGGCTTCGATGCCTACGTGGCGAGCGGCTTGAATGCCCAAGCCGGCGACCTCGCGGTGGCGGGCATCGATCGCGCACCGACCGAATTGCTCACCCAGGCGAGCGAAAGCATCTCCCGCGCCGCCGACGAGGTGGCAGCGCGCGCCGCCGCTGAAGCATCGCGGGCGATCCAGATGAGCCTGGCGGTGATGCTGGCCTCGATCGTCGCCGCCATTGCACTCTTCTGGTGGCAACTGACCGCGCGCGTGGTGCGGCCGGCCGAAGGCCTGGTCGCCGACCTGGAACGCCTGGCCGGCGGCGACTTCACCCGCGCCGTGGCTTGCGGCAGCATGGATGAACTGGGCAGCGTGGCCGAGAGCGCGGAGAAGCTGCGCCGCGATCTCGGCCGCGTGATTGCCGAAACCAAGGACGCGGCCAACCAGACTTCCGCCGCCGCCGTGCAGCTTTCCTCCACCGCCACCGAGGTGACGATCGCCACCGAGCGCGAGAGCGAAGCCGCCGCCAGCACCGCCGCGGCCGTCGAGGAACTGGCCGTCAGCGTCTCCGTGGTTGCTTCCAACAGCGCCGACGTCAAGGAGATCGCGCGCCAGAGCCTGGCGCGTTCGCAGCAAAGCCGCGGCAGCCTGGGCGGGCTGGTGGAGCGCGTCCATCACGCGCGCGGCGCTTCCGACCGCATCAGCGCCTCGGTCACCGAATTCATCACCAAGACGCGCGCGATCATCGACATGACCGAGCAGGTCAAGGGCCTGGCGGCACAGACCAACCTGCTGGCGCTGAACGCCGCCATTGAAGCGGCGCGCGCCGGCGAACAGGGCCGCGGCTTCGCCGTGGTTGCCAACGAAGTGCGCAGCCTGGCGGAGAAGTCCGGCAAGACCGCCGACGACATCGCGCGCCTGACGCAGGACCTCGGCGGCCAGTCCGGCTCGGTCGAGCAGGCGGTGGCCGAAGGGCTGGCGGCATTGGCCGCGAGCGAATCCCACATCGGCCATCTGCAGGACGGCTTCGCGCAGGCCGAGCAACTGATCGAGCGCTCCAGCCACGGCGTCAACGAGATGGCCAGCGCGGTCGCCGAGCAGACGGCCGCCAGCGACCAGATCGCCAAAAGCATGGAAAGCGTGGCGCAGATGGCCGAAGAGGCGCACGCCTCGGTGCAGCAGGCCGCCGTCTCCGCAAAGACGCTGGAAAACCTGGCGGCGCGCATGCACCGCAACTGCGAGGCCTTCATCGTCGGGTAAGAAAGCGCCGACGGCCGCGCAGCGGCAATCAGCGTAAGATGGTCTCATCCGAAAACGAGTGAGGCCATCATGGAGGCCACCACCAAACTGCGCGGCGACTACAGCCAGGCAGGCCCCGATTACGCCGTCGAGCAACATTGGGGCAAGTACAGTGCCGACGAACACGCACTGTACCGCCGCCTGTACCAGCGCCAGAGTGTCCTGGTGCCGCAACTGGCCTGCGCCGAGTTCAACCACGCGCTGGCGAAGCTCGATGCGGCGCAGGGCATTCCGCGTTTCGACGCGGTGTCGAAATTATTGCGCGCTGCCACCGGCTGGGAAATCGTGCCGGTGCCGGGGCTGGTGCCTGATGAGGTGTTTTTCCAGCATCTCGCCAGCCGGCGCTTTCCGGTCACCGTGTGGCTGCGCACGCCGGAAGAGTTCGACTACATCGTCGAGCCCGACGTGTTCCACGATTTCTTCGGCCACGTGCCGCTCCTGTTCGACCCGGTCTACGCGGACCACATGTGCGAATACGGCAAGGGTGGCCTGAAGGCGATGCGCCTGGATGGCCTCAAATACCTCGCGCGGCTGTACTGGTACACCATCGAGTTCGGCTTGATGAAGTCGGGCGACGGCGTGCGCGCCTATGGCGCCGGCCTGTTGTCTTCCGGCGGCGAGCTCGGCTACGCGGCGCAAAGCGACAAGCCAGCGCGCCGGCTATTCGACCTGATGACGGTGATGGCCAGCGACTACCGCATCGACGCCTACCAGGACCAGTACTTCGTCATCGACGACTTCAACCAGTTGCTGCGCGAGACCGCCCCCGACTTCACGCCGCTGTACGCGCGCTTGCAGGCGGATGAAAAAGCGCCGCAAAAGGCGGTGGCGTAGCATGGCGATCGAACTCGAAAAGGAATTGCGCACGCAGGCGATCGCCTCCATCGAGCGCTACTTCGAGGAAAACATGGAGGAGCGCATCGGCAACCTGCAGGCCGGCGCGCTGCTCGGCTTCTTCCTCGAGGAGATCGGCCCGGCGGTCTATAACAAGGCGGTGGCCGACGTGCAGGAGCGCCTGCAATTGCGGGTAGCCGAGGTGGACCTTGAATGCCACGAGGCCGAGTTCACTTACTGGAAGAAATTCGCGAAGAAGTGAAGCGCAGGCGCCGCCGGCTATGCGCGGCGCGCATAACAGGTTTATGCGCCGTATGCGGCTGCACAGAGGCGGCGCATCGTAGAATGTCTGCACGCGCCGCTCCTCGACACCTCCCGAGAAACTTTTTCCCGGGCGCGCAACAACCAACGAGACAAACCCATGCATCCGCGCCTGCGGCCTCTACGTTCATTCCTCCTCTGCGCCGCCGCGCTGGCATGTGCTGCCGCCGCGCCCGCGCACGCCGATGCCTTTCCCTCGCGTCCCATCCACATCGTGGTTGGCTTCGGTCCCGGCGGCCTGGGCGACACGGTGACGCGCGCCCTCGGGCAGAAGATGGCGGAGTCGATGGGCCAGAGCGTGGTGGTGGAAAACCTGCCGGGCGCCGGCGGCATCACCGCCGCGCAGGCGGTATCGCGCGCCGCGCCGGATGGCTATACCCTGGCCTTGTCCAGCGGGCAGAATGCCTTCAGCCCCTTCCTGTTCAAATCGCTGCCTTACGACCCGGTGGAAAGCTTCACCATGATCTCGCCCATCGGTACCTTCGGCTTCGTGCTGGTGGTCGACCAGAAGAGCGAACTCAAGACGGTGGCCGACGTACTTGCCGCCGCCAGGCGCGCGCCGGACCATTTCAACATCGGTACCATCAGCACCGGTAGCGCACAGAATCTCTCGGCGCAGCTGTTCGTCACCACCTCCAAGCTCACCGTGCCGGTGGTGCCCTTCAAGACCACCGGCGACCTGATCGGCGCGCTGCGCGGCGCGCAGGTGCAGGCGGCGGTCGAAACCACCACCGGTGTGCTGGGCCAGATCCGCGGCGGCGCGCTGCGCGCCGTTGCCGTCACCGCGCCCAAGCGCATCTCCTACCTGCCCGATGTGCCGACGGTTGCCGAATCCGGCGGCGTGCTGGCCGGCTATGCGTCGGAATCGTGGAACGGCATCGTCGCCCCCGCCGGGGTGCCGCGCGACATCGTGCTCAAGCTGAACCGCGAGATCGCCCGCGCGCTGGCGGTGCCGGCGCTGGCCGCAAGCTTTCGCAATCTCGGCATCGAGCCGCACGCCGGCTCGCCGGAGGAACTGAAGGCGCTGTACCGCGCCGACCAGGCCAAATGGGGGCCGGTGATCGAGCGCGCCGGCATTCCCAAGCAGTAAACTGTAGGCACGAACCGCAGCGAGGAACACTCATGAGCCCCACCCCGCAACTCAAGGAAGTCGGCCGCGCGCCGGCGCAATTCTCCGAAGCCGAATGGCAGATGCGCGTCGACCTCGCCGCCTGCTACCGCCTGGTCGACCTGTTCGACATGGGCGACGGCATCCTCAACCACATTTCCGCGCGCGTGCCCGGCACCGACGACGAGTTCCTGATCAATCCCTTCGGCATGATGTACGAGGAGATCACCGCCTCCAGCCTGCTGAAGGTGACCCTCGACGGCACGGTGCTCTACAACCCGCACGAGGAATACAACCTCAACCTGCCCGGCTACGTGATCCACTCGGCGATCCACGGCGCGCGGCATGACGTCGCCTGCGTGCTGCACACCCACACCCCCGCCGGCATGGCGGTGGCCGCGCTCGAATGCGGCCTGCTGCCGCTGAACCAGACGGCGATGCGTTTTTACGGCAGCGTGGCGTATCACGACTTCGAAGGCGTTGCCGTCGACGTGGACGAGCGCGCACGCCTGGTTGCCGATCTGGCTGACCGCGACGTGATGATCCTGCGCAACCACGGCCTGCTCTCGGTCGGCAGCACCATCGGCGAAGCCTTCACCAACATCGCGCGCCTGGAAAAAGCCTGCGTCACGCAATTGCTGACCATGTCGGCGAATTCGAAGATGCAGTACCCGCCGCAGGCGATCATCGACCACACCTTCCAGCAATTGCGCCGCGCGCCCACGCCGGACAAGAACGGCAAGTTCCCGCCGCACGGCACGCGCGAATGGCCGGCGCTCAAGCGCATGCTCGACCGGCGCGATCCGTCGTATAAAGAGTAATAAGGCGCGCTGCCAAAATAATTGGGGCAGAGTCATGTTTGCTTGGTCAGCAAGCAGCGCGCGTCATCGCTGGCGTTGCAAAATGACTCTGACCCCAATTATTTTTTGATTGCGGAGTGAGAGCCATGCCACGCTTCGCCGCCAACCTCGTCTTCCTCTACCCCGAAGCGGATTTCCTCGACCGCTTCGCCCTGGCCGCGCGCGACGGCTTCAAGGCGGTCGAGTTCTTCTTCCCCTACGCTTACCCCGCCGCCGAGATCGCCAACCGCCTTGCCGACTACGGCCTGGCGCTCGCCGTTTTCAACGCCACCCCGCGTGCCAACCCGCGGGAACGCGGCATCGGCGCCTTGCCCGGGCGCGAGGCCGAATTCCGCGACGGTTTTTTGCGCGCGCTCGAATACGCGGAGGCGCTCGACTGCCCCTGCCTGCACACCATGGCCGGCATCGCGCCGCCCGGCGCCGAGCGCGAACGCCTGCTGTTCACCTATGCCGCCAACCTCGCCTGGGCAGCGGAGCAGGCCGGCGCTGCCGGCCGCAAGGTGCTGATCGAGCCGATCAACCTGCGCGACAGCCCCGGCTACCTGATCAACCGCCAGGACGAGGCGCACGCGCTGATCGAGCAGGTGGGCTCGCCGCACGTGCAGGTGATGATGGACCTGTACCACTGCCAGATCGTCGAAGGTGACGTCGAGATCAAGCTGCGGCATTACCTTCCCACTGGCCGCGTCGGCCACATACAGATCGCCGGCGTGCCCGAGCGCCACGAGCCCGACACCGGCGAACTCAACTACGCCCACCTGTTCGGCGTGCTCGACGAGCTCGGCTACGCCGGCTGGGCCGGATGCGAATACCGCCCGCGCGGCGGCACCTCGGAAGGCCTGGCCTGGCTGCACCGCCTGCGCGAGGGCAACGGCAACTGAGCGCGCGCGGCCTAGAGCAGTTCGCGCAGCGCCGTCTTCAGCACCTTGCCCGCTTCGTTCTTCGGCAGCGCCTCGACCACGTGGTATTCCTTCGGCCGCTTGAAGCGCGCCATGTGTTCCAGGCAATGCGCGTCCAGCGTGGCGGCGGAAGCCTGCTTGCCGGCGCGCGCCACCACGAAGGCCACCACCTCCTCGCCCCATTCCGCGTGCGGCCGGCCCACCACCGAAACTTCGGAGACCGCCGGGTGCAGCAGCAGGGCTTCCTCGACTTCGCGCGGATAGATGTTGCTGCCGCCGGAGATGATCAGGTCCTTCGAGCGATCTTTCAGCGTGAGGAAACCTTCCTCATCCAGCACGCCGATGTCGCCGGTGTGTAGCCAGCCGCCGCGCAGCGTCTGTTCGCTGGCTTGCGGGTTCTGCCAGTAGCTGCGCATCACCACCGCGCCGCGCACGCAGATCTCGCCCAGCTCGCCCGCCGGCAGCGGCCGGTCGTCGCTGTCGGCGATCATCACCTCCAGCCCGGCGAAGGTGCGGCCCACCGAGCGCATGCGCTCGAAGTAGCGCGGATGATCGGTTTCCGTGTGCAGCGACTTCGCCTTGGCGGTGATGGTCATCGGTGATTCGCCCTGGCCGTAGATCTCGACAAAGTGCGGCCCGAAGCGCGCCAGCGCCTGCTGCAGGTCGGAGGGGTACATCGGCCCACCGCCGTAGACGATGGTCTTCAGATTGGCCGGGTCGCCTAATTCCGGCGCGTCGATCAGGCGCTTGATCATGGTGGGCGCGGCGAACATGCCGACGCCCGCATGCGCGCGCCACAGCGAAAATATCTCCGCCGCTTCGAAGCCGCCCGATTCGGTCACCACGTTGCACGCCGCCTGCGCCACGTGCGGCAGCACGTAGAGGCCGGAGCCGTGCGACAGCGGCGCGGCATGCAGGATGCTGTCGGTCGGCGCGATGGTGTCGACGTCCGCCGCGTAGTGCAGCACCATTTGCGCGAGATTGGCGTGCGACAGCATCACGCCCTTTGGCCGGCCGGTGGTGCCGCTGGTGTAGAAGAGCCACGCCAGCTCGTCGCCACCGCGCAGGCTCATCGGCAGCGGCGGCGCGGCATACAGCGCCTCGAATTCGCGCGTGCCGATCTCGAACACGCGCGCAAGCCCCGCCAGGCGCGCGCCTTCGCTCACCCGCGCGATGGTGCCGGCGCTGCCGAACACCGCGCCGGCGCCGCTGTTCTCGAAAATATAGGCCAGCTCCTTCGGGTGCAGCTTGGAGTGGATCGGCACGATCGCCAGGCCCGCGTGCCAGGCGGCGAACATCAGCTCGATATACGCGATGCAATTGCCCGCCGCCACGGCGATGCGCGCGCCGTCCGTAAGCCCGAGCGAACGCAGGGAAGTGGCGAGCGAGGCCACGCGCCGGGCGAAGTCCGCGTAATCCGCCACCGCGCCTGCACCCGCGGCCAGCGCCGGCCGCGCCGGGTAGGCGCGTGCGCTGCGCGACAGGAATTCGGCGAGGTTGTAACCCATGGTGTCTCCGTTGTCGTTTGCGCACATTGTCACACGACCCGCGTCCGGCGCGCGGAGTGCCATGGACCGAGCGAGGCGCACATGGCAAGACTCGCGCCGAGCGAAGGTTGCACCGATTCATGAAGGCGGCATTGCGTGCAGCCGGACAGGAAGAGTTTCCGCCCGGCCCACGCCAGAAAGGCGGTGGGGTGGCGGCTGGCGCGCCTGCTTCAACGGGGGGTAGCGGACGAGTGGCCCGCCGTCCGCTGTCGTTCGCGTGCCGCTTCAGTGCGCGGCGGCCTTGCCCCGGCTGCTGCGTATGCTGACGCGCGAGTGCAAGGCGCGCCTGCGTGCAGTTGCGGTGGCAGGATGCTTGGGCGCACCGTTCACCGGCGTCGCTTTCGCCTCCTGGTGCGCCTTCACAGATTCGGCCAGTTGCTGCGCCAGCGGCTTGCGTGCGCGGCCTTGCGCTTCATGCAAAAAGGCCAGCAGGCGCGCTTCTTCGCGACGCAGGCGGCGGTCCAGCCTGGCGGCGCCTATGCCTTCATGCAGGCGCCCGCTGCTGAAGGCCTGCAACACCTCGGGGTGCACGTAGGCCTTGCGGCAGACCGCCGGCGTGTTGCCCAGGCGCTGCGCGACGTCGCGCAGGGTGGCCACGACATGGCTTTTCGCCTCGCGCTGGGTTTCGAAGGCGAGGTCGGACAGGCGCGCCAGGGCCAGCGCGCTGCCGGCCCAGGTGCGGTAGTCCTTGGCGGAAAATTCGGCACCGGAAATCTCGCGCAGGTAATCGTTGACGTCCGCCGCGTCGATGCCGCGGCGCTCGCCCTTCTCATCGACGTACTGGAACAGCGACTTGCCGGGAATGGCGAGGCACTGGCGCACGATGGCGGCGACGCGCGCGTCACGCACTCGCACGTCGTGCTCCACGCCGCTCTTGCCGCGAAAACGGAAATTTACCTCGCGCTCATTGGCTTCCACATGGCGGCGGCGCAGGGTGGTCAGGCCAAAGCTGCGATTGGCGCGCGCGTATTCCTCGTTGCCGACGCGGATCAGCGTGACGTCGAGCAGGTGCACGATGGTCGCCAGCACCTTGTCGCGCGGCATGCCGTCGAGCTTCAAGTCGCGCTTCACACGCGTGCGGATGCGCGGCAACGCCTGACCGAATTCCAGCAGGCGGCCGTACTTGTCGGCATCGCGCAGTTCGCGCCAGCGCGCGTGATAGCGGTATTGCTTGCGCCCGCGCGCATCGCGCCCGGTGGCCTGCAGGTGGCCGCGCGGGTCGGGGCAGATCCACACGTCGGTATAGGCCGGCGGCACCGCCAGCTTGTTGATGCGGCGGATTTCCTCTTCGTCCTTGATACGCGTGCCTTTCGGGTCGAAAAAGGCAAACCTTCCCCTCAGCCGCTTGCGGCGGATGCCGGGGCAGCTGTCATCGACGTAGCGCAGTTCCGCCTTGCGCAACGTCTTGGGGGGAAGGCCGGCGGGGCCGGCGCTGGAGGTGCTCATGGGCTGCATAGTCGGGTCCGATCCCCAAAATTTCAAGGGAGGATGCGGCAGCAGTGTATGAAGCGGAGGCGGGCGGGGCCAGTCGCCTGGGGGCGGAATTGGGTGTCGGCGGGGGACTACACGGGGGTGCCGAGGGGTTTTTCCGGCTGAAGGGCGCGGGATTGTTTCACTTCGCACCTCCAAAAAATTGGGGTCAGCGTATTTTTGCGATAAAACCGCAGAAGTACGCTGACCCCAATTTTTTTGTACTGCGGTGCACGGCCAAGGGATGGACCGCAATACAAGCCGGACAAAAGCAGGGTTTGCTTTTCTCAGCTCAGTTCTTGTAGCCTGGGTCCATGCGGTCGAGCATGCGCAGGAGCGCGTCCCAATCCTTGCCGATGGAGGGGCGGTTGGTGCGCTCGAAGTGCTTGGCCGTCTTCTCGCCGACTTCCGGCGGGGCCAGGGTCAGCTCGGCGCCGCCGCTCATGGCGGCGATCTGCGCCTGGCAGGCGCGTTCCAGGTAATACATGTTGTCGAAGGCTTCGCGCACGGTCTTGCCGGTGGTGAGCAGGCCGTGGTTGCGCAGGATCATCGCTTGCAGGGGGCCGAGGTCGGCCACCAGGCGCTCGCGCTCTTCCAGGTCCAGCGCCACGCCTTCGTAGGCGTGGTACGCAATGCGGTTGTAGAAGCGCATCGAATGCTGGGAGAGCGGCAGCAGGCCCTGCTTTTGCGCCGAGACGGCGATGCCGTCGCGCGTATGCGTGTGCATCACGCAGGCAACGTCGTGGCGCGCGGCGTGCACCGCGCTATGGATCACGTAGCCGGCGGGGTTGATGCCGTAGCCGGTGGGGTCTTCCAGCACGTTGCCGTCGATGTCCACCTTCACCAGCGAAGAGGCGGTGATCTCGTCGAACATCAGGCCGTAGGCGTTGATCAGGAAATGATTTTCCGGACCCGGCACGCGCGCCGAGATGTGGGTGTGGATCAGGTCGGTCATGCGGTGCGCGGCGGCCAGGCGATAGCAGGCGGCCAGTTGCACGCGCTGTTCCCACTCCTCGGTGCTGACGCGGTCCTTGAGGGGCTTGAAATTGAGCTTGCTGACGACGGCGTTCATCGGAGTCTCCGGGCGGGCACGCCGGGCGGCGGGCCGGTCTTGTGTTATCGGGTGCGCCCGCCGGCTCAAGGCCCGCGGGCGGTCAGGCACGGGTCATTGTACCCCCGTGCCCCAGACCGCCCGCTTATGCGCCGTTTCAGCCGGCTACTTCTCCAGGTAGCGCGCCGGCGGCTGGTCGCGCGAGTATTGCGGCGCGCTCATGAAGGCCTTCGGATCGTAGGTCCAGAACTGGCTGACGTTGGGGAAAGCTTCGACCGTGGTGTTGACCAGTTGCCCGTTCTTGCGCTCCACCTTGCGCACGTAGATGGTCATGATCGGCTTGCCGTAGGCGTCGAATGAAATCGGTCCCTCCGGCCCCTTGGTGAGCTTGACGTTGTGCAGCGCCTTGACGAAGGCGGCCTTGTCTTCGACCTTGCCCTTGATCTGCTCCAGCGCCTCCTCCAGCACCAGCCCGGCGGTGTAGGTGCTGGCGGTGTAGAAGCCGGGCGTCACGCCGTAGGCCTTCTCGATGCCGGCGACGAACTTGTGGTTGTCCGGCGTATCGAGGCTGGCCGAATACCAGCTGGCCGACCACACGCCCAGCGCTTCGTCGCCCATGTTCTTCAGCACGCCTTCATCGACCGCGGTGGGGTTGCCGAACACTGGGGTCTTGCCCTTGGCCGCATAGTCGGCATATACGCGCAGGAAGCGCGCGCCGTTGATGCCGGCGAAACCGGCGTAGATGCCGTCCACGTTGGTCTTCAGCTGGCCGACGTAGACGCCGTATTCCGGCGTATTCAGCGGCGACCAGAGCTTTTGCACCACGCGCCCGCCGTTGTCCTCGAAGGCCTTCTGGAAGCCGGCCGCGCCCTCGTGGCCGTAGGCGAAGTCGTCGGCGATCATCGCCATGCGCTTGACGCCGAGTTTTTTGGCCGCGTACTGGCCGAGCACGTGCATCGGCTGCGCGGCGGTACCGGCGGCGTGGATCACGTAGTCATTCTTTTTTTTCTGCGCCAGGTCGTTTTGCGCGGCGGAGGTGGGGGTGATCAGGGGCACTTTGGCACTGGCGATGTAGTCGTCGATCGCCAGCGCCTCGAAGGTCGCCAGCGGGCCGATGACGACGGCGACATGATCGCGCTCGACCAGCTCCTGGGTCTTGCTCTTGGCTTGCGCCGGCTGGCCGGCGGTGTCGGCGATGATCAGCTCCACCTTGCGCCCGGCGAGAATGTTGTTGCGCTCTTTCAGGAACAGTTCGATGCCCTGTTCCATCTGCTTGCCGCCGGCGGCAAGCGGGCCGGTGCGCACGGTGAGGAAACCGATCTTGATCGGCGCGGTTTGGGCCGCGGCGGCGGCGGAAAATCCCAGGCCGGTAACGGCGGCGAGGGAAAGTAAAACCAGCAAGGCCTTCTGTTTGCGCATGTCGTCTCCGAAGATTTTTATGAATGCTGCTGAAGCGGCTTACGTCGGCGC
This sequence comes from Burkholderiales bacterium, assembly GCA_036498945.1. Taxonomy (GTDB): domain Bacteria; phylum Pseudomonadota; class Gammaproteobacteria; order Burkholderiales; family JAEUOS01; genus JAQGMJ01. Next base: position 60,729 of record DASYEQ010000087.1, on the reverse strand, counting down.
CGCCGTCGTGGATGCAGCGTGCCGCCGGCGCCGCAGGCTTGCGCGGCGCCCTTGTTCTGCCCCGGGCCTGGGTGTGCCGGGTGTTGCGCTGCGCCGGCGGGTGGCCGGCGGAGAATTTCCTGTCAGGCTGCCGGGCGCATTGCGCCGCGCCGGCAACAGCCTTCAATTTCGGGAATCAAAAAGGGGAAAGCCCTTGCATGCCCCGCTAGCGCGGCGCGATGAATTCGGTGATCAGGCGGACCAGGTCGTCCGGCTGCTCCAGCATCGGGCAATGGCCGGAGTTGACGATCTCGTGGTACTCAGCGCCGGGGATCAGGCGCGCCACTTCCTGGGCCAGGGCCGGCACCGTGGTGAGGTCGAGCGCGCCGCACATCACGCGCGTCGGGTTCTTGATCGACGGCAGTTGCGGGCTCAGGTCCATTTCGGCCAGCGCCAGGCAGGCGCGCGCGAAGCATTGCGCATCGACTTTCGCCAGGCGGTCTTTGCGCTCCTGCACCACGGCGGGCTCGGCCTGCTGGTAGGTGGGCGGGAACATGCGGCCGATGGCGGCGTCCAGCACGGCGCCCATGCCTTCGGTTTTCACCTTTTGCGCCATGCCGCGGAAGGGCGCGCGCCCGGCCTCGGGAAAAGCCGGCACGCAGTCGGCCACCAGCAGGCGGCGGAATTGGGCGCCGTGGTCGATCGCCAGTTGCAGGGCGACGAAGGCGCCGAAGCCGTTGGCGAAGACGTCGGTGGAAGCGGGCAGTTGCAGCGCGGCCATCACGCCGGCGACGTGGCCGGCGACTGCCGACAAGCCGTTGAGTTCGGCCGGGCTGGAGGCGCCGAAGCCCGGCAGGTTGATGGTGGTGACGCGATGCTGGCCGCTTAAATCCGGCAGCACCTTGTCATACACGCTCATCTCCGTAAGCAGGGAGTGGATCAGCAACAGGTCGGACCCGCTTCCGCTTTGCGCGTACTCGACGTTCAGACCCTGGTAGTTCAGACTGGCCATATGTCTCCCGGACTTTTATCAGGCGCTGCCCCGGCGTGCGGCAGGCGGCGCATTGTACCCTCGCGGGCCGCGGCGTCAAATGCCGGTAAAACCCGTACTCATTACCATCTGCTTATGCACGCGGCCCGGTATTTTGGGATGGCATTTTCCCCCCGGTCGCGCGATCATGCTAGCCCTCCCGCGGGGGCGGCGGATTGACCGGTATCAAGATGGCTTCCCGCCCGCGAAACAGTGCGATTCCAGACCGAGACAACCCAATGGAAAAACTTATTTACGTGCCGGTGGAGGTGGTGCGCCGGCAGATCGTCGGCATCCTCACCGGCTGGGGCATGGATCCGCAGGCGATCGAGACCACCGCCACGGTGATGATCGAGACCGACCTCTCGGGCGTCGATTCGCACGGCGTCTCCATGCTGATGGATTACGAGAATTCGCGCCGCAAGGGCAAGCTCAACGTGACTGCTAAAGCGCGCGTCGTGCGCGAAAACGCGGTGACGGCGCTGGTCGATGCCGACGCGGGTCTCGGCCACCCGGCGGCCGCGCTCGGCATGCAGATGGCGATCAAGAAGGCGCGCGAGCTGGGCGTCGGCGTCGTCACCGTGCGCAACTCGCATCACTTCGGCGCCGCCGGCTACTACGCCAACCTCGCCGCCCAGGCGGGCTTCATCGGCATGGTGACTTCCGCCACCCGCTCGATCAACACCGTGCCCACGCGCGGGCGCGATGCGGTGCTGGGCACCAACCCGATCGCCTTTGCCGCCCCGGCGAAAAAGAACCGCCCGTTCCTGCTCGACATGGCCACCGCCACGGTGGCGGCGAACAAGGTGCGGGTGTATGAGCTCAACGGCAAGCCGGTGCCCGCCGGCTGGGTGCTCGATGCCGAAGGCACGCCGGTGACCGACCCCACGCAGGCGGTGGATACCCTCTTCAAGCGCAAGCCGGGCCTGGGAGGCGGGCTTGCGCCCGTCGGCGGCACGGAGGAAACCGGCGGCTACAAGGGCTACGGCCTGGCGATGCTGGCGCACGTGCTGGGCGGCGCGCTTTCCGGCTCCTCGTTTTCGCCGATCCGCGTGAAGACGCAAAAGCCGGAAGACCCGGACAACCTCGGCCACTTTTTCATGGCCATCGATCCGCGCCAGTTCCGCGACGAGGGCGCCTTCGAGGAAGACATGGACACCGTGATCGATTACCTGCACCAGGTGCCGCCGATCGACCCCGCCAAGCCGGTGCTGGTGCCGGGTGACCCGGAAGCGATGAAGCGCGCCGACCGCCTGAAGAACGGCATCCCGGTGCCGGTGACCCTCGCCGCAAAAATCGAGGAAGTGGCACAGCGCGCGCAAACGGCTTATCTCTTCGCGCCGCATCACTGATTATTCAACGACAATGCTTATGCAAAACGACGACTTCAAACTGAACCGCCGCCGCACCCTCGGCGCGCTCTCCGCGGGGACGCTGACTGCCGCAGTGCCTGGCCTCATGTCAACCGCGGCCCGCGCGCAGTCCGCCGCCGGCTATCCCAACAAGCCGGTGCGCATCATCATCGGCTACGGCGCCGGCGGCACCGGCGACGTCACCATGCGCATCCTGGCGCAGAAGCTCACCGAGCGCACCGGCCAGCAATTCATCGTCGACAATCGCCCGGGCGCCGGCGGCATCGTCGCCTCGCAGGTGGTCGCCGGCTCGCCGCCGGACGGCTATACCCTTCTGTTCGTCGCCACCGGCAACTTCACCATGACCCCGGGGCTGTTCAAGCACCTGCCGTTCGACCCGGTGAAGGATTTCGAGATGATCAGCCTGTCCGGCAACTTCGGCTTCGCGCTGATCGTCGGCGACAAGTCGCCGATCAAGGATGTGAAGGACTTCATCGCCCGCTGCAAGGCCGCCCCAGGCAAGATCAATGTGGCGACCGTGGCCGCGGGTACGGCGCAATACCTGGCGGCGGAGTACTTCAAGTCCGTCGCCGGCATCAACTTCACCACCGTGCCCTTCAAGACCTCGGGCGACGTGGTGGCGGCGGTGCGCGGCGGTGCCGTCGATCTCGGTTTCGAAACCCTGGCGCCGATCCTCTCCTTCCTGCCCAGCGGGCAACTGCGCGCCCTGGCCGTCACCGACCCGGTGCGCTTCCCGACACTGCCCAACGTGCCGACGGTGAAGGAATCGGGTGTGCCTGGTTACGCCGTCTACGCCTGGAACGGCCTGGGCGCGCCGGCGAAGACGCCGCGCGACATCGTCGACAAACTCAACGCCGAGATCAAGGCCGCCATAGCAGCGCCCGACATGCAAAAGAAGATGCTCGACTTAGGCATCGTGCCCAAGGCCACCACGCCGGAGGAAATGACGGCGCTGCTCAAGCGCGACATGGCGCTGTGGGCCGGGGTGATCGACCGCGCGCACATCGAGAAGCAGTGAAGCGGTAATCACGCAGGCCGGACCACAGGAAACACCATGCCCAAGATCTACATCCTCGACCGCTTCCACCCCGCCGGGGTGGAAATGGCGCGCAAGTTCTGCGACATCGTCAACTACGACGACCCGGCGGTGAAAAACTGGCCGGAAGACGCCGATGGCGTGATGGTGCGCATGACGCCCGTCACCGGGGACGAAATCCGCCGCGCGGCGAAAGCCGGTCGGCTCAAGATCATCTGCAAGCAGGGCGTGGGCTACGACACCATCGACATCGCCACGGCCAAGGAAGCCGGCATCCCGGTTTCGCGCACCCCCGGGGTGAACAGCGAAGCGGTGGCCGAGCTGGCGCTGGGTTTGTCATTGGCCGTCAACCGCCGCATCAGCGAACTCGACCGCATGCTGCGCAAACCCGCCGGCTCCGACCGCGGCAACTTCCTGGGCGGCGAACTCGGCGGCAAGACCATCGGCGTGATCGGCATGGGCAACATCGGCACGCTGGCCGCGCGCAAGTTCCACCGCGCCTTCGATTGCAAGATCGTCGCCTACGATCCCTACGTGCCGGCGGACCACTGGAAAGACCAGCCGCATACGCGCGTCGCCTCGCTCGCCGAAATGCTGCCGCAGATCGACCTGCTCACCGTGCACTGTCCGCTCAACAAGGAAACACGCGACATCATCGACGCGAAGGAACTGGCGGCGATGAAAAAAGGCGCCATCGTGATCAACTGCGCGCGCGGCGGCATCGTCAACGAGGAAGCCCTGTACGAGTCGATCAAGAGCGGCCACATTTTCGGTGCCGGGCTGGACGTGTTCGACGTCGAGCCGCCGCCTTTCGATCACCCGCTGCTGACACTCGATACCGTGGTCGCCACTCCGCACTCCGGCGGTGGCACGCGCGAAACCCAGGAACGCAGCGGCACCCGCGTCGCCCAGCAGGTGATCGACGTGCTGCAAGGCAAGCCCGCCGCCAATCGTATTGTTTAAAGGAGCCATCATGGCCGACACCCCCCTGCTTACCAACAACGTCCGCGAGATGATGAAGCGCGGCGAAGTCGTCGCTTCCGTGACCGTGCGCCTGGTGCGCACCATCGAGATCGCGATGATGGCCAAGACCGCCGGCTTCGACACCCTCTACGTCGACATGGAGCACAACAGCTTCTCCATCGCCGAGTGCGGGCAGATCTGCATGGCCGCCACCGCCATCGGCATCGCGCCTTTCGTGCGCGTGCCCTCCAACACGCCGGACTGGATTTCGCGCGTGCTCGACGCCGGCGCCATGGGCGTGATCGCGCCGCACATCGGCTCGGCGGAAGAGGCGAAGGCGGTGGTCGCCGCCGCCAAGTTCCCGCCGCTGGGCGAGCGCAGCGCCGCCGGCGCCCTGCCGCACCTGCAATACCGCAGCCTGCCGCCGGCGCAGGCCAACCCGACGATGAACGACGCCACCATGGTGATCGTGCAGTTCGAGAACGCCGCTTCGGTGGAAGCCGCCGAGGAGATCATGGCGGTCGAAGGCGTCGACATGGTGATGATCGGCAGCAACGACCTGCTGGCCGACATGGGGCTCACCGGCCAGTATGATCACCCCAAGCTGCGCGCGGCCTACCAGCGCTCCATCGACGTGTGCAACAAGCTCGGCAAGTTCGTTGGTGTCGGCGGCCTTTCCTCGCGCGCCGACCTGGTGGCCGAGTTCGTCAAGATGGGCGCGCGCTACGTTTCCACCGGCACCGACACCCAGTTCCTGCTCGGCGCGCTCGGGCAGAAGGCAAAACAAGTGAAAGACCTGAAGGCATGAGCAGCGATACGAATCAGCGCGAGATCCACGGCGTCATCCACAGCGAAGTCGACTTCGAGGTGCCGGCCGGCGCCTGCGATTGCCATGTCCACGTCTTCGGCCCGGCGGAGCGCTATCCGTATGCGGCCTCGCGCGCCTACACGCCGCCGGACGCCAGCGTGGAAAACCTGCTCAAGCTGCAGCACGCGCTGCACATGGACCGCGTAGTCATCGTCCATCCCAGCCCCTATGGTTCGGACAACCGCGCCAGCATCGATGGCGCCCTGGAACTGGGACTGTCGCGCGCACGCGTGGTCGCCGTCATCGACCCGGCGAAGATTACAGATGCCGAACTGGAGAAGATGCACCTGGAAGGCGTGCGCGGCGTGCGCGTCAACCTGGAAAGCGCCGGCGTGCACGACCCGGCCGCCGCCGCCAAGCAACTGAAGGCGGCCAGCGAGCGGGTTGCCGACATGAAGTGGCACACGCAGATTTACACCACGCTCAACATGGTGCAGGCCCTCGCCTCCGTCATCAAGACGCTGCCCACCCCGGTGGTGATCGACCACATGGCGCGCGCCGAAGCGGCCAAGGGCGTGAAGCAGCCGGGCTTCGACGAACTGCTGGACCTGGTGCGCTCGGGCAAGGCCTGGGTCAAGCTCTCGGCGCCGCACCGCATCGGGCCGACACCGGACGACGCCAACACCACGGCGATCGCCCACGCCCTGATCGACGCCAACCTCGAGCGCATGGTCTGGGGCACCGACTGGCCGCACCCCGGCGGCAGCCGCCGCGCGAGCAAGGAAGACATCGAACCCTACAACGCGATCGACGACGGCCGTGCGCTGAACCGCTTCGCCGGCTGGCTGAATCGCGACGCGAAAAAGATCAAGCAGGTGCTGGTCGACAATCCGGCGAAACTGTACGACTACTGAAGTACCGGCGTGGCCTCAGGCGCCCGCCGGTGCCGGCTGCTCGCGCAGGCGTACGGCGGGCGAGAGCAGGATGACGCCCGCCTGCACCCCGAAGAAAATCACCGAGGCGATCAGGCAGGCGCCCGCGCCCAGCGAGCCGCCGATCAGGGCGCCGAGCGCCGCGCCGATCGGCCGCGCGCCGTAGGAAAGGCTGTTGATCGCCGAGGCGCGTCCCAACAGGCGCTGCGGCGTCACGTTCTGCCGCAGCGTGGTGGTGCTGATCACCCAGAGGATCGGCCCCGCGCCCATCAGGAAGTAGCTCAGGCCCGCCAGCCACGCCGAGGCGAATAGCAGCGTGCAAGCCATTAGCGCCGCCGCGGCAAGCCCCGCCAGCGGACCGATTGCCACCATCACGCCCAAGGGCAGCAGGCGCATCAGGCGCGGCGCGGCCAGCGCGCCCGCCACCATGCCGCCACCGTAGGCCGCCAACGTCGCGCCCACCGCGAAGGCCGGGAGCCCCAACTGGTGTACGGCGTAAGGCACGTAGACCGAATGCAGCACGAAAAACGCGACCGCGAAAATCACCTGGGTCAGGAAGATCGGGCGCAGCAGCGCATGGCCGAAGACGAAGCGCGTGCCTTCGCGCAAGTCATCGATGGCGTTGCCGCTCGCGGGCGTGATATCGCCGCGTGCCGGTTCGCGCAAACCGGCCAGCAGCACCACCGCCGCGGCCGACAGCGCGGCGGCGAACGCAAAGGCGGGCGCCGCGCCGGTGATGCCCGCCAGCAAGCCCGCCAGCGCGGGGCCACCGGCATAGGCCACGGTGCGCGCCAGTTCGATGCGCGCGTTCGCCGTCGGCAATTGTTCGCGCTCTACCAGCGTGGGCACCAGCGCCGGCGCGGCCACGCCATAGACCACGGTGCCGCAGGCGCCGACGAAGCCCAGCAGCGCCAGCAGCGGCAGCGAGAGCCCGCCCAGCGTCGCCAAGGCCAGCACCAGCAGCAGCGAAGCCGCGCGCATGGCCTCGGCGCCGGCCATCAGGCGGCGGCGCTGCATGCGGTCGGCCAACAGGCCGGCGGGAATGGCGATGAGCAAAAAGGGCAGGGTTTGCGCGGTCTGCAGCCAGCCGGTGGCGCCGGGGCCGGCATGCAGCGCCAGCACCGCCACCAGCGGCGCGGCGGCCAGGCCAATCTGCTCGGCGGCCTGCGCCAGCAGGTTGGACCAGGCGAGGCGGCGGAAGGAGGCGGGAAGAGGGTTGCGTTGGTGAGACATGACTGGGCTCCTTTGAGGTGAGTCCAGTGTAGGAGGCGGCCCTGATTGCCGCACTCCGCCGCTTGCTGCCGAATCAGGCGGCGTCGTGGAAGATGACGCCCAGGGTATGCCGCCGGCCGCGCGTAATGCGGCTCACGCCGTGGCGCAGGTTGACGCGATACAAGCCGCGCGTGCCCTGCACCGGGCGATGATGCACGGGAAAGATCACCACGTCGCCTTGCGCCAGCGGCACCACCGCCACGCGCGACTGCATGCGCGGGCGCTGCTCGGTGAGCACGAATTCGCCGCCGGAGAAATCCTCACCCGGACGCGAGAGCAATACGGTGAGTTGCAGCGGGAACACGTGCTCGCCGTACAGATCCTGGTGCAGGCAGTTGTAGTCACCGGCGCCGTATTGCAGCAGCAGGGGCGTGGGGCGCTGCTGCCCGGCCGCGTGGCATTGCGCCAGGTACTTCGCATGCGTGCCGGGGTAGCGCGCCGCCTCGCCCAGCGCCGCGTTCCAGTGGTTGGCGATGCGCGCCAGCGGGCGATACATCGCCTCGCGCAATTGCGCCACCGGCGCCGGCAGGGGATAGGCGAAGTACTTGTACTCGCCCTGGCCGAAGCCGTGGCGCGCCATCACCACGCGGCTGCGGAAGGGCGCTTCCTCTGCATATCGGCCGGAGAGCGCCACGCAGTCATCGGCGTCGAACAGCGGCGCCATCGCGTAGCCTTCGGTGTTGATCTGCGCCTCGATCGCCTCCCAGTCGAAAGCGGCAACGCGCGCGGCGATGCCGGTCTCGGCCGCCGTGCGCGGCTCTTCTGCCAGGCCGGCCCGCATCAGGCAGCCTCGCGTTGCAGCAGCTTCTGCTTGCGCTCCACCCCCCAGCGGTAGCCGGAGAGCGCGCCATCGCTTTTCACCACCCGGTGGCAGGGGATCGCCACCGCCAGCGCGTTGGCGGCGCAGGCCTGGGCGACGGCGCGCACTGCCTTGGGCGTGCCGATGCGGCGGGCGATTTCGGCATAGCTCGCGGTGCTGCCCGGTGGAATTGCCCGCAGTGCCTGCCAGACGCGCTGCTGGAAGGCGGTGCCGCGCACGTCCAGAGGCAGGTCCAGTCCCTGCGCGGGAGTTTCGATCAGGCCGATCACTTGCGCCATCCATTGTTCGAAATCGCGCTCGCCGCCTTTCAGTTCCGCCTTGGGAAAACGGTCCTGCAGGTCGCGCACCAGGGCATCGGGATCGTCGCCCAGGAGGATGGCGCACACGCCCTTTTCGGTGGCCGCCACGAGTATTGCGCCCAGCGAGCAGGCGCCGACGCCGAAGCGGATGGTACTGCCGGCGCCGCCGGCGCGGTAGTCGGCCGGGCGCATGCCGAGCATCTCATCCGACTGCTCGTAGAAGCGGCCACTGGAGTTGTAGCCGGCGTCGTAGATCGCCGCCGTCACGCTGGAGCTTTCCGGCAGTTGCGCGCGCAGGCGCTCGGCGCGCCTTGCCTGGGCGTAGGCGCGCGGAGTCACGCCGGTGGCTTCCTTGAATACGCGGTGAAAGTGAAACCGGCTCATGCCGGCCTGCGCGGCCAGTTGCGCCAGGTCGGGCACGCCGTTCTCTACGTCATTGGCCGTCTCGATGGCGCGACAGGCGGCGGCGACCACGGCGGCTCGGCGCTCCGCCTGGCTGGCTTCGTTCGGGCGGCAGCGCTTGCAGGGGCGGAAACCGGCCGCTTCCGCCGCGGCGCAGCTGTCATGAAAGGCGACGTTCTCGCGCCGCGCCGGGCGCGAGGCGCAGGAAGGGCGGCAATAGACGCCGGTGCTTTTGACGGAGTAGAAAAAATGGCCGTCGGCGCGGGCGTCGCGCGCGCGCACTGCCGCCCAGCGCGCGTCCTCGTCGCCGAAGCGCGGCGTGCGCGGCGGCATGGAGGCGGGAAGAATGGCGGGGCGGGCGGGACGCATTTGCAGTACGGTAGACATGAAGGTCTCCTTGCGTAATTGGGGCGCGGATCGCGTCCATGCAAGAAGTCTCGGCGATTATGCGCCTGGGTACACTCCGGCGCTTGCTGCCGAATTGGTGGCTGGCGCAGGGCAATGTCGTGGATGATCATGTGGGCTTTCCGCCGCCTTTTGTGCGGTTTTCGAGCTTTGATTGGCGCCAAGGGAACGGAATCGTCCCTGCGCGCTCTATAATGAACTCATAATAAGTACTCACTCCCTCATCATGAAAGCCAGTTCAGGCGCGGCGTCAGGCCCCGGCAGCCAGCCTCCGGGAGAAGCGGAACTGGCGGCGGCGCTTGCCTCGCCCGCGCGCCTGCGTGCGCTGCGGCGCACCGACCTGCTGCAAGACGGGCCTGAATCCGCCTACGAGCGCATCACCCGCCTGGCCGCCAGCCTGCTGCGTGCGCCCGCCGCCTTCGTCACCCTGGTGGGTGAACACGGCGACCTGCGCAAGGGCGGCATCGGCCTGCCGGACGGGGCTGCCGAGCCGGTCGAGCGCCGCGACGGTGCCCCGGCTGCCCAACGCAGCCTGTGCCACTACACCATTGCCGGCGCCAAGCCCCTGACCATCGAGGACGTCGCCGCGGACCCGGTCTATGGCGCGGTCGAAAGCGCGCGCGCGCTGGGGCTGCGCGCCTACGCCGGCGCGCCGTTGATCGTCGACGGCCGCGAGGCCGTCGGCAGCCTGTGCGTGGTCGATTTCGTGCCGCGCCCATGGAGCGCGCAGGACATCGAAGTGCTCACCGAGCTGGCGCGTGTCATCGCCCGCGAGATCGAATTGCGCGTGGCGATGGAAGACGCGGTGGCCGCGCTCGACCTGGCGCAGCGCACCTTGCGCGAGCGCGAAGAGGCGGTCTCCACCCTGGCGCACGACCTGCGCTCGCCGCTGTCGGCGATTTCGATTTCCTCGGTGGGCCTGGCGCGGCGCGCCGAGCCGGAGATCAAGAACTACGCCGCCATCCAGACCCGCGCCGCCAAGCAGATGACCGAGCTGATCGAGGACATGCGCGCCGCCACCTCCGGCCTGCCGCTGCCGCAGCCGCGCTCGCGCCTGGCGGTGCGCGCGGAAGTGCTGCTGGCCGACGTGCTGCACGCCATGCGCCCGGCGGCGGAAGCGCGCGGCATCCTCCTGACGGTGGATAACCCGCAGGGCCTGCCGGCGGTGGCGATCAACTACCCGCAGGTGATGCGCGTATTCGCCAACCTGGTGGGCAACGCCATTGCCTACAGCCCCGCCGGCACGGTGGTGCACGTCAGCGCCGAAGACGAAGGGGCGCAGGTACGCTTTTGCATCATCGACCAGGGCCCGGGCATCCCGGAGGAATTCCACGCCCGTGTGTTCGACCGCCACTGGCAGGTCGAGCGCGGCCTGTCGCGCGGCCATGGCCTGGGGCTGGCGGTGGCGCGCCTGTTCGTCGAGGAAAACGGCGGCGCCATCGGCATCCGCAATGGCGCCGGGCCCGACCCGGCGGCCAACGACCCCGCCGCCGACCCGGATCATGTGCCCAGCCTGGAAGAACTGGCTGCCGGCGAGGAAGAAGCCACGGGGCCGGGGATCGGCACCGTGCTGCATTTCACGCTGCCGGTGGCGCGGTCCGCCTGAGGCACCGCTTCCCGTCGTTGTGCCTTAGCGCATCGGGATGTGCAGCGCCCGATCCACCGGCACCGCGCTGACGCTGTTTTGCGGCGAACCGTCGACCAGCTTGTCCGAATAGGTCAGGTACACCAAAGTGTTGCGCTTGACGTCGGCGAAGCGCACCACGCGCAGGCGCTTGAACAGCACCGACATGCGCTCGCTGAACACCTCTTCTTCCTTTTCCAGCGGCGCGGAGAAGGCGATCGGCCCCACCTGGCGGCAGGCGATCGAGGCTTCCGCCTTATCTTCGGCCAGCCCCAGGCCGCCGGCGATGCCGCCGGTGCGGGCGCGCGAAACGTAGCAGGTGACGCCGGCGACCTTGGGGTCGTCGTAGGCTTCCACCACCACCTTGTGGTTGGGGCCGATCAGCTTGAAAGCCGTGCTGACGCTGCCGATGTCTTCGGCATGGGCGCAAAAGGAGAGGGCGGCCAGAAAAGACAGGCAAAGGAAGGGCTGTTTCACGGTAAATCCTTTCAAGAGAGGCCGCAAGTGTAGCGGCGGCGGCCCCAAGGCTGAAATGGCGGGTGAAAGCGGCGCTGTTTGGCGCATGGAAATGCGGGGTGTCGGCGCACAGTAAGGGTCGCGTTTTTCCGCCCATCGCCGTTGCATCCCTCATGACGCTTTACGCCAAACTGCTGCGCAACGCGCTGTCGCTCAAGGCCAGGCTGGCCGTGGGCGTCGCCTTGCTGTTCGGCGCCATGGTGATCGCGCTGACGGCGTTCCAGATCTACCAGACGCGTGCCTCGATGGCGCGCGTGCTGAGTGCGCAGCAGACCTCGCTGGTGACGCGCACCGCCGACGAGATCGACGGCAAGTTCCGCGACCGCCGCGCCGCGCTGACCGAATCGGCCGACGGCATCGCGGCCTACCTGGAACGCAATGTCCGCCTGGGCGCGATGCAACTGCGCGAGCAGCGTGCCCTGCACACCATGTTCGACTCCATCCTGATCCTGTCGGCGACGGGCGAAGTGCTGGCGGCGCAGCCGGAGCGGCCCGGGTTGCGCCAGGTCAATTTCATGCAGCGTGCCTATTTCCAGGAGACGGTGCGCCGGCGCCGCCCGGTGATCTCGCAGCCCTATCGCAGCGCCGCCAGCGGCCGGCCGCTGGTGGTGATGACCGCGCCAGTCTACGACAGCAACGGTAGCATCATCGCCGTCCTGGCGGGCACCATCAGCCTGCTGGACGACAGCTTTCTCGGCGACATCGGCGCCGCCCCGGTGGGCCAGAGCGGCTATTTCTATGTCGTCACCCGCGGCGACCAGCCCATTCTCGTCAGCCATCCCGACCGGCGGCGCGTCCTGGGACCGGCGGCGCCCGCGTCGAAAAATCCGGTGGCGGGCATGGCGCAAGCCGGCTTCGAGGGCACCATCGAAGGTGTCAACAGCACCGGGCATCGCGGGCTGATGAGCTACAAGCGCCTGAAGGAAACCGACTGGATCCTGTGCGCGGTGCTGCCGGTGGAAGAGGCCTTCGCTCCGGTGGCGCAGGCGCAGCGCAACACCGCGCTGGCCGGCGGCCTGGTAAGCGTGGCGGTCGCTTTTGCCGTCTGGTTCATGGTGCGCCGCGCGCTGCGTCCCCTGGACGCCCTCGGGCGCAACGTGCGCGAGCGCATGCAGAATCCGCGCGGCGCCACCGCGCTGCCGGTGCTGCGCGACGACGAGATCGGCGGCCTGACCGCGGAGTTCAACCGCCTGATGGTGCTGCACGAGCACAGCGAGCAGGCGCTGACCGCGCACCAGGAACGCCTTGTCACCATCACCGACAACCTGCCGGTGCTGATCGGCTACGTCGACCGCGAACTGCGCTACCGCTTCAACAACAAGATGTACGAAGAATGGTTCGGCCTGGCGCGCGACCAGCTGGAAGGTGCGCATTTGCGCGATGTGCTGGGCGAGGCCGATTTCGCGCGCTCGGAGCCCACCCTGCGCAGCGTCCTCGATGGCTACCCGGCGCAGGTGGAGCGCGATTTGGTAGCTGGCGGGCGCCGGCGCTACGTGCAATGCACCTATCTTCCGCACTACGGCGCGGATGGGGCGGTGACGGGCTTTTATGTGCTGGTGCACGACATCACGCAGCAAAAGGCGGCCGAGGAGCGTCTCGCGCACATGGCGGACCACGATCCGCTCACCGGCCTCGTCAACCGCGGCGCTTTCAACCGCCGCCTGGGCGAGGCGATCAGGCGCCTGAACCGCAGCCGCCGGCCCTGCGCGCTGATGTACCTTGACGTCGACCACTTCAAGTCGGTCAACGATGGCTACGGCCACGGCATCGGCGACCGACTGCTGAAGGAATTTTCCGCGCGCCTGGCGGCCTGCGTGCGCCAGACCGATGTTGTCGGCCGCCTGGGCGGCGACGAATTCGTGATCCTGCTCGAAGACCTGGCCGAGGCGGCCGACGCTTATCTTGTCGGGCAGAAGATCGTCGACGCCATGCGTGCCGCCTTCGTCTTCGGCGACGTGCGCGTGAGCGCCACCACCAGCATCGGCATCACCGTCGCGGGCGCCGGCGACGAGGCTCTCGCGCCCGCCGAACTGCTGCAGCGCGCCGACCGCGCGCTCTACGATGCCAAGGCCGCCGGGCGCAACACCTTCAAGGTACTCACCGTCCTCTAAGGCCGGCCCAACTCTGCGGCGCCGACACCCCGGCGCATGCATGGAACGCCACCGCGAGAGCGGTCGTCAATGCCAAATGCATAAAACCCTGCCCCCGGCTCACGCGCGGTGTGCCGAAGGGACTAGCAGCGCGCGTGCCCGCGCCCAAAGGCGCTTCACATCGCACCCGCAAACTGGCGGCGATTGAAAGAGGGCTGGGGAGCCGTCCGACGGTGCCGGAACAGTGGCGAATCGGTTCGTAAACTTTTCTATATGGATAACCTCATGAAAATGATGATTGCAAAGACGGTTCTGGCCGGACTGCTGGCCGCGGCGGCTTCCTGCGCTTCCGCCGCGACCTTCGATCTCGGCACCCACACCCCGCCGTTTTCCGCGACCTACGGCGACAGCTTCACCTCGAAGGTCGGCGATTTCGTCGATGACTTCGTGTTCACCATCGCTCCCGGCGGCACCTTCAACACCATCGCCGCCACCATCGACCTGGGCACCCTGTTCCAGATCACCGGCCTGGAAGCCCGCCTGTTCCAGGGTAGCGGTCCGTTCGTTTCCGGCACCACGCCGCTGGAGCAGGCCTGGAGCTCGCCGATCAGCGGCACCCCTGGCGTTAACGGCGACGTCCTGGTGATCAGCCCGACCACGCTGGCGGCCGGCACCTACTCGCTGGAACTGCGCGGCACCGTGACCGGCGACTCCGGGGGCTCGTACTCCGGCGCGCTCAACCTGGCGCCGGTTCCCGAGCCGGGCACCTACGCCCTGATGCTCGCGGGCCTGGGCCTGATGGGTTTCATCGCCGCGCGCCGCCGCAAGAACGTCTAAGAAGCGGTAAGCCGCAAAGGCCGTCGCGCAGGCGCGGCGGCCGGTGCAAGATTGCGGAATTGTTAAAAGCGGCCGTGCGAAAGCATGGCCGCTTTTTGTTTTTCGGTGCAAGTCGCGTTGTCATCATCGTGTCAAAAAAATGGACCGGCGCCGCATCGTTTGACGGGGAAATCCGCACGCGCCGCGCCGTTTCCCCCGGCATCGCGACCGGTTGCAGGTGTTGTCGCGGGTCCCCGCCCCTGATGGGTGGCCATGGCGCCGCCGGCACGGCGTGTTGCGATAAGCCGAACGGACTACAGCGCACTTTTGCGATTCCATGAGTGCAGTCATGTTGCGGGCCGAAGATGCCAAGGCTGCGGGGAAGGTCGCGGCGGCGATTGCCCGGGCCGGCGAGGTCCGCGCGTCGCCGCAAGGCGCGGACTTCCTGCATCGCGCGGGTGGATCAGCGGCATGGCCTAGCGCCGCCGCGGTTGCCCCGATACCCCGTCGATTTTCTTGCACGAACACTCCCATGGCGATCAGACATTCATTCCGCAACCGCCCCCTGCGCCGCCGCGCAGGCAGGCTGGTCTCCGCAACCCTCCTGGCCGCCTGCACGGTGCTCGCGTCCTGCGGCAAGAGCACCGCGAGCAAGGAAGCCGCCACCCAGGTCGCGGTGAAGGTGAACGGCGATGAAATCTCGGTGCATCAGGTCAACCAGGCCTTGAGCCACGTCGGCGCGCTGTCACCGGAGCAGGCTTCGGCTGCCGGCAAGAAGGTGCTGGAGCAACTGATCGACCAGCAACTGCTGATTCAGAAGTCGATCGAGAAAAAGCTCGACCGCGACCCCGATGTGCTCAACGCCATCGAAGCCTCGCGCCGGCAGATCCTGTCGCAGGCCTACCTGGAAAAGTCGGTGGCGGCCTCGGTGGCCAAGCCTTCGGCCGACGACGTGAGGAAGTTCTATGCCGCGCATCCGGAGTTGTTCTCCCAGCGCCGCGTGTACCGCTTCCAGGAACTTACGGTGTCGGCCACGCCGGCGCAGGTGGCGAGCCTGCGCGAACAGGCGGGCAAGACCAAGAACATGAACGAGATCGTCGATTGGCTCAAGGGCCAGCAACTGCATTACAACGCCGGCACCAGCGTGCGTGCGGCCGAGCAGCTGCCGCAGGAACTGCTGCCGCGCATCGCGCAGATGAAGGACGGCGACATCGGCTTCACCGATTCGGCCAGCGGCGTCATGGTGGTGCAGTTGGCCGGCTCGCAGACCGTGCCGATCGCCGAGCCGGACGCCACGCCCTACATCGAGCGCTACCTGGTGAACCAGAAACGCACCGAACTGGCTAGCAATGAGCTGAAGCAGCTGCGCGATTCGGCCAAGCTCGAATACATGGGCGACTTCGTCAAGACCGCGGGCAAGGCGGGCGACGCGAAAGCCGCGGCCGCCAGGCCCGCCGACACTCCGAAGGCGGCGGTGGCTGCCGACCCGGCCCCCGCTGCGCAGCCGGTGGCCGACCAGGGTGGGCAAAAACCCGCCGCCAGTGCGGAGATCGACAAGGGTGTGAGCGGCCTGCAATGAGCTTTTTCTCCCGCAACAAGCAGGGCCGCATGCTGTCCTGGTGGGTGTTCGCGCTGGCGGTGTTGCTGACCGCGTCGGCCGCGTTCGCCGCGCCCGTGGCCACCGCGCCGCTGCAATCGGCCGCCTCCGCCACACAGGCGACGCCGCCGCAACCGGCTGCCGCAGCCGCCATCAACCAGGCGCCGGGGCACGACAGTTTCGTCATCGGTCCAGGCGATACGCTGAAACTCACCGTGTTCCAGTACCCCGATCTCACCACCGAGACGCGGGTCGCCGCCAACGGCAGCGTCAGCCTGCCGCTGGCGGGCGAGGTGGCGGTTTCCGGCATGCGGCCGATGGATGCCGAGCGCAAGGTGGCCGAAATACTGCGCGCCGGCGGCTTCGTCAAGCAGGCGCAGGTGACTCTTGTTGTGACGCAGTTCCGCAGCCAGCAGGTGGCGGTGCTGGGCAACGTCAACCGTCCCGGCAAGTATCCGCTGGAGCTGCCCTACACCATCAGCGACGTGCTCGCACTGGCCGGCGGGGTGGCGCCGACCGGCGCCGATACGGTGATCCTCTCGCGTACCGAGAACGGCGCGGTCAGGACCTACGAGATCGACCTGCCGACGCTGTTCATGTCGCCGCAGGACCGCTCCAAGGACATCCCGCTGATCAACGGCGACGTGCTGTACGTGAACCGCTACCCGCTGTTCTACATCTACGGCGAGGTGCAGCGTCCCGGTTCCTACCGGGTGGAACGCAACATGACGGTGATGCAGGCGCTGTCCACCGGCGGCGGCCTGACCTTGCGCGGCACCGAGCGCGGCGTGCGCGTCGACCGCCGCTCAAGCGACGGCAAGATCGAAACCCTGCGTCCGAAGATGAGCGACGCGGTGCAGCCGGACGACGTCATCTATATCCGTGAAAGCCTGTTCTGAGTCTTCCTATTTGAGCGCCCGGCAATGAACGTACAGCAATTCCTGATCATCCTGAAGGCGCGCTTTCCGCTGTTCATCGCGGCGCTGATGTTCACCGTCTGCGGCACCGTGGTGGTGAGCCTGCTGCTGCCGAAGTCCTACACCGCGGCGGCCTCCGTCGTGGTCGACATCAAGGGCGGCGACCTGATGAACACCAACGGCATCAACCTGCCGGTGCAGATGGCGCCCGGCCAGATGGCCACCCAGCTCGACATCATGACCAGCCAGAAGGTGGCGCTGAAAGTGGTGGACAAGCTGCGTATCGCCGAAAGCCCGGTTGCCAAGCGGCGCTTCCAGGAGGCCAACAAGGGCCGCGGCTCGATCCGCCACTACTATGCCGACCTGCTGCTGAAAAAGCTGGATGTGAAGCCCTCGCGCGAAAGCACGGTGGTGACCATCAGCTTCTCCGGCACCGAGGCCGGGTTCGCCGCCGCCGTGGCCAATGCCTTCGCCGAGTCTTATATCGAGACCACCCTCGAGATGAAAGTGGCGCCGTCGCGGCAGAACGCGGTATGGTTCGGCGACCAACTGAAGAGCCTGCGCGGCGACCTGGAAAAGGCGCAGCGCAAGCTCTCCGAATACCAGCAGGCCAACGGCATCGTCAACGTCGATGAGCGCCTCGACGTCGAATCCTCCAAACTGTCCGAGCTGTCCAGCCAGCTGGTGAGCGCGCAAGGCCAGGGCTTCGACAACCACGGCCGCGCCAGCCAGGTGAACGCTTCGCTGAAAAGCGGCGATCCCGGCGACCTGCCCGAGGTGGTGGGCAATCCGCTGATCCAGAACTTGCGCGGCGAGGCGGCGCGCGCGGAAGCGCGCCTGAAGGACACCTCTTCGCAGCGTGGCGAAAACGACCCGCAATACATCCGTGATGCCGCCGAACTCTCGACCCTGCGCAGCAAGCTGGATTCCGAGATGAAGAACGTGGCCAACAGCGTGATCAGCGCGCAGCGCGCCAACCAGCAACGCGAGTCCGAGGCGCGCGCCGCGGTGGCGGCGCAAAAGGAAAAGGTGCTGGAGATCAAGCGCCAGCGCGACGAGATGGCGGTGCTGATACGCGAGGTGGAAAGCGCGCAACGCATTTTCGACATCGCCCTGCAGCGTTTCGGGCAGACCAGCCTGGAAGGCCAGGCGACGCTGGCCAACGCCACCCTGCTCAATCCGGCGGTCGAGCCGGCCACGCAATCCAGTCCGCGCATGGTGCTCAACGTCAGCCTGTCGATCATTCTCGGTACCCTGATCGGCCTGGGCATCGCCATGCTGGCCGAACTGGCGGATCGCCGCGTACGCACCGTCGACGACCTGGGCGGCGACACCAGCCTGCCGGTGATCGGCGTCATCGGCCCGTCGCCGCGCAGCCGTCCGGCGCGCCGCCCGCGCCTGCTCGGCCTGTTTCCGGCGCGGCCGCAACTGGCGTGAAGGGGATGCAAGTGAACACCATTCGCGACGACGCCATCAACGACGACCTGGCGCATTCCGCGCGCCTGATCGACAGCCGCCGTATCGGCGCCATCCTGATCGACGAAGGCAAGCTGACGATCCAGGATGCCGAACGCATCATCTTCGCGCAAAAGGAAAAGGGCCTGCGCTTCGGCGAAGCCGCCGTGGCGCTGGGTCTGGTGACCGATGCCGACATCCAGCGCGCGCTGTCGCGCCAGCATGACTACCCCTACCTGCTGCCGAACGAAAGCAAGGTGAGCCGCAAGCTGGCCGCCGCCTACGAGCCCTTCGGCAAGCAGGGTGAGGCGTTGCGCGCGCTGCGCAGCCAGCTCTTGCTGCGCTGGTTCAGCGGCGAGCCCGAGCGGCGCACCCTGGCAGTGGTGAGCGCCGATCGCGGCGACGGCCGTTCGGTGCTGGCGGCCAATCTCGCGGTGGCGTTTTCGCAACTGGGCGAAAACACGCTTCTGATCGACGCCGACATGCGCCATCCCTCGCAGCATGCGCTGTTTTCGCTGGACAACCGGGTCGGTCTTTCCGCCATCCTGTCGCATCGCGGCGGACTGGAGGCGGCCGAGCCGATCGCCGCCTTCCAGAACCTCTACGTGCTGCCCACCGGCGCGATCCCGCCGAACCCGCAGGAACTGTTGTCGCGGCCGAATTTCGCGCAATTGCTGGAGCAGGCGGCTGCGCGCTTCGAGGTGGTGCTGATCGACACGCCGGCCACCAATCAGTATGCCGATGCCCAGACTGTCGCGGTGCGTGCCAGCGGCGCACTGCTGGTGACGCGCAAGCACCGCACCCGCCTGCGCGACGCCGACGGCCTGGCGCAGAACCTGGTCCGCCTTTCCGCGCACATGGTGGGTGCGGTGATCAACGAATTCTGAGGGGGACGACACATGTCCGCGGTTCTTTCGACGGCCCCGGCCGAGCGCCGCTTGCCGGCGCTGGCAGCCTGGGTGCCGGTGGCCCTCGGCCTGCTTGCCATGTATGTGCCGACCTTCGTCAGCCTGGCCTACGGCATCTGGAACGACGAAGCCTATGAACACGGTCCCATCGTCCTCGCGGTGGTGGCCTGGCTGGTCTGGGACAGGCGCAAGGCATTGGCCGCGCTGCCGCTCCAGTCGGCGAGGGCGGCGGGCATCGCCGCCCTCGCGGCCGGGCTGCTGCTTTACGTGGTGGGGCGTTCGCAGTCCCTGCCGCTGTTCGAGGTGGCCTCCGAAGTGCCGGTGTGCGCCGGCGTGTTGCTGCTGTTCTACGGCTGGGCCGGCGTGCGGGCGATGTGGTTTCCCCTGTTCTTCCTCTGCTTCATGATTCCCCTGCCGGGCTTTGTCCTCTACGCCATCACCGGCGCGTTGAAGCAGCAGGTGTCGGCGCTGGCGGAAATCGTCCTGCACTACGCCAACTATCCGATCGCCCGGTCCGGCGTGATCATCCAGATCGGCCAGTACCAGCTGCTGGTGGCGGATGCCTGCTCGGGCCTGAACTCGATGTATTCACTTTCCGCCATGGGCCTCCTGTACCTCTACCTGGTGCGCCATGCCGGCCTGTGGCGCAATGTCCTGCTACTGGCGGCTGTGGTGCCGGTGGCCTTCTTCGCCAACGTGCTGCGGGTGATCATCCTCATCCTCATCACCTACCATTTCGGTGACGAGGCCGGGCAGGGCTTCATCCACGGCGCCGCCGGTATCGTGCTTTTCGTGCTGGCGCTGTTGATGCTGTTCGGCATCGACGCGGCCTTGAGCCTGTTCGCCAGGCGCGGGAGGAAGTCATGATGCCGCGCTGGCTCAGCCTGCGGCACGTGCTGGTCGGTGTCGCCATGTTTGCCGCCACCGGGCTGGCGGCCGCGCTCAAGCCGGCGGGTGTGCCGCCGGACCCGACCTTCAACCTGGAGCGCCTGATCCCGCAGTCCTTCGGCGACTGGCACCTGGACGCTTCCATCGTCCCGGTGCCGCCCAGCCCGGACGTGCAGGCCAACCTGGACAAGCTCTACAACCAGCTGGTCAGCCGCACCTACGTCAATAGTCACGGTGAGCGCATGATGCTGTCGATCGCCTATGGCGGCGACCAGAGCGACAGCTTGAAGGCGCACCGCCAGGAGGTGTGCTATTCGGCGCAGGGCTTCGTCATCCGCGAACTGCTGCAGGGCGAGGTGGATGTGGCCAATCACCACATCCCGGTGGCGCGCCTGCTGGCCGTCAAGGGCCAGCGCTCGGAGCCCGTCACCTACTGGTTCACCATGGGCGACCACGTGGTGATGAGCCGCCTCGGGCGCCTGCTGATGCAATTGCGCTACGGCCTGCAAGGCGAGATTCCCGACGGCATGCTGGTACGCGTCTCCAATCTTTCCGGGGACAGCCGCGCTTCCTACCAGGCGCACGCCGGGTTTCTCGGCGCCCTGCTGGCGGCGCTCGACCCGCGTACCCTGGCTCGCGTGGCCGGGCAGTCATGAACGCGGCCGACACCGGCATCGACTATTCGCTCCACTACCGCAAGTGGAACAACCATAGTCCGGAGCACGTGGCGGCAACCTCCGCCTATTACCAGGGTGTGGCCGGGCAGCACCTGCCGGCGCGGCGTGACGCGGCGATCCTCGATGTCGGCTGCGGCATCGGCCTGACGCTGGCCGCCTATGGCCGCCTGGGCTACACCAACTGCGGCGGCATCGACATCAGCAGCGAGCAGGTGGCCGCCGCGCGCGCGCAGGGGATCAACGCGGAATACGTGGCCGACTCCGCGGCCTTCCTGCTGGCGCGGCCCGCTTCCTACGATTTCATTTCCGCCTTCGACGTGCTGGAGCACCTGCCGGAAGACCTGCTGCTGCCGCTGTTGCGCGCCATCCATACGGCGCTGAAACCTGGCGGCGCTTTCCTGTGCGTGGTGCCGAACGCCAATTGCGCCATCGGCATGCGCTGGCGCTACATCGACTGGACGCACCGCACCAGCTTTACCGAGCACAGCCTGGAATTCGTGCTGGCGAGCGGTGGTTTCGCGGCGCCGGCGATCGGCGAAGTCAACTTTCACCAGCGCCGGCCGCCTTATCCTTTCCTGCCGCGGCCGGCGGTGGCGCGCTGGCTGCTGGCGCGCTTTTTCCGCTTCTGGCAGCGTTTGCAGTTCGCCGCCGAATTCGGCTATGCGCCCAGCGGTGCGATCCCGCTGTCGCTCAACATCATGGGTGTGGCGCGGCGCTCGCAGGGATAAGGCCGGCGCCGCCTGGCGCCAACGGCGTCAGCGTCACCTGTTTCGCGTCGCTTTGGAAAGACACGCGGGTGTCCCCGACGGTGATCGACATCGTGGCGCCGGCAAGCGCCGGCGCGCGCAGCGCGGCCAGGGCGGCGCAATCGGTGTCGAACACGCTGATAAAACGGCCGGAAGTATTGCGCGGCGTGCGCAGCGTGATCTGATGATGCGGTGGCGCCGGCACGCCCGCCGGCGCCACCGGATAGCCACTGGACGCTGCCGTGCTGCTGCCAGCCGGTGCGAAGGTGCGTGCGCACAGGCTGGCCGCCGCGCCCTTGATCGCGATCGTGCCGTCGGCTCCCTGGCTCATGCTTTTTTCAGTGTGCAGGTTCCACTCCCACTGGTGCGCCGTGCCAGTCTCGATGTCGTCGAACACCACCACCGTGTGCGGGCGCAGGTAGACCAGCGCGCGCGTCGCCCGGCTGAAGCCGGGGCCGTAGGCCGCCGCCGCGTCGCCCACCACCACGTCGGCCTGTGCATCGGTGTAAAAATCGACAATGCGCCCGGAAGCCTGCAGCAGGCCGTCGCCGCGCGGGCCCAGCATCTGGCCCTGGCCGCCGTCGTAGGTGATGGCGTTGGCCGCGCGCGTTTGCGCGTACCACTGGCGCCAGTGTGGCGAGGCATACCAGTCAAAGACGCCGCTGGCACCGGTGAGGGCTTCGCCGCCGGCATGGATGACGAAGCTGTTCTGGTCGGCGTGGCCGTGGTTGAAGGAACCATAGGGGCTGCTCTTGAAATACACCGAGAACGGCGAGGGCTTGGCGCGCGAGGCCTGCATCGCCGTCCAGCCGGTGGAAGGCATCAGCAGCGCCAGCGGCAGGTCGGGCGGCACCGGGCCGGGCGCGGGCGCCGGCGGCGCCAGCAGGGACCATTGCAGACTGCCGTCGCCGCCCTGTACCTGGCCGGTGTACCAGCGCATCAGCGGGCTGGGTACGCGCGCGGCGTAGTCGAGCGCAATGCGCGCCCATTCCTCGTTGAGCTGGGCTTCGGCGCCATCGCCGAACAGCCCGGCCGGCGCGCCCGGCGGCATGAAATAAGCGAACAGCTGCCCGAAGTTGCGTGCCCACGCCTTTTGCGTCAGGTCGAGGCCGGTGGTCCGCGCCAGCACGTCCCACATGAAGAACATGCTGTCGTTGTCCCATAGGGCATAGGAGGTGCCGTTGGCGTAGCCGCCGTGCTCCCCGCCCCAGGGCGAAAGGAAATGGGCGTATAGCGGGCCGGCGTACTGCAGCCAGTCGCGCGCCGCGTCCACCTCGCCGGTAAGCAGGGCGCCGATGGCCGCCACCTGGGCGACGATGTGGGCACCGTGCGAGTCGTAAGGGTGCGGGGCGAACGAGCAGCGCGGACCTGCCAGGGCGGCGAAGGCCGGCGCGGCGCGCCCGGTGATGGCGGCCTGCACCAGCAGGCGCTGCTGCGGGCTCAGTTCGTCATGCAGCCAGTCGTAAGTGACGGCGAGTATCCAGGCGACTTCCATCGCTACCGTATCGGTGTTGGCGTAGGAGGTGGCGCCCTGGGGGGGCCAGGCGGCGATGGCAAGGCAGCGGCGGATCGCTTCGTCGCGGTCGGCCGGCACCCCGGCGATCACCCAGTACAGCGCGGTTTCCAGCAGGCGCGTGGCCTCGCCTTCCGCCGCCACCTGCAGCTGAATCAGCGGCGCGGCGCTGGCGCTGGCCCGCATGGCGGCGACCGGGTCGCGCACGGCCTGGCCGCGATAGGCCAGCACGCGCTGGCGCAAGGCGGCAACGTCGCGTGCGCGCGTGCCGGCGAGGCTGGCGCGCCACAGGCGGTCGGCCGTGCCGGCAGGCAGGCTGCGCGGCCGCGCAGCCTGTTGCGCACGCTGCACCAACACCTGCGCGGGCGGCGGCGAGAAGGGCATGGCGCCGGCCGCCAGGGTGAAGCGGCGTGCCTGGCTCACCGGCTCGGTGGCGCCGCCGATCGGGCGCACGCGCCATGCATAATCGCCCGGCTCCAGCGGGCGCGGCCAGTTGAGCCAGTTGACGGTGGTGAGGGCGGACTCGCTATGCCCGTCGGCGAAGTCGAGCAGGAATTCGTATTGCTGCGCGCCGGGGTAGGGCGGCCAGGTGAAGTCGGGTGGCGATTGCGCGGACTCGGCGCAGTCGGCCGGCGCGGCGCGCGCATACAGGGGATCGGCCTGGGCGATCCAGTCGATGGCGGCCCCCGGCTGGCAGGCCGCGCAGGCGCCCGCATAAGCGCAGAGCGCCAGGGCGAGGGCGAGGGCGGCGAGGTGACCGGCGCGCGCCGGCGCCATGCGGTATTCAGCCGGGCGCATCGATGGATAGGGGCGTGAAGCTGGTCTTGAAGCGGCTGTCCGCTTCGATGCCGGCGCGCCACACGGCGGTGGTAGCCGGCGTCTTGACGCCGAAGCGCGGCGAATGCCAGCCCCACGGCGGGTCTTCCTGTCCGCGATACAGGTGCCAGGCGCCGGCGCCTTCGGTCACGTCGATGCGCAACACGGCCGCTCCCGCGCGCACTGTCAGCGAGGCGCCACCAGCGGCAACTTCGGCTTCCGGCGTGAAGTGCCAGCAGATCTCCGCGAGATGCGGCTGGCGGCATCGCAGCGTGTCGGTCACCACCAGGGCCTCGGGGGTGTGGTGCAATTCCACTTCGCGCGCGTGAGTGACGGGGTCGGCCAGGCGCCGGTAGCCGTCGTGGCTGCCGCCGATCGCTTCATGTTGCGGCGAGGAAGAGCGCGACACGCGCTGCGCATGGGCCTTGTCCAGCCACATGAAGGGCCCGCCGGATACCGACTGGTCGAGGCCATCGACGCGCACCGTGTTGTGCGCGGCGGTACCGCGAAAATATCCGCGCCATTGCGGACGATCGTTGTAGCAATAAGTGCCGGCGTCGATCAGGAGCGGCCGGCCGTCGAGCCACAGCAGCACGGCGAGGGCGTCGGCATGGCCGTGCGCCGCGATGCGGGTATAGCCGAGCGGGCCGATGTCGAACAGGGCGCGCAGGCGGCCTTGCGCGCCGCGCAAGCCGTAGTAGCCGCCGTCGGGGAAATCCTCGCGTGGCGGGCGATCCGCCGGGGCATGCAGCAGCGCCTCGAAGCGCACGCCGGCATCGGCACCGACGAGCCACGCGGCATGTTCGTCCAGCGCGCCGGCCGCGCGCGCGAGATCGGCGCGTCCGAACGCCAGGGCGGCGGCGCCGAGCATGGCACGGCGCATGTCGAAATCGTCAAGGGGGGAGAGGCGCGCGACGCTGGCGTCGTCGCAGTCGCCAATCGACGGCAGCTCGGCGCCGAAGCTGCCGAGAAAGCACAGGTAGTCGGCCATCGCTTCCAGGCGCTGCCAGTAGGCGGCGGAAAAATCGTCGCCGCTGCGCGCACACAAGCCCGCGATCAGCAGATATTCAAAGACGAACAGGTGATAGGAGCTCGCCTGCTCCAGGTTGACGCCGTCGGCGCCGTTCTGCGCCAGGCATTCCTGTTCCAGGCGCCGTCGCGCCTGCGCGCCCCAGTGGCGCATTTCCTTCCAGTGCGGCCAGGTGCGGCTGGCGATAAAAATGCCGGTGAGTTCACCGATCAGGTGATTGTTGGCCGAGGAGTACAGCGACAGGTTCTGGCGCACGAAGCCGGTGTGCAGGTAGACCGATTCCAGCCAGCGCGCGCGCAAGGCCGCGCCGGCCGCATCGGCGAACAGCGGTGAAGCCGCGCCGCCCAGCAACTGCCAGCAGAGCGACCAGTTGATCAGGCGCAGCGCCGCTTCCATCGCACTCGCCCAGTTGGGCCCGAGGGGATGGGGGCATTGCTCGAACCAGGAATCGAGCAGGCGGAATAGCGCTTGGGCGTGGGACACGTCGCCGCTCAGGCGATAGGCCTGGGCCAGTGTTACCAGGTGCAGGTGGCGGTTCGGTTCCCACAGGTATTTGATGTCGCCGTACTGATCGTCCTTGAACGGCAGGCGCGTGCCGTGGCCCAGCGGCCACTCGTGGCCGCTTTGCGGATTGCGGTTCCAGCGCGGCGGCATGCCGTAGGCGCAATCGGTGAGAGAAAGTATCTGCAGGCGGCCGGCGGTCAGGCGCGCCGCCGCCTCGAGATAGGGCGCGGGCACGGGCGCGGGCGCGGGCGGCAGCCAGGGTCCGGTCACTACCTCAAGGTCGGCGTTCGGCGCCGTCTCGCGGTGCGGCCAGAAGTCGGCGAGCCGGCGCATCAGGCGGTGCCCCACTTCGCCCGGCGTCATGCAGCGCAGGCGGTTGAGTTGCCAGCGCAATGTGGTGCCAGCGCCGGCGGGCTTCAGGCCGGCCTCCAGCGACTCAGGATGGCTCGGCATCGGTGTGGACTTCCACGGGAGCCGCCGGCGCCGGCCGGTCCGGCGTCAGCGCCTGGCGGTAAAGCGCGGCGAAGTCGCGCTCCAGGCGCGTCAGCGAATAGGCGGTGCGCACGCGCTCGCGCGCGGCGCGCGCCATCGCGTGCAGCGACTTGGGAGATGCGGCCAGGCGCGTCAAGGCGGCGGCGCAGGCGCCGACGTCGTGCGCGCTCACCAGCATGCCATCAACACCATCGGTAACCACGTCGACGATAGCGCCGGTGGCGGTGACGACCGCCGGGGTGGCGGCGGCCATGCATTCGAGCAGCGAATAGGGCAGGCCTTCGGCCAGTTGGGTCGGAAACAGGAACACGTCAGCCTCGATCAGGAAGGCGGTCTTGGCCGCGCCGTGCAGCGGACCGACGAGGCGCACCGCGTGCGCCAAGCCGAGTTCCTTGACGTACTGGGCGAGGGTGCCGGCATCCGGCCCGTCACCGGCGATCAGCAGTTCGGCGGCAGTGCCGCCGGCCAGCACCCGGTGCAGCGCATCGCAGGCATCGAACAGGCCCTTGCTGCGCACCACGCGGCCGAGGTAGATCACGCGCAGCGGCCGCTTGCCGTCATACGGATGCGGCTTGGAGCCGGCGTAAGGCGCCACGTCGATGGCGTTGGGGATCAGGTGCAGGCGCCCCGCCTCCAGTACGGGTTCGAATGCGGCCTGTTCGGTGCGCGCCAGCACCACCAGATGGGAGGCGGCGCGCAAGCCCAGGCGCAGCAGCGCGCGCGCACCCGGGGTGTGCGCGCCGAACTCGTGGGGACGCTGGCCACCGTGGATCTGCACCACCGTGGGCAGGCGCATGGCATGCGCGAGCAGGATCAGCGGCAGGTCGCGCCAGAACGACTTATCCAGCGATGGATTGAGGTGCACCAGCTGCGCCCGCGAGCGCCGCGTCACGCGCACGAAAGCGAACGGCGCCGTGATGGTGCGCACGATCTTGCGCAGCGCCGATTCGTCCGGCCCCGGGCTGCCGACGGTGAAGTGCACGTAGCTGTGCTCGCGCGCCAGCGCAGAGGCGCACAGCAAGTCGAGGTGGGTGGTGACGCCGCCCATCAAGTCGCGCGGCGGGCCGACCAGGAGGATCACCGCCATCGCCTACTCCACGCCGGCGTGGCGCCACCATACCGCCACGTTGATGAGGGTGAACAACTGACGGCTCAGATCGATACCGCGGTCGTTGTGCAGGGTGAGGACGCGCTTGATGCCTTCGGGCCGCAGGTGGCGCAGGTGCGGGCTCTCCGGGTCCAGCAGCAGGACCTCGATGCGCTCGCGCCAGGTGGTGCGGGCAAGGCGGGCGAAAGGCATCTGGAAGCCGCGCTTGGGGCGCTGGATGATCTCCTTCGGCAGCAGCTTCTTCGCTGCCAGGCGAAAAGCGATCTTGGTGGCGCCCAGGCGCGCGCGATAAGACAGCGGCAGGGACTCGACGAAAGCCACCAGGTCGAGGTCGAGCAGCGGCACACGCGCTTCCTGCGAAAACGCCATCGACAGCTTGTCGCCGTAGAGCAGCAGGTCGTCCGAGAGATTCAGGCGCGCATCGATGTGCATCATCTTCATTGCCGCGGGCCGCGCGGTACTGCCGACCCAGTCGAGCCAGCCGGAGGTGGCGGCGATGGCGTCCCCGGCGTCGCCGCGCCCGGTGAGCAGCGCCCGCTGCTCACCGGTAAACAGTTCATAGGCGGCGACGAAGCGCTCGGGCAGGGGATTGAGCGACAGGCTGCTCAAGCCGCGCTCGATGTGCTCCGGCAGCGCAGTCTTGAACAGCGGCGCCGGCAGGTGGCGCGCCAGGGTGGTAAGCGGAAAGGACTCGCGCAGCAGTTCGAGCTGATAGCGGCGATAGCCGCCCCAGGGCTCGTCGCTGCCCTGGCCGGTGAGCACCACCGACACGTCCTGGCTGGCGCGGTTGATCAGGTGCCACATCGGCAGCACCGAGGTGGTGCCCAGCGGCTCTTCGACGGCGGCGGCGGCCTGCATCAGCGTATCCCACAGCGCGTCGTAGCCGACGGTGACGGCGTGGTGTGGCAGGCCGATGATGTCGGCGGTGGCCTTGGCGTCGGCGATTTCGCATTCGGGTGCGTCGTCGCCGAAACCCACGGTGTAGGTGGGCAGCGCGCGCCCTGCGCGCGCGGCGCAGGCGGCGATCAGCGCCGAATCGATGCCGCCGGAGAGCAGCAGACCGACCGGGACGTCGGAAAGCAACTGGCGCTCGATCGCGCGCTCCAGGTGCTCGAGGTAGCCGGCCGCGGCGTCGTCCAGGCTGCCGCGGAAATCCGCCGCTTGCGGCCTCGCGTAATGATGGTTGACCACCGCCATGCTGGCGGCGTCGAAACGCAGCACGTGGCCCGGCTCGACGCGGCGCACGTTCTGCAGCAGGGTGCCGGGCGAGGGCACGTAGCGCAGGGTGAGCAGGGTCTGCAGGCCGGCGGGATCGATACGCCGCGTCTCCGGCGCCAGCGCGGAAATGCCGCGCATCTCGGACGCGAAGGCGATGCCGTGCGGGCTCAGCGTGTAGTACAGCGGCTTGATGCCGAAGGGGTCGCGCGCGAGGTATAGCGCACCGCCCTGCAGGTCCAGCGCGGCGAAGGCGAACATGCCATTCAGGCGGCGCAAGGTCTCCTCGACACCCCAGGCGGCGAGCGCCTCGCACAGCGTCTCGGTGTCGGAGTGCCCGCGCCACTCGACCTGCAGCTCGCGGCGCAGCTCAAGGTGGTTGTAGATCTCGCCGTTGAAAGACAGCAGCCAGGAGTTGCAGCGGCTGCGCATCGGCTGCGCGCCGGCCAGCGAAAGGTCGAGGATGGACAGGCGCGTGTGCCCGAGCCAGGCCGCCAGCGGGCCGACCTGGGCGCGCACCTCGCCCCAGGCATCCGGTCCGCGATGGCGCAACTGCTGGATCGCGCGTTTGGCCGCTTCTTCGCTGATCGTGAGTCCCAGGCTACCGACTACGCCGCACATGATGATTTTTCCAGTATTGCTCTTGTTGGTTTCAGTGCGCCAGGCGGCCGGCGAGCCGGCTGCGCACCCGGACCCAGGCGTTCATCCACGGCAGGCCGGAACGCGCGAGCGAGGCCGGCAGCCACAGCACCGGCGGGTCGCCGGGCAGGCGCAAACGCCCGAGGCCGACGAGGCCCAGGCGCAGCGCGGTGAGCGTGCCCAGGCGCGGCGCCAGTTCGAACTGCTCGCTGTGTTCCTGCGCGTCGGTCTTGCCGAAACTGCCGTAGACCTCGGACTCGGCCAGGTCCGGTCGGAACAGGAATTCTTCCAGCACGCCGGCACAGGCTGCGCGCAGAAAATCCGCCGGCGGCGCCGGCACGCGCGGCAGAAAATGCAGACTCACCAGGCGCGCAAAGGCAAGGATGGCCTCGTGCTGCGTCTGCAGGCCCCAGGCCAGCGCGGTGTGGTTATACGTCTCCTTGAGCACCGGGGTCCAGCGCTGGTCCGCCTGCGCGAAGGACAGGGTGGTGCCATGGTCGGCCTCGGTGAATTGCTCCAGCAGCGGGCCGTTGCACAGCGCGCGATTCGCGCAAGCGCGGTCGGGATCGTGGAAAAACGCTTCCATGCGGTCGTCCGCATGGGCGCGGGCCTTGCGCCACAGGCCGAAATAAAAGCCCCGGGTAGGCGCAGGGCTGCCGGCGGCGGCAAGCATCTTGCCGAGCGAGCGCTGCAGGCGGCCGTTCCAGCCAACGTCGACGATCGCCTGCGATTCGCCGTCGAACAAGCCCTCCTGGCGGAAGTAGGCAAGCGCCGCCTCGCGCAACTCGCCGGCGCGTTCGAGGATCAGTTCGCGCAGCGGCGCCTGCATCATCAGGCGGCGCAACTGCCCAAGCTCGGCGGGCGTCAGTACCGCTTCCGGCGCGGCGGCGATGCCGCTGCCTTGAAGCGCATTGGCCAGTTGCGCCGTGTTGAGCGACAGGCGCCTGGCCAGGC
Organism: Burkholderiales bacterium; assembly: GCA_036498945.1. GTDB lineage: Bacteria > Pseudomonadota > Gammaproteobacteria > Burkholderiales > JAEUOS01 > JAQGMJ01. The sequence continues at coordinate 30,905 of DASYEQ010000087.1, read as the reverse complement.
GCTGCAGGCTGATGGCGGCGCCGTCGAACAGCCAGTCGAAATCGCTGTCGTCGAGATCGACGATCGCCGGCGGATGCCAGGCCTGGCGTGAAGCATAGAGATAGCGGATGTCGATGCCGTGGCGTTCGCGCGCGCCCAGGGCTTCGGCGATGCGATACAGGATCTGGCCGTCACGCGCCAGGAAATACAGGCGGCGGATACCGAGCGTGGCCGCGCGCTGCAGCACCCACAGCGCGAACGCGGTCAGCACCGGCCCGGCGACGGCGGCGCTGGTGCGCGCGATCACGGCGGAACGTTCGGTGCGCGCCGCGTTGTCTTGCGCGTGCTCCATTTCCAGGCGCGCCAGGCGCATGCAGCCGGCGTAGAGGGAGGCGGCGCGGTCCGGTCCGCCGCCGAGGTCGGCGACGCGCCGCTCGTATCGATTGAGCGTGGCGGCAACGAAGTGTTCGGCATGGATGCCCAGGCGCCGCGGCGCGACGAGGTCGGCGCGCGGGTTGTCACCGATGTGGGTGATGGCGCGCGCGGCCACGCCGGTCGCCGACATCACGCGGCCGAACAACAGGCCGCGCGCCTTGGTGGCCTGGTGATCGCTGGAGACGAACAGGCGCTCATTGTGACCGATCCAGCCGTGGCGTTCGAGCGAGCGGCGCAACGCCGCGCCCGGCAGGTACATGTCGGAGACGAAGGCGACTGTGCCGCCGGCGCGCCGCCAGGCCTCGATGCGCGCGCGCAACTGCGGTATCGGCACATGGCTCGCCAATTCGATCTCGATCTCGGCGCCGCAGGCACGCTGCGCTTCCCCGGGCGCCCAGTCTGCTGCTTCCCCCAGTTCGGCGTAGATGTCTTCCAGGCGCGCGCTGCCGGCGCCTTCGCGCCACATCTTCGCCTCCACCGCCATGCGCCGCGCCACCCAGGCCTCGGGCGCCTCGCGCAGCAGGTCCTGCGCGGCGAGCGCGTGCGCCACTTCGAAAAAGACGTCGGCCGGGCGCGCGTAGACGCGCGTCAGCAGGGTGTCGAAGACATCCAGCGACAGCAGCGGCACGGCGTGCGACGTCATGCGGCGCCCCGGCGCGCGAAGCTGCGCAAGGTGGAGCGTTCCGGCGCGTCGAAATACCCGCAGGCGAACGCCAGCCCCACTACGCCGGTGGCGGCGCCCAGCACCTGCACCGCCTGCCACACAAGCGAAGGCTCGAGCAGGCGCGCGGCGGCGAGCAGGCCCGCCAGCCCCGCGCTGATCAGCGCGATACGCAGCATCGCGGTCCACGGCGGCGCGTAGGCGTAGCCCTGGGCGCGCATGCCGCCGACGATGATCCAGGTGCCCAGTGTTTCTTCCACGCAGGAGGAAACGAACATGGTCAGGGGCCCGAACCCCAGGGAAAAGCCGGCGGCGCAGATCGGCACCACCGCCAGCGTCGCGGTGGAGGTACGCGTCAGCAATTCCGGGCGGTCGAGGATGTTGGCCATGGTGCCGACCAGCAGGCGGTGGCTGCGCAGCACCAGGGTCCAGGTCAGGCCCACCACCAGGCAGTAGGCTTGCGGGTACTTGTGTTTGGTCAGCACGTCGATCAGCTCGTCGCCGTAGGCGGTGCACATCACCAGCACCGGGCACAGGGTGAGCAGGCTGATCTTGTAGATCAACTGGCTCATGCGCGTGAGCGCGGCGAAATCGCGCCCGCGCGCGTAGGTCGAGATCAGCAGAGGCCGCACGAAGCCCAGCAGCATTTCCACCGGCTGGTAGCGGCGCACCAGTTCGGTGAAATTGCGCGCGAAACCCAGCACCGCCGTGGTTTCCAGTGGCAGGAACCAGCCCGCCAGGAGCAGCAGCGCCTGCGGGCTATAGGGCAGGTTGAGCAGCATGCTCAGGTAATTGTGCATCGCCATGCGGCGCATGCGCCGCGCGTCCGGCGTTGGCGGCAATTTCGCCGGCGCCTGTTCGCGGCTGCCGGCGCGCAGGTGCGACAGCAGCAATACGGCGGCCACGAACAGGGCGCCGCAGGCGGCCATCAGGTCGGCATGCGCGACGTCGTGGATGTTCGCGCCAGCGGGAGCCGCGGCCACCACGGCGGCGAAAATCGCATTGCGGATCAGGAGCGAGACCTGGCTATACCCCTGCAGCAGCAGCGAATCGAAGGCGACGCCGAGGATGAAGCGCAGCATGCCGTCGATCACCATCACGCACAGGTAGATCTTCGCCACCGGCGCGAAGGCCTCGAGTTGCGCCTGCCCCAGCGCCCAGTGCAGGACCGCGGCGCCGATCAGCGCGACCGCGGCCAGGCTGGCGAACCGGTAAAGGAGCAGGCGGCGCATGAGGCGCAGCAGGCCCGCATGGTTGCCGTGCTCGCGCAACTCCGGAAGGTAGCGCATGCCGGCCCAGTCCAGGCCGAAGGTGGAAAAATTGATCGCCAGTTCGACGGTAGCGAGGATGGAGGCGTAAGCGGCGTATTCGCGTACCGGCAGCAGTTGCACCACCAGGGTGAAATTGGCAAGCGCCAGCAGCGCGGCGGCCGACTTGCCGGTGGCGAAGTAGGTGAGGCTGCGCTTCAGGCGCGAGAAAGCGTAGGGCGCTTCGTTGGCCATGGCATTCAGGTGCGCTGGGCGCCGGCGCCGGGCGCAGGCGTCACTACTGGGGCCGCCAGCAGGCCGCGATAGACCACCGCGAGCCGTTCCGCCAGCACCTGGTAATCGCGCTCGCGGGCGATGTATTCGGGGCCGCGCATGCCCATCCGCTGCGCGCGCTGCGGATCAAGCAGGAGTTGGGTGACCGCTTCGGCGAAGGCGTGCACGTCGTATCCGGTGGTCAGCCCCGCCTGGCTTTCGGTCAGCACTTTTTCCTGGTCGGGGATGCGGCTGGCCACCACCGGGATGCCCAGGGCCATGTATTCCAGCGCCTTGGTCGGCGAGGAGACGTCGTACAGGGGGCCGGGCGGGATCGCGGACAAGCCGATCTCGGCGCTCTTGACGTAGCGCCACGCTTCCTCGGTCGAGAGCCACCCCAGCCAGACCACCGAATTGGCGATGCCCAGGCGGCCGGCTTCCTTTTTCAGCCATTCGACATCCTCGGGCTCGCTGGCCCCGCCGGCCAGCACCAGCGCCACCTTCGGGATATCCAGGCTGACGCGCGCCAGCACCTCGAGCAGGAAATCGATGCGGCGCACGCGGTCGAGCGCGCCGATGTAGATGAGCGTGCGCCGGCCATGCAGGCGATGATCGGAAACGGGCAGGTGCGCGGCGGCGCCCACGCGCGCCATGTCCACGCCCATCGGCACCGCGGTCATGCGTGCGCGCGGCACGCCGCGCTCCACCATGAGCTCCAGCATGCGGTCGCTTTGCACGAATACATGGTCCGCGCGCCGGGCGACGAAGCCGTAGAGCAGGCGATAGCCCAGCAGGCCCCGGCAATACGTGATGCCGCTGCGCAGCGGCCTGCCGGCGAGGCTTTGCGTGCGTACGATTTCCAGGTCGCCCTCGGGAAAGGGGAACGACATCCAGTAGAAGAACCGGATGCCGCGCAGGCGCGCCGCCGCCAGCCCCGCCAGCGACAGGAACACCTGGTCGCGCACCTGGATGGCGTCCGCCTCGCGGCCGCAGCGGAATAGCCCAAGGAAAAAAAATCGGCTCGCGCGCAGCAAGCGCATCACCCGCGAGGCGCCCGGCGCATGGGCCAGCACCGTCGCCCGGCCCGCCGGCCATCCGGTATCGGCGTCGCCCCCGTCCGGCGCGGTCTGCGCCAGCAGATCGGTCGACAGGCCACGCTGCGACAGATACTTGCCGAACAGCGACTTCACGTCGGCCCGCCGCGGCGGGTAAGGGTCGCGCAGGGACATCAGGATTTTCATCGCGCGCCCGCTCCCGGACCGCGCGGCGTCGGCGCGCCGGCCTGGGCCCCGCCCGCCGCCTCGACGCGCAGACGGCGGTGCCAGTAGGCGACGTGCCCGAGCAGCAGGCAGATCAGCAATTGCAGGGTGGAGTTGTCGACCGCGTCGTGGTTGTACGGTAGGGTCACCAGCACGATGGCGATCGCGGTCGGCACGGCGCGCATCACCGCGCGGTGCAGCGGCGGCAGGGCGTCGTTTTTGGCCAGACGCAACGCGGCGAACGCGCCGATTACCAGGATGGCAACGAAGGTGAGCAGGCCGATCAGGCCCAGGTCCCACAGCAATACCGTCAGGCTGGAGGTGTCGAGGCGGAAGGAATAGCGCCGGGCGGCGACGCCGATGCCGATGGTTTCGCTGATGCGGCTGGCCGAGGGGCCATAGCCGAACAGCACCAGGTCGGCGCCGCGCACGCTGGTGTCGCGCCACCAGATCACCGGCGCGGCCAGGCGGCTGACTTCGCCGGTGGTGTAGTTGACCAACTGGTCGTTGCTGTCGGTGCGGAACATGTAGTCGAACGCGCCGGCGGCGCTGTTGGCCTTGTGGTCGGCCTTGGACCAGTACATCTGCTGGTAGCCGACGAACAGCAGCGCGAGCAGGGCGCCGGAGGCCGCCAGCATGCCGAGGCTGGCGACCGGGTTGCGGATCAGGCGCCGGCCGAGCACGCCCACCATCACCACCGGCAGCAGGACGAACACCACCTTCACCTCGGCGAGAAACACCGACAGGAAGGCGGCGCCGTACACCAGCATTGCGGTGCGTTTTCTGAACACTCCTGCCTGGACGAACAAGAGCGACAGCAGAATGGCGAAAATCTCGAACACTGCCAGCGTGCCGCTGGCGCCGCCGCCGTCGATCTTGCCGCCGAAGGTGCCCACCACCGCGTCCCAGGAGGTGCCGGCGTGCAGGGTCTGGGCGTTGCGCGAGGCGACGAAAAAATGCTGATACAGGGTAAAGGGTAGTTGCAGCACTCCCACCAGCGGTACCGCCAGCCAGATGCGCGCCAGCACCTTCTCCTCCAGGCGCCCCAGCGCCAGGAGGAGCAGTACGCTCCAGATGAAGGCGAAGTTCTTCGCCCCCACCAGGGTGAACAGCACCGAGCTGCCGTTGATCAGCGTCGACAGGACGAACACCGCGAGATACGGCAGCAGGGCGTACACCACCGGCGAGGTGCCCCCACGTACGTGCCCGCGGCCGGACCGCTGCAGGCCCTCCAGTGGCACCTTCAGGTACAGCAGCATGCAGATCATGTAGGGCAGCCAGAAGCCCTTGTCGAAGGAGAGAAAGTAGCCGGCCACCCCGACCACGACAAAGGTGAGGAAGGTCAGCGTGATCAGCACCCAACTGGAGGGCACGAACAGGAAGATCAGGCCGAAAAAGGCGCCGAAAGCCAGCAGGTCGAGCTGCGCCGCGCCCAGGGCGATGATGGCGCCGACGAAAAACGGGAACAGGACGAGCAGGGCCCCCAGGCCCAGCCACTTGCCGGCGATCGGCATGCCTTGCGCGACGCCCGCGGCGAGCTGCCCTGGAATCCGCTGCCAGCGGGAAGACATCCCCGCGGCGCCGGCGGAGGCTTTGTTGGCGAACTTGAGCATGTGGACGGCGGCGGTAGGACGGTTGGCTGCGCTTGCCCTGGGGTTCGCGCACGAGTGATCGGTGTGCCGCGTACCACGGCGGCCGCGCCGCTTCTTTGATGGAGCGCAGCGTCCGCCTGACGGCGCCTGCCCGTAGTGGTGGCTTGCGCCGTTAAGCAGGCGACAACGGCCAAGCCAGATTACGCAGGCAATGTGACGTCGGCATTGCATCGCGGCCCCGCCTGCCCGCTGCGCCGATCGGCGCATGGGTGCGTAATAGACCTGTCATGCCCGCGGCAACACACTGCGCGACGCAAACCACGGCCGCAATCGCCCGGCCACCGCGCGCCGACAGGAAATCAATGGGTCTCGAAGATCATCTGCATCCCTTGCAAAGCCGTTATATCGCCGGGCCGCAATGGCTGCGCTCTTTCGTGGGCCAGGGCTACGCCCTGCTGCCGCGGCAATTCCGGCATGGCCCTGCTTATGCCCGTTTCCAGGCCGAGGCGGCGTGCACGGATGCCGCGACGGTGGCGCAATTGGCGCGGCAGAAGCTGGCCGCCACGCTGGAACACGCGATCCGCAGCGTGCCTGCCTATGCGCCTTATCGCGACCTGCTTGCGAAACTGGACGATCCGCTGCATTGCCTGGCGCAACTGCCGGTGGTCGCCAAGGGCGACATCAAGCGCGATCCCGCCGCCTATCAGGTGGCGGATGCCGCCGTTCGCGGCCTGCGCACCTTCACCGGCGGCTCGACCGCGCAACCGATGGAGTTTTATCTGGAGCGCCACGTCACCCGCGCGCGCGAGACCGCCTATATCGACCATATCAATACGCAGCTGCTCAAGCGCGGCCGGCGCGACCTGGTACTGTCCCTGCACGGCCGCACGGTGCGCGGCGCGGACAAGCCCGGCGGCCAATTGTGGATGCATGAGCCGATCAAGCGCGAATGCATTTTCAGCACCGACCATCTGGAACGGCGCTACATGCCGCAATACGTGGCGGTGCTGCGCGAGCAGAGGCCGGTGCAGATCCACGCCTACCCTTCGGCGCTGCTGCCGCTGGCGCAATGGCTCGCCGAGTTTCCATGCGGTGAATTTTCCGGCGGCGTGCAGGGCATCTTGTTGACCTCGGAGAACATCCAGCAGGTGCAACTGCAGGTATTCCGCCGTGCATTCCCCAACGCGCGCATCGTCAGCCACTATGGGCATTCGGAGCGGGTGCTGATGGGCGTGGCGGATGGGGAGTCGGCGCAGTACGTCTTTTTTCCGTTGTACGGCCATCTCGAACTGGTCGATGCTGCCGGCCACCGCATCGATGCGCCCGGCGTGGCCGGCGAGATCGTCGGCACCAGTTTCGACAACCGCGTGATGCCCTTCGTGCGTTATCGCAGCGGCGATCTCGGTACCTGGAGCGAGCAGCCGAACGGGCTGCCGGCGGTGCTGCAAAGCATCGATGGGCGCACGCAGGATTTCGTCGTCTGCCGTGACCGCCGCCTGGTTTCGGTGACCACGCTTGGGGCCGCGCATTTCGCCGAACTGGCGGCAGCCGAAATGATCCAGTACGAGCAGCGCGAACCCGGCTGCGTCGAGCTCAAGGTGGTGGCGCCGCGCGCGCTGCGCACGGAGGAGATCGCGCATATCCGCCAGGCGGTGCTGGCCAAGACCCAGGGCGGCTGCGACGCCCGCGTGGTGCAGGTGGCGCAACTGGCGCGCACCGCGCGCGGCAAGCATCGCATGCTGGTGCAGCATCTCGACCTCGCCCTGTATTTCGGCGCGGGCGCGCAGCGCGTGGAAGACGCGACGCCCGGCGCCTGAGACAAAGACCATGTCCCGGGAACTGATTGTCATGCTGGGGCCGGATCCGGACGGGCGGGGCGGTATCGCCGCAGTGATCCGCGCCTATCGCGACGCCGGGCTCACCACGCAATGGCCGGTCAGGCTGATCAGCACGCACCGCGATGGCGGCTTCGTCCCCAAGCTGGCGGCTTGGGGTACGGCGTTGGCGCGCTTCGCCGCCTTGGTGCTCTCCAGGCGCTGCGCCTGCGCGCATCTGCATACCGCGTCGCGCGCCAGCTTCTGGAGAAAGTACAGCTTTTATCTGCTCGCCCGCGTGGCCGGCGTTCCGGTCATCTGGCATGTGCACGGCGGCGCGTTCGACCGCTTTTTCGCCGAAAGCGGGGCGTGGCGGCGGCGCCTGATTCGCGGTGCACTGCGCAATGCATTCCGGGTGGTGGCGCTTTCGCCGCGCTGGGCGGCGTTTTTGCGCGAAGCCTGCCCAGGTGCGGAAGTGGTGGTGGTTCCCAACGGAGTGGCGGTCGCCGAACCGCCGGCGCCGATGGCGCGGGAAGTGCACTGCGTGTTGTTCATGGGGCGCATCACGGGTGACAAAGGCGTGTTCGACCTGCTGGAAGCGCTACGGGCCATCACGCCGTACTGGCCGCAGGCGCGTCTGCGTATCGCCGGAACCGGTGCGGAAGAGGCGATGGCGCGGCGTGCGCGCGAACTGGGCATGGCCGACCGCCTGGAGTTTCTCGGCTGGGTTACAGGCACACATAAGGAGGCGGCGATCGCCGGCGCCGGCGTGCTGGTGCTGCCCTCCTATATAGAGGGGCTGCCGGTGATCCTGCTGGAAGCCATGGCGCTGGGCACGCCGGTCATCGCCACCCGCGTGGGCGGCGTGCCGGAACTGGTACAGGATGGCGAGACCGGCCTTTTGGTGGAGGCGGGCGATACCACGGCCCTGGCCGCCGCGCTCTTGCGGATACTCAGTGAACCCGGACTGGCCGCGCGCCTGGGCGGGCAGGGGCGCGAGCGGGTCAGGCGCGAGTTTGCCATTGACGTCGCCCTGTCACGCCTGGGCAATATATATGCGGACATCGGCATGACGGCAACCGCCGGGAGGATGGTCCGAGGGGACTAGCGAAACAAAATTGACGCGTCACCTGATGGTCCTAAAGTACCTCGACACCATGCATCTCCCACCGCCTACGCCTGTCAGGAATGTCCAGTGTCGTCCGTTATCAAAATCTGCCTGGTGGCCGGGGCCCGGCCGAATTTCATGAAAGTGGCCCCGCTGATCCGCGAGCTGTGCCGCAATCCCGAGCGCTTTGAGTACCGCCTGGTGCACACCGGGCAGCACTACGATTACGACATGAGCGGGGTGTTTTTCGAGGAACTCGAGATTCCGCCGCCCGACTTCTACCTCGGCGCCGGCGGCGGCTCGCATGCCGCGCAGACGGCGAAGATCATGGTCGAGTTCGAAGGCGTGTGCGAATCCTGGCAGCCGGACCTGGTGCTGGTGGTGGGCGACGTCAATTCGACCCTGGCCGCCGCGCTGGTGGCGAAAAAGCTCAGGATCGCCGTCGCCCACGTCGAGGCGGGGTTGCGCAGCGGCGACCGCGAAATGCCGGAAGAGATCAACCGCATCGCCACCGACGCGATTTCGGATTACTTTTTCGTCACCGAGCCCAGCGGCCTGGAGAACCTGCGGCGCGAAGGGCAGGACCCGGCGCGCGTGCATTTCGTCGGCCACGTAATGATCGACAACCTGTTCCACCAGGTGGAGAAGCTCAAGGGCGTGGAGCAGTCGGCACTATCGTCCTCGGCGATCAAGAGCGGCAGCCGCGAGTACGGCGTGCTGACCCTGCATCGCCCGTCGAATGTGGACAACCCGGCGGTGCTGGCCGGCATCATCGGCGCGGTGGCGAAAATCGCGCGCGAGGTGCCGATCGTCTTCCCGGTGCATCCGCGCACCCGCGACCAGCTGGAAAGGCATGGCATCGCGCTGGGCGGCGACATCGTCACCACCGGCCCGATGGGCTACCTGGACTTCCTCAACCTGTGGAAGGACGCGCGCTTCGTCCTCACCGATTCCGGCGGCGTGCAGGAAGAGACCACCGCGCTGGGCGTGCCGTGTGTGACGCTGCGCGACTCGACCGAGCGCCCGGTGACGGTAAGCGAAGGCACCAATGTGTTGGTCGGGTCGGATGCCGGCAGGATCATCGACGCCGTCGGCGGGATCCTCGCCGGCAAAGGCAAATCCGCCGGCCGGCCGCAATTCTGGGACGGCATGGCCGCGCAACGCATCGTCTCGGTGCTGGCGCAGGAAAGGGCGGCATTGTGAGACCCAATATTCTCGGCTGCGAGGTGGACAACCTCGACATGGAAGAAACGCTGGCGCGCATCGAAGGTTTCATCGCCAGCGGGCGGCCGCACCAGCACGTGGTGGTCAATGCTGACAAAGTGGTGAAGGCGCACCGCGATGCCGAGCTGCGCGGGGTGATCAACCGCTGCGACCTGATCAACGCCGATGGCATGCCGGTGGTGTGGGCTTCGCGCCTGCTGGGCAAGCCGCTGAAGGGGCGCGTCACCGGCGTCGACCTGTTTTTTCGCCTGGTCGAGCGCGCCGCCGAGCGCGGCTGGGGTGTGTATTTCTTGGGCGCCCGCGAAGAGGTGGTGACGCAACTGGTCGAAACGCTGCAAAAGCGCCACCCGCAACTGCGTATCGCCGGTCACCGCAACGGCTACTGGAAACCCGAGGAAGAGGCAGGGGTGGCGGGGGCCATCGGCGAAAGCGGAGCGCAACTGCTGTTCGTCGCCATCAGCTCGCCGAAAAAGGAGGAATTCCTCGCCGCCTACCAGGCCAGCATGCGCGTGCCGTTCGCCATGGGGGTCGGCGGCACGTTCGACGTTGCCACCGGCCGCGTCAAGCGCGCGCCGCGCTGGATGCAGCACAGCGGCTTCGAATGGTTTTACCGTTTTTTGCAGGAACCGCGGCGCATGTTCCGCCGTTACTTCATCGAAGACATGTTTTTCTTCTGGTTGCTGGCGCGGGCCATGTTTACCGAGGAAAAGCGGGATTCGGCCGTGGCCTGATCCGCGTTTGCGGTCGGCTTTTCGTGTGGCTTAAATCTTCAACAAGTGTCCCGGCGGCGCCGCCGGGGTGCAAACACTCAGGCGAGAAAAGATCATGCTATTGGGCGCTACCGGGCAACAGGAGCTCGTTCGCAGCCAGTGGTCGCTGGTGCGCCTGGTGCGCTCGACCATCGAACCGGTGCTGATCATCGCCGCGCTATTGGGCAGCACGCTCGCCTTCGACGGCGAATTCGAGGGCAAGGATCTGATCCTCTGTCTGCTGGTATTTTCGCTCACCTATCCCGGCCGGCTGTCGCGCGGGCGCATCGCGCGTCCCGGCATCTTCGAGGTGTTCGGCAACTGGCTGATCATTGCGTTCATGCTGGCGTTTTTTGGCTATGCGACACGGTCGCTGAAGTATTTTGATCTGCGGGTGCTGCTGACCTGGGCCGCGGTGGTGCCGTTCCTGCTGTTTGCCGCCTACCGCATGATCCCGCTGATCCTGCCGCGCCTGCTGGCGGTCGAGGGTTACCGCTCGGCGGTGATCGTCGGGGCCAATGAGATCGGGCGCAAGCTGGCGCGCGAATTCAGCCAGGAGGCGCAACTGGGCGTGCGCTTCGTCGGCTTTTTCGACGACCGCAGCGCGCACCGCCTGGAACTGGTATCCGGCGAGACCCTGCATGGCGGCCTGGAGGGGCTGCCCGAATACGTCAAGCGCGAACACGTGGAGGCAATCTTCATTGCTCTGCCGATGAGCTCGCAGCCGCGCCTGCAAAAAATCCTTGATGAGCTGCGCGACACCACCGCCTCCATCTATTTCGCGCCGGACATCTTCATCTACGACCTGATCCAGGCGCGTATCGACCACATCAACGGCATCCCGGTGGTCGCGGTGTGCGAAACGCCGTTCTACGGCGTCAACGGCATGGTCAAGCGCGCCAGTGACGTGGTGCTGGCGAGCCTGATCCTGATCCTGCTGATCCCGGCGCTGATCGCCATCGCCATCGCAGTGAAGGCGACTTCCCCCGGGCCGGTGCTGTTCCGCCAGCGGCGCTACGGCCTGGACGGGCGCGAGATCGTGGTCTACAAATTCCGCTCCATGACGGTGACGGAGGACGGCAACACCGTGGTGCAGGCGCAGCGCAACGACAAGCGCGTCACCCCTCTCGGTGCTGTCCTGCGCCGCACCTCGCTGGACGAGCTGCCGCAGTTCATCAACGTGCTGCAGGGGCGCATGAGCATCGTCGGGCCGCGCCCCCATGCGGTGGCGCATAACGAGTCTTACCGCAAGGTCATCAAGGGCTACATGATGCGCCACAAGGTCAAGCCCGGCATCACCGGCTGGGCCCAGGTCAACGGCCTGCGCGGCGAGACCGAATCGGTGGACAAGATGAAGGCGCGCATCGACTACGACCTCGATTACCTGCGCAACTGGTCGCTGCGCTTCGATTTGATGATCATCCTGCGCACAGTTTTTGTCGTACTGGGCAAGCAGAACGCATATTGAAAGACCGATGCAAGCTTTCTTCTCCAGGCGCCTGAGCCTGCCGGTGGTGTGCGCGGTGCTGATCGTCATTTTGGTCGGCAATCTGTTCTATCTCGGCACCAAGCCGATCGCGGTCAACCTCTTCCCCGAGCCCTGGGACAAGCTGGCCCATGCCGTCACCTTCGGCGCCATGGCGCTCTTGTGGAGCGGCGTGTTCGAGGGGCGGCGCCCCTGGCTCACCATCCTGATCGTCAGCCTCACCGGGGCTGCCGACGAGATCCACCAGATCTGGCTACCCGGCCGCTCCGCCGACGTCACCGACCTGATGGCGGACATGGCCGCCGCCGGCCTGGTGGTGGCTGCCATGCGCGTCTACGCCAACTTCACCAAGGTGCAGGCGCCGTGAACATGCGGCGCCTCCTGTGCATCCTCCTGCTGCTTCACGCCGGCTTCGTGCGTGCCGACGTCTATGCCTACCGCGAGGGCGCCGATGGCCTGCTGCTGAGCGACTCGCCGCGCCAGCAGCGCGACTTCACCTTGCTGTATCGCGCTGCCGACCATGACCGGCGCAGCGGCAAGCTGGATTCGCAGTGCCTGGGCCGGCTGTCCGCCAGTGCGCGGCAGCTTCGCCGCGGCGATACGCGCGGCGGGCTGCGCGTGGTGGCGGAGACGCAGGCGCAGCGCTATTCCATCGACGTCGACCGCGCCATCCTCGATTCGGCCGGGCGTACCGCGCTCGACCCGGATTTGCTGCGCGCCATGATCTGGGTCGAGTCCCGCTGCAACAACAACGCGGTTTCGCCCAAGGGCGCGCGCGGCCTGATGCAACTGATGCCGGACACGGCGCGCCTGTACGGCGTAGCCGACCCGCACGACGCGCGCGCCAACATCGACGCCGGCGCGCGCTACATGCGCGACCTGGTGGCCTACTTCGCCGGCAACGTCGAGCTGGCGCTGGCGGCCTACAACGCCGGCCCGCGCGCGGTGGTCAATGCCGGCATGCGCATCCCGGCGTATCGAGAGACGCAAGCCTACGTGCCGGCGATCCTCACGCGCATGCGGCTTCTTAAAGAATCCTGAAGCGGCGCGCCGAATGGCGCACGCCGGCGTAATCACACTGTCAGTCGCGCGTAATGGCGCTGTCAGTCCCGCCTGCCACCATCCTGCGGCAAATAAACCGGAGGAATAACCAATTAAGTGGGCTGCGCTCCCCTCACTTTCGCTTCGCAACCCCGAAGTCAGAGAGGAGTGCATCCTCCCACATTCCGATTTCGACACTTGTTCAGTATTTACCGGAGTCCAGCCATGCAAGAGCAGCAATATCGGGATCAACTGATCCGCAAACTCGAAAACCGCAGCGCAACCATCGGCATCGTCGGCCTGGGCTACGTCGGCCTGCCGCTGTGGCTGGCCTTTTCCCGCGCCGGCTATCGCGCGCTTGGCCTGGACGTGGACGGCGCGAAAATCGAGCACATCCGCCATGGCGAGAGCTACATCAAGCACGTGCCCGGCAGCGAGATCGCCGAGGCGAATGCGGCCGGCGCCTATGTCACCACCGACTACGCACAAGCCGCCGAGGCCGACGCCCTGATCATCTGCGTGCCCACCCCGCTCAACGCCTATCGCGAGCCCGACCTGCAATTCGTCGTCGGCACCATGGAAGGCCTGTTGCCGCATCTGCGCGCCGGCCAGGTGGTGTCGCTGGAAAGCACGACCTACCCCGGCACCACGGAGGAGGAGTTGCAGCCGCGCATCGAGTCACGCGGCTTCGCCATCGGCCGCGATTACTTCCTGGTGTTTTCCCCCGAGCGTGAGGATCCGGGCAACGCCCGCTTCACCACCCGCACCATTCCAAAGATCGTCGGCGGCGTCACCCCCGCCTGTCTGGAAGTCGGCGTGTGCCTGTACAACCAGGCGATCGAGACCGTGGTACCGGTGAGTTCCACCCGCGTGGCGGAGATGACCAAGCTCCTGGAAAATATCCACCGCGCGGTGAACATCGGCCTGGTCAACGAAATGAAGATCGTCGCCGACCGCATGGGCATCGACATTCATGAAGTGATCCGCGCCGCCGCCACCAAGCCCTTCGGCTTCGTGCCCTATACGCCGGGTCCGGGCCTGGGCGGCCACTGCATTCCGATCGACCCGTTCTACCTCACCTGGAAGGCGCGTGCCTACGGCGTGCACACGCGCTTCATCGAGCTGGCGGGCGAAGTCAATTCGGCCATGCCGCTGTGGGTGGTACAGAAAGTGGCCGATGCGCTCAACAGCGCCGGCAAGGCGGTCAACGGCAGCCGCATCCTGATCCTGGGCCTGGCCTACAAGAAGAATGTCGATGACGTGCGTGAAACACCCTCGGCGGAGCTGATCCACCTGCTGGGCGACAAGGGCGCCCAGGTCGATTACGCCGATCCGCACGTGCCCACCTTCAACAAGATGCGCAAGTACGACTTCCGCATGGACAGCGTGCCCCTGACGCCGGAAAACCTCGCCGCCTACGACTGCGTGCTGCTGGCGACCGATCACGATGCCTTCGATTACGCGCTGATCAAGGAACATGCGCGCCTGATCGTCGATACGCGCGGCGTTTACCAAGGTAAGGAACCGAACGTCGTCAAGGCCTAGGCCGGTTTGCGTTGAATTCATATTTCGCAGGCATGGGCCGAACGGATCATTTCGGCCGGCCCGGCTAGTCCACCCGGCCACGCGGGCGTGGCCCGGTCAGCACCGTCCTTCATCATTGCGTCACCCGCCGTATTTATCTTCCGCTGTCTAACGTCGCGCCGAGCGCGGCGAATGCTGTGGGGCGCGCCTGGCGCGCCACCGCGTGAACCAGACGAGCGAGAACGCCATGTATTACAGCAAGATGTTCAATCAAAAACGCGTTCCGGCCGTAACGACGGCGCGCGGCTTCACCCTGCTCGAACTGCTGGTCGTGCTGGTCATCATCGGCCTGCTCGCCGGCTATGTCGGCCCGAAGTTCTTCAGCCAGATCGGCAAGGCCGAGACCAAGACTGCCAAGGCGCAGCTCGATGCGCTGGGCAAGGCGCTCGACCAGTACCGCATCGACGTCGGTCACTACCCCAGCACCGAGCAGGGCCTGGCGGCGTTGGTGGCCAAGCCGACCAACGAGCAGCACTGGGAGGGGCCGTACCTGCAAAAAGGCGTGCCGCCCGACCCCTGGGGCCGCGCCTATCTCTACAAGCTGCCCGGCGAACACGGCGATTACGACCTGTACACCTTCGGCAAGGACGGGCAACCCGGTGGCAGCGGCGACGCGGAAGACGTCACCAACTGGTGATCGGGCGACGCGGCCACGCCATCATGCTTTTTCAAGTCAAAACCATCGCCCGCAACGGCGCCATCGGCATGCTCGCGATCGAGGCGGCCACGCAGGATGCGGCGCTCGAGCGCGCCGCCGCCGACGGCCTCGGCGTGCTCTCCATCAAAGGTGGCTCACGCCTGTCGTTCGGCAAATCGCGTGGCGGCCGCTTTCCACTGCTGCAATTCGCGCAGGAACTGAACTCGCTGCTGGAGTCCGGCGTCACCCTGCTGGAAGCGATCGAGACCCTGGCCGAAAAAGAGGAAAAGCCGGCGCAGCGCGACGTGTACCAGCGCTTTATCGCCGACTTGCGCGACGGCCGCAGCTTTTCCACCGCGCTGGAGTCCCAGCCGCAGGCGATCCCGCCGCTGTTCGTCGCGTCCGTGCGGGCGAGCGAGCGCACCGGCAACCTGCCCGACGCGCTGGCGCGCTTTTCCGCCTACCAGACGCAGGTCAACCTGGTGCGCGGAAAACTGGTGAGCGCCGCCATCTACCCGCTGCTGCTGCTGTTCGTCGGCGGCCTGGTGATCCTGTTCCTCATGATCTACGTGGTGCCGCGCTTCGCGCACATCTATGAGGACATCGGCGGCGACCTGCCATTCATGTCGCGGCTGCTGCTCGATGCCGGCTCCTTCATGGGCGCGCACGGTATTGCCACCTTCGCCGTCGCCGCCGTGGTGGTGAGCGGGCTGGTCACGGTGCTGCGCAGCCGGAAATTGCGTGCCTTCGCCGGCCAACAGGTGTGGCGCATCCAGGTGGTCAGCCGGCACCTGAAGGTGTACCAGCTGGCGCGCTTTTTCCGCACCGTAGGCATGCTGATCCGCGGCGGCGTGGCGATGGTCACCGCCCTGGAAATGTCCAAGGGCCTGCTACAGACGCATCTGCAGATCGCGCTGGAAGACGCTGTGCGCCAGGTGCGTGAAGGGCAGTCGCTCTCCAACTCGCTCAACAACCATGGCCTCTCCACCCCGGTGGTGGCGCGCATGCTGCGCGTGGGCGAGAAAAGCGGCGAGATCGGTGTGATGCTGGAACGCATCGCGATCTTTTACGACAGCCAGGTAGAGCGCATCGCCGACTGGATCACGCGCCTGGTGAGCCCGGTGCTGATGCTGGCGATGGGCCTGGTGATCGGCACCGTGGTGGTGCTCATGTACCTGCCGATCTTCCAGCTGGCGGAGCAGATCAAATGAACGCGCCGCGCGATTCCGATTTCCACGAAGTGGAAGTGGCGCAGTCCCTGCGCGCACTGCTGCCGGGCGCCCGCGTGCGCGCCGGCGAGCAGGGGCGCGGCATTCCCGCGGTGCTGGAAGAAGAGGCCGGCTGCGCGCCGGATGATTTCGTGCGCGCTCTGGGAACGCTCACCGGCCTGCCCGCGCTTTCCATGGCGGAGATGGATACCCTCGAACCCGCCTTCACCCGCCTGCCGTATTCCGAAGCCCAGGCGCGCGAGATGATGCTGTTCAAGGGAGCGGGGGGCGACGGCTGGGTGGCGGCGATTGCCGATCCCTTCAATTTGCAGCGCCGTGCCTGGCTGGAAGAGCGGCTGGACAGCGCCGTGCAATGGCGCGTGGCGCACGCCACCGAAATCCAGGCCTACCTGACACGCCAGGAGCAGGGCCTGCGCGCGATGGACGACGTGCTGGAGGGCGCTACCCAGGCCGAAAGCGGCGGCCCGGTGGGCGACCTGTCGCTCGCCGCCATCAGCGCGCACACCAGCCCGGTGGTCAAGCTCGTCGATTCCACCCTCTACGACGCGCTGAATGCACACGCCAGTGATATCCATCTGGAATCCGGCGCCGGCGGCATGCAGATCAAGTACCGCCTGGATGGCGTACTGGTGCCGGTGGGCATGATGCCGGGTGTGGCGATGGCCGAGCAGCTGATCTCGCGCATCAAGGTGATGGCCGAACTGGACATCGCCGAGCGCCGGGTGCCGCAGGACGGCCGCTTCAAGGTCAATTCGCGCGGCCGCGAGATCGATTTCCGCGTCTCCATCATGCCCAGTGTGTTCGGCGAAGACGCGGTGCTGCGCGTGCTCGACAAGCAGGGCCTGGCCGAGGAAGGCCGCGGCATCACCCTCGACAGCCTGGGCTTTTCCGGCGCCGACAAGGAAACCATCAAGCGCCTGGCGAGCGAACCCTATGGCATGCTGCTGGTGACCGGGCCCACCGGCAGCGGCAAGACCACCAGCCTGTATGCCGCCATCGGCGAAGTCAACGACGGCCAGCACAAGTTCATCACGATTGAAGACCCGGTCGAATACCAGCTAGCCGGCGTGGTGCAGATTCCGGTCAACGAGCGCAAGGGCCTGACCTTCGCGCGCGGCCTGCGTTCCATTCTGCGCCACGACCCCGACCGCATCATGGTCGGCGAAATCCGCGACACCGAGACCGCGCAGATCGCCGTGCAGTCCGCGCTCACCGGCCACCTGGTGTTCACCACCGTGCACGCCAACAGCACGTTTGATGTCATCGGCCGCTTCCTGCATATGGGAGTGGACCCGTATAGCTTCGTTTCCGCCCTTAACGGCATTGTCGCGCAGCGCCTGATCCGCCTGAACTGCACCCATTGCGCCGCGCCGATGACCCCCTCCGCCGAAGTATTGGCGCGTTCCTCGATTGCGGATGCAGCCGGCTTTGATTTTCGCGAAGGCACCGGCTGCGCGCAGTGCCGCGGCACCGGCTATCGCGGCCGTCGCGCGATTGTCGAGATCATGGTGCTGGACGACGAGCTGCGCGAAATGATCGTCACCCGCGAGCCGGTGCGCAAGCTCAAGGAGGCGGCGCGCGCCCGCGGCACGCGCACCCTGCGCGAAGCGGGCATGGCGCTGGTGCGCCAGGGCGTGACCTCGATCACCGAACTCAACCGCGTCACGCTCACCGGCTGATTCCGAGACACATATGCGCCTCAACATCGGTACGACCGTTCGCGTCGGACTTGCCCCCGCCATGGTGGAAGTAACCGCCTTCGACTGGCGCGGCCGTGCCGTGGGTAGCTCCCGCGCCGCGCCGGAAGGCGCAGTAGGCGGCTGGAAGGGCGCGGCGGCCGGCTTGCGCGCGCAACTGGCCGGCGGCAAATGGAAGGCGGGTAGCGCCGAGATCGTGCTCTCCAGCCATTTCGTGCGCTACTGCCTGCTGCCCGCCGAGCTGCGTGCCGGCAAGCCTGCCGAGCAGTCCACCTACGTGCGCCACGTGTTCCGCGCCGAATATGGCGAGGCCGTCAACGGCTGGCGCATCGCCACCGACGAGGCCGCCAATGGTCCGCGCCTGGCCTGCGCCATCGAGGCCGCACTGTTCGAGGAGCTGGCGCAGATCTGCCGCGCATCCGGCGTGCGCCTGCGCTCCGTGCTGCCCTACCTGACTGTTTGTGCCAACGCCGGGCGCGCGCTGATCCGCGCCCCCGCCGGCTGGCTGGTGGTGCTCGAAGGCAACCTTTGCATCGCAGCGCTGCTGGAGGCGGGCGGCTGGCAGCACATCGCTCGCCGCCGCCTGGCCCAGGTATCCGGCGCGGCGATCCTCGACATGCTGCGTGAACAGCAGGTGCTGCTCGGCGGCGCATCCCCGGCGCGCCATCTCTACGTCAGCGGCGCGGCGCGCGAGATCCTGCGCGACACCGACACCGGCGGCTGGACCGTCGAATTCCTGCCCGCCGCCACGCCGGCGCCGGTGGCGTGAGGGCGCGACGATGAGAAAGATCGAACTCGATTTCGTCGGCCGTTCCGCGCTCGGCAACCCGCTCGGCCTGCTGCTGATGCTCGTCGGTCTTGCCGCCGCTGCTGTCAGCGCGATGGACGCCATCGATGTCACCGAGGCGCACGCCGACCTGCAGGATCGCAAGCTGGCCGCGCTCGAAGGCCCGCGCGCGCGCCGCACTACCGAGACCACCAAGACAACCGCGCGGCCCGAAGACGTGCGCGCCCTGCGCGAGGCGGCGGCGATTGCCGCACGCCTGCGCACGCCCTGGCAGCGCTTGTTCGATGACACCGCGCAGGCGGCCGGCGCCGGGATCGCGCTCACCGGCCTGCAGCCCGACCCGACGGCGCATACCGTGCGCATCGCCGGCCTGGCGCGCGACCTGCCGGCGGTGAACCGCTTCGTCGGCCATCTGCTGGAAAAGCCGGGCTTTGCCGGCGCCTATGTGGTGCAGCACGATACCCAGCCGAAGGATGCGGAGGCGCCGCTGGCCTTCGTCGTGCTTGCCAACTGGCGCGAGGACGCGCGATGACCACCGCCAGCTTCGCCGCGCCCGCCGCCACGCCGGCCCGGCATCCGCGTTTCGCACCGGCGGGGTGGCAGCGCAAGGCCGCCAATCTCTGGTTCGACATCCGGCGCACCATCGGCATCAGCGGCCTCGTCGGCATCGCCGGTCTCGTCGCCGCCTTTGTCTGCTGGTGCATCTGGGTGCACGGCAGCGATGCCTCGCTCAAACAACTGCGCCAGGAAGTACGCGCGGCGCGCGAGCAAGCCCGGCGCCGCCCGGTGGCGGCGCCGCCGCCGACCACCGACGAGCAGTTGCGCGCCTTCGTCGGCCGCTTCCCGCCGCGCACGCAAATCGGCGCCGCGCTGGATAACTTCAGCCGCCTGGCCACGGCGCACCAGCTTCTGCTACCCACTGGCGACTACAAATTCACCGAGAGCAAGAACCTGCACGTGTCGCGCTACGAGCTGCACTTTCCGGTGCGCGGCAGCTACGCGCAGGTGTACGGCCTGATCGCGGCGGCGCTCAATGCCATGCCCAACCTCTCGCTGGATGAAATCGCCATCAAGCGCGAGTCGCGGCAGGCCACCGAAATCGAAGCGCAGTTGCGCTTCTCGCTCTACCTGAAGCAGGAGTAGGCGCGGTGCAAAGACGTCAATTCGTCATGGTCGTCGGCCTCGTTTTCACCCTGGGCGCCACCTGGTGGGCCGCGACCACGGATGACAGCACGGCGGGCAAGGGCGCGCCGGCGCGCCGCGCCGCGCGTGGCCAGGCGGTGACCGCGGCAGCGCCGGCCAGCGGCAGCCGCGCAACGGCCGCTGCCGACACGGCGCCGGCCGAATTGCCGGTCGTCACGCCGCAGTCCATCGTACGCACGGCGCTCAACGAAACGCCCGCGCCGCAGGTGACCCTCGCCTGGGGGCCGCCGCCGCCTCCACCGCCCCCGCCTTTGCCCAAGGGCTACAAACCGCCGCCGCCCCCGCCGCCGCCGCTGCCCTTCCAGGCCATCGGCAAGCTGGAGGACCAGGGCTCGATCACCGCCTTTTTGCTGGCCTCGGACGGCACCTACGCCGCCAAGCAGGGCGACACCATCAACAACAACTACCGGGTTGAAGAAGTGACACCGCAAAAGATTGTCTTTACCTTCCTGCCGCTGAAGGTGCGGCAGGAACTCAGCCTGGACGCGCACTGATGAGCCGCCGCAACAACTTGTTGGGCCTGGCGCGCACCGCGCTGGTGGCAGCGGCCGTGTGTCTGCTCGGCGGCTGCGTCAACCCGGTCTTCAAGGAAGGCCGCACGCTGGCTGACGAAGGCCGTTACGACGAAGCGCTCCCCAAGCTGGCGCAACTGGCCAAGGACAACCCCGAAGAGCGTGAATACCGCGCCTATTACTTCCGCCAGCGCGAGCTGGCGGTGGCGCAGGCCAACGGGGCCGCCGACGCCGCGCGCCAGGCAAGCGACCTTGCCAAGGCCGAAGAGTGGTATCGCAAGGCGCTGGGGTACGACCCGGATAACGCGCGCGCACGCGCCGGCATCAGCGAACTCGCCATCCGGCGCCGGCAGGACGAGATGCTCAAGCGCGCCGGCGAAATGGTCGCGCATTCCGACATCAACGGCGCCGAATCCATCGCCCGCACCGTGCTGGCGCAAGATCCGGGCAGCCTGAAGGCGCGGGCGATCCTGAGGACGGTCGATACCGCGCGCGCCGCTGCCGACGGTGGGTCGCCGACGTCGGTCAACTCGCCCTTCAAGCGCCCGGTGACCCTGGAATTCCGCGAGGCGCCGATCCGCAGCGTGTTCGAGGCGATGTCGCGCGTGGCCGGCATCAACTTCGTCTTCGACAAGGACGTCAAGCCCGACACCCGCATCACCATCTTCGTGCGCAACACCTCGATCGACGAAGTGATGCGCCTGATCCTCACCACCAACCAGCTTGAGCGCAAGGTGCTCAACGACAGCTCGGTGCTGATCTACCCGAACCTGCCGGCCAAGGTGCGCGAATACCAGGACCTGGTGGTGCGCACCTTCTACCTGGTCAACGCCGACGCCAAGCAGGTGCAGGCGATGGTGCGCACCATGGCGAAGACGCGCGACATGTACGTCGACGAAAAGCTCAACGCGCTGATCGTGCGCGACACCCCGGAAGCGGTGCGCCTGGTGGAAAAGCTGGTCGCCGCCGTCGACCTGCCGGAGCCTGAGGTGATGCTGGAAATCGAGGTGATGGAAATCGCCAGCACGCGCGCCCAGGCCCTGGGGCTGGAGTGGCCCAGCCAGGTGCAATATGGCGTGCCCAATATCACCGGCCAGGTGCCGATCAGGGGGCCCGGCAACGGCATGGTCGGCACCATCGCCAACCCCGCGCTGATCGCCGACCTGCACACCAACGTCACCGGCACCAATACGCTGGCCAACCCGCGCATCCGCGTGCGCAACCATGAAAAGGCCAAGGTGCACATCGGCGACAAGCTGCCGGTGTTCACCACCACCGCCACCGCCAACGTCGGCGTCTCCGCCTCGGTCACCTATCTCGACGTCGGCCTGAAGCTGGAGATCGAGCCCAACGTCTACCTCGACAACGAGGTGGCGATCAAGCTCGGCCTGGAGGTGAGTTCGGTCACCAATACCATCACCGGCCCTTCCGGCTCGATCGCCTACCAGATCGGCACGCGCCTGACCAACACCGTGCTGCGCCTGCACGACGGCGAGACGCAGATCCTGGCCGGCCTGATCAACGACGAGGACCGCATGAGCGGCGGCGGCATCCCTGGCCTGGGCGACCTGCCCATCCTCGGGCGCCTGTTCTCCAGCAAGACCGACACCCGTAACAAGACCGAGGTGGTGCTGCTGATCACGCCGCGCGTGTTGCGCAACGTGGTGCCGCCGGAGTCCGCCACGGTGGCGCAAGACGGTGGCACCGAAGCGCAGTTCGGCGCCGCGCCGCTGCGCCTGAAGATGACCGGCCCGGGTTCGCTCAACCTCTCCTCCTCGCAGGGCGCCGCCGGCGCCGCCGCCGGTTCCGTCGGCGGCTCGCAATTCAGTTCCATCCAGCAACGGCGCCGCGCCGCCGCCACCGCGCGCGGCGAGGTGGCGCCCGCGGCCGAAGCGCCCGCCAATCCCGCGCCCGAGGTAGCGGCCCCGGTCACACCGCCGACAGCGCCGCCCGCGCCCGTACCCACCCCGCCGGCGGCGCCCGCGCCGGCGCAGCCGCCCGCCACCTTGCAGATGCCGAGCACCTCGGTGCCGGGTTTCTCCGACCTTGGCACGTCGCCCACCATTCCGCCGGCGGCGCCGGCCGATGCGGGCGCGCAGGCCGCGCCGCCGCCCACGATCGTCAACCCGCCATGAACCCGCGCAACCCCGTCCCCGTGCGGCGTGGCTTCACCCTGATCGAGGTGCTGATCACGCTCACCATCCTCGGCATCCTCGCCTCCGCGCTGATGCCGCTGCTGGAGCTCGACGCCAGGCGCAACCGTGAAGACGAGTTGCGCCACGGCCTGCGCGAGCTGCGCGTGGCCATCGACGCCTACAAGCACGCCGCCGACACCGGCGACATCGCCAAGCCGGCCGACTCCACCGGCTATCCGCCCTCGCTCGACGTGCTGGCCGCCGGCGTGCCCCTGCTCAACAGCCCGAACGGCGCGCGCGTCTATTTCATCCGCCGCCTGCCGCGCGATCCGTTCGCCGCCGGCGACGTGCCGGCCGCCGCCACCTGGGGCACGCGCAGCTACGCCAGCCCGCCCGATGCACCCTCGACCGGCGACGACGTGTTCGACGTCCATTCGCTGGCGCCGGGCGATGGCCTCAACGGCGTGCCGTACAAACAGTGGTGACAGGGGAGACGGCGATGCAACTGCGGATCAAACGGGGCGGCTTCACCCTGATCGAGCTGGTAGTGGTGATGGCGATCGTCGCGCTCCTGGTGAGCATCGCCGCGCCGCGCTATTTCCGCAGCATCGAGCGCGCGCGCGAGAACGTGCTGCACGAAAACCTGGTGTTGATGCGTGACGCCATCGACAAGTTCAACGCCGACACCGGCCATTACCCGGGCACCATCGAAGAGCTGGCCAGCAAGCGCTACCTGCGCAAGATTCCCGACGACCCCGTGACCGGCAGCGCCACCACCTGGGTGATCGTGCCGCCGCCGGATTCCAGCGGCTTGAGCGGGGTGTACGACATCAAGAGCGGCGCCGAGGGCAATGGCATGGACGGTTCGGCATATTCATCATGGTGAGCACGCGCGCGATCCGGCACGCAATCGGGGCGCGGCGCGCGCGCGGCGTCGTCTACCTGATATTGCTGTTCGCCGTCGCCCTGCTGGGCGTCGGCCTGGCGGCGGGCGGCGAGGTCTGGCAACTGCACGCGCGGCGCGAACGCGAGGCCGAACTGCTGTTCATCGGCGACGAGGTCCGCCATGCGATCGACGCCTACTTCGATGCCACCCCCGGCGCGGCCAAGGAATATCCGCAGCGCGTCGAAGACCTGCTGGAAGACCGCCGTTACCAGGTGCCGCGCCGCTACCTGCGGCGTTTGTATCTCGATCCGTTTTCCGCCAAGCCCGAGTGGGGGCTGATCATGGTCTCGGGGCGCCTGGTCGGCATCTACAGCCTGGCCGCCGGCAAGCCGGTGAAGCAGGGCGGGTTCACCGGCCCTGATACCGCGTTCGCCGGCGCCGACACTTACCAGGACTGGCGTTTCATGGCCCAGAACCTGGCCACCGCACCGCCGGTGCAGCCAGGTGCTGCCCCCGCTCCCTCGCCCAACGCGCGGGCGGCGGCGGCGATCGCGGCGATACGCCGCTGACTACAGGAGGCATTCATGCGCATCGAAAATTCATTAGCTCCAAGCCGCGTGGCGCGTCTGCTGCGTATCTGCGGCATCGCCGGCTGCGTCTGCATCGCCTGGCCGTCGCAGGCGCAGGAAGGACCGCTGGGCCCGGCCTGGCTGGGTGATGCCAAGCCGGTGCCGCAGCCGATCGCACGCAGCCGCGGCAAGGCGGCATTGGCCGACTTCGCGCCCATCGGCGCCACCGGCAACGCCCCCACCCTGGGATATATGGAGTATGTCGCGCCGGCATTGATGGAGGCTGTGGCCAAGCCGGATATCGCCGCGGTGCGCCGCCTGCTCGACGGCGGCGCCGCCATCAACCTGCCGGATGCCGAAGGCACCACGATATTGTCGGTGGCCGTGCGCAGGCGCGACATGGAGATGGTGCGCCTGTTGTTGCAGCGTGGCGCCGATCCCAACGTGCGCGCCGGCGACGGGCTGACGCCATTGATGCGGACGGTGCTGCAGGACGATCGCTGGATGGCGCGCCTGCTGTTGCGCCAGGGCACCGACCCGGACGGCCGCGATGCCAGTGGGCAGCGGCCCCTGTTCGCCGCCATCCACTATGGGCGCAATGCCGTTGCGGCCGAGCTGGTGCGCGCCGGCGCCGACCTGCGCCTCGAAAACAGCGACCGGCAGATCGCGCTGGTGTACGCCATCGTCGAGGGCAACATGGAGGTGGTGCGCCAGATTGTCGCCACCGGGTCGCATCTCAACCGCGAAGACGATGACGGGCGCACGCCGCTGGACTGGGCGCTGTTTTTCAAGCGCGCGGATGCGGCGCAGATACTCAGGGCGGCCGGCGCGCGGAAAGCCGGCGAGCGGCCGCAGGAGCAATCATGACCGATCGCTTACAACACTGTCGGTAAAGCTGACATTCGGGCCACGGCAGAACAGAAGAAATACAGAGCGGTTTTAACTGCGATGTAACCGCGCTGACATGCCGCCTCGATACATTTGTTACATAAATTCACCGTTGGCAAAACCGTCCAGAATCCACGCGCCGCCCTCATCCGGAGAAATCGAAAAGCGGATGCACAAGGGCACGGCAGGCAAGCGCACTAAGGGGCTTTAACTTTTATGGTCGGGGATTTCAAGGGGTTGACAAGCCTGACGCCGGGCGAGATCGACCATCTGTTTTTGACGATAGAGTCCTCGCTGCAAATGCGCCGCCGTTACCAGTTTTATATCTGGGCGCAAAGCAGGCTGTTCATCCTGATTCCGCACGACATCCTGGTCTGCGCGCACTACGATCACGCGCGCAAGAGCATGTCGTACGACACCTTCAGCATGTTCCCGATTCCGCGGGTGGCGGCCGAAGGCGAGGTCGAGCCGCTCTCCGGGCTGGTGCCCAAGCTGCTCGATGCGTGGACGCTCACCGACGGCACACCCTGCGCGATCGACGTCGATTCCACCCGCGCCGACGACTATCCGCACCTGGTCGGCCAGTTGCGCCAGGCCGGCATCAGCGAGGTGCTGATGCACGGCATGATGTCGACGCGCGAGGAGAACGTCGCCGAGAGTTTCTTCGTCTTCCTGCGCGTCGATTGCAACCTGATCCCGGCGCAGATCAAGCGCGACCTCTCGCCGATGACGGTGCGCCACAGCTTCATCCTCGAGATGCTGCTGCCCAACCTGCACGCCACCTACCTGCGCACGCTGTCCTCGCAAGACCGCGCGCGCGAGCGGCCGTCCGCGGTCACCGCGCCCGGCGTGGTGGTGGTCACCGAGCGCGAGCGCGAGATTCTCGGCTGGGTGCGCGAAGGCTTGTCCAACCAGGCCATCGGCGTGCTGCTCGACATCAGCCCGCTGACGGTGAAAAACCACGTGCAAAAAATCCTGCGCAAGCTCAACGCCACCAACCGCGCGCAGGCGGTATCGAAGGCGCTTTCCCTGCGCCTGATCGCGCAGACCGAGAACTCCCACTAGGTTTTCGCTGTGCGCTGGGCCGTTCGGCTCATGCGCGAATAGTCATTTCAACCCATGCATGCCGGCGCGACGACTCGCGCGCCGGCGACGTGACCTGTTGCCGTGGCCGGCATAGTCCCAAATGGTTCTTTATGCAATTGCCATGGGCATAACGAACTATCCCGATAGTCGCGCAGCTTCGATGGCGGGACACATTGCCGGCCTAGACTCGCTGCATTGATAAAAGACCGCCGCAGATCAATCAAGTTCGCTGCGGCAGGTCTGTGCTCTTTGCGTGATGCGCGCCATACCGGGAAGCCGGTGCAGCGCGCCCGCCGCCAGTCGCTTCCGCACCTTGGTCTGGTTCGGATCGTAGAAGGGACGGTTCGGTGGATAGAGGATCTGGATCTCGCATCCAGTTATTTGGGGAATCCGCCCGGCTAGAAAAGCCGGAACCAATCACAGGAGTTCTAAGAATGTCTTTCAAACTCAAAGCAGCGCTCGTGGCCGTCGGCCTCGCCCTGGCGTCCGGCCAAGCCGCCGCCGCCAACTGGCAATCCGCCTCCACCCCCGGCGACGGTGGTGACCTGTTCGCCGTCGTCTACGACAAGACCACCAACGACGCCTTCGTTCTCGACCTGAACGTGACCTTCGGCGATATGGTGACCAACGGCAAGACCGCCGGTTACAGCCTCTCCTTCGACCTCGGCAGCAACGCCAACTTCTCCAGCTTCCTGTCGGCCGTCGGCGGCTCGCCCAACCTGCAGTACTACGTCACCGGCGGCAACACCACCTCGAACTCCTACTTCCTGTCCGACACCACGGCGCCCACCGGCATCAAGGGCACCACGATGAGCGTCATGTCCTCGCCGATGACCGGCTGGATGAACAACAGCGGCATTCGCCAGGCAGTGCTCAATGGCGGCGGTTCCGCGTTTGTTGACTCGAGCACCTCGTACAACCCGGTGCTCCCCGGCCAGTTCACGGCGAACTGGGACAACGTTTTGCAGAACAACCAGACCATGGCCACCGGCATCAACAATCCGCTGTCCTGGTACCAAGTGACCAAGGCCACGGGCTCCCCGCTGAACAACGCCATCGTCTCCCAGTATGGCGATGCCGCCGGCGCCGCCACCTGGCTGCTGAAGCAAGACGGTACCAGCTACAGCCTCGCCTACAGCGTGCCGGCCGTGCCGGAACCCGGTACCTGGGCCCTGATGGCCGCCGGCCTGCTGTTCGTCGCCGGCATGGCCCGTCGCCGCACCTCGGTCTAAGAACCGCAGTAATTCCGGCCGCCGCCGTTCCCTGACGGGTCCGGCGGCCGGGCGAAATACCGTAGTAGCAACACCGGCCGGCGCACATGCGCCGGCCGTGGGGAACGTGTTGTCCTTTTTCCGAAGAACCAACTCCAGAGGAAACATCATGAAACTGAAGCTTCTCGCCGCCGCTTGCGGCCTCGCCCTCGGTGGCCAGGCTTTCGCCCTGACCCCCGCCGCCACTGACGCCAACTCCACCGTCAAGATCTACGCCACCGGCTCCTCCGCCGCCCAGCGCGTGCTGATCACCCTGTCGAACACCGACTGCGTCGCCAACTCGGCCGACTACTTCCAGCTTTCCACCGACACCGGCAACGTGTTCGGCGTGTCTTGCACCCTGACCGCCACCGCCGGCGGCGGCAGCACCGGCCTCGGCGGCAAGAACATTTTCTTCGTCTACAACGCTGCCGGCGGTTCCGCCTACGGCATCTACTCCACCGCCAAGGAAACCATCCCCTCCGGCGGCGCCCTGAACACCGCCCAGGCCACCGTGCTGCAGCGTCCGTTCCTGGCCAACCTGACCAGCACCTGCGACACCGGTGCCACCATCGCCGGCAACCCCGGCAAGACCTACACCTGCAGCGGCACCTCCAACCAGTGGGCCGACATCGGCATCACCGACACCGAGCCGGCCCTGCACAACATTGACATCAACACCCCGCCCACCCTGTCCGGCCAGACCGTCACCCCCGACGAGAACGCCCAGGTGGATAGCCAGGCCGCCTTCCAGCAAGTCTTCGGCGTCGCCGTTTCGCAAGCCCTGTACAACGACCTGCAAGCCATGCAAGTGGCCCTGGGCCTGATCCCCTCCGGCGGCGTGCCCTCGCTGTCGAAGTCGGCCGTGGCCAACTACCTGTCCGGCGGCTTCACGGACCCGTCCAGCGGCTTCGGCTGGCAGCCCCTGTTCGCCACCAGCCCGCTCGGCACCCCCTCCGGTGCCAACGGCAACGTGCTGATCTGCACTCGTGTCGCGGGTTCGGGCACCAAGTCGGGCGCCAACGCCTACTTCCTGAACAACCCGTGCGGCGGCCCCAGCTCCCTCTCCCCGGCCACTGCGGCGCAGAACAGCGCGAGCTTCACCGTCAGCGAAAGCGCCGGCACCTCCGGCGTCAAGACCTGCCTGACCAACGCCGGCACCAGCCAGTACGCCATCGGCATCATCGGTCACGACAACGCCGCCGGCGCGAACTCGCAGTTCGTCGCCATCGACGGTGTGCAGCCCAGCCGCGAGAACGCCCGCGCCGGCCTGTACGACTGGTTTGTCGAGTCGTGGATGCAGTGGAACACCAGCTACATCACCAACTTCAAGACCATCGGCGGCGGCGCCACCGCTTCCCAGGTGATCAACTACCTGGCGAACTTCCGCACCCGCTCCGGCTCGCCGGACGTGATGGCGCAGTTCGCCGCGGCCCAGCAAGACGGCGTCCTCGCGATCGCCGACGGCCAGTCCAAGATCTTCAACGATCCGTCCAACGCCAACAACAAGAAGTTCGTCGCTCGCGCCACCAAACTGGGCAACAGCTGCTCGCCCAGCCTCTGGAGCAACTAAGCAGGCGATTTTCAAGGGGCGGAGTAGCGCCCCGCTGCAATACCAAGCCCCGCCTTTGGCGGGGCTTCTTTCTTGTCGGGCGATGGCGCGCCCCGGACAGGATTTCTTCACGCGCAGTTGTCCGCTGTTGTTTCACCCGCCGCCGGCGGTGAGCGCCTGAAGAGGCTTTCAAGCCTTGCCGCTGGACGGGACCCTCGTTAAGTCAAACAGCCCATTGATCATGAAAAGCAATGATCCGTTTGGCTCAAATCTTCGGCCGGGCGATAGACATGTGCAATCTCCCGCGCGCCAGATTTCCCAAGCGGGAAAGTACATGGTTCTCCGGGACAGATCATTTGAACTGCGCGTAGTCCTTTCGGGCCCCGCCACGTAACGCGCTCTTCACGGGTAGGTCATTCCCTCCCTGAATAATGCGCCGATGCTCCAAACGCGTCCCAAGATAGCGTCGCTATTCTTGATTACTCTCCTCATGTCGATTCTTTTCTCCCCGCTGTCGCGCGCGCAGGTGCCGGCCGGCGCCGCGCGCCCGGCCGCGCCCGAGGCGGCAGCGGCGGAAAACCACTTTGACATCCTCGAATACCAGGTGGAGGGCAACTCCGTGCTGCCCGCCACCGCGATCGAAAAAGCGGTGACCCCCTTTCTGGGTGAAAACCGCGGCGCAGGCGACGTCGAGTCGGCGCGGGCGGCGCTGGAAAAGACCTACCAGAACGCCGGCTTCTTGAGCGTCTACGTGCAGACACCGGAGCAGAAGATCGTCGACGGTGTGGTGGTGTTGCAGGTGGTGGAAGGCAGCGTCGAAAAGCTGCGCGTTACCGGCGCGCAATACACCTCGCCCGAGGCGCTGCGCGAAAAGGTGCCGGCGCTGGCCGAGGGCAACGTGCCGTACTTCCCGGAAATGCAGGAGCAGCTGGCGCAACTGAGCCATGGCGACGACCGCAAGGTCGTGCCGGTGCTGCGCGCCGGCAGCAGCCCGGGCACGGTGGAAGCCGAACTCAAGGTGGAAGACCACCTGCCCCTGCACGGCAGCGTCGAGCTGAACAACCGCTACTCCTTCGACACCGAGCAGTTGCGCCTGTCCGCTTCCATGCGCTACGACAACCTGTGGCAGGCCGGGCACAGCATCAATATCGCCTACCAGACCACGCCCCTGTATCCGCAGCAGATCAAGGTGTTTTCCGGCACCTACGTCGCGCCGCTCGGCAGCCTGGGCGCGCTGGCCTTCTACGCGGTGCATTCGGGCAGCCAGCTGGAGACCGTGGGCAGCACGGGCGTGATCGGGCGCGGCAACATCTTCGGGGTACGCTTCATCCATCCCCTGCCGCCGCTGGCGAACTACAGCCAAAGCCTGGTCGCCGGCATCGACTACAAGGATTTCACCGACACCACCACGCCCCTGGGCGCCGACAGCGGCATCGTCTCGCCGATCCGCTACCTGCCGTTCTCGCTCGGCTACAACGCCAAGGTCACCGGCGAAGGCGGCACCCAGACCGCGTTCAGTATCACCGCCAACTGGCATTTCCACTCGGTGGCCGACCAGGACGTCGATTGCGGCGGCATCCAGGTCGAGGAATTTTCCTGCAAGCGCTTCGGCGCCGATTCCAATTATTTCTACATGCGCGGCGAATTGTCGCGCGTGCAGATGCTGCCCAGGCAATGGAGCCTGTATGGCCGCGTCGGCGGCCAATGGTCCAACCAGCCGCTGATCAGCAACGAACAGTACGGTATCGGCGGCGCCGACACCGTGCGCGGCTACACCGAATACGAACGCCTGGGCGACCGCGCCCTCGCCGGCACGCTGGAACTGCGCACACCGAACCTGCGCTCTTCCGCCACCAGCGGCCTGTCCGAGCTCTCCCTGCTGGCGTTCGGCGACTACGGCGACGCCACCGTGGTCGAGGCCCTGCCGTCGCAACAAAACCGCTTCCATCTCGCCTCGGTAGGTTTCGGCCTGCGTGCCCGCGCATGGAAGGGCTTCACCGCCGCGCTCGATCTCGCCTGGCC
>DASYEQ010000086.1:0-13404 GCA_036498945.1 Burkholderiales bacterium | reverse complement strand
GCGTGATGCCCTGCGCATTTCCGCGTGGCATATCGGCAACAAAAATCCGGCCCGCGCGATGAGGCGCGGGCCGGACGGGATTCGCGGACGTAGCGCGAGGCTACGCCCTTGAATGGATCCGGAGCCGGGGCGCTGCCGTGGACTGCGACAACTTCACGGCAGATGCAAACGTACTGGCGGGACGTGCCCCGGTCCGGAAGACAGGTAATCAGTGCGGGCCATCCCGCGGCGCGCGTGGGCGCACGCATCACGTGGGCACACGCATCAACACGTGCCCGCGCGCGCGGACGCCGCCCCTTTCGCAGCATCCGCCTGGCCCAGGGTCCGCGCGCCGCACGCGAGGCGGTGCGCGGTGAGGCGGGCCGAAGCCTGTGACAGCTTCAGGTCCGCGCGTTCAAGCTTAGTCGTGAGACTTAAGGCTTGAGGCTTAGGGCTTGGTGGAAGCCTGGTCCGGCTGGGTCGGGTTGTTCGACTGGCCGTTACCGGTTTGACCATTGGGGTTCTGGGTGTCGGTCGAGGCCGCACCGCTGTTGCCCATGGTGCTGGAGGACGACGGGGTGGCCGAGCTGCTGGCGGAACCCATCGCACCGGAAGAGCCGGAGCCGGACGAGGAACCCATCGCGCCGGACGACGAAGGCGCCGGGGCGGCCGAAGGCGAAGTGCTCGAAGGCGAGGTGCTGTCAGTGCTCGAAGGCGTGCTCGACGGCGTGGTGCCCGAGGGGCTGCTCATGCTCGAGGAGTTGCTGGCGGTGGAGGGGTCGGTGCTGTCAGCCTTGTGGCAGGCGGTCAACGTGAGGGCGGCGAAGACCGGCACCAGCAGAGTGGTGTATTTCATGAGCTTTCCTTTCGAAGGAAGTGGGTGTAGCCAGGAAACGGTAAAAGGTATTCGGGCGTGGCTTTGCTACAGGTCCATATTAGTGTTGACCCTAATCCCCCTCTGTAGGACGTGAACTGATTTGCCTGTAGGAAGCTGTTAGCGCGACGGCGGCCCGGGCGCGCCGCAACGCAAATGGAAGCTGTTGCACGCTCGCAAGCGCGATGCCCACGACGTGAGGATGGCGGGATGTTGCCGTCAGGCGACGCCGCTTTGTCCCGCGGAACGCGGTGTTATGCGGGGTGCAAAGGCGAGATGAAGAGATTTAATTCGCGCGCGCCGCGTGGCGTGCCTTGCATCGCCGGGCGCGGCATGAAATGCACACGCGGATGCGTTTCGCTGCACGCGCGAGATGAACGCACGTTAATGGTGGTGACACGCGGGCAGGCGTCGCGGGCAGGCCGCGCGCTCACTCCACCTCCCACCCGGGCGGCCGGCCGCGGCGGCGCGTCAGGCGCGCGTGCAGCGCGAGCAGGGCCTGGCCGCGCGCGTGGGTCGGCTCCTTGCCGTATTTCCAGTTGCGGATGGTGGAGTCGCGCAGGCGCAGCGCGCGCGCCACGTCCGCATTGGTCAGGCCCAGCGCCTGCAGTTCGCTGAGGATGCGAAACCAGTCGCGCTGGTGGCGCTCCAGCAGCCTGCGCGTCTGCTCCACCGTCAGCGGCGGGCGCTTGCGGCGCCGCTTGGCGCGCGGCGGCGGCGGCTTGCCGAAAGGGTTGGGGGGACCGGCCTTGGCGGGACGCGGCTTGATCGAGCCCGGCTTGGCGGCAATCGTCCTGGCCGGATTGAGCTTGGCGGGGCTTGCTTTGGCGGGGCTTGCTTTGGCGTTCGCCTTGGAGGCGTTTGCCTTGGCGGCGTTCGCGTTCGTGGCGTCCGCCTTGGTCCGGCGCGCGTTGGCGGCGTTTGCCTTGACGGGACTCGGCTTGGCCGGACTCGCCTTGACGGCGTTCGCGTTGGCCGCACCCGCCTTGATGGGAGTTGGCCTGACCGAACTCGCCCTGGCGAAATTCGCGTTGGTCCGGCTCGCCTTGACGGGGTGGGCGCCGAGACCCGCCCCGGGGTTCGCCTTGAACTTCGCGCCGGCAGCACCAGCCCTGACGGTGCCCACCTTGACAGGACGTGGCTTGGTGGCGCGCGACTTGCCGGAACTCCGCCCGGCAGCGGCATACGCGCGCGCCGCGCCGCGCGCCCTGGCGGCGGCGGTGATGAAAACAGGAATGACGAGTTCGGCGGCGGCGGGCATGGCTGGCTCCTCCAGGTGGCGAATGGGGCGATTCAGGCGGGGGCGGCGCCGCGGCGGTACGAGGGCCAGTCGAAATCGATCAGCCTGCCGCCGCCCTGGCGCAGGCGGTCGAAGGCGGCTTCGCCCATCGCGGCGCGGAGCGCGTCGCGCGCCAGGTTGCTGATCACCAGCGTCGGCTTGAGCGTGCGGTAGCGCGCGTCGATCACGTGGAACAATTCGAGCGGCTCGCCGCCGTCGCGCCGGCGCCAGGAGCGCCCGACTTCGTCGATGATCAAGAGGTCGAGCGCGGCGAACTCGCGGATCAGCGCCATCTCGCCCACCGTCTCGGCGCCGCGCGGCGCGTTCCAGCCGGCGCGCAGGCGCTGCACGATCTCGTACTCGGTGGCGTTGAGCACGGTCATGCCGCGCGCCAGCACGCTCTTGGCGATGGCGCTGGCGAGGTGGTTCTTGCCGGTGCCCGGCTGGCCGCGCAGGATCAGGCAGGCGCCGCTTTCGCGCATGGCGGGGAAATCGTCGGCGTAGCGGCGGCACTGCGACAGCACGCGCGCCTGCGCGGGCGTGGCGGCGATGAAATTGCCGAACTCGCAAGGGGCGAAGCGCGGCGAGATGGCGGCGCGCGCCAGCAGCTTTTCCGCCGCGCGCAGGCGCGTGCAGGCCGGGCAGCCGGGCGAATGCCAACGCACGGTGCCCTGCGCGTCCTGGCTCGATTGCGGGTAGCGGCCGTGGCGCGCGCAGTAGCCGAACTGCGTCGCCTGCGGGCGCAGGCGCGCCACGCGTGCAAGACGCTCGGTGAAGGCGCTGGCGCGCGCCGGCGCCGGGGCACGCGCGGCCAGGCGTGCGGCCAGTGCGTCGATGTAGGCGCGGGTTTCTTGCGCCGAGGCGGCCGGGCTGCCGGCCGGTGGCGCGGCGTGATGAGGCGCATCGGGCGATGCGTGGTTGTTGACGGCCTCAGGCGATGCCTCCCCATCGGCGGCGTCGGGCGGCATGTCGCGAAGCGCGGCATCGCGCGTGGTATCGCCTGGCCGGCTGCAGGAGGCGTCGCCTGGCGCATCGCGGTGAGCGGCCTCGGGTGATGTGTCGCCGTGAGCGGCGTCGGGCGGCATATCGCGACGTGCCGCATCGCGCGATGTGTCACCCGGCCGGTCGCATGTAGCCTCGCCTGGCGCGTCGCGCGAGGCGTTCAGCCGCTCATCGTGGCGTGGGTCACGCGGCGCAGCGGGCTCGGCATCAGGCGGCGCAGCGGCGTGCGTCCCATGCGGCACATGCGGCACATGTGGCACATACGGCACATACGGCACGTGCGGCACATGCGGCGGCGCTTCGAACGGCAGGGCGGCGTGCAGGTGATGCGGCACGTCGTAGGGCATGCTGCTCGCGGCGCAACCGGGGGCGGTGTCGCTGGACAAGAGGTCGCGCATCAGATGTCCTCGCTCTCCGCATCCGGCGCGCCGTCTTGCGCCTGCGCGGCAAACAGTTCGCTGACGATGGGCGCCAGGCAGGCCGGCGTGGCGGGCATGCTGCCCAGGCGCAGGCAGGCTTGCTCGATGGCGCGGCGCATCAGCGGCAGGCCGATGCGCTGGCCGACCCACTCTTGCATCTGGCTGCGCATGCCTGGGTCGTCGAGGCTTTCCGCTTCGAAACCTTCGCCGCCGAGAAAGACAATCCAGTCGCCCACGCTTGCAGGCGTATCGGCAAGGCCGGTTGCGGGCACCGCCGTCGCGCGCGGCTCGCCGCAAGCAGCGTTGCTGCTTGCGCTGGGGTTGGGGTTGGGATTGGGATTGGGATTGGGATTGGGATTGGGATTGGGATTGGGATTGGGATTGGGGGCAGCGCCTGTTTCCTGCCCGCCTTGTGCTTGCGCGCTGCCCGGCGCCTGCCTGGCGTGTGCTGGCGTGCCGGCTGGCGCGCGCCCGGCGTGTGTTTGCGAACTGCCCGGCGCATCGCCGAGGTGTGCTTCCGGTGCGACCCCGGCGCGTGCTGGCGGGCTGCCTGGCGCATGCCCTTCTCGCATTCGCGCAGGGCCGGGTTCGCCTCTGCCGCCGCCTTCGGCCATGCGCCGGGCGCGCGCCTGGCCGCCGGCGGAGGAGCGCTGGCGGCGCGCGCAGCTCTTGCTGATCTCGTCGTCGCAGCGCGCGCTGGCCCAGCCGGCGTCGGTCAGTTCGAAGAACTGGCGCAGCACTTCATCGACGGCGCGCTGCTGCCTGGTCGTGCTTGCGCGCACGCGGCGGTAGATCTCGCGCGCGTCGGCGGGCAGGGGCTGCTCGCGGAAATAATATTCGTCGAGCAGCACGCGAAAGGCGGCGCGTTCGTCCCAGGAGAGATGGAAGGTGGAGGTGGTGAAGTCACCGATGTGAAAGGCGTAGTAGTGCATGAAGGCTCCGTGCTTGGATGAGGGTTTTGATGCGGGGGGCTGCCTGGCCCCGGCTTCGAGGTTGATGGGGTTGGCGCAGGGGGCTGGCCGGCCTCAGGCGGCGCCGGGCTCAGGCGCGGCTTGCGCGAGTTCCTCGCACACCGCGCGCAGGTAGGCCCAGTCGACGTCCGGGCGCAGCTCTTCGCAGCGCACGGCGCGGGTGGTGGCGCGTTCGATCGCCGGGCAGTGCTCGGCCGGCACGCGGCGGCGCGAGAGCCAGTTCCAGACATGCGATTGCGAGACGCCGATGGCCGAGGCGAGCGCGGACTGGCCGCCGCAATGCACGACGGCGCGGCGCAGCGCGCCGGCCGGGGTGAGCGGCGCGGGAGCGGAGGGAACGGGCACGGCGGCGGGCATGTGGTCCCACGGCGCGCCGATGGGCGCCGCGGCGTGCGGCCAGTTGGCGGCGACGAACGCGTGCGGCGCCAGGGCGGCGGGGCGCGGATCGTCGGCGGCCATGAGAGGGACGCGGGCTGCGTGCGGCGCGGCGGGCGGGTAGGGAGAGGCAAATGGCATCGAAGGCTCCTTGGCGGGCGGCGGGCGAAACGGTCCCCGCCGCCCAAAACATGTTTTGGGCGGGAAAAGCGGTGTTTTGGGATCCGGCGCGGCGCCCGGGCGCGGGGCCGGGAGGGGCGAAGCGGTGTGAAAACGCGCCGGACCAGCGCCGCCGCGAGCGGGATTTCCCCTTGCGGCACGGCGCCATGTACGCATTAAAACACTTGTTATATCCTCGCGTCAACACCTATGTTTTGGTTTTTCCTAATACATTTGTGTTATGGGACTAGGCGCACGGGTAAAACAGAGGCGGACCGAACTCAGCCTTTCGCAGGCGGAGCTTTCGTCCATGTTGCGTAACGCGATCAGCCAGGTGGGCATTTCCAACCTGGAGAGCCGCGACTCGGCCACCAGCCGCTTCTCGGCCGAGCTGGCCGTGGCGCTGAAGGTGAACCGCCACTGGCTGGAGAAAGGGCGCGGGCCCAAGGGCATCGACGCCAACGTGGATGCCGGCCCCACCATCTACGAAGGCCGCGTGCCGCTGATCAGCTGGGTGCAGGCCGGCGACTGGAAGCCCGCCGCCGACCCCTACGCCCCGGGCGACGCCGAAGACTGGCTCGACTCGCCGGTGCGCGCCAGCAAGGGCGTCTACGCGCTGCGCGTGCGCGGCGACTCGATGCTCAACCCCGCGGGGCCGAAGAGCTACCCCGACGGCTGCATCATCTTCGTCGACCCGCACCGCCGCAGCCCGCACAACGGCGAGCGCATCATCGCCAAGATCGACGGCAATGACGAGGTGACCTTCAAGGTTTACGTGGAAGACGCGGGGCGCCTGTTTCTAAAGCCGCTGAACCCGCAGTTCCCGCCGATCTTCGAGAAGTTCAAGGTGCTGGGAACGGTGATTTACAAGGGTGAGCCGGAGTGAAGCCCCGGCTTTGAGGCGGGTGAGCCGGAGTGAAGCCCCGGCTTTGAGGCGGGCGAGCCGGAGTGAGGCTTCGGCTTTGAGGCGGGCGAGCCGGAGTAATGGCGGATTTGATGCTCCAAATGTCGCTAGCAGGTCCGCCGGTTTGAGGTCACAAATTGCTGCCTCGAACAGCAGGCGCGGTGGCCGCGTACCCCCCGCCCGATGCCATCACTCCATCGAGCAGGCACACGGAATGAACATGAATCGAGAACATCCGGCGCCCTGAAATACCGGCCTGATTTGACATCCCTTATTTTCTGTAGCTACAATAATAATAAAGATCGAGTTCGACCCCGCCAAGGACACCGTCAATCTCGCCAAGCACGGCGTTTCCATGGTCCTGGCGGGCGAACTTGACTGGGATAACGCCCTGGTCTGGCTGGACGAGCGCTTCGAATACAACGAAATGCGCATGATCGCCCTGGCGCCGGAGTCGAACACGCTTTACTACGTCGCCTTCGTTGACCACGAAGATGAAGATGGCGAGGAAGTGAGGCGCATCATCAGCCTGCGCCCTGCCACGCGCAACGAGGTGAAACATTATGTCGAAAGTTTCTAAAACGCCCAGGCACCCGGCGATCCGCATGCCGACGGCGAAGGAAGACGCCGCCATTCGCGCCGCCGCCCGCACGGACCCGGACGCGCAACCGCTCACACCCGCGCAGTTGAAGAAGATGGTGCCGCTACGCACGCTGCGCGGCCGGCCGAAGATCGCCGCGCCCAAGCAACTCGTGTCGATCCGCTACAGCGCCGAGGTGCTGGAGTATTTCAAGTCCACCGGCGATGGCTGGCAGTCGCGCATGGACGGCGTGCTGCGCGCCTATGTCGCGCGGCATTCGCGGTGAGGCGATGGGAAGGCCCCTGGAGCGCATCAAGAAACGCCTGCCGGCGGACGCGCCGATGCAGCCCATCAGCATGCGCCTGCCGGCGCAGATGATCGAGGAACTGAAGGAGATCGCGCGGGCGAAGGGCTTTTCCGGCTACCAGGGGCTGATCCGCTATTACGTCAGCCAGGGCATGCGCGCCGACCTGGAGGAACTCGATCGCCCCAACGTCGAAGCTATCGCCCGCGCGCTGAAGGAAAGCGGTGTGTCGAAAAAGGTGATCGACAAGGCGCTGGACGCGGCGCAGGCGGAACGACCCGCACGCCTTTCGCGACCGGATTTTCCATCACTGATGGAAAACAAACACCGGCTTCCCCTTCACGCCGCCTTCCCGCTTGCCCGCAGCGCTGTTCCTCGGGGCATATACAAGTACCAGGCCAGAAACGCCAGCAGCGCCAGGTTGGCCAGGTTTGACGCGATGCCCACTTCAAACGCCAGGTCATAGGAGCCGGAGTGATCGTAAAGAAAGCCGGCAAGCCAGCCGCCCGTCGCCATCCCTGAGCCGGTCATCAACAGGATGATGGGCACGCGCCAGTAAGCCTCCTTGGGGGGGAACAGTTCGCGAACGGCAAGCACATACGCCGGAATCAGCGCACTGAAGCCCAGGCCGAAAGCGATCGAGACCGCGAACAGCCCGAATTGCTCGTGCACGAACAGATAGCCGGAGACGGCACTGGCCTGCAGCAGGGAGCTGATCAGCGCGGTGCGGATGCCGCCTATCCTGTCGGAGACCAGCCCCCACGCTTGCCTGCTGATGAAGGCCACTGACAGCAGCACGGACAACATTGCGGCACCCACCGTGGGGGCGATG
Source organism: Burkholderiales bacterium (assembly GCA_036498945.1). Classification (GTDB taxonomy): domain Bacteria; phylum Pseudomonadota; class Gammaproteobacteria; order Burkholderiales; family JAEUOS01; genus JAQGMJ01. The sequence continues at coordinate 5,726 of DASYEQ010000086.1, read as the reverse complement.
CCCCGGTCCGAGCACAAGGCCACCAGGTGGCCCTGCGGCATGGCCATCGGCACGCAGCAAAGAAATGAAGCGCCCGCGGTGGCAAAGAACACCACGTTGCGATTGCGGCCGGCGAGCAGGGGCGAGGCGCTTGCCCCGCTTGCGCCCGCGGCGCCCGGGCTCGTCACCGGCGCCGGCGGGAGGAAGAAGCGGGCCAGCAGCAACACCAGGACCACCTCGATGGCGCCATACCCAAGCATGGTGGTGCGCCAGCCCCAGGTCGCGGTCACCTTCTCGAACACCATCGGCCAGCAGATGCCGGCGACGTAGTTGCCGCTGGAGAGCAGCGCCAGCGCGGACCCGCGACGCCGCACAAACCAGTGGGATACGTAAATGTACAGCGGCGCGTTCAACCCGCCGATGCCGATCACGCCGATGAAAAGCCCGTGCCCCAGCCAGAATTGCCAGGGATGCCCGAGAGTAGCGATGCAAAGCCCGATGGCCACGCTCACCGCGCCGCACATTACAGTCCATCGCACGCCAAAGCGGTCGGCCAGGCGCCCCATGATCAGCCCGCCGACCGCCGACCCGAGCCACGCCAGCGAACTGCCAAGCGCCGGCACCGTGCGCACGCCGCCCATGTCGCTGGCGATCGCCTTCAGGCTCACCGTCGATATCAGCGGGGCGCCAAACGCCAGCCCAAGGCAGACGACGGCCACGATGGCCGCGCCCCACGCCGCACGCGTGTCGATCAGGGAGGTCGGGCTGTTGTTCATTTTTCTAAGAGCGTGCTGCGCTAACGGACCGCGCGCCCAAGGCTGGGCCAAAGGCTGCCGGGCAGAGGTAACGGCGTGGGAGACGCGTTTACTGGAACGATGACAACCAGTCATGCGCCCTGTCTTGAGGACTGATCGCCACGTTTCTAAGCTGATGGGACCAAATAATTCTACCAGCGCGGCTGCGCAACAAGCCTGGACCGCTGCCTATATGCCCTATCGCAAGTCATGGCCAAAGCCGGTTACCGGAAGCCGGACTCATTTCGCTCGAATCGATCGTTGACGGCGCAGTAGCGTGAAGATGGTGCCGCTGCGCATGAGCGGCCTGTCAAAGCCGCCACGCCTTGGTAATCAAAAATAAAATATTCATATAAACATACGGTTGGATTCATTTTTAGTTGATTGTACATTTTATATAATTGTACATTATTTCTGTACAGCCTCTTTTAATGGACAAAAACCCTCTCAATCTCCTTTTGTACATTTATTGACTTTGTACATTATTACTGTACACTAGTCATTAATGGACAATCTCAACCCCGAACGCGAACTCGTCGAGCAGGCCCTGGAGGCGCTGGCGCTGCTTGGCTTGCGCTCGCACGTGGTCGAGGCGCAGGGGCTGGAGGATAAAAGCCGGCCCAACGCGATCATCGAAATCGGCCGCGACGACGGCGACGTGACGCGCGGCATGGTGCGCTACGCCGTCGAGGTGAAGCGCCAGGTCACATCTTCCAACCTGGGGCCGGTGGTGCACGAGTTGCTCGGCCGGGACGACAAGCCGATTCTCGCCACCCGCTATGTCTCGCCGCCGATCGCCGATGATCTGCGCAAGCTCGGCATCCAGTTCATCGATACCGCCGGCAACGCGTGGCTGAGCAACCGCGACTTCATGGTCTGGGCCAAGGGCGAAAGGCCGCGCGCGCGCCACCTGGCGCAAACCAATGAGAGACTAATGGGCAGCGACAGCGGCCGCGCCTTCCAGCCGCGCGGGCTGCAGGTGGTCTTCACCCTGCTGTGCGATCCGGCGTGGATCAACAAGTCTTTCCGTGAACTGGCGCACATGTCGACAGTGGCCCACGGCACGGTGCAGTCGGTGATCGCCGACCTGGAGGAAGAAGGTTTCGTGCGCACGCTGGGCAACAACAGCCGCGGCACGCGGCGCATGTTCAACCTGGACGAGCTGCTGCGCAAGTGGACCGACGCCTATGCGCGCACGCTGCGCCCGCGCACGCTGATGGCCCGTTATTACGCGCCGAACGATGCGCAGTGGCGGGTTTGGGATCTGGGGGCGGAGGCGCGGTGGGGCGGCGAACCCGCCGGTGCGCTGCTGACCCAACACCTGAAGCCCGAGGACCTGACGATCTACGCCGGCCTGGCGCCGCCGCGTCTGGTGGTACGCCAGCAGTTGCGCAAGAGCGCCGAGCCGGGCCACACCCGGCCGGTGGATTTCCGCCGCCGCTTCTGGGATTTCAGCCTGGAGGCTGCCGCCGCGCCGCACGAGGCCGCCCTCCGCGACGCCGCGCCTCATGACGCCGGGCTCCGCGAAACTTCACCCCCCTACGCCACGCCTCACGATGCCGCACTTGACGCCACCGTGCCGCCGCTGCTCATCTACGCCGACCTGATCGCCACCGGCGACGCGCGCTGCCTGGAAGCGGCGAACCTGATCCATGAAGCCCACCTCGCTCGATCTCTCGGCCAATAGGGACTTCGCCCAGTTGGCGACGATCGTCGCCGGGATGCAGGCCGCCGCGCCCATCGCTTTCATCCTGATCGGCGCCACCGCGCGCGACGTGATGCTCAAGGCCCACGGCCAGGAAAGCCCGCGCGCCACCGAGGACGTCGATTTCGCCTTCATGGTCGAGGCCTGGGAGGAGTTCGACACCCTGCGCGCGGCGCTGCTGGCGAGCGGCGAATTCTCGCCCGATCCAAAAAAGACCATCCACAAGCTGCGCCACGCGCCAACCGGCTACAAGCTCGACCTCGTGCCGTTCGGCGCGATCGAGGACGGCGCGCGCGAGGTCACGCTGCCGCCGGAAAGCGGAATCAAGTTCGACTGCTTCGGCATCCGCGAGGCCTACGAGGTCCGCGTGCAGGTAACCCTGCCCGGCCAGGTGCTGGTGCAGGCGGCCTCGATCCCCGCGCTGGCCGTGCTCAAGCTCGCGGCTTTCCACGACCGCAAGCGCACCGCCCCCGGCAAGGACGCCTCCGACCTCCTGGTGCTGGCGCGCAAGCACCTCGACTGCGGCAACATGGACCGTTTTTTCGAGGAGCACGCCGACCTGGCCGGCGGCGATTTCGACACCGACATCGCCAGCGCCCAGCTGCTGGCGCGCGACATCGCCGGCATCGTCTCTCCCGCCGACCTCGGCCGGCTGATCGGCATCCTCGCTCCCGAGATCGACCCGGACGGCGCGCTCACGCTGGTGAACCAGACGAACACGGCCGGCATCGAGCGCGCGCTCGCCATTTTCACCGCCCTGACGCGGGAGCTACAGGTACGAGTACAGGTACAGGCCGGGTAGCGGTGAGCAGGCTTGGCGCCCATCGGGCGCCCCTGGAATGTGCGCGGCTGATCGCAATCTTCCCATCTCCCGATCAGGCGCCCGGTCAAGGCGCGCCAGCCAACACCGGCAACGCCGCGCCTCAAGCCGCCGGCTTGTCCGCCTGCGAGCGCTGCGATTGCACCGTCGGCCGCGCCTGCGCCACCTTCCCCTGCGCCACCTTCCCTTGCGGCGCTTTCTCCCGCGGCGCTTCCTCCCCCGCCAGCGCCCGCTCCATCACCTTGTTCGCCGGCCACATCAGCCAGCCGGCGCCGGAGGAAAGCAGCAGGGCTTCGCGCAGCGTGTCGTCGTCGCTGGCGGAGAGGGCGAGCGTACCGGACGACGGCTCGGCGGCGCGGCCGGCGTACAGCTCGCCGCCGAGTGCCGGCTGCAGCGCGCTTGCGTCCGCGTCGCCGCGCGCCGGTCCCAGGCAGGTGAACGCGCAGGCGGCCACCAGCGAGAAGGCGATGAGTTTGATTTCCTGCGGCGTCAACATGAGGGATTTCCTGCGCGTCTGGATGCGGCGACGGATGCTACAACAATAGTGTCGCCCGATGTTTGGCGCTGGCGGCAGCGGGCGGATTTTTCTGTGGGAAGGCGCTGACGCTGGCGGAGCACCGGGGCGTCCCCAAAGGGACTTCCTTCGGGGCATGCCCCAAAGCCCTTTAGCCGGGCGCTCCCGCGCAAGCGGGAAAAGCCCGCCCGGCGCACCGCTTACGATTGCTTACAAAGCACCCGCCCCACGCGTGCACCACACCGCGCGCCGCGCCGTTATCCTTTGCACTGGCTGCAACACACGGCCAGAGACAACGCACCGCGACCTCAGGCCCTTCAACGCACGGCTGCACCCGGCATCACGTGCCCATCCAATAGAAAGCCCATCGCCATGATCCGCAAACACGCCCCTCTTGCCTTCGCCCTCGCCGGCGCCTTGGCCCTCGCCGCCTGCGCCCCGGTGCGCCCGATGCCGCCGCCCGAGCGCCACCCCGCCTACGCGCGCGCGGTGAGCGACCTGCGCGCCGCCCGCTTCGACCTCGAACACCGCGCCGGCGACCCGGCGGTGCGCGCCAACGAAGACGTCGCCATCACCGAGATCGACCGCGCCATCAACGAAGCGCGCCGCGCCGCCTACGACGATGGCCGCAACCCCAACGCGCGTCCGCCCGCCGACAGCATGCCGCGCGCCGGCCGCCTGCGCGACGCCGATTCGCTGCTGCGCCGCGCCCACGAAGACATCGCCCGCGCCGAAGACAACCCCGCCACGCGCGGCCTGCGCAACAGCGTGCTGGGCCACATCGACGCAGCCATCCGCGCCACCGACCAGGCGATGGCGGACGTGCAGATGCGGCGCTAACGACAGCACTGGCGCAGGTTCAGGTGGTGGGCACGCAACGCCGCACTGCTCTCCACCACTGTCATTCCCGCGAAAACGGGAATCCAGGCACCTATTCAGAATAAAAACTGGAGCCGCGCTACGCTTTCGCCTCGCGCACCACCAGCTCCCCCACCGCCGCCACCACTTCGCTGCTCTTCTCCAGCGGCGCCTTGGTGTTGGTGAGGTAGACGCACACCAGCAGCGGAGCGCGATCCGGCGGCAGCAGGATGCCGATATCGTTGTTGGTGCCGCGCTCGCCGGTGCCGGTCTTGTCGGCTGCCTGCCAGCCTGCGGGCAAATGCGCGCGCAGGCGCCTGGCGCTGGTGGTGGTGGCCTTGAGCCAGTCGATCAGTTGCGCGCGCGAGGCGGGCGCGAGCGCTTCGCCCAGCAGCAGCGCGCGCAGGTTGCCGAGCATCGCCAGCGGCGCGGTGGTGTCGCGCGCGTCGCCGGGGCGGGCCTCGTTGAGCGCGGGCTCGATGCGGTCCAGGCGCGTGATGGTGTCGCCGAGCGAGCGGACGTAATGCGTCAGCGCGGCGGGGCCGCCGAAGCTTTTGAGCAGCAGGTTGGCGGCGGTGTTGTCGCTCACCGCAATCGCGGCGGCGCACAGTTCGGCCACGGTCATGCCTTCGCCGGCGGCGTGGGTCTTGGTGATGGGCGAATTGGGCACCATGTCGGCCTGCCTGATGACGATGCGCCGCCCCAAGTTTTCCTTTTTCTCTTCCGTGCGCTTGAGCACGAGAGCAGCGACCAGCAGCTTGAAGGTGCTGCACATCGGGAAGCGCTCGCCGCCGCGCAGGGCGGCGATGGCGCCGGTGTGCATGTCCTGCACCGCCACGCCCAGGCGCCCGCCGGCGGCAGCGTCGATGCGCGTGAGGCCGGCGTGCATGCGGGCGACCCATTCCTTGGCGGCGGGGGAGGTAGCTGAGGAAGCGGGGAGCGATGCGGGGGAGGCGGTAGCGGCAGCGGCGGGCGCGGCGGCGAAAGCGGAGCGCGGCGCCAGGCCGGCGCCGAGGGAAAAGAGGAGGGCGGTGTTGAATTGCCTTCTGCCGGGAG
>DASYEQ010000085.1:0-14703 GCA_036498945.1 Burkholderiales bacterium | reverse complement strand
CCGCTTTCCGCTTCCGGCCAAGCGCCGCTACACGCCCTCAGACGCGGTCGTTGGCGACCTCGCCGTCATGCTGAAGAAGCTCGACATGACGCGCGTCGTCATCGTGCAGCCGAGTTTCTACGGCACCGACAATGCCTGCATGCTCGACGGCATCGCGCAGCTCGGCAATGCGCGCGGCGTCGCAGTCATCGCGCCGGATACGCCGGAGAAAGAAGTCGACATCCTGCATGATCAAGGCATCCGCGGCCTGCGCATCAACATCGCGACCACGGGCGGCGAGCCGGTCGACTCCATCAAGTCGAAAATCACCGCCGCCGCGAAACTGTGCGAGAAGCATCGCTGGCACGTGCAGATGTTCGTCGATGCGGAGACGATAGCGCCGCTCGCGTCGCTACTGAGGTCGCTGCCGGTCGACAGCGTGTTCGACCATTTCGGTCTTATTGCACCCGGCACGACCAATGGCGCGTTGCGCGCACTGCAAGGGCTGCTCGAAAGCGGCAAGACCTGGGTGAAGATTTCCGGCGCCTACCGCATCGGCAACGATCCGAACGACAAGCGCATCGACCCGCTGACGCGCGCGCTGTGCCAAGCCAACCCGCAGCGCATCGTCTGGGGTTCCGATTGGCCGCATCCCAACTCCGACGCCGGGCGGGGCAGGCCACTGACCGAAATCAGCGCCCCCTTTGCGATCGACGACGGCCTAGTGTTTAACCAGTTAGGCCGGTGGATCCCAGATGCGGCCATCCGCAAGAAGATCCTGGTCGACAATCCGGCGCGGCTCTACGGTTTCGAAAATAGCGCGAGCTAACCCTCCGCCAGAGGCAGATCCACCCCTGCAGCGGTGAAGTAGCGTGCTCGCAATTCTGAGCGCTAAGCTACCCGGTATTGCGTAGTCCGGCGGCAATCCCGTTGATTGTGATCAGAATGCCACGTCTAGTGCGCTCGTCGTGCTTCCCGGCTCTCCAGCGACGAAGCAATTCGACTTGGAGGTGGTTTAGCGGCGTAATGTAGGGGAAGCGGTGCTTGATGGAGCGCGCGAGTGTTGGATTATCCGCGAGCCTTTGCGGCGCACCAGTAATGGCGTTAAGCGCCTCTACGGTCCGTACCCACTCCGTTTTTAGCGCGCTGAAAATCCTTACGGAGAGGTCGCGATCAGTTACGAGTTCGGCATAACGCTTCGCTACGCCGAAATCCGTCTTGGCCAGCACCATGTCCATGTTCGAGAGCAGGACGTGGAAGAAAGGCCAATCGCTATACATGCGCCGTAGCAAGGTCATTCGCGGCTGTGGGGTGTCGCCAAGAAATTCTTTTATGGCTGACCCAAATCCGAACCAGCCCGGTAAACTGACACGGGCCTGACCCCAGGAGAAGCTCCAAGGAATGGCGCGAAGGTCCTCTATGCGCCGGGTTGGCCGGCGCGAAGCGGGACGAGAGCCAATGTTAAGTTCGGCAATTTCGGCAATGGGCGTGGCGCTGAAAAAATAATCGACAAAACCGGGCGTCTCGTAGACGAGTGCCCGGTATGCCGCCATGCTCGCTTCGGAAATCCGTTCCGCTGTCGTGATGAATTCATCGGCCACCGAATGGTGTGTCTCCAGCAGGGTTGCTTCGAGGGTTGCCGCGACGAGTGCCTCAAGGTTACGCCGGCCGATATCGGGATTGCCGTATTTCGAAGCGATCACCTCACCCTGCTCGGTAAGTCTGATTTGACCATTCACGGTTCCTGGTGGCTGCGCAAGGATTGCCTGGTAGCTTGGGCCACCGCCCCGGCCGACGGTCCCTCCTCGGCCGTGAAACAACCGCAGGGCGATGCCGTCGCATTCGGCAAAGAAGGCCACAAGCGCGGTGGATGCGCGATAGAGTTCCCAATTACTGGTGAAGAAGCCACCATCCTTGTTGCTGTCCGAATAGCCGAGCATGATCTCCTGGATCTGGTCCAGGCCATTGATCACGCATTTGGCGACGGAGAGACCCAGCCAGCGCGCCATGATGCGCGGCGCCGCCTGCAAATCGGCGATCGACTCGAACAGCGGAATCACGTACATGCTGGCGACGCCCACCTGCGGCAGGAAGAGCCCGGCTTCCTTCAGGATCATCAGCACTTCGAGCATGTCGGAGACCGACTCGCAATGCGAGATGATGTAGTTCGGGCAGCACTCGCGGCCGAACAGCTTTTGCATCGCCGCCACCTTGCGCACGATGGCCAGTTCGTTCTCCACCTCGTCGCTGTATTCGGCGTAGGGCGAATGCAAGAGGCGCGCCTTCGACAGCTCGTCGGTCAGGAGCGCCACCTTGGCGTCTTCTTCCAGGTCCTTGTAGCCATCGAAGGCGCCGGCGCGCGTGAGCAATTCGGTGACCACGCGCTCGTGCACATCGGAATTCTGGCGCAGGTCGATCGGATGCAGGTGAAAGCCGAAAATCTGCGCCGCGCGAATCAGCGGGCGCAGGCGCGGCTTTGCCAGCAGACCGACGCCGGTGGCCTCCAGCGAGTCGAGGATGATGCGCAAATCCGCCGCCAGGTCGGCCGGGTCGGCATAAGGGGCGCTCAAGCCCGGCGCCTCGCCCGCGATCAGCGCGGCGGTGGCTTCGACACGGGCGTGCACCGCCGTGACGGCGCGGCGATAGGGCTCGGCCTGCCGGTGCTCGGAAGCATCAGGCGAAGTAGCGGCGAGCGCTTCGAGGGCCGGCGTGGTCTTGATCAGGAAGTTCGACAGCGACAGCTCGGCGGAGAGCTGGTGCAGTTCCGCCAGGTAGTGCCCGGTCGCCAGTTTCGAGCCGCGCGCCAGCGCCATTTCCAGCGTGCCGGCATTGACGTATGGGTTGCCGTCGCGGTCGCCGCCGATCCACGAGCCGATGCGAAAGTAGGGGTGCATCTGCGGCTGCTGCGCCGGCGGCAGCATGCGCGCCACCGCCTCGTCGACGATGCCGTAGAGGCGCGGCAGCTCGTCAAGGAAGGTGTAGCGGAAAAACGATTGCCCGTTCTCGATCTCGTCGACCACGCGCAGGCGGGTCACGCGCAGCATCGCCGTCTGCCACAGCGTCAGCACCTTGGCGCGCAGGGCCTCGTCCAGTTCGGCCTGCTCCGGCGGCGTGCGGTCGCCGCGCGAGCGCGCGATCATCAGGTTGTTGATCGCAAGCTCGGTGTCCAGCACGCTCTTGCGCTGCACCTCGGTGGGGTGGGCCGTGAGCACCGCGGTGAGATTGGCGTTTTCGAAAAAGCCGCGAATCGCGGCGGCCGGCACGCGTGCGTCCGCGATGCGCAGAAGCGCATATTCCAGGCTGCCCGGCCGCGGCGCCGCGCCCTGCATGCGCGCGGCGCGCTGGGCACGGCTGACGTGCACGTCCTCCGCGATGTTGGCCAGGTGCGAGAAATAGGAAAAGGCCCGGCCCACCAGTTGCGTCTGGTCGCGCGACAGTCGGTTCAGCGCCTGCTCCAGTTGCTTCCGCGCCTCGGCATCGTTGTCGCGGCGAAAGCGCACCGCCAGCTGGCGCACGTTCTCGATCACGTCGAATACCGGCGCGCCTTCCTGCGCCTTGATGGTGTCGCCCAGCAGCCGGCCGAGCAGGCGGATGTCGTCGCGCAGCGGCGCATCGGCATCGGGGGCGGCGGTCTTCTTGCGGGCGGTCATGCGCGGGTCCTTGGGTTTCAATGGGGTTGGAGTTTTTGATTGGCCGCGTCGATGCGCCCGTCCAGCAGGCCGCCGTAGAAGTCCGGCGAGGAAAAGCCCACCAGGGGGTCGGCGATCTGCGCGCCTTGCGCGTTCACCATCACGATGGTGGGGAACACCGTCACCTTGTAGCGCGCGGCGATCTCTTGCGCCGGCTTGCGCGCGCCGTCGAAGTCCGTCAGCGTGGCCTCGATCGGCAGCTCGCGGATCAGCGCGCGCCTGGTCTGCCCGGCATCCTGCGTCATCGGCCCCAGGTACTGGCTGCGCACGCCGGCGCAATAGGGGCAATCGGCCAGACTGAAAAACAGCAGCAGCGGCTGATGCGCCCGCACCGCCACGGCGGCATCGGCCCGCAGGTCGGAAGTGATGACCGGTATACCGGCCGCGTACGCGTTTTGCCTCGCGGCAAACAGTGCGCATGCTAAAATTGCCAGCGAAATCAAGAACCTTGCCGCATCGAAGCGGGCGCGGCAAGGAGTGAAAACCCACCTGTGGCTAGGCATTGGCGTGGCCTAAGGGTTATGGTGTACGGGCAAAATTAAATGCGTGATCCGGAACGGCTGGTCATCGCCTCGCGTGAAAGCCGGCTGGCCTTGTGGCAGGCCGAGCACGTTCGCGCTGCGTTGCAGCAATTATATCCACAGTGCGAAGTCAGTGTGCTGGGGCTGACCACGCGCGGCGACCAGATTCTCGACCGTAGCCTGGCCAAGGTAGGCGGCAAGGGCCTGTTCGTCAAGGAGCTGGAGCAGGCGATGCTGGAAGGCCGCGCCGACCTCGCGGTGCATTCGATGAAAGACGTGCCGGCCGAGCTGCCGCCGCAATTCGTGCTCGCCGCCACGCTCAAGCGCGAAGACCCGCGCGATGCCTTCGTCTCCAGCCAATACGCCAGCCTCGCCGAGATGCCGGCGGGCGCGGTGGTCGGCACCTCTTCGCTGCGGCGTGAAGCGCAGATCCGCCAGCGCTACCCGCAACTGAAAATCGCGCCCCTGCGCGGCAACCTCGACACCCGCCTGCGCAAGCTGGACAACGGCGAGTACGGCGCCATCGTGCTCGCCGCCGCCGGCCTCAAGCGCCTGGGCTTGGCCGAGCGCATCCGCGCCATCCTGCCGCCCGCCGAATCGCTGCCCGCCGCCGGCCAGGGCGCGCTGGCGATTGAAACCCTCGCCGGCCGCGACGATCTCGCCGCCTGGCTGGCGCCGCTGAACCACGCCGAGACCGACGCCTGCGTGCGCGCCGAGCGCGCCGTCAACGCGGGCTTAGGCGGCAGTTGCACCATTCCGCTCGCCGCCTACACGGTGCTGGAAGCCGGCCGCCTGCACCTGCGCGCCTGCATCGGCAACGTCGACGGCAGCCATATGCTTTCCACCGAAATGCAGGGCGACCCGCCGGAGGCGGCCGCCCTCGGCGCGCGCGCCGCCGCCGCCCTGCGCGCGCAAGGGGCGGACGCCATCATCGCCGCGCTGGAGCAGGGGTGAGGGCGGCTGATGTGACCAAGCCCCGGCTCGCGCCTGCCCCCGGCGTGTCCGGCCTCGCCACGCCCGCCAGGCCGCTGGCGGGCAAGCGCATCGTGGTGACGCGTCCGCAAGCGCAGGCCGCGGCGCTGTGCGAGATGATCCGCGCCGCCGGCGGCATTCCGGTCTGCTTTCCGACCATCGCCATCGAGCCGCTCGCCGATCATGCCGCGCTCGATGCCGCGCTGGCGCGCCTGGCCGAATTCGACCTCGCCGTGTTCGTCAGCGCCAACGCGGTCGCCGCGGCACTGGCGCGCCTGCGCGGCGCCTGGCCGGCGCAAGTGGCCGCCGGTGCCACCGGCCCCGGCACCGCCCAGGCGCTGGAGCGCTGCGGCGTGGCGCGGGTGATCCTCCCGGCGCGGCAATTCGACAGCGAAGGCCTGTTGCAGGAACTCGACGCCCGCGGCATCAGTCCGAAGAGCGTGATGATCATCAAGGGCGAAGGCGGGCGTGACTGGCTGGCCGACACATTGCGGGCGCGCGGCGCCGCCGTGACGGCGCTGCCGGCGTATCGCCGCGTGCGCGCGCAGGCCGAGCCCTCCATCATCGGCGACCCGGCGCGCGCCGGCACCCTCGGCGGCGTGGTGGTTTCGAGTTCCGAGGGCGGGGTCCACCTGCTGGCGATGCTGGGCGAAGCCGCCCTCGACTGGCTCAACCGCGCCCCGGTGTTCGTGCCGCACGAGCGCATCGCCGCGCACCTGCGCGCGCGCGGCCTGACGCAAGTGGTGCTGACCGATGGCGGCGACGCCGGCCTGATCGCCGGCATGAGCGCGCATTTCGCGGTGGTGCCGGCATGAGCGACCCGCGCGACCTGCCGCAAAACCAGCCGGCCGGCGCCGAGCCGCAGGTGCTGCCGCCGGCCACCGGCGTGGCGCCCGCGCCGCCGCTCCTGCTGGACCGGGTCGCCGGGTGGCGCGCCTGGTGGACTTGGCCGCGCGTCGCGCTGCTGCTGGCGCTGGCCCTGTTCGTCTGGAACTGGTGGAGCGCCAAAACCCAGATCGACGATCTGCGCACGGAAATGGCGCAGCGCCTGCGCGAAGACGACCTGCAGGCGCGCGAAAGCCGCACCATGGCGCGCGAGGCGCAGGACCGCATGCGCGAAGCGCTGCAAAAAATGACCGCGCTGGAATCCAAGATCAACGAATCGCAAAGCCAGCAGGCGGCGCTGGAGTCGATGTACCAGGACCTCTCGCGCAACCGCGACGAATGGGCGCTCACCGACATCGAGCAGACCCTGTCGCTGGCGGCGCAGCAGTTGCAGCTTTCCGGCAACGTGCGCGGCGCGCTGATCGCCCTGCAGAACGCCGATGCGCGCCTGGGCCGCGCCGACCGCGCGCAATTCATCGCCGTGCGCCGCGTCCTGCAGCGCGACATCGACAAGCTGAAGGCGCTGCCCTATGTCGATACCGTCGGCCTGGCGATCCGCCTCGACGGCGTGATTTCCAGCGTCGATACCCTGCCGCTGATCTTCGACGAAAAGATGCAGGCACCAGGGCTCGGCCAATCCGCGCCTGCGCGGCCCGCGACCCGGCCCGCCGCCACGCCGGCCACCGCGGGCAAAGCCACCCCGAGGCCCGGCGAAAAAGCCGCGCCCGCCGGTGATGCGCAAGGCGAAGCCCCCGGCATGTGGAGCCGCCTGCGCGACGAAGCCTGGGACCAGTTCCGCCAGCTGGTGCGCATCCGCGACATCGACAACCCCGAGCCGGTGCTGCTCACCCCGCAGCAAAGCTTTTTCCTGCGCGAAAACCTGAAGCTGCGCCTGCTCAACGCGCGCCTCTCGCTGCTCCAGCGCAACGAACCCCTGTTCCGCGAAGACCTGAAGTCGGCCAACGCCTGGCTGACGCGCTATTTCGACGCCCGCTCGCGCGCCACCGTGAATGCCCAGGGCACGCTCAACCAGCTATCCACCAGCGCGGTGAGCATCGAGTTACCCACGCTGGCCGACAGCCTCAACGCGGTGCGCAACTTCCGCGGCCCGCAGGCGCAAAACGGCGTGCCCGCGCGGCCGCCTGCCAAATAAGCGCCCATGCGCAGCCTGTTCTGGATCCTCCTGTGCTTCGCCCTGGCAGTGCTGCTGTCGCTGGGCGCGCGCTACAACGACGGCTACGTGCTGCTGTTCATGCCGCCCAAGCGCATCGAATTCTCGCTGACCCTGTTCGTGCTGCTGAATGCGATCGTACTCATCATCCTGTATTTCTTCGTGCGCGCCGCCGCCTATACGCTCTCCCTGCCGGAGATGGTGCAGGACTTCCGCCTGCGCCGCGCGCGCGAAAAGGCGCGCCATTCGCTGTTCGACGCCATCACCAGCACCTATGAAGGCCGCTATGCCCGCGCCGAGAAGTCGGCGCGCGCCGCCTTCGAGGCCGGCGAGGAGCAAGTGCTGGCGGCGCTGGTGGCCGCGCGCGCCGCGCACCGCCTGCAGCGCCCCGAGCTGCGCGACGAGTGGCTCGAGCATGCCGAGGCCGCGGCGGCGAAGGCCGGCAACCCGGCGCTCGAGCACGCCCGCCTGATGACCGCCGCCGAACTGCTGGTCGATGAGCGCCGCGACCGCGAAGCGATGACGGTATTCGCCGAGCTCAACCGCAGCGGCGCGCGCCACATCGCCACCCAGCGCCTGGCGCTGAAGGCCATGACCCGCGCCGGCGCCTGGGAAGAGGCGCTGAAGGTGGCGCGCCGGCTGGAAGAGCACAAGGCGGTGCATCCCGCGGTGGCGGCGAAAACCCGCGAGGCCGCCTACGCGGGCCTGTTTACCGGCGCCGACGAGCAGACCGTGCGCGAGCGCCTGCGCCGCGTGCCGCGCGCCGATCGCCGCGAGCCGCGCGTGGTGCGCCCGGTCGCCGCCGCCCTGATCGCCGCGGAACTCAAAGCCGAGGCGCGCGGCCTGCTCGAAGAAGCGCTGGACGCGGATTGGGACGACGCCCTGGGCGCGCTCTACGCCGATTGCGCCCTGCATGCCGAAGCCGAAGCGGTGCGCGCGCAGGTCGAGCGCGCCGAAGCCTGGCGCGCGCGCTACCCGCGCGAAGCCGGCCTGCTGCTGGCGCTGGGCCGCCTGTGCGCCGCCCTGCAACTCTGGGGCAAGGCGCGCGAGTACCTGGAGCAAAGCATCACCGCCGCGCCCACGCGCGCCGCCTACGTCGAGCTGGGCCGCATGTTCGATGCCACCAGCCGGGCGGAAGAGGCGAATCGCTGCTATCGCCTTGCGGCCGGGGCGGCGTAAGCCGGCAGGGAAGCCGCTTTCGCTTTTCTCGGCTGCCGGGCCCGGGCGCGAGTGGCACCGCGCGAATTTTGTTCTCACTGGGCGGGACGACAGGCGTTGCAGCGCAGCAGCGCCGCCTGTTGCCGCTGCCGTGCTTTTGGTCTAGTCTGGAATCGCCACGCCCGCGGTGCCGTCATATCCGACCCCGTGCGGACAAAGGCAGCGTGCCGGTCTAGTGTCGTGAGTTGGACGTTCGTTTGATAAAAGTGGCGAAATCGACCCGATACGGCGTCGAAAATGCTCGCGAGGGAACGACCCTCGCTGTGCTTTTCTCCCGCTGTGTTTTTCTCCCGCTGTGTTTTTCTCCTTGTCCCGGGCCGATTTCGCCACTTTTATTTGATCAACGAACTTCCAACCCACGACACTGGGTCCGCGCCGGTGCGTCATCCAACCAGAGGAGACAAATCGTGCAGGCAACCCGACGTACGGCCATCCAGGCCCTGGGCGCGGCGCTGGCGTCCACCGGCATGCCCCGCGCCTTCGCGCAGGCCAAGCCGATCAAGCTGGGCTTCGGCATGGCGCTCACCGGCGGTATCGCCGCCAGCGGCAAGGCGGCGCTGATCGCCATCCAGATGTGGCAGGAGGAAATCAACGCCAAGGGCGGCCTGCTCGGCCGCCCCGTCGAGCTGGTGTATTACGACGACCAGAGCAACCCCGCCACCGTGCCCGGCATCTACACCAAGCTGCTGGACGTCGACCGCGTCGACCTGATCGTCTCCGGCTACGGCACCAACCTGATGGCGCCTGCCATGCCGCTGGTGATGCAGCGGGGCATGATGTTCATGGGCAACTTCGGCCTGGCGGTGAACGACAAGTTCAACTACGACCGCTATTTCCAGATCCAGCCCAACGGACCGAACGCGCGCATCGACTTTTCCAAGGGCTTCCTGGACCTGGCGATGACCATGAACCCGAAGCCCAAGACCATCGCCATCCTCGGGGCGGATGCCGAGTTCCCGCACATCGCGCTCGACGGCGCGCGCGAAAACATCAAGAAGCTGGGCCTGAAGACCGTCTACGACAAGAATTACCCGCCCACCACCATCGACGGCGGCCCGATCATGCGCGCGGTGGCGGCCACCAACCCCGACATCGTCTTCGTCGCCTCCTACCCGCCCGACACCGCGGCGATGGTGCGCGCGGCCAACGAAGTCAATCTCAAGTGCAAGATGTTCGGCGGCGGCCTGATCGGCCTGCAGTTCTCGGCGCTGAAGACGCAACTGGGCACGCTGCTCAACAACATCGTCTACTACGATATCAACGTGCCGGAGCCGACGATGAAGTTCCCCGGCATCGACGAGTTTCTCAACAAGTATCGCGTGCGCGCGGCCAAGGAGGGCGTCGACATCCTCGGCTTCTACCTGCCGCCCTACGCCTACGCCGGCCTGCAGGTCTACACCCAGGCGATCGAGGCGCTGAAGACGCTGGACAACGCCAGGCTCGCCGCCTACGTGCACAAGAGCACCTTCGACACCATCGTCGGCAAGATCAAGTTCGCCGCCAACGGCGAGTGGGATACTTCACGGATTCTTTTCGTGCAGTTCCAGGGCATCAAAGGCAACGACATCGAGCAGTTCAAGGAGGCGGGCAAGCAGGTGATCCTCACGCCCGCGCAATTCAAGTCGGGCAAGTTCGTCTACCCCTATCGCGCCTGACGGGCGCCCGGGGCAGGGCGGGCCGCGCCGGGAGCGTGGCCCGCTGCCTTGCTATACACTCCCCTACCCGGCGAGTTTTGCTGTTTTCCTCCGAGCCTCCGTGGCCACCTCTTTTTCCCGTTCTGCCTCCAACCGCCCCTCCATGCGCGACGACGAGCCACGCGACGCCCAAGTCGAGGCGTTGAAAATCCCGCCGCATTCGATCGAGGCCGAGCAATCGACGCTGGGTGCGCTGCTGATCGACAACGGCGCCTGGGACAAGATCGGCGACGTGCTGCGCGAAGACGATTTCTACCGCGCCGACCACAGCCTGATCTGGAAGCACATCGCCAACCTGATCGAAAAGGGCAAGCCGGCGGACGTCATTACCGTGTTCGAAGCGCTTGACGCCGAAAAGCGCGCCGAAGATGCCGGCGGCCTGGTCTACCTCAACGCCCTGGCGCAGAACACGCCGTCTTCCGCCAACGTCAAGGGCTACGCCGACATCGTGCGCGAGCGCTCGGTGCTGCGCAAGCTGCTCACCGCCACCGGCGACATCTCCGACATCGTGTTCAACCGCGAAGGCCGCACGGTGCGCGAGATTCTCGACGCCGCCGAGTCCAAGGTATTCCAGATCGCCGAGGAAGGCGCGCGCGGCGCCCAGGGCTTCATCGACCTGGCGTCGCTCCTGGTGCAGGTGCGCGACCGCGTGCAGGAACTGCACGACGCCAACAGCCCCGACATCACCGGTATCGAAACCGGCTTCAAGGACCTCGACATGAAGACCTCCGGTCTTCAGCCCGGCGACCTGATCATCGTCGCCGGCCGCCCGTCGATGGGCAAGACCTCGTTCGCCATGAACGTCGCCGAAAACGTCGCGCTGGCCGGCGGCATCGTCGGCGTGTTCTCGATGGAAATGGGCGGGGCGCAGCTTGCCATGCGTATTTTGGGTTCCATCGGCCAGCTCGACCTGCATCGCCTGCGCACCGGCAAGCTCGACGACCACGAATTCTCCAAGTTCGCCTCCGCCCTGGAACGCCTGCAGGAATGCAAGATGCACGTCGACGAGACCCCGGCGCTCACCGCGCTGGAGCTGCGCGCGCGCGCCCGCCGCCTGCACCGCATCTACGGCAAGATGGACCTGATCGTCATCGACTACCTGCAACTGATGTCCGGCTCCTCCAATGGCCGCGAAGAAAACCGCGCCACCGAAGTGTCGGAAATCTCCCGCTCGCTGAAAGCCCTGGCGAAGGAACTGCACGTCCCGGTGATCGCGCTCTCGCAGCTCAACCGCGGCCTGGAACAGCGCCAGGACAAGCGCCCGATGATGAGCGACCTGCGCGAATCCGGCGCTATCGAGCAGGACGCCGACGTCATCCTGTTCATCTACCGCGACGAGGTCTACCACCCCGAGGCGGAAAACAACAAGGGCCTGGCCGAGGTGATCATCGGCAAGCAGCGTAACGGCCCGATCGGCAAGGTCGAGCTCACCTTCCTCGGCCAGTACACCAAGTTCGCCAACCGCGCCATTCCCGGTACCTACTAAGGGGAAGGGCTGGCGGCCGTGGCCTGCCGCCGTCCGCGCGACGGTGGGGATGGCCGGCTCTGTCACAAAGGTTTCACCCGCGCTGCCGCGGTGCTCATCTAGAATATATAGCTGCAAGACAAATAGCCGCGTCAGACGGCCAGGGAGAAACGCATGACCATGCCGCGCCGGGTCTTCGCCCGGGTACTTGGACCGTTCCTGTTTGCCCCGCTCACCTCGTCGGTCTCCTGGCTGGCGCGCGCGCAGACCGCCGCACCGGCGGCCGCCCCTGCCGCCGCCGCCGGCCGCACCGAAGCCGCCAAGGTGACCCTGATCACCGGCGCGGTCGTGGTCAACGCTCCCGACGGCAGCCGCCGCACCCCGCAAAACGGCGACTCGCTCTACGAGGGCGACAGCATCGTCACCGGCGGCAACGGCGAATTGCAGGCCGAGATGGTCGATGCCGGCGTGATCGCCGTGCGCTCCAACACGCAAATGGGCATCACCAAATACCGCGCCCAGGGCGATGCCGAAGACACCAGTGTCTTCTCGCTGCTCAAGGGCAGCTTCCGCTCGATCACCGGCTGGATCGGCAAGAACAATCCCGCGCGCTACCAGATCAACACGCCCACCGCCACCATCGGCGTGCGCGGCACCGACCATGAGCCGCTGGTGATTCCCGAAGGCAGCACCGAAGGCGAGCCCGGCACCTACGACAAGGTGAGCACCGGCGGCTCCTTCATCCAGAACCGCAACGGCGGCGCGCGCGTCGACGTCGCCCAGGGCCGCTCCGGCTTTTTCTCCTTCCGCGGCAACCAGCCGCCGCGCCTGCTCGACCGCACCCCCGCCTTTTTCCGCGGCAGCCGCAACGAAGGGCGGCTGGAAGGCCTGCACGACCGCCTGCGCCCGCAACTCGAACAGCGCCGCACCCAGCGCGCGCAATTCGTGCGCACCGGCGTGCGCCCCGCCGGCGTCAATGCCGACCGCCCCGGCTTCGGTTCCCGGGGCGGCAACGGCCAGAACCGCCAGGAGCAGCGCGGGCAGAACAACCCGCGCGAGCAGCGCCAGGAACAACGCCAGAACGGCCAGCAGCAGCGCCAGCAAAACAATAATCGCCAGGGGGAAAACCGCCAGGGCCTGCTGAACCGCCAGAACGAGAACCACCCGGGCCAGCAAAACCGCCAGGCCGAAGGCCGCGGCGCCGAGAACCGCCCAGGGGCGCAAAACCGGCAGCAAAACGCGCAGGGGCGCCAGCAGCCGTTCCAGCAAAACCACAACGGCGAAAATGCCCGCCAGGGGATGCAGAACCGCCAGCCGCAGCAACAGCATCAGCAAGGCCAGCAACAGCACCAGCAAGGCCAGCAGCAACACCAGCAAGTGCAGCAGCGCCAGCAGGTACAGCAGCGTCAACAGGCGCAGCAACACCAGCAGGTACCGCAGCATCAGCAGGCGCAGCAGCATCAACAAGCGCAGCCGCGCGGCGGCCACGCCAACGAGCGCGACGAGCACAAGCGCCACAACTAGAAATCGCCGCCGGCGCAGCCGCGCCGACCCATGCCCTGATGCTCCAACTATCAATTGTCGTTTGCGTCGCCGTCCACATCGGCACCATCGCACTCAGCGGCACGCTGTTCGGCGCGGCCATCATGGAATGGACCCTCGGATTCGGCCCCATCCTGGCCCGCGTCGGGCGCGTGCGCATCCGGCTGATCCCCTTGAGCGTCAGCGTCCGCTTCCTGATGCAGGAAGATGCCGCCGCTGCGCGCGACCATAGCTCGCGGCCTTGCGACACCACCCAGTGGCAGAAGTCCTCGGCATCGTCTTCCGAGAGGGCGATGCCATCCACCACCGGGCCGTCCCAGTAGTCGCCGATCTCCATCGCCGCATCCTCGTAGTCGCGCTGAAAGCCGATGATCTCTTCGCGCGACATCGCTTCCAGTCGATCGACCAGGCGCTGCAACAATGGCTTCGACGTCTCGATGACTTCCCAGAAGCGATCGGATGGAGTGAAAGCGGGCGGCATGGTTTCGTAGGCCATATACACGCAAAAAGATTCGCCGGAGTTCGTCTTTTCGTTGGCGCGGGTTCCCAGGACTCGAACGGTACTTCGAGCAACGTTCGCATCCAGGACGACATGCTGACCTGACGGCGAGCGATCATGCGGGTCATGGAGCGCCCCAGTGATCTGAACCCTCGCTTATCCGGAGGCGAGCAGTCGCCGCGCCAGGAGCGCCTGCATGTTGCGCCGGCCGTCGACGACCAACAGCACTGTGACGACTCGCCCGGCAACCTGATAGACGACGCGGTAGGGCTTGAAAAAGGTCTGCCGATAGTCACGGATACCCAAGGCGAGCAATTCCTTCGGGTGGGAACCACGCTCCGGATACTCGGCCAGGCTTTTGATCACCTCTTCCATCTTCGCCTGCACATAGTCGTCCTTGCCGGGGGCATCGTGCGTGGCGATGTAGTCGAGGATGTTTTCGAGGTCCTGTAGTACGTCCTGGGTCAGGACAACTGCATGGCGCATCAGGTTTGCGCTTTGCGGGCACGCAGGCGGCGCATGGCTTCCTTGGCGGGGATCACCTTGCCTTCCTCAATCTGCTTGCGGCCGAGTGCCAGGATTTTCAGCAAAGCCATGGTTTCCTGGGTCTGCTCGTAGGAGACGATGTCCTGGATGACAAATTTCGCCTCACCGTTTTGCGTAATCACCATCGGCTCGCGCACCTCGGTAAGCCGTGCGGCGATATCGGCGGCATTCGCCTTCAGGTAGCTGATGGGTTTGACCTGGGAAGAGAATTTCACTGGGAGGAGGCTGATTTTCAATAGGACCAAATATAGACTTTATATGGTCCTTCCGCAAGAGGCGCACGGCCGCATGGCATATGAGGGAAAACCTAGGGAAATGCTGAACAAGTATCGAATTCGGAATGTGAGAGGGCGCACTCCCCTCTGATTTCGGGGTTGTTAAGGGGCTTAGCCCACTTAATCAGTTATTCCCTAGAAACAAACCGCACAAGCGTGGCGCAATCGCGTATCTTTGGACATAGGGTCCGCCTATTGATACGCCATGCTGTTTGCCCGCCTAGCCACCAAGCCGGGCGCCTCGCGC
>DASYEQ010000084.1:0-32671 GCA_036498945.1 Burkholderiales bacterium | reverse complement strand
CTGCAGCGCATGCGTGAACTGGCGGTGCAGGCCCGCAACGCCACCAACGGTTCTTCCGACCGCGACTCCCTGGACCAGGAATTCGGCCAGCTCGCCGATGAAGTCCAGCGCGTTCTCGGCGGCACCACCTTCAACGGCCAGGCGATCCTCGGCGCCAACGCCGGCACCCTGAACTTCCAGGTCGGCGCGGGCACCACCACCAACGACCAGATCTCGGTGACCACGACCAACCTGACCACGGATTCGACCATCTCCGCCGTCGCGGGTACCGACAACACCGGCGCCGGCCGCGCCGTGATCGACAGCACCGCCTCCAACAGCACCATCGGCTCGGTGATCGACAACATCGACGCCGCCATCACCACCATCAGCAACGCCCGCGCCCTGTACGGTGCGACGGAAAACCGCTTCAACGACGTCGTCAACAACCTGAACACCTCGGTGCAGAACACCTCTACCGCCCAGGGCCGCATCATGGATGCCGACTATGCCAGCGAAACGGCCAACATGTCCCGCCTGAACATCCTGCAACAGGCCGGTACCGCGATGCTGGCGCAAGCGAACCAGTCGCCGCAAAGCGTGCTGTCGCTGCTTCGCTAACGGGTAAGGCGCGGAATGACGCAAACGCCAGGCCGCGCCCGCCCCCTCTCGCGAGGGGGCAACCGCCTGAGGGAGGGTCCCATCTCCTCCCTCAGGCGGTTGCCCGCTGACCGCAAAGGGATGAGATCATGACCATTTCCAGCACCGGCGCCTCGGCCGCCGACACCTACACCGCTGCCTTTCCGGCTGCGGCTTCCGCCATTGGCGGCGCCCCTGCGTCCGCGGGCGCGCACAGCACCGCGCCCGCCACCGCCACGCAAGGCGCGACCCAGCCCGAAAGCAACGCCGCGCAAGGCGATCCCGCCGCCGTCGATGCCGCCATCAAGGCCGCCAACGACGCCGCCAAGCGTGCCGGCACCAACGTCGAGTTCGCCAAGGATAACGACAGCGGGCGCGTGGTGGTCCGCATCATCGACAGCGAGACCCAGAAGGTCCTGCGCCAGTTTCCCTCGGAAGAGATGCTGGAACTGGGCAAGGCACTCGACGGCATGCGCGGCACCATGATTCAACTGAAGGCTTGATCCCAGACTTACCGGAACGCCCATGACCGCCGCCGCCTCGATCACCACCGGAACCAATATCGACGTCAACACGCTGGTCTCCCAGCTGATGAGCGTCGAGGAGCAGCCGCTGCAGGTGATGCAGCAGCAACAGCAGAGCTACCAGTCGACCATCTCCGCCTACGGGCAGCTCTCCAGCGTGCTGTCGAGCCTGAATGGGGCGACCACGGCGCTGCAATCGGCCAGCACGTTCAACCAGAACAGCACCACGATCTCCGATTCGACGGTACTGTCGGCCACCGCCTCCACCAGCGCCGCCGCCGGCACGCACTCGGTGGTGGTGTCGCAGCTTGCGCAGACCCAGCAGCTGGCCTCCGGCAACTTCACCAGCACCAGCGACGCCGTCGGCACCGGCACCCTGACGTTCTCTTTCGGCACCACCGGCGCTTCCGGCTTTACCGCGAACCCGTCTGCCACCTCGTTCTCGGTCACCATCGACAGCTCCAACAACACCCTGTCGGGTGTCGCCGCGGCAATCAACCAGGCCAACGGCGGCGTGCAGGCCACCGTGGTGTACGACGGCACCGGCTACCGCCTGGCGCTCGCCCCCAGCAATGGCGGTTCCGCAAACACGCTGAAAATCGACGCATCCGATTCGGACGGCAACAACACCGATGCCAGCGGCCTATCGCAACTGGCCTATGACCCGGCAGCCACCAGCGGCGCCGGCAAGAACCTGAGCCAGACCACATCGGCGCAGGACGCCAAGCTGACTATCGACGGCATCTCGATCACCAGCGGCAGCAACGCGATCACCGCCATCCCCGGCCTGACGCTGAATCTGAGCAAGACCAACGTCGGTGCGCCGGTGACGGTCGGCGTCGCCAAGAACACCAGCGCCATCACTTCGGCGATCAACTCCTTCATCACCGCGTACAACAATTTCAACAGCACCACGCACACGATGACGGCGTACAACGCCACCACCAAGACGGCCGGTTCGCTGCAGGGCGACCCGACCACGGCCTCGATCATCAGGCAGGTGAAGAACGCGCTGACCTCGCCGGTAAACGGCCTGGCGGGCGGCCTCTCGACCCTCTCCCAGGTAGGCATTTCGCTGCAGGCCGACGGCTCGCTGTCGCTCGACAGCACCAAGCTCACCGCCGCGCTGTCGAACCCCGCGCTCAATGTCGCCTCGCTGTTCACCACCAGTGGCGCCTCGAGCGACACCCGTGTCGCCTACCAGAGCTCGCTCACCAGCACGCCGGCCGGCAACTATGCGATCGCCATCACCCAGCCGGCCACGCACGCCTCGCTGACCGGCGACAGCGCCGCCCCGCTCACCATCACCGCCGGCGTCAACGACACGCTGTCGCTGAACGTGGACGGTGCCACCGCCACCGTCACGCTCGCACCCGGTACTTACGCCGATTCCACCGCCCTGGCCACGCAGATCCAGTCGGCGATCAACCAGTCCGCCACCATCAGGAGCGCGGGCGCGGGGATCACCGTTTCGCAAAGCGGCGGCGTGCTCAGCATCAATTCCAACAGCTTCGGCGTCAATTCCAGCATTTCCGCCCTGGGCGGCTCGGCGGCCGCACTGTTCGGCACCTCGCCCACCAGTGCCGCCGGGCAGAATGTCGCCGGCACCATCAACGGCGTCGCCGCCACCGGCACCGGCCAGACCCTGGTCGATTCGACCACCGGCCTGCGCGTGCGGGTCACCGCCACCAGCGCCGGTTCCTATGGCAGCATCAACCTGACCACGGGTTACGGCGCCTCGCTCGGCAGTCTGCTCACCAGCATTACCGACCCCACCACCGGCGCTATCGCCGCGCGCAACCAGGGCCTGAACGACAGCATCAATCGCCTGACGCAGGAAGAATCGGACTTCAACGACCGCATGACCACCGTGGAAGCAAACTATCGCTCCCAGTTTTCCGCGCTCGACGCCATGCTGTCGACGATGAAGTCGACCAGCGACTTCCTCACCCAGCAGCTGGCCAGCATCAGCAGCAGCAGCTGATCGCCACCCCGCAATCTTCGTGCAGACCATCGTTAATCTTTGCCGCAAAAACGCCGTTATATGAACTATCCAGCAGCCAATACAACAGGAGAGTTCATGTTCGCAGCCCATGGCAACCCCGCCCGCGCCTACGCCGGCGTCGCCGTCGAAACTTCGGTGGCAGCCGCCGCCCCGGTGGACCTGGTGGTCATGCTTTATGAAGGCGCGATGGACGGCATCACCAAGGCGATCGGCCACATGCGCGAGCGCAACTTCGAAGCCAAGGGCAAGCAGGTGACGCGCGTCATCCGCATCCTCGAGGAAGGCCTGCGCGCTTCCCTCGACCCGCGCGGCGGCGAAGTCTCCAACAACCTGCGCGACTTGTACGACTACATGGCCATGCGCCTGCTCCAGGGCAGCGTGAAGAACGACCCGGCGATCCTGGTCGAAGTACGCAACCTGCTGCAAGACGTCAAGGGCGCCTGGGAAGAACTGGCGCGCACCACCCACGCCAACGCCGTGCAGGCGCACGCCGCCGCCGCCCGCCTGGCCGCCTAAGGCAACTACCCCTTTACCAACAACGACCTCGACAACATGGATATCATCGCCCATTACGCCGCCATCGCCGATGCCAGCGGCCGCATGCTCGCCGCCGCGCGCGCCGGCGACTGGGATGGACTGGTGGCAGCCGAGGAGGAATGCGCGCGCCGTGTCGCGACCCTGGAAGCGCTGGGAGATGTCGCCCCGCGTGACGCCCAGGAGCGCCATATGCGCATCGTCATCCTCAAGGACATTCTGGCGCACGACGCCGAGATCCGTGAGCTCACCGCGCCCTGGCTCACGCAACTCGAGACCATGCTGCGCAACATGAGCCGCGGGCGCCACGTCCGCCAGGCCTACCTGTAGGAAGCCCGGCGGGTCCGGCCATGTACCTGCCCGCCGCCCTCACCGGCGCCCCCCTCCCGCCCGCGCAGGCGCTGCGCGGGGTGAGCCCGCTCGTCCCCGCCACGCAGGCGGGGCGCGATTTTCTCGCCACCCTGGCCGGCCGCAGCGTCGCCGCCCTCGTTCTCGGCCGTGCCGAGGATGGACATGGCATCGTCGAGATCGAGGGCCACCAGATCACCGTGGCTGCCGACCTGCCGCCGCGGGGTACGCGCGTCACCCTGAGATTCGCCGACGGCGCGGCGGCGCCGGCCACCGGCGCCACCGCCTTGGTGCGCGGCGCAACCCCCGTGTTGCCCGCGGGCCTCGCAGCCAACGACAGCGATGTCGCGGTCGAACTTGGCGAAGGCGCGCTCAGCCTGGGCCGTTTCGCCGAAACGCCGCTGGAGCCATTGCGCCTGGGACAGGTGAAGGCCGACGTCGAGACTCCCGTCGAGTGGGCGCAGGCGCTGGCGCGCCTGGTGCGCGACAGCGGCACCTTCTACGAATCGCACCTCGCCGCCTGGAGCCAGGGCGGCTACCCGCTGGAACAACTCCGCAACGAGCCGCAGGCCGAGACCGGCCGCCCGCCAGCGCCGCCGGCAGTGCCAGGCCTGCCGCAGGAAGCAGTGGCGACGATGCGCGCCGACGCGGTCACCATGCCGACCCAGGCGCATATGGCGACAAGCCCCTCTTCTGGTGCGCAAGACACCGGCGTGCCCGAAACACTGCAGCCGGTAATCCGCGAACAACTGCATGCCCTGGAGACCCAGACGGTGCCTTTCTCGGTCGAGGCCTGGCCCGGCCAGCGTGCCGACCTGGTGATCGGCCGCGAACCGGAGGGACAGAGCACCGGCGCGGACGCAGCCGCAGGCGGCTGGAAAACGCAACTGAAACTGCAACTGCCGCAACTCGGCAGCATCGCCGCCACCCTCACCTTACAGGGCGACCGCCTGTGGCTGGACCTGGCGGCGCCGCAGGAGAGCGCCGCCGCGCTCAATGCCGCCGGCGGGTCCCTGAGCAATGCCATGCTTGTCGCCGGCATCCGCCTGGTGCGTACGCGTGTACTGGGCGAGGGCTAGCATGGCGGCGAATCACCCGCGCCCCGATCTGGCGCATGCCGTCGCGCTGGCCTATCACGAAGGCGATGGCGCGCCGCGCGTGCGCGCCAAGGGCAGCGGGCCGATTGCCGCCGAGATCATCCGCCGCGCGCGCGAGGCCGGGGTCTACGTACATGAGTCGCGCGAGCTGGTGGGCCTGCTGATGCAGGTCGACCTGGACCAGCACATCCCCCCCAAGCTCTACGCCGCCATCGCCGAACTGCTGGCCTGGCTTTACCGGTTGGAGCACAATAGACAGTGCGCCACGCCTTCCCTGCCGCCCGCGGCGGCGCGCGTCCTCCTACCCCAGCCGAAACAGCCATGAGCGATTCCGAACGCCAGCACCTCAACCCCGAGCCGGAGACGCCGGAAACGGAGCAGTATTTCACCTACTCGCGCCGCGAGATCATCAACGTGATCGAAGAGACCATCGCCAGCCGCGGCATGGTGACGGTCTATTTCAACCAGGGCGAGGAACATTTCGTCACCAACCTGCTGCAACTCAACCCCGAGTTCGAGGAACTGGTGTTCGACGCCGCGCCACTGGCGCTGACCAACGAACTCATCACCGAGTCGCGGCGCACCACCTTCGTCAGTTTCCTCGAGCGCATCAAGATCCAGTTCCACACCCAGCGCGTGGAAGCCACTTTTTTCGAAGGCAAGCCGGCGTTGCGCACTCGCCTGCCGGAGTCGCTGATGCGCCTGCAGCGGCGCAATTTCTTTCGTGTGCCGGCGCCGATCGCCAAGCCGCTGCAATGCCACATTCCCTTGACCGGCGGCAGCACGCTGCAATTCAGCGTGCGCGACCTCTCTGTCGGCGGCCTGGGGATGATCGCCGGCCCGGCCAGCGGCGAATTCAAGGCCGGCATGGTGTTCCATAACTGCCGGATCGACCTTCCCGGCCACGGCGACGTCACCGTCTCGCTGGAAGTGCGTAACGACCAGGGCGGCGGCCCGGCGGGGCTGAGCCAGCGCTACGGCTGCCAGTTCCTCAATCTTTCCGGGCCGGTAGTAAGCCTGATCCAGCGCTACATCAACCAGCTGGAGCGCTCGCATCGCGCGGTGGACGGCGACTGAAGCAACGGGCATCGAGCCCAAAAGCGCAA
This sequence comes from Burkholderiales bacterium, assembly GCA_036498945.1. Taxonomy (GTDB): domain Bacteria; phylum Pseudomonadota; class Gammaproteobacteria; order Burkholderiales; family JAEUOS01; genus JAQGMJ01. The sequence continues at coordinate 26,439 of DASYEQ010000084.1, read as the reverse complement.
ACGGCGTGCCAAGGCACGCCGTTTTGCATTTGTTGACATTCAGGTAATGCTTGCGCGTGCAAAAACCCTCACGCGCAAACGCCTATACCTGCATGTTCATGATGTCATGATATGAAGACACCAGGCGGTTGCGCACCTGCACTGCCGCCTGGAAAGAGACGTTGGCCTTCTGCATGGAGATCATGGCGTCTTCCAGGCTGACGTTGGGGTCGCCCAGCTGGAATTTCTGCGCCAGGTCGGTCGATTCGTTCTGCGCGTGGTCCACGCTGTTCAGCGCCTTGGTCAGGATGTCGCCAAAGCTCGCGCCATTGGCGGCCGGCGCACCGGTCGCCGCGGCGGTGGTGGCGATATTGCCGGTAGGCGCGGTCAAACTGATCTTGTCTATCATGGGGCATCCCCGCATCAGGGCCGGGCGCGCATGGGAATGCGCAGATTGGCCAGTCCTGCAAGTCTAGCCACGGCCCTGAGTCCCGGCGGGGCGAAAAGTGCGGAAAAACCGGCCTTTCTCCGGGTTTGGGTACTGGCCTGCGCTGCCGATAATCCCGTCACCCCATATTTCATTGCATCGGGACCCGCCCCCATGGCCGACACCGCAGCCCTGCCGCAGACCGCCTTCGCAGCGCCCGCTCTTGCCACCCCTGGTTTCGTCGCCAACTGGCGTGCCATGCCGGGCCGCACCAAGATCGGCGCGATGATCGGCGTGGCGCTTTCCATCGCCATGCTGGTGGCGGCGTGGATGTGGAGCCAGGCGCCGGACTACAAGGTGCTGTTCACCGGCATCCCCGACAAGGACGGCGGCGCCATCATCGCCTCCCTGACGCAAATGAATGTGCCCTACAAGCTGGGCGAAGGCGGCGGCACCATCATGGTCCCTGCGCCCTTGGTGCATGAAACCCGCCTCAAGCTGGCTTCGCAAGGCTTGCCCAAGGGCGGCACGGTCGGCTTCGAGCTTATCGACAACCAGAAATTCGGTGCCACCCAGTTCCAGGAACAGGTCAATTACCAGCGTGCGCTCGAAGGCGAGCTGGCGAAGTCGATCCAGTCGCTCGGCGCCGTGCAGGGCGCGCGCGTGCACCTGGCGATCCCCAAGCCCACGCTTTTCATGCGCGAGCAGCAGAAGCCCACCGCTTCCGTGCTGGTGTCGCTGTACCCCGGCAAGACCCTGGACCGCTCGCAGGTGGCCGGCATCATGCACCTGGTGTCTTCCAGCCTGCCCGACCTGCCGGTGAAAAACGTCAGCGTGGTCGACCAGAACGGCAACCTGCTTTCACCGCAGACCGACGGCAGCCCCGCCGACCGGCTCGATGCCACCCAGCTCACCTACGTGCAGCAGCTGGAGCAGGCCAACGTCAAGCGCATTCTCGACATCCTCACCCCGATCTACGGCGCCGAGAACGTGCGCGCCCAGGTGACGGCCGACATCGATTTCTCGCAAAGCGAATCGACTTCCGAAGCCTTCAAGCCGAACCAGAACCCGGCGGATGCCGCCGTGCGCAGCCAGCAGATCAGCGAGTCCTCCACTCCCAACGGCAGCGGCGGCCCGCAAGGCGTGCCCGGCGCGCTCAGCAACCAGCCGACGCCCAATGCCACCGCGACGCTGAACAACGGCACCACCAATCCGGGCGCTGCGGGCGCCGCCGGCGCCGCGGCGTCCGCCAACAGCGCCACCCGCAAGGAATCGGTCACCAATTACGAGGTCGACAAGACCGTGCGCCGCACCACCACGCCCACCGGCGCGCTCAAGCGCCTGTCCGCCGCGGTGGTGATCAACAACAAGAAGGTGCCGCCCGCCAAGCCCGGCGGCAACCCGACCAACGTGCCGCTTTCCGCCGACGAGGTCACCCAGGCCAACAACCTGGTGAAGGAAGCGATCGGCTTCTCCAAGGATCGCGGCGACTCGATCAACGTGGTCAACGCCGCCTTCACCGCGCCCACCATCGAAGTGCTGCCCGACGTGCCGATCTGGAAGCAGCCCGAAGCCGTCGGCACGGCCAAGGAATTCGGCCGCTACCTGGTGCTCGCCGGCATCGCCGCCTTCATGCTCTTCGGCGTGTTCCGCCCGATCATGCGCCAACTGGTGCCGCCGAAGGCCGAGGAGTCCGAAGACGACGAAGCCGGCACCGAAGGCCAGAATGCCGACGGCAGCCTCGCCCTGCCCGCGCCCGGCGCGCAACTGGCCCTCCCCGGCGCCCTCGACCGGGCCCGCGATCTGGCCAAGAAGGATCCGCGCATCGTCGCCAACGTGGTCCGCAACTGGGTGAACAAAGATGAGTGATGCCGGCATCGACGACGGCGCCATCCTGCTCATGAGCCTGGGGCAGGAAGAGGCCGCCGAAGTCTTCAAGTTCCTTTCGCCGAAGGAGGCGCAGAAGCTGGGCGCCGCCATGGCCAAGCTTTCCGCTGTCAGCCGCGAGAAGGTCGACGCGGTGCTCTCCCGCTTCGAGAACGAGGCCGACGAGCAGTCGCCCATCGGCCTGGATTCCGACCAGTACATCCGCGGCGTACTCAACAAGGCGCTGGGCGAAGACAAGGCCAAGTTCCTGCTCGACCGCATCCTCTCCAACAGCGACACCTCCGGCATCGAAAGCCTGAAGTGGATGGACGCCAAGTCGGTGGCCGAGCTGATCAAGAACGAGCATCCGCAGATCATCGCCTCCATCCTGGTGCACCTGGAACGCGACCAGGCCGCGGAAATCCTGGGCGAGATGGTCGAGCGCAACCGCAACGACGTGGTGCTGCGCATCGCCACCCTCGACGGCATCCACCCTTCCGCGCTGCGTGAACTGAACGACGTCATCGCCAAGGTGCTGTCCGGCTCCGACCAGATCAAGAAGACGGCGATGGGCGGCGTGCGTACCGCCGCCGAGATCCTCAACTTCGTCGGCTCCTCCGCCGAGGGCGCCATCATCGAGGCGGTCAAGGCGGTGGACGAGAACATCGCCCAGAGCATCATGGACGAGATGTTCGTCTTCGACAACCTGATGGACGTCGACGACCGCGGCATCCAGGCCCTGCTCAAGGAAGTGCAGTCCGAATCCCTGGTGCTGGCGCTCAAGGGCGCGGCGCCGGAGCTGCGCGAGAAAGTGTTCAAGAACATGTCGTCGCGCGCCGCCGAAATGCTCAAGGAAGACCTGGAAGCGCGCGGGCCCGTACGCGTCTCCGATGTGGAGGCCGAGCAGAAGGAAATCCTCAAGACCGCGCGCCGTCTGGCCGACGAAGGCCAGATCGTGCTGGGCGGCTCGGGCGACGATAGCTTCATCTGACGCAATACCGGAATTAAGGCGGAGAAACACCCTTGAAAGCTTACGAACGCTGGCAATTCGCTTCCCTCGCCGACGAGCAGCCGAAACAGGCGCGCCGCGCCGCCGCCGAAGCGGAAGCGCCGCCGGGACCCACCGCGGCCCAACTGGCCGCGCACGAACTGGCGGTGCTGCGCGAAACCGCGCGCGCCGACGGCCACACCGCGGGCTTCGCCGCCGGCCGCAATGAGGGTCTGCAAGCGGCCGCCGCCGAAGTCGAGCACCTGCGGCGCATCGCCGCCGCGATGGCCGCCGCCTTTACCGAAATGCAGGACGAAACCGCGCGCTCCCTGCTCGACCTGGCGGTGGACACCGCACGCCACGTGCTGCGCGAGGAACTGCGCGTGTATCCCGAATCCATGCTGGGCGCGCTGCGCGAGGCGATCGACCTGGCCGGCGCCGGCGCCAACCCGGTGCTGCAACTGAACCCCGGCGACCTCGGCTTCGTGCAGCGCCACCTCGGCGAGGAACTGATGCCCGGCGGCTGGCGCTTCACCGAAGATGCGCGCATCGAGCCCGGCGGCTGCCGTGTCAGCACCGTCTCCGGCAGCATCGATGCCACGCTGAAGACGCGCTGGCAGCGCACCCTGGCCGCGCTCGGCCGCAACGATGCGCTCGAAGCCGAAGCCGTTCCCACCCTCCCCGCCGACGCCACCGACGAATAAGCCGTGAACGCTCCCGACGTGACCTACGCCCCCTATCTCGAGCGCTGCCGCTCGCACCTGCTGGCCTCGCACCCGGTGGCCATGCAGGGGCGCCTGACGCGTGTCGCCGGCCTGGTGATGGAGGCCACTGGCCTGCGCCTGCCCGTGGGCAGCACCTGCCTGGTGAGGCAGGACGGCATGGGCCCGGTGGAAGCGGAAGTGGTGGGCTTTGCCGGCGAGCGCCTGTTTCTCATGCCCTGCTCCGACATCTACGGCCTGATGCCCGGCGCCGCCGTGATCCCGCAGGACCCGATCTACACCACGCCGATGATCGGCGGGGATGATCATCCCTGGCGCCGCGCCGAAGACCGTACCAAGCACCTGCCGGTGGGCGACGGCCTGCTCGGCCGCGTCATCGACGCGCAGGGCAAGCCGCTCGACAGCCTGGGGCCGATCAATACCCATCAGCGCGCTCCTTTGTCGAACCGCCCGCTCAACCCGATCGAGCGTGCCCCCATCAACGAACCGCTGGACACCGGCGTGCGCGCGATCAATGCGCTCCTCACCGTAGGCCGCGGCCAGCGCATGGGTCTGTTCGCCGGCTCCGGCGTGGGCAAGAGCGTGCTGCTCGGCATGATGGCGCGCTATACCAATGCGGACGTCACCGTCGTCGGTCTGATCGGCGAGCGCGGCCGCGAGGTGAAGGAATTCATCGAGGAGATCCTCGGGCCCGAAGGCCTGAAGCGCTCGGTGGTGGTGGCGGCCCCGGCGGACGTGCCGCCGCTGTTGCGCATGCAGGGCGCCGCCTACGCCACCTCGATTGCCGAGCACTTCCGCAATCGCGGCCTCAACGTGCTCCTGATCATGGATTCGCTTACCCGCTACGCCATGGCGCAGCGCGAGATCGCGCTGGCCATCGGTGAACCTCCGGCGACGAAAGGGTATCCCCCCTCTGTTTTCGCCAAGCTGCCCGCGCTGGTGGAGCGCGCCGGCAACGGCTCGGCGAAAAACCCCAGCGGGCGCGCCGGCTCGATCACCGCCTTCTACACCGTGCTCACCGAAGGCGACGACCAGCAAGACCCGATCGCCGATTCCGCCCGCGCCATTCTGGACGGCCACATCGTGCTGACGCGCTCGCTGGCCGACTCCGGCCACTATCCCGCCATCGACATCGAGCAATCGATCAGCCGCGTGATGCATGCCGTCACCTCCGAAGAGGATGTGAAGCTGGCCAAGCAGTTCAAGACGCTGCTGTCGCGCTACCAGCGCAACCGCGACCTGATCAACGTCGGCGCCTACGCTCCCGGTTCCGACCCGGTGCTGGACCGCGCCATCCGCGCCTACCCGCAGCTCGAAGCCTTCCTGCAGCAGGGCCGCAACGATTTCTGCTCGCACGAGCAAAGCACCGAGCAATTGCGCGCGCTGATGCAAAACGCCTAAGGCCCCCCGAAAGAAACGTCCCATGCAAAAAGCCTTCGATACGCTGATCGAACTGTCGCAGACCAAGAGCGACAACGCCGCCGTGCGCCTGGCCAAGGTGACCACGCAGTTCACCGAGTCCGAGCAGAAAAGCCGCATGCTGCGCGGCTACCGCGACGACTACCGCACGCGCCTGGAAGCCGCGGCAAAGCACGGCGCCACCGCCGCCGATCTCGCCAATTTCCGCGCCTTCATCGCCAAGCTGGACGAAGCGGTGACCCAGCAGAACAACGACGAGGCTTTCTGGCGCGAGCAGGTGGCGCGCGCCAAGACCGAATGGCAGGCCGAGCAGAAGCAACTGCAGTCCTACACCACCATCGCCACGCGCCGGCGCAGCGAACACGACCGCGCGCAGGCGCGCCGCGAACAAAAGGCGCAGGACGAGTTTGCCGCGCGCGCCGGCGGCTACGCCTTCGGCAAGTAGTACGACCATCACAACAACAGGACCTCCCATGCCTGACGTCAACCCCTTATTCGCCACCCCGGCCGCGCCGCAGGCGCAAGCGCCCGCGCGCGCCAACAGCAGCAACGGCAGCGACGCGGCCAACGCCTCCAGCAACGACGACGCGCAACAGCACTTCGCCAACGTGCTGCGCAACAAGGTCGCCGGAAACGACGCACCCAAGCCCGACGCCAAGCCCGCGCAGGCGGACAGCGACAAGGCCAAGAGCAGCAAGGACAAGTCGAAAGACGCCTCCACCGACGACGACAAGAAGGCCGCCGACGATCCCCAGGCGCGCGCCGCCGCCCTGCTGGCCGCCGCCCAGCAACAGCCACCCGTGCAGCCCGACGCCACCGTCGCCGCGGCCGCTGCCGCCGCCGCCGCCGCGGCGAATGCCGCCAACGCCGCCAAGGCCGACACCGCCGGTACCGGCAAGGACGCCACCGGCGCAGACACCGACAGCCGCACCGGGGCCGCCGACACACGCCGCACCACCTTTGCCGACGCCCTGGGCGCCGGCGCCCAGGCGGGAGCGGCCGGCGCTGCCGGCGCCAAGGACGACACCCGCGCCTCCTCCGCCGACAGCACCTTCGACACCCTGATCGGCCGCCTGCGCCAGGACGCCGCCGACGCCAAGCTGAACGGCCAGAACAACCCGGACAGTTCCACTTCCACCCTGGCCATGCTCATGCCCGCGAACCAGATCACCCAAGCCCAGCAGGCCGCCGCCGTGCAGCGCCCTTCCACCCTGATCGAAGCCCCGGTGGGTTCGCCCCTGTTCGCCGAAGAGGCGGCGCAGCGCGTCACCTGGCTGGCGAAAAGCGGCGTCGAGCATGCCGAGATCCGCGTCACCCCGCCGGACATGGGGCCGATCCAGGTCTCCATCGACATGAAGCACAACGAGGCGGCAATCAACTTCACCGTCACCCAGACCGACACCCGCGTGGCGGTGGAAGATTCCCTGCACCGGCTGGAAGCGATGCTGGCCGACTCCGGCATCTCGCTCTCCCAGGCCAACGTCAACCAGCGTGACGCCGGCCAGGGTTCTTCCAGCAGCTTCTCCGGCGGCCGCTCCGGCGGCAACAGCGGCCGTGGCAAGGGCACCTCCGATGATGCCGCCGGCCTCGACGGCATCGGCGCCACCTCCGCCGGCCGCCCCGCCACCGGGGTGCGCGGCCTGGTGGATACCTTCGCCTAAGCAGGAGTGTCGGGATAACAGGGGCTGCGCCGCCGCTTTATCCCGTTCCTGACCGATCCGTCCCTCCGGCCCTGCCGGTCGCGTCAAGGCGCGATTTGGGCCGGATTTCTGCCTTTTATCCAGACTTGCCGACCCCGGGGGGGAGGCAACAATACGCCTGTTCATAGCGCGGGCCTACGTTTCATAACGGCGTCCGGCGCATCAACTTTAGACCTGAACCAGGAGCCTCGAACATGTCCAAAGCCGCTGCCCCCGCCACCGAAGGCGCCCCGCCGAAAAAAGGCAAGAAGATGCTGGTCATCGTCGTCGCAGCACTGGTTCTGGTGCTGGGCGCGGGCGGTGCCGGCGCCTACGTGCTGATGGGCAAGAAGGGCGGCAAGGGCAAGGAAGCCGAGGCCGAGGCGTCGAAGAAGGAGAAAAAGCCTTCCGTCTTCACCGCGCTCGACCCCTTCACCGTCAACCTCGCCGACCGCGACCGCGACCATTACCTGCAGATCGGCCTGACCTATGAGGTCGCCGGCAAGGATGTCGAAGAGGAAGTGAAGGCGCAGATGCCGCTGATCCGCAGCCACATCCTGCTGCTGCTGACCTCCAAGACCGCCACCGAACTGGCGACCGCCCAGGGCAAAGCCAAGCTCGCCGGCGAACTGATCGCGGTGGCGCGCCAGCCGATGGCCGATGCGCACGCCGCCGGCGCGCAAGGCGCGGATCACGGCATCGTCAACGTGCATTTCTCCGCCTTCATCATCCAGTAACCCCCTCTTCCGCGAACCACTGATACCCGCGCCATGTCCAGCGAATTCCTTTCCCAGGACGAAGTCGATGCCTTGCTCAAGGGCGTCAACGGCGAAGAGGACGCCGCCGGCCCGGAGGAACAGGGCAGCGGCGTACGGCCGTACAACCTCGCCAAGCAGGAACGCATCGTGCGCGGGCGCATGCCCACGCTGGAAATCCTCAACGAGCGTTTCGCCCGCTACCTGCGCATCGGCCTGTTCAATTTCATGCGCAAGAGCCCGGAGATTTCGGTGGGCCCGATCAAGGTGTGCAAGTACTCCGAGTTCGTGCGCAACCTGGTGGTGCCGACCAACCTCAACATCGTCACCGCCAAGCCGCTGCGCGGCACCTCCCTGGTGATCTTCGAGCCGACGCTGGTGTTCACCGTGGTGGACAACCTGTTCGGCGGCGATTCGCGCTATCACACCCGCATCGAGGGCCGCGACTTCACCCCCACCGAGCAGCGCATCATCCAGCGCATGCTGGAGGTGGTGCTGGAGGGCTACACCAACGCCTGGAAGCCGGTGCATCCGATCTCCTTCGAGTACGTGCGCTCGGAAATGCATACGCAGTTCGCCAACATCGCCACCCCTTCCGAGATCGTCGTCACCACCTCCTTCTCGGTGGAACTGGGCTCGGCCGGCGGCGACATCCACATCTGCATCCCCTATTCGACGCTGGAACCGATCCGCGACATGCTCTACAGCAGCACGCAAGCCGACTCCTCCGAGCCGGACAAGCGCTGGATGCGCATGCTGACCAAGCAGGTGCAGTTCGCCGAGGTCGATCTGGTGGCGCAACTGGCGCGCACCACCGTCACCCTGGGCGACATCCTCAACATGCGCGCCGGCGACATCGTCGACCTCGACCTCAAGCCGACGCTGCAAGCCGAAGTCGACGGCGTGCCGGTGTTCGACTGCCGCTACGGCGTGCTCAACGGCCAGTACTCGATCAAGATCGAAAACATCCTTTCCATTCCTCCCCAGGAAAACTCACTAGGAGACGAGCATGTCTGACGAAGCTCTCGCCAACCAGGAACCAGCGGCCGAAGACGATTGGGCCGCCGCCATGGCCGAGCAGGCCAGCGCCGACCAGGCCACTGCCGCGCCGGTGCCCGACGCCCGCCCCGCGACCTCGATGTTCGAGCAGTTCGCCCCCGCCGGCGGCGGCGCCACCGGCCACGCCAACGACATCAACATGATCCTCGACATCCCGGTGCAGATCACCGTGGAGCTGGGGCGCACGCGCATTCCGATCAAGCACATCCTGCAATTGGCGCAAGGCTCGGTGGTCGAACTCGACGGCATGGCCGGCGAGCCGATGGACGTGCTGGTCAACGGCTGCCTGATCGCGCAAGGCGAAGTGGTGGTGGTGAACGACAAGTTCGGCATCCGCCTGACCGACATCATCACCCCCTCCGAACGCATCCGCAAACTGAACCGATGAAATCCATGTTTCGACGTATCGCCACCGGCGCCGCGCTGGCCGCCGCAAGCGGCCTCGCGCAAGCGGCCGACCCGGGCTCCGCCGGCAGCATGCTGCAAGTGGTGCCGGGCTTAGCCCTGGTGATCGGCCTGGTGTTTGCCTGCGCCTGGGTCGCCAAGCGTATCGGCCCCGGACGCCTCACCGGCGGCGGGCAGGCGATCAAGTTCGTCTCCTCGCAATCGGTCGGCGCGCGCGAGCGCGTGGTGATCGTCGAAGTCAATAACCAGTGGCTGGTGCTGGGTGTCGCCCCCGGGCGCGTCAACACCCTGAGCCAGATGGACAAGCCCGCCTCTTCCACTTCCGATGCGCCCGCGGGCGGCGCCGCGCAATCGCCCAAGCCGCCTTTCGCGGCCTGGCTGGAAAAGGCCCTGGCCAAGAAATGAACCTGCGTAACGTATTGTCCCTGCTGGCCGTCGCCGGCGTTTCCCTGATCGCGTTCGCCCCGGAGGCGCACGCGCAGGCCGTGCAGACCGTCGCCACGCTGCCTGGCGTGACTGCCACCCCCGGCGCCGGTGGTTCCACCACCTACTCGCTGCCGGTGCAGACGCTGCTGATCCTGTCGGCCCTGACGCTGATCCCGGCGATCCTGCTGATGATGACGGGGTTCACCCGCATCGTCATCGTCATGTCTCTTTTGCGCCAGGCCCTGGGCACGCAATCCTCTCCCCCGAATCAGGTTATCGTCGGCTTGTCACTTTTCTTGACCCTGTTCGTCATGAGCCCGACGCTGGACAAGATCTACACCGAAGCCTATCTGCCCTACAGCAGCAACCAGATGAGCTTCCAGGATGCCTACAAGAAGGCCGAGGTGCCGCTGAAAGCCTTCATGCTCAAGCAGACCCGCGAGACCGACATGGCGCTGTTCGCCAAGCTGGGCAACCGGCCGGTGGCCGAGAAGCCGGCCGACATGCCGCTCACCGTGGTCACGCCCGCCTTCATCACCAGCGAACTGAAGACCGCGTTCCAGATCGCCTTCATGATCTTCATCCCCTTCCTGGTGATCGACATGGTGGTGGCCTCCGTGCTGATGTCGATGGGCATGATGATGCTGTCGCCGGCGATGATCTCGCTGCCGTTCAAGCTGATTCTCTTCGTTCTCGTCGATGGCTGGAACCTCCTGATTGGTTCTCTCGTCGCTAGCTTCCACGTTTAAGGCCCGTCATGTTCACCACCCAAACCGTCCTCACCCTGGTGCAAAAAGGCATGATGGTCAGCATGACCGTGGCCGCGCCGATGCTGATCGCCGCGCTGCTTGCCGGTCTTGTCGTCAGCATCTTTCAGGCGGCCACCCAGATCAACGAGTCGACGCTTTCCTTCATTCCCAAGCTGGCCGCGATTTTCGGCGTGCTGCTGGTGGCCGGCCCCTGGATGCTTGCTTCCCTCACCGACTACATGCGCGAGCTGATCACCAGCATTCCGCAGGTCGTCGGCTAAGCGACTCACCGCCCTCTACTTCGCATCCCGCGCCGTGCTTTCCGTCACCGACGCCCAATTGCTGGCGATGATCAACGCCTTCTTCCTGCCGCTGGCGCGGGTGATGGCGATGATCGCCACCGCGCCGGTATTGAAGGACGCGGCGATTCCGGCGATGGTGAAAATCGGCCTGGGCGCGCTGATCGCCGCCCTCATTGCCCCCACCCTGCCGGCTTCGCCGCCCGACCTCCTGCTGTCGTGGAACGGCATGCTCTCCCTGATCCAGCAGATCGGCATCGGCGTCGCCTTCGGCTTCACCATGCAGCTGATTTTCACCGGCATCGAATTCGCCGGCGATTTGATCGGCATGCAGATGGGGCTTTCCTTTGCCACCATGATGAACCCGCAAAGCGGCATGGCTTCGCCCGTCACCGGCACCTTCCTCTCCATCATCGGCAGCCTGGTGTTCCTCTCCATCGACGGCCATCTCGCGATGGTGGCGGCGATTTCCGAGAGCTTTCGCAGCTTCCCCATCGGCCTGCCGAGTTTCGCCGAGATGACCCTGGCGCACGACATCGTGCGCCTCGGCGGCCAGATGTTCATGATCGCCCTGCACCTGTCGATGCCGGTGGTCGCCGTGCTGCTGATCTGCAACCTGGCGCTGGGCGTGATGATGCGCTCGGCCCCGCAGCTCAACCTGATGTCGATCGGCTTTCCGATCAGCCTGCTGGTCGGGCTGTGGATGATGTGGATCTGCGCGCCGCAACTGGTGGAGGCGATCCAGGGACACCTGGCCAACGGCCTGGCGCTGTTGATGCGCTGACCAGCCACACCCTGATAAAACCTGAGGAATAACAGATTAAGTGGGCTAAGCCCCTTAACAACCCCGAAATCAGAGGGGAGTGCGCCCTCTCACATTCCGAATTCGATACTTGTTCAGCATTTCCCTGAGGTTTTTCGACAAAATCGCAACCACGTTTGTGGTACACCACGGGAAACCACGGTGATTTTCGCGTTTTTCAACTCCGCCCACCACATTTGTGGTCGGGCACGGCGCAGCCGGGGCGGCATCTTCGGCGCCATTCCCGATTTATAAAAGAGCAAGTATGGGCCAGCCCTGCAACGAGCGTTGCAGAGCCATCGCGCCGACGCGCGCCCCTGTACCAAAGATACACGCTCGCGCGCGCTTGTCCAGCCCCTTACGAGACCTGCACGCCCGCCGCGCGCAGCCGGGGCACGACCTGCTCGGCAAAGCGCTGCATCGACGCCAGCACCTTCTCCCCCGAAAGCCCGCCGAACTGCATGTTCATCGACAGGTGGGTGATCTTCAGCGTCTCCACATCTTCGAAGATGCGCCTGGCGCAATGTTCGGCATCGCCGATCACCGCCATGTCGGCGATCTGCTCCAGGCTGTGCTCGTCCGGCGCCGCCACTTCCGGCACGATGGCCTGCGGCAGTTGCGCCAGCTTGCCCTTGAGCGAGTGGATCATGCGATGGGTATGGCGCGCGTGCCCGGCGGCTTCCAGGCGATCCTTCTCATCCACGGAAACGTAGACGTTGCGCTGGATGCCGAAGGGCGTCTCGCCCTTGCGGCCGGCGGCAGTCCACGCCTGCTGGTAGGCGGCGCGCGCCGGCAGCAGGGTCTTGGCCGGTATCCAGGCGGCGGCGACGAAGGGCACGTAGCCCTTGGATGCGATGCGCTCGGCCATGCCGGGAATGCGCGCGCCCGCCACCCAGATCTCGGGCGGCGTGCTCGAGCGCAGCGACAGGTGGGTGGCGGGCACATTGAAATGCCTGCCACTGTATTCGACCTCTTCACCATGCAGGCCCATGTGCAGGATGTCCAGCGCCTCGCTGAAGCGCTCATAGGCAACTTCCGGCGCCACGCCGAGCCCGCGGAATTCGTGCAACTGGTTGCCGGTGCCCACGCCCAGGATCATGCGGCCTTTGGAAACCGTTTGCGCCCAGGTGACTTCATCGAGCAGGCGCATCGGGTTGTATAGCGGCAGCACCGCCACGCCGGCGCCCAGGCGGATGCGCTGTGTCTGCCCGGCGCACCAGGCCACCATCATCAGCGGTGAGGGGCAGAGGCTGAAATTGGAAAAGTGATGCTCGGCGAACCAGGCGAAATCGAAACCCAGGCGGTCGGCCAGCATCACCTGGTCGCGCGCTTCGTCGAATACCTGGGCGACCGGCTTGGCGGGGTCGCGCCGCGGAAACAGGTGGAACAGGCCGATCTGCATGATGGGAAAGACGTTCTTGCGAATGGCGCCAAGCTTAACCGAAAGCGCGCGTGCATTATCATGCGCCCCATGCACCGCGCCCTTTGCCGACTGCTGGTCGTGATTTTCGCCTGCGCGGCGGCGGTGGCACAAGCCGACGAAGGCGCCCCGCACGTCGGTCCGCAGGACGGCAACGCCGTCCTGCACGTGGGCTCCAAGCGCTTCACCGAGTCCTACATCCTCGGCGAAATCCTCGCCCAGACCGCCGCCCCCTACGCCAAGGTCGAGCACAAGCAGGGCCTGGGCAACACCGCCATCGTCTACGAGGCGCTGCAATCCGGCAGCATCGACCTCTACGCCGAATACACCGGCACCATCGCGCTGGAGATCCTCAAGCAGCCGGGCGCCACCTCGCCGGCGCAACTCGACGCGGCGCTGGCGCTGCACGGCCTGGGAGTGGCGATTCCCCTTGGCTTCAACGACGGTTACGCGCTGGCCGTGCGCGGGGCGGATGCGAAGGTACTGCACCTGCAAAAGCTTTCCGACCTGGCGGCGCACCCGCAATTGCGCTTCGGCCTGTCGCAGGAATTCCTCGGCCGCGCCGACGGCTGGCCGGGCCTGGCGCGCACCTATGGCCTGGCACAGCAGCCGCTGAGCATGGACCATGGCCTGGCCTACACGGCAATTGCGCAAAAACAGGTCGACGTGATCGACATCTATTCCACCGATGCGCAAATCGCCAAGCTGGGGCTCACCGTATTGGCGGACGACCGCAATTACTTTCCGCATTACGATGCCGTGATCCTGTATCGCCGCGACCTGCCGCAGCGCTTTCCGCAAGCGTGGGCGGCGCTGCAAAAACTGCAGGGCCGCATCGCCGCGCCGCAGATGATCGCGATGAACGCCGCCGCCGAGCTCGACGGCCGCTCCTTCGATGCGATCGCGCGCGATTTCCTGCATGGCACGGCCACGCGCGGCAGCGCGCACACCGGGCTGTGGGCGCGCACCTTCGACGAGCATTTCTGGACCCTGACGCGCCAGCACGTCTTGCTGGTGCTGGTGTCGCTGGCCGCCGGCTGCGCCCTCGGCCTGCCGCTGGGCGTGCTGGCGGCGCGCGCGCCGCGCCTGCGCCAGGCGGTGCTCACCGTGGTCGGCGTATTGCAGACCATTCCTTCGCTGGCGCTGCTGGCGATGCTGATTCCGCTCCTGGGTGTCATCGGCACCGTGCCGGCGCTGGTCGCCCTGTTCGTCTATTCGCTCTTGCCGATCGTGCGCAACACCCTGACGGGGCTGGAAGAAGTGCCGACGGGCTTAAGCCAGGCCGCGGTGGCGCTGGGGCTTTCCGCACGGCAGCGCCTGCTGCACGTCGAACTGCCGCTGGCGGCGCCGGTGATTCTCGCGGGGGTGAAGACGGCGGCGGTGACCAACGTCGGCACGGCGACGATTGCCGCTTTCATCGGTGCCGGCGGCTATGGTGAGCGCATTTCCACCGGGCTGGCACTGAACGATCACCAGTTGCTGCTCGCCGGCGCCCTGCCGGCGGCGCTGCTGGCGATCCTCACGCAATGGGGTTTCGACGCCGCGGAGTACCTGGTATTTGGCCGCCGCCGGCGCGCGGCGGCGCGGGCCTGAAGCAGCGCCGGTTTCAAGACGCGGCGCCGCTACGGCGCAAGGTGCGCGCCAGCGCGCGCGAAGTGCTGGGCAGCTTGCTGTCGCGACCGACCAACAGGCCACGGCGCACCAGGCCGGAGAGGATGAAGCGGGTGACTTCGCGCGCCACCAGTTCGCGCTCGTTGTCCATGCAGATGATGTGGTAGCTATCGCCCAGCATCAGCTTGCGCTTGTGTTCGGAGGCGATGCCTTCGTGCACGGCCTTGGCGTTGCGCGGGCTGGCGGTCTCGTCATCCACCGCGTGCATGATCAGGGCGTCGGACCGCACCTTGCCCAGCCCGGCGCGCACTTCGCGGCCCAGGCGCATGGCTTCGTATAGAAAGGCGATCGGCAACTCGGCGGCGCCGATGTTGGAGCTGCGCGAGGTGCGCATGGCCTCGGCAATGCGTTTACGCAGCGCTTCGTTCTTCAGGCCGAAGGGCTCGCTTTCCTGGTAGGCGTAGCGGCGGGTGAGGCCGAGGCGATAGCAGGGTTCGAGCAGGAACCGATACCAGGGTAGCGCCCAGCCGTCGTATTCAAGGGTGACCGAGAGCAGCAGCAGGGCGTTGACCCGCGGCCGCTGCTGCGCGAGGGCCAGCGACAGCGAAGCGCCGATGCACAGGCCGCCGACCGAAACCGAGGCATAGCGCGCGGCCAGGGCGTCGTATTCGCGCAGCAAGCCGGCGAGCCATTGCCTGCGGTCGCTGCAAGGCGCGCCCATGCTGTAGCCGGCCACCGCGGGGCACAGCACGGTGAAGCCGGCCTTGTGCAGCACCTTGGCGACAAAGCGCATTTCCAGCGGCGTGCTGTTGAGACCGTGGATCAGCATCACCGCGTGAGGGCCGCCTTCGAGGAATAGCGGCGCGGGAATCGCCGGCGCAGCGGCGGCCACCGGAGCGGGCCGGGCCTCGGCATCGTCGGCGGCAAAGCCGGCAGGAGTGAAAGTGGCGGAAGTCACGGTGAAAAGTATGTTTTACGACCGGAAAACCAGAATTGCCGAATAGAGGGGCAAAACATCGCAACATCCGGCGGTATACATAGCCTACGGTGTATGACAATGCACCACAATGCCCGTAACAAAATTCCACAAAAATTGCCGCTTCCCGGTCTGCGGACCGCTCCTATAATCTTCGGCATCCAGCGATCTTTCGCCCTCCTTTCGCCAAACGCATGAAAATCAACAACGTCAAGTCCTGGGCTCCGACCGGTGCGGCGCGCTGGTGGATGCCGCTGGCGATTTGCGCACTGGCCTTTTGCGTGCGCATGAGCCTGCACCCGCTGGTCGAGGGCCGCTTTCCGCTGCTGGCCTTCACGCTGTCGACGCTGTACGTGCACTATCGCTATGGCCTGGGGCCGGCGCTGCTGTCGGCGGCGATCGGTTTTCCGGTCGGGGTGTATTTCTTCATGCCGCCGTTCGGCGCCTTCGGTTCACTGGACATGGAAGATCTGCTCACGGCGGGCGCCTATGTCCTGCTCACCGTCGCCTTCATCGTCATCATCCAGCGCCTGCGGCGCGCGCAATACCGCGCCGAACTCCTGGCCGAGGTGGCGGAGTCGCGCTACCTGATGCTTTTGCAGTCGGACAACGAGCGCGACGCCGCCGAACGCGCGCTCAAGGAACTCCACCGCGCGTGAAGCCCGCCCGCGCGGCTACTGGCCGGGCCGGCCGCCGCTTAAATCTTGTGCATTAAGTACTTGATTAAGCTATAATTTTGCGTTCCACTGCTTTTATATAGAATTGCGCGCGGCACGGGTTAAAGGAAATTGCGGGAAACCCGGGTAGATCAGGCCGCCAGCGCATCGCCCCCATCATGGCGGATATCCGGCATTTTCTTCAGTACAAAGACCTCACGCGCGCGGAGCATGAGTACCTGTTCGCGCGCACCGCGTGGCTGAAAACGAAGTTCAAGTCCTACGAGGTGCACCACCCGCTGTTCGATCGCCACCTGGCGATGATCTTCGAGAAGAATTCGACCCGCACGCGCCTCTCCTTCGAGGCCGGCATGCAGCAGCTGGGCGGCTCGGCGATCTACCTCTCCACCCGCGACACGCAACTCGGCCGCGGCGAGCCGGTGGAAGATGCCGCGCAGGTGATCTCGCGCATGGTCGACGTGGTGATGATCCGCACCTTCGGGCAGGAGATCATCGAGCGCTTCGCCGCGCACTCGCGCGTGCCGGTGATCAACGGCCTGACCAACGAATACCATCCCTGCCAGGTGCTGGCGGACATCTTCACCTATATCGAGCAGCGCGGCAGCATCCAGGGCAAGACGGTGGCTTGGATCGGCGACTCCAACAACATGTGCAACACCTGGCTGCAGGCGGCCGAGTTGCTGGACTTCAACCTGCACGTCTCCACCCCGCCCGGCTATGAAGTCGAGCCCGAGCGCGCCGGCGTCTACACCGACAAGAACTACGAAGCCTTCGCCGACCCGATGGACGCGGCGCGCGGCGCCGACCTCGTCACCACCGACGTGTGGACCAGCATGGGCTTCGAGGCGGAGAATGAAGAGCGCAAGCGCGACTTCGCCGACTGGTGCGTCGATGGCGACATGATGAAGGTGGCGGCGAAAGAGGCCCTGTTCATGCACTGCCTGCCGGCGCATCGCGGCGAGGAAGTCGAGGGCGACGTGATCGACGGGCCGCAGAGCGTGGTGTGGGATGAAGCGGAGAACCGCTTGCACGTGCAAAAAGCCCTGCTCGAATTCCTGCTGCTTGGCCAGCAGAAGATGTAGCCCTGCTTCGATGAAGCTTCGCCGTCCCGCATACCCCCGCTGTCATTCCCGCGAAAGCGGGAATCCAGCGCGTATTCAACCCCCTGGATTCCCGCTTTCGCGGGAATGACGGGAAAGTCCGTACTCCGTTTCAACTTTCCGTAGCGTATAGACATCATGTCCGACAAAATCAAGAAAGTCGTCCTCGCCTACTCCGGCGGCCTGGATACCTCCGTCATCCTCAAGTGGCTGCAGGACACCTACAACTGCGAAGTGGTGACCTTCACCGCCGATATCGGCCAGGGCGAGGAAGTCGCGCCCGCGCGCGCCAAGGCCCTGAAGATGGGCATCAAGAAGGAAAACATCTTCATCCAGGACCTGAAGGAAGAATTCGTCCGCGACTTCGTGTTCCCGATGTTCCGCGCCAACACGCTGTATGAGGGCGAGTACCTGCTGGGCACGTCCATCGCGCGCCCGCTGATCGCCAAGCAGCTGATCGAGATCGCGAAAAAGACCCGCGCGGATGCGATTTCCCACGGCGCCACCGGCAAGGGCAACGACCAGGTGCGCTTCGAGCTCGGCGCCTATGCGCTGATGCCCAACGTGAAGGTGATCGCGCCGTGGCGCGAGTGGGACCTGCTGTCGCGCGAAAAGCTGCTGGCCTATGCCGACAAGCACGGCATCCCGGTCGATTTCAAGAAGCGCAAGGGCGGCGCGCCCTATTCGATGGACGCCAACCTGCTGCACATCTCGTATGAAGGCGGGATCCTCGAAGACCCGAACTTCGCGCCGGAAGAGTCGATGTGGCGCCTGACCGTCTCGCCCGAGAAGGCGCCGAACCGGCCCGAGACCATCGAACTGACCTATGAGAAGGGCGACATCGTCGCCATCAACGGCAAGCGCCTGTCGCCCGCGCAAGTGCTGACCAAGCTCAACGAACTGGGCGGCAAGCACGGCATCGGCCGCCTGGACATGGTGGAAAACCGCTACGTCGGCATGAAGTCGCGCGGCTGCTACGAAACCCCGGGCGGCACCATCATGTGGAAGGCGCACCGCGCCATGGAATCGATCACCATGGACCGCGAAGTGCTCGCGCTGAAAGACGACCTGATGCCGCGCTACGCGCGCCTGATCTACAACGGCTACTGGTTCAGCCCGGAGCGCAAGCTCCTGCAGGTGCTGGTCGACGAGTCGCAGAAGACGGTCAACGGCAAGGTGCGCCTGAAGCTCTACAAGGGCACCATGATGTGCGTGGGCCGCGAGTCGGCCACCGATTCGCTGTTCGACATGAAGATTTCCACGTTCGATGACGACGGCGGCGCCTACAACCAGGCGGACGCGGCGGGCTTCATCAAGTTGAACGCGCTGCGCATGCGCATCGCCGGGAACCTGGCGAAGGGCCGCGGAAAGAAGAAGTAAGCCGGCCACGCTGTTCAAATAAAAAGCGCGCCCACGGGTGCGCTTTTTATTGCCGGCCTGACGCGCTACTTGGGGTATTCGAGGCTTGGACACCAATCCGGCGCCCGCCCCTCCGGGCCGAAATCAAGGATGGTCCAGAGCGGGCTCAATTCAGGGGCGCCGCGCGGGTCCTGGCCGGGATCGGTCTGTTCCATGCCCATCTCGCCGGCATAGAAGTGGCGGATCTTGCCGCCCGCGCGGGTGAAGATGTTGAGGCCGGGCATGTCGGCGTCGTCTTTGTTGACGTAGGCGCGGGTGAATTCGCCGCTTGTGTCCGAATACATGCGCACGTGCTGCATGCCGCGCTGCTTCTTGTATTCGAGCAGGCGCTTGAGTGGCGAGCGGGCGATGAAGACCAGCGAGAGGCGCTGGTTGGCGTCCGGCGCGATGCCGTCCCAGGAGCCGAGCACGGAGGTGCACATGGGGCAGGGCTGCTTGCGCTGCGGGCCGTACATGAAGCTGTAGATGGCGAGGGTCTGCTTGTCGCCGAACAGGTCGGCGAGGCTGACCGCGCCCTCCTCGCCTTCGAACCGGAAATCCTGCGTGACTTCGCCGCCGGGCGGCAGCGCCCGTCGCTGCGCGGCGACACGCTCGATGTGGCGGCGCAGTTCGATTTCCTCGGCGAGCAGGGCGTTACGTGCCTGGCGGTATGCGGGGCTTTCGTTGGGGAAATGCGCCTGGTTTTTCGCTGCCATCTGGGCGGCGGGGGCAAGCGGATTGCTGTTCATCGTAGCTCCGGGAATGGGTGGGCCAGTCCCGGTTGGAGTACGGCTGCGCGGCGGCGTTCCCCCGTGCGGCGCTAGATCCAGACGGGCTCGGGCTCCAGGTCGACGGCGTAGCGCATGCGGATGTCGGCCTGGATGGCGCGCGCGAGCGCAGCGATGTCAGCGCCGGTCGCGCCGCCCTTGTTCACCAGCACCAGGGCCTGCTTGTCGTGCACGGCGGCCTGTCCCAGGCTTTTGCCTTTCCAGCCGGCCTGGTCGATCAGCCAGCCGGCGGCGAGCTTGTGCGTACTATTGCCCTGCGGGTAACTCACCATGCCGGGGTAAAACACCTGCAGGGCTTCGAGCTTTTCTTCGTCGATCAGCGGATTCTTGAAAAAGCTGCCGGCATTGCCGAGCACCGCGGGGTCGGGCAGCTTGCGGCTGCGGATGGCGATCACGGCGTCGCTGACCTGGCGCGGCGTGGGGCCGGCAATGCCGCGCGCGGCGAGTTCGTTTTTCAGGTCGGCGTAGTCGGCGTGGACTTTGGCCTCGCGCGACAGGCGCAGGGTGACGGAGAGGATGATGTAGCGGTCGCGCCCGGCGCGCTTGAACAGGCTGTCGCGGTAACCGAAGGCGCAGGCGGCGCGGTCCAGCGTGACGATGTTGCCGCTGGCGATCTCGTAGGCTTCGAGGGATTCGAAGCAGGATTCGAGTTCGACGCCGTAGGCGCCGATGTTCTGGATCGGCGCGGCACCCACGGTTCCGGGGATCAGGGAGAGGTTTTCCAGGCCATACCAGCCCTGTTCCAGCGCATGCAGTACCAGGCCATGCCAGTTTTCGCCGGCGGCGGCGCGCACGCGCACCTCGCCGCCTTGCTCTTCCAGCAGTTCGATGCCGCGGTTTTGCATCAGCAGCACCAGGCCGGGAAAGTCGCGGGTGAAAAGCAGGTTGCTGCCGCCGCCAATCACCAGGAGCGGCGCGTTGCGCACGCGTTCGTCAGCGAGCACGCCGGGCAATCCGGCGGGGTCGCCCACTCGCGCGAAATAGCGCGCATGCGCGTCGAGGCCGAAAGTGTTGTGCGGCTTGAGATTTACATGTTCTTCGATCAGGGTCGGCACTTTTAAGCTAAGGCATTGAAATTACGGCAATTATACGGTCCGACGTGAGCCGGCGGCGGGCTTTTTGCGTGGTAGCGCCGGGCGCGGGCGTCCTTTGCGGCGCGCACGCGCTTGGCTACAATGCACTTTCGAATGCCACCCACAAGAAAGTGTGCTGCATGCCCTCGTTTGACATCGTTTGCGAAGCCGACATGATCGAAGTGAAGAATGCGCTCGATCAGGCGAACAAGGAAATTTCCACGCGCTTCGACTTCAAGGGGTCGGACGCCCGCGTCGAGCAGAAGGAGCGCGAGCTGACGGCGTATGCCGACGACGACTTCAAGCTCGGCCAGGTGCGCGACGTGCTCACCGGCAAGATGGCCAAGCGTAACGTGGACGTGCGCTTTCTCGACATCGGCAAGGTCGAGAAGATCGGCGGCGACAAGGTCAAGCAGGTGATCAAGGTGCGCAACGGCATCGAGGGCGACCTGGCGAAAAAGATCGTGCGCGCGATCAAGGACAGCAAGATGAAGGTGCAGGCAAGCATCCAGGGCGAAGCGGTGCGCGTCTCGGGGACCAAGCGCGACGATCTGCAATCGGCGATCGCGCTGGTGAAAAAGGACGTGACGGAAGTGCCGCTCGGCTTCCAGAATTTCCGCGACTGAGAGAAGCCGCGGTCGCAGCGGAGGCGGCATCCGCCTCCTGTTTTACTGGAAACACCATGAAAAAAAGAATCCTTTCCGGTTTTTGCGCGGCGTTCGGCTTTTGCGTGACGCTGGCCGCGGCCTCCCTGTTTTCCGCCAGCGCCGGCGCGACCGAGGTCAATGTGGTCGGCCTGTTTCCCGGCAAGGCGATCGTAACGATCAACGGCGGCGCGCCGCGCACGCTTTCGGTGGGCCAGAAGACGCCGGAAGGCGTGGTGCTGGTCTCCTCGACCGGCGACGGCGCGGTGCTGGACATCGACGGCAAGCGCCGCAGCCTGCGCCTGGGCGACGCCTATACCGCACTGCCGGATGCAGGCGGCGGCGCCAAGAGCGAGATCATGCTCACCGCCGACAGCGGCGGGCATTACCACGGCATCGGCGCGATCAACGGCAAGACGGTGCAGTTCATGGTGGACACCGGCGCATCGACCGTATGGATGTCGAGCGGCCTGGCCGACCGCATCGGCGTGCGCTGGCGCAACGGCTCGCCGTTCGTGGCGCAGACCGCCGGCGGCGCCAAGCAGGCCTATCGCATCACGCTCGACACCGTGCGCATCAGCGGCCTTACGCTCAACGGCGTGGAGGCGGCGGTGGGCGAAGGCGCCGGCACCGGCGACACCGTGCTCCTGGGCATGACCTTCATGTCGCGCCTGAACATGTTCCGCGACGGCTCGCGCCTGGTGCTCTCCAGCAAGGATGCGGGTTCGGCGCAAGGCGCCAACGACAGCCGCCCGCACGTGACCCTGCAGGGCAACGGCCGCGGCTTCGCCACCATGGTCGGGATCAACGGCACCGAGATGCCCTTCATCGTCGACACCGGCGCCACGGTGGTGTCGATCGATGTCGGCATGGCGCGACGCCTGGGACTGGACCTCAGCAAGAGCCCGATGGGCCAGAGCCAGACAGCCAACGGCCCGGTGCGTACCTGGCGGGTGAAGTTCGACCGGGTGACGGTCGGCCCGATCACCTTGTTCGGGGTCGACGGCAGCGTGCGCGAAGGCGGCGAGATGGGCATCGGCCTGCTGGGCATGAGCTTTCTCAACCGCATCGAGATGCGCCGCGACGGCGATTCGATGACGCTAATTAAGCGCTTCTAAGCGGGCAAAAAGCGACGCAAAGGCGTCGCGCATCACGGTATCAAGGCACAAATGAAAAAGCCGGGCGCAGTCTGCGTCCGGCTTTTTGTTTGCGGCAAGCGGTGATCAGCCGCGCTTGTCGTGCTCGATCACGGCATAGGCCGAGTGGTTGTGGATGGACTCGAAGTTTTCCGCTTCCAGGCTATAGGCGAGGATGCGCGCTTCCGCGTTGAGGGCGGCGGCGACGTCGCGCACCAGGTCTTCGACGAACTTGGGATTGTCGTAGGCGCGCTCGGTGACGAACTTCTCGTCGGGGCGCTTGAGCAGCCCGTACAGCTCGCAGGAGGCCTGCGCCTCGATCAGCTCTACCAGTTCCTCGATCCACATGGTCTCGCCGAATTCGGCGATGACGGTGACGTGCGAGCGCTGGTTGTGCGCGCCGTAGGCGGAGATTTCCTTCGAGCAGGGGCACAGGCTGGTCACCGGCGCCAGCACCTGCATCCTGAAGCGAGCCTGGCCTTCGTGGATTTCGCCGATGAAGGCGACTTCGTAATCCATCAGGCTTTTGACGCCGGAGACCGGCGCCGCCTTGTTGATGAAATACGGGAATTTCATTTCGATGTAGCCGGAAGTCGCTTCCAGCTTTTGCACCATGTCGGCGAGCATCTGGCGGAAACTTTGCGGTGAGATGGCGTCAGCGTGCGCATTCAGGATCTGCACGAAGCGCGACATGTGCGTGCCCTTGCGGTCTTCCGGCAGGGAGACGGACATGCTGAAGGTGGCAATCGTGGGCTGCGCGGCGGCCTCACCGCCCTCAGGGCGTGCGGCGATTTTTACCGGGTGGCGGATCGCCTTGATGCCCACCTTGGTGATGGCTATGCGGCGGGTGTCGGCCGAACCTTGTACGTCCGCCAGTTCGCTGGGCGCGAAGGCGGGGTCACGCGTGTTCATGAAATATCCCTTCTGCCAACCGGGGATTCTGGCCCCGGTGTAGTGCAATCCTAGCTTGGAATTCCGATCATTTTACTCGGGAATACGATCAAGGGGGCTACCTCCTAACCACCCCGACTTCAGCCGCCCGACCAGCGCTTTCTCGGATGTGCTTCACCGGGATTTATGGGCGCTCAGGCGCTCTTTTTCAAGGCCGGCACCGGCATTTGCTGCACCCGCCGGGAAATCGACGCCTGGATACCCGCGGCGTCCAGGCCCTGCAGGGCCAGCAGCTTGGCCGGGTCGCCATGGTCGATGAACGCATCCGGCAGGCCCAGGTGCAGCATCGGCGTGGCCAATTCCAGCGCCGCCAGCGCTTCCGCACAGGCCGCGCCGGCGCCGCCGGCAATCACGTTTTCTTCCACCGTGACCAGCAGGTCGTGGGCATGCGCCATCTGCTCCAGCAAGGCGGTGTCCAGCGGCTTGACGAAGCGCATGTTGACGACCGTCGCATCCAGCGCTTCGCCGGCCGCCAGCGCCGGCGCCAGCATGGAGCCGAAGGCCAGGATCGCCACCCGCCGCCCGCTGCGCCGCACTTCGCCCTTGCCCCATGGCAGTGCGGTCATTTCCTTCTGCACCGCCACGCCGGGGCCGCTGCCGCGCGGGTAGCGCACCGCCACGGTGTGGTTTTGCAGGAAGCCGGTGTAGAGCATCTGCCGGCATTCGTTTTCATCCGCCGGCGCCAGCACCGAGACGTTGGGCAGGCAGCGCAGGTAGGTGAGGTCGTAGCTGCCGGCGTGCGTCGCGCCATCGGCGCCGACGAGGCCAGCGCGGTCGATCGCCAGCAGCACCGGCAAATCTTGCAGGGCGACGTCGTGGATCAGTTGGTCGTAGGCGCGCTGCAGGAAGGTCGAGTAGATCGCCACCACCGGCTTCAAGCCCTCGCAGGCCATCCCGCCGGCGAAGGTGAGCGCGTGCTGCTCGGCGATGCCGACGTCGAAGTAACGGTCGGGGAATTTGCGTTCGAATTCCACCAGGCCGGAACCCTCGCGCATCGCCGGGGTGATGCCGACCAGGCGCGAATCAACAGCGGCCATGTCGCACAGCCAGTCGCCGAAGATCTGCGTATAGGTGGGCTTGCCGCCGGTCTTGGCGACGATGCCTTGGGCGGGATCGAACTTGCCGGGGCCGTGGTACAGCACCGGGTCGGCCTCCGCCAGCTTGTAGCCCTGGCCTTTGCGTGTCACCACGTGCAGGAACTGCGGGCCCTTCAGGGCCTTGAGGTTTTGCAGCGTCGGGATCAGCGATTCCAGATCGTGACCATCGATCGGGCCGATGTAATTGAAGCCGAACTCTTCGAACAGCGTGCCCGGCACCACCATGCCCTTCGCGTGTTCTTCCAGGCGCTTGGCCAGTTCCCACACCGGCGGCACCACGCCCAGCACGCGCTCGCCGGCCTTGCGCGCGGCGGCGTAAAAGCGGCCGGACATCAGGCGGGCGAGATAGCGGTTCAGCGCCCCCACGGGCGGGGAGATCGACATGTCGTTGTCGTTGAGGATGACCAGCAGGCGCGCATCGTCGTACACGCCGGCGTTGTTCATCGCTTCAAACGCCATGCCGGCGGTCATCGCGCCGTCGCCGATCACTGCCACCGCATAGCGGTCCTCGCCCTTCTGGCGCGCGGCCAGCGCCATGCCGAGCGCGGCGGAGATGGAGGTGGAGGAATGCGCGGTGCCGAAGGTGTCGTACTCGCTTTCGACGCGGCGCGGAAAGCCGGAGATGCCGTTCAGCTGGCGCAGGGTGTTCATGCGCTCGCGCCGGCCGGTGAGGATCTTGTGCGGGTAGGTCTGGTGGCCCACGTCCCACACCAGGCGGTCTTCCGGCGTGTTGAAGACGTAGTGCAGCGCGATGGTCAGCTCCACCGTGCCGAGATTGGACGACAGGTGCCCGCCGGTCTGCGAGACCGACTCCAGCACGTAGTCGCGCAGCTCCTTGGCCAGTTGCGACAGGTCCTTGCGCGGCAGCTTGCGCAAATCGGCCGGGCTATTGATGGTGTTGAGCAGTTCGTACATGTCTTAGAACGAGCGCCGCGTAATGAACTCGGCCAATTCCCGCAAGCGGCGTGCCCGCGCGCCGAAAGGCTCGAGCGCCGCCAGCGCATCCTCCAGCAGAGTCTGCGCCTTGCGGCGCGCATCGGCAAGTCCCAGGATGGAAACGTAGGTGGGCTTTTCGTCCTTGGCGTCCTTGCCGGCGGTCTTTCCCAGGGTCGCGGTATCTTGCGTTGCATCAAGAATGTCGTCGACCACCTGGAACAGCAGGCCGGTGCACTTGGCATAGTGGTCGAGCTTCGCGCTCTCGCCGGGGGTGAGCACCTTGCCGCACAGCGTGCCGAGCGTCACCGAGGCGCGGATCAGCGCGCCGGTCTTGTGGATGTGCATCAGTTCCAGCTCGGGCTCGGTGAGCGGCTTGCCCACTGCGTCGAGGTCGATCTGCTGGCCGCCACACATGCCGCGCGAACCCGAGGCCTGGGCCAGCACACGCAGCATTTCCAGTTGCGCGGCGGCGTCCGGCGCCACCGGGCGGTCGGAGAGGATCAGGGTGGCTTGCGCCTGCAAGGCGTCACCCGCCAGGAGCGCGGTGGCGTAGTCGAACTCCTTGTGCACCGTGGGCCGGCCGCGGCGCAGGTCGTCGTTGTCCATGCACGGCAGGTCGTCGTGGATGAGCGAATAGGTGTGCACGCATTCGACCGCCACGGCCGCGGCCAGCGGATCCGGCCCGCTCGCCGGCTCGCGCTTGGAGGAAAAAAGATCGGACGCGGCCAGCACCAGCACCGGACGCAGGCGCTTGCCGCCGGCCTGCAGGCTGTAGCGCATCGCGGTATGGAGGCGCGCGGGGCGCGTCGCGGCCGCGGGCAGCAGCTGGTCGAGCCCGCGTTCCACGCGGGCGACGTACTGGGAGAATTGGGGGGAGGCCGCCATGAGGGCGCCGCAGGGCGCACGAATTTCGTCCGCCGCAATGCCCAGCCCTCCGCAAGTTTGCAAACGCCATTTCGCCGCTAGAAGAAACTCGCAAACCCGCTACCGCCCGCCCATAACCGGCACGTTTTCCATGCCCACCTACGAGTACGCCTGCACCAAGTGCGGCCACACT
>DASYEQ010000083.1:0-39406 GCA_036498945.1 Burkholderiales bacterium | reverse complement strand
TCGCCGGGAAACTTGTCCTTGTGGGCGGAAAGGCCGACGCGGTCGAGGTATTTCATGCCGCGGGCCAGCGCGTCTTCCTTGCTGCGGTTGAGCACCTTGATCTGCGCCAGGGTGAGGTTCTCGGTTACCGTCAGGTGCGGGAACAGCTCGAAGTGCTGGAACACCATGCCGCAGCGCGCGCGCAGCTTGGGCAGGTCGGTCTTCGGATCGGAGAGCGAAATGCCATCGACCGTGATCGCGCCTTTCTGGAATGGCTCCAGCCCGTTGACGGTCTTGATCAGGGTGGACTTGCCGGAACCCGAGGGGCCGCACACCACGACGACTTCGCCCTTGGAAATCGCGGTGGTGCAGTCGGTGAGTACCTGGAAGCTGCCGTACCACTTGCTGACGTTGTTGAACTCGATCATGTGAAGGACCTTTAGTCGGCTTTCGAAGAATGAGACAGCCTCGAATTTCGGGGGATCAAAAAGGGGGAAGCCCCCTTTTTCAAGAATGGTTAGCGGACAATGGCAATTTTCTTTTGCAGGCGCTTCACGGCCAGCGAAAGCAGGTAGCAAATCAGGAAGTAGACCGGCGCGGCGAAGGCGTAGCCCTCGACGAGGTGGCCGGTGCTCTGGCCCAGCTTGCTGATGGCGCCGATGAAGTCGGTGACGTTGAGCAGCGAGACCAGGGAGGTGTCCTGGAACAGGATGATGGTTTGCGTCAGCAGCACCGGCAGCATGTTGCGAAAGGCCTGCGGCAGGATGACGTAGCGCATCGCCTGCCAATAGTTCAGGCCCACCGCATAGGCCGCGCCCACCTGGCCGCGCGGAATGCTCTGGATGCCGGCGCGCATGATCTCGGCGAAGTAGGCCCCCTCGAACAGGACGAAGGTGACATAGGCCGAACGGTCGGCGCCGATCTGCGGCGGGCGGCTGGCGTGTGTCACCCACTGGATCAGCACCGGGGAGAGGAAGTAGAACCAGAAGATCACCAGCAAGAGCGGGATCGAGCGCATCAGGTTGACGTAGCCGCCGGCGGCCAGCGACAGCGACTTTTTCGACGACAGCCGCGCCATCGCCAGCAGCGTGCCCCAGATGACGCCCCCGAACGTGGCAACGATGGTGAGCTGGAAGTTGTATTGCAACCCCTTCCAGAGATAGGCCAGTGTATTGCTGTTGGCGAGGAAGCCGAAATCGAGATCGGTCATGGCGCCCCCTCAATGCCCACCGCTGCCGCTGCCGCCGGAGATGAAGCCGGGGATGGCGGCGCGCGTTTCGATGAAGGCCATGATGCGGTTGGCGATCAGTGCGATGGCGACGTAGGCGACGGTGGCGGCGGTGAAGGCCTCGTAATAGCGGAAAGTCATCTCGCCCATCTCGCGGGTGCGGAAGAACAGTTCGACTAAGCCGATGGAGTAGCCCAGCGAAGTATTCTTGATCAGGTTCATCACCTCGGAAGTCATCGGCGGGATGATGATGCGGTAGGCCACCGGCAGCAGCACGTGGCGGTAGGCCTGCCACTGGGTCAGCCCCACGGCGTAGGCGGCGTAGCGCTGGCCGCGCGGCAGCGACTGGATGCCGGCGCGCACCTGCTCGGCGATACGCGCCGCGGTGAAGGTGCCCAGGCAAATGATGGAAGAGCCGAGCTGGTAGGTCAGCGGGTCCATCGAATTGACCCAGCGCTTGGTGAAAACAAACAGGTTGGGCAGGACGAAAAACCAGACGAAGAACTGCACCAGCAGGGGCACGTTGCGGAAGATCTCGACGTAGGCGTTGCCCAGGCGCACCGCCCAGCGGTTTTCGGTGGTGCGCATCACGCCGAGAATGGAGCCGAGCACGAAGGCGATGATCCACGCCAGGGCGGCGACGATGAGCGTGTATTTGAGGCCCGAGGCCAGGCTCATCAGCCAGGTGCCGTCGCCATCCGGCACCTGTTCCAGCAGTATCTTCAGATCCACGTCCCCTCCTTGCTGCAAATATTGTTCTGTGATGCAAGTCCTGCGCCAATCTAGCCGGACGGATCAGATCCGGGGTTGTCCCAAGTGCGCAGGCTCATAGTAAACCGGCAGGCCCGCTGCTTGTACAGCGGCGCCTGCCGGTATTTGCAGTGCCGGCCATTTTTGATATGGCCGGCTGATCGACTTCAGACGCCCTTGTCGTTCGGGTTGGCCAAGTCGGCCTTCAGGCCCGGGGTCATCGGGAAGTTGAGGTTGATGGTCTTGCCCGGGGTGGCGGTGGGGATCGGGCTCAGGTACCACTTGTTGTAGATCTTTTCCATCTCGGGCGACTTGTACAGGGCGCCCAGGGTCTTGTCGACCAGCGCCTTGAACTCGGGGTCGTCCTTGCGCAGCATCGGCGCATAGGGCTCGGAGCGCAGCGACTCGGGAATGATCTTGTAGAGCGAGGGGTCGCGGGCGTTGGCGATCTGGCCGGCCAAAAGAATGTCGTCCATCACGAAGGCGACGACGCGGTCGTCCTGCAGCAACAGGAAGGATTCGCCGTGGTCCTTGCCGTAGATTTCCTTCACGTCGACGTTCTTGGTCTTCTCATAGCCCTTGAGCAGGGGCACGGAAGTGGTGCCGGAGGTGGTGGAGATGTTCTTGCCGTTGAGCTCGGCCAGGGTGTTGATGCCGGAGCTCTTCTTCACCGCGGCGGTGACGTTGATGCGGAAGTAGGTGGGGCCGAAAGCCACCTGCTTCTGGCGTTCCACCGAGTTGGTGGTCGAGCCGCACTCGAGATCGACGGTGCCGTTCTGCAGCAGCGGAATGCGGTTGCTGGAGGTCACCGGCTGCATGTTTACCTTGAGGTTCGGCAGCTTCAGCTGGGCCTTGATGGCGTCAACCACATGGCCGCAGAGTTCCATCGCATAGCCGATCGGCTGCTGCTTGTCGTTCAGGTAGGAAAAAGGAATCGAGGTCTCGCGGTAGGCGAGGGTGATGGTGCCGGTTTCCTTGATCTTTTTCAGGGTACCGGAACTCTGCGCATGGGCGGCGGAGGCAAAGCCTACGGCACAGGCGGCAGTCAGCAGGGCGGGAAGCAGCTTTTTCATCAAACAACTCCTCAGGGGTAGTAACACGGTTCTTCTTGGCGACGGGTTTTTTATTGGCACACTGCGGCCGGCGATGTCACTGCCGGCTATGTGCGTTATTAGCCTTGCCGATGATCGAACAAGTGTATCAGAGCGCGATGCAAGCGCAAGACGGGCTTCCCCGCCGGTTTCGGCCGGATGCCATGCCTTTCGGCATACGTTGGTGACTGGTGGGTCCCGGGAGCCGGAAGGGAGGTTGCAGGCCGTTTCCTTACAGCGACGGCGGCAGGCCGGCGGCGGGAGACGGCTGCCCGCCCGCCTGCGGCAGGCGCACGCTGCGCGGCTGCGGCTGGGTCAGCACCTCGGGGCGCAGGATGGCTTCCAGTTGCGCCGCGTCCAGCAGGCCACGCTCCAGTACCAGGTCAGGCACGCGGCGCCCCGTGGCGAGCGCGGCCCGCGCCACCTCGGTGGCGTTCTCATAGCCGATGTAGGGGTTGAGCGCGGTGGCGAGACTGACGGAGTCGCGCACCCGCGCCGCCAGCAGTTCGCGGTTGGCGGCGATGCCCCTGACGCAGTTTTCGGTGAGGGTGGCGCAGCCGGCGGTGAGGTGGCCGATGCTCTTGAACAGGCTCCAGGCGATCATCGGCTCGAAGGCGTTGAGTTGCAGTTGCCCGGCTTCGGCGGCCATGGTGATGGTGATGTCGTTGCCGATCACTTCGAAGGCGATCTGGTTCACCACCTCCGGAATGATGGGGTTGACCTTGCCCACCATGATGGAAGAGCCGGCAGCGCGCTCGGGCAGGCGGATTTCGTTCAGTCCCGCCTGCGGGCCGCTGGAGAGCAGGCGCAGGTCGTTGCAGGTTTTGGAGAGCTTCACCGCGACGCGCTTGAGCACGCCGGAGAGCTGCACGAAGGCACCGGTGTCCTGGGTGGCTTCGACCAGGTTGGGCGAGAGCACCAACGCCTCGCCGGAGAGGCGCGCGAGGTGGCGGCAGGCGGTGGCGGCATAGGCAGGGTCGGTATTGATGCCGGTGCCAATCGCGGTGGCGCCCAGGCTGATTTCGCGCATCAGGGAGAGGGCTTCGGTGAGGCGCGCCTCGTCCTCGCCCAGCATCACGGCGTAGGCGGAAAATTCCTGGCCCAGGGTCATCGGCACCGCGTCCTGCAATTGCGTGCGGCCGATTTTCAGGATGTCGCGGAATTCGAAGGCCTTGGCTTCGAAGGCTTCGCGCAACAGCGCCATTTGCGCCACCAGTTTCTTGATGCCGAGGATGGAAGCCAGGCGCAGCGCGGTGGGGTAGGTGTCGTTGGTCGATTGGGCGCGGTTGACGTGCTCGATCGGGTGCAGGTGCGTGTATTCGCCGCGTCTGTGTCCCATCAGTTCAAGGGCGCGGTTGGCGATCACCTCGTTGGCGTTCATGTTGGTGGAGGTGCCGGCGCCGCCCTGGATGACGTCGACCACGAATTCATCATGCAGCGCGCCGCCGGCGATTTCCTTGCAGGCGGCGATGATGGCTTCGGCCTGCTCCGCCTTGAGTTCGGCCAGGTCGCGGTTGGCAAGCGCCGCGGCGTGCTTGACCAGCGCGAGGGAATGCACCAGGTCGGGAAAGACGCCGATGGGGGTGGCGGAAATCGGGAAGTTCTCGCGCGCGCGCAGGGTGTGGATGCCCCAATAGGCGCTGGCGGGGACTTCGCGCTCCCCCAGCAGGTCGTGCTCGGTGCGGGTGCTCATGGCGGCTCCTGAAAAGGCGGATGCAGCCAATGTACGCCTGCCGTGCGGCTTCTCGCCAATGCCGTGTTTTCATCCGGTCATGCAAAAAATGCATAACCTTGGCAACGCCCGGATTCGCCTACGCGCCGGCGGCCGCCAGATGGCGCCACAGGCGCTCGAGAAAGGGCGAAGCGCCCTGGCGCTCGCGATAGATGCGCACCTCCATTTCCACGGCCCATGCGGGCGCGCCGGCCAGGGCCAGCTGCTTTTGCTTGAGCTCGCGGATTACCGCGCTGGCGGGCAGGAAGGCGACGCCGTGGCCCTCGATGGCCATCACCTTCAGGCCTTCGGCCATGTCGGTCTCGTAGACCGTGCGCAGGTAGACGCGGCGCTGGGCGTTTTCCAGCGCCAGCTCGGCCATGCGCGAGAGGTAGGCGTTGGGGCTATAGGCCAGGTAGGGCAGCGGCTGGGCGGCGCGCCCGGGCAACTGGAACCGCGGCACGCCGCCCTTGCCGCAGGCGGCATACGGCCGCAGGGATTCGACGCCCAGTGGGAGCATTTCGTAGCGCGCCGGGTCGAGCTGCACCGGCTGGCGCGGGTGGTGATAGCAGATCAGGAGGTCGCAGCCGCCTTCAACCAGGGTGAGCACGGCGTCGTGCACGTTGGTGGCAATCAGCCGGCTGGCGACCGGGCCGAAGCCGGCTTCGACCTGCGCCAGCCAGCGCGGGAAGAAGGTCAGCGCCAGAGTGTGCGGCAGAGCGAAGCGCAGGGTATCGCGCGCCAGCGGGGTTTCGCCGCGCGCTTCCGCGCGCGCGGCCACGGCGGCAGCCAGCAGGGCCACCGCGTGGCTATGGAATTTCTCGCCGGCGGGGGTGAGGCGCGTGGGATAGGAGGTGCGATCGATCAGGTCGGCGCCCAGCCACGCTTCGAGGGCACGGATGCGGCGGGAGAACGCCGGCTGGGTGACGTGGCGCAACTCGGCGGAGCGCGAAAAGCTGCGTGTCTCCACCAGACTCAGAAAATCCTCCAGCCACTTTATTTCCATGCCCCGATATTATCGAAAACGCGGCCTGTGACGCTGGACCGCGCTGAGGCGCATGCGCCTCAGAGCCCGCGCGACCAGGCAACGCAGGCGGCGGCTAGCGCCGCGGTCGCATCGACGATGCGCGGACGTAGCTGCACGTCGATGCCGGTGAGCACCAGCGGCAGTTCGGTGCAGCCGGCGACGATCACGTCCGCCCCGGCTTCGAGCAGGTCGCGCGCCACCGGCTCGGCCAGGCGGGCAGCGGTGGCGAGGTCGTTGGATTTGACCGCGTAGATCGCCTGGTGCAGCAGGTCCTGGTCGGTGGAATCCGGCAGCAGGGTTTCGTAGCCTTCGCGGCGAAAGCGCGACTGGTAGAAGCCGGCGGCGATGGTGCCTGAGGTGGCAAGCAGGCCGATGCGCCGCCCGCCCGGCGCGCGCCGGCAGGCTTCGGCGAGCGCCGCATCGGCGATGTGCAGGATAGGCACGCCGCCTTCATTGATCAGATCGTCGTACCAGTAATGGGCGGTGTTGCAGGCGATTGCAACCGCCTCCGCGCCGACGCTGCGCAATGCACGCACCCCGGCCAGCATGGCGGGCAGCGGCGAAGGGCCATTGCCCAGGATGGCGGGAATGCGCTCGGGAATCTGCGGCACCGACCATGCGACCACGGGAATGTGTTCCTGGTCGCGCGCCGCCGGGGTCGCCGCCGCCACCTTGGCCATGAAATCCGCCGTCGCCAGCGGCCCCATGCCGCCCAACACACCCAACATGCGCGCCACGCTCATACCCGCAAAAGAGATTCGACGCTCCCAGTGTAAGCCCGCGCCGCAATGCGGCCCATGCCGATTTGTTATCGGCCCCTGCATGTATATTCGCGGCTGTCACTCATACGCTGTCAATACAAGGAGACCCGATGACCATTGCCCTTTACCATTCGCCCGGCGCCTGTTCGATGGCGCCGCACGTCGCGCTCAGCGAGATCGGCGTCGACTACGAGCCGCGCCGCGTCAACTTTGCCGAGAAGCAGCAGAATTCGCCCGAGTACCTGAAGATCAATCCCAAGGGCCGCGTGCCGGTGCTGTTGATCGACGGCTTCGTGATCACCGAAGTGCCGGCCATCCTCACCTACCTGGCGCAGCGCTTTCCGCAGGCAAACCTGCTGCCGGCCGGCGGCGAGGCGATGGGCCGCTGCCTGGAGTGGCTGGGCTACGGCTCTTCCACCGTGCATCCCGCCTACGCACACCTGCGCCGCCCGGAGCGCTACACCCCGGAAGCCCCCGCCTTCCCGGCGATGCAGGAGCGCGGTGAATCCAGCTTCATGGACAGCATTGCCTTCATTGATAGCAAGCTGGCCGGCAAGCAATTCGCCGCCGGTGACGCCTACAGCATCGCGGATGCCTACCTGCTGGTGTTTTTCGGCTGGGCCAACGGCCTGAAGAAACACAACATGGCGGAAAAATTCCCCAACTACAGCGCGGTGGCGCGCCGCGTGCTGGCGCGGCCGGCGGTGCAGCGGGTGATCGAGCTGGAGAAGATGCAGGAGAGATACACGTTTTGAACGGCCAAAAGTACAATCCTACTTTTGGCCGGCCTGGTTTGGGATGAATCGTCGGCAGAGCCGGGCGATTCATACCACTAAACTGCAACGAACAAAAGCCACCCTGCCGGGTGGCTTTTGTTTTTAAACCCGGCGCTCTAGGCAGCCTTCTCCAGCGCTTCCTGCACTTCGTGCAGTTCTTCGGCCTTGTGCTCTTCCTGCTGTTGCAGGGCCCACATGCGGGCGTAGTGGCCGTCCTGGGCGAGCAGTTCAACATGGGTGCCGCGCTCGACGATGCGGCCGGCGTCCATGACGATGATCTGGTGGGCGTCGGCGATGGTGGAGAGGCGGTGGGCGATGGTGAGCGTGGTGCGGTTTTCGGCGATCTTTTTCAGTTCCGCCTGGATCGCTTTTTCAGTGCGCGAATCCAGCGCCGAGGTGGCTTCGTCGAAGATCATGATCGCCGGGTTTTTCAGCAGGGCCCGGGCGATGGCCACGCGCTGCTTTTCGCCGCCTGAAAGCTTCAGGCCGCGTTCGCCCACCATGGTGTCGTAGCCGCGCGGCAGGGTTTCGACGAAATCGTGGATCGCGGCCATGCGCGCGGCGGCGAACACTTCCTCGCGGGTGGCGGCAGTGTTGCCGTAGGCGATGTTGTAGTAGATGGTGTCGTTGAACAGCACCGTGTCCTGCGGCACGATGCCGATGGCCCGGCGCAGCGAGCCTTGGGTGATGGCGCGGATGTCCTGGCCGTCGATGCGGAGGGCGCCGCCGGGCTTGCCGTCGGCTGCCGGGTTGACGTCGTAGAAGCGGTATAGCAGGCGCGCCAGGGTGGACTTGCCGGAGCCGCTGTGGCCCACCACCGCCACCGTCTTGCCGGCGGGCACGTCGAAATCGACGCCGAACAGTATCTGCCGGTTCGGCTCGTAGGAAAAATCGACCTGCTCGAAACGGATCGCCGCGCCCGCCACCTTCAGCGGCGCCGCGTCGGGCGCGTCGGCCACTTCGCGGTTCACTTCCAGCAGGGTGAACATGCGCTCCATGTCCGCCAGGCTTTGCTTGATTTCGCGATACAGCACGCCTAAGAAGTTGAGCGGAATGTAGAGCTGGATCATGAAGGCGTTGACCAGCACCAGGTCGCCGAGGGTCATGGTGTGCGTCGCCACGCCCAGCACGGCGCGCCACATGATGGCGGTAACCGCCAGGGCGATGATGATCGATTGCCCGATGTTGAGCATCGACAGCGAGGTCTGGCTTTTTACCGCCGCCGCCTCCCAGCGCGCCATGCTTTCATCGTAGCGCTTGGCCTCGTACTCCTCGTTGTTGAAGTACTTGACGGTTTCGTAGTTGAGCAGCGAATCGATGGCGCGGGTATTGGCCCTGGAATCGAGCTCGTTCATGGTGCGGCGGAAATTCGTGCGCCACTCGGTGACGCTGATCGACCACACCACGTAGAGCGTAAGCGCCACCAGGGTGATGCCGACGAACCAGGCGTCGTAGCGCACACCGAGGATGGTCAGCACCAGGGCGATTTCGACAAAGGTGGGCAGGATGCTGTAGAGCGAATAGGAGACCAGCGTGGAGACACCACGCGAGCCGCGCTCGATGTCGCGCGTCATGCCGCCGGTGGCGCGGTCGAGGTGAAAGCGCAGCGACAGCGCATGCAGGTGGCGGAACACCTGCAGGGCGATCTTGCGCACCGCCGACTGCGTCACCTTGGCGAAGACGAATTCGCGCAGTTCGGTGAAGATGGTGGTCGATACCCGCGCCACGCCGTAGGCCAGCAGCAGGCCGGTAAGCGCGCCGAAGGCCAGCTTTTCCGGGGTGGAGAGCACCACGCCGAGATCATCGACGATGTGCTTCATGATCACCGGCACGGTGACGTTGGCCACCTTGGCGCCGACCAGGAAGGTGAGCGCCAGGACCACTCGCAGCTTGTATTCCCACAGGTAGGGCAGCAGGGTGCGGATGGTGGTCCAGCCGTCCTGCGAGGCAGGGGCGGGGGAATTTTCGCGGCGGACGGGTTGGCGCATGCGGAAGAGGCGGGAAACAGGGCGGAAGGCGGTTAGCAAGGTATGGGGGCGGCCGCGCCAATTGCAATGCCGGCACGCGTGGTGCGAGGCGGGCTCAGCACGGGCCGACCAGGCGGTTGATCGCGCGCACCGCCTTCACTTCGGCCAGGGTCTGGTACTGATGGTCGGTAAGCCAGGTGTCGAGCGTGGGAATGGCCGCATTCCACACCTCGACGTAGATCAGCGGGCGGCAGCGGCGGATCAGTTGCGCGGCGCCCGCCAGCACCTCGAATTCCATGCCTTCGGCGTCGATCTTGATGAAATCGGCGTGTTCCGTCGGCAACAGGTCGTCGAGGCGGCGTACCGCGATGTCGCCACCCGTGCCCCCCTCTTCCAGGCGCGCGGCACCCAGGTTGTTCGGATCGTTTTGCACCACGCGGTAATTTTTTTGCGCCGCGCCCAGGCCGAAGCCGATGCCGCGGCGGTCGATCAGGCCCTCAATGCCGTTCAGGCGGATATTTTCCTCCAGCAGCGCGACGCTCACCGGATTGGGCTCGAAAGGGTAGATGCGTACCGGGTTCATGTGCTGCGCGTAGAACACCACATGGTTGCCGATATTGGCACCGACTTCGACGATCGTTTTTTGCGGCCCCACCTGCTGTTGCAGCACCAGCAGTTCCTTTTGCTCGAAGAATTGACCGCGGCACAGCGCCTTTTGCACCGTGTCGAAGGGATTGGCAATGCGAAAGCGCGCCCTCCTGCCTTCGAGCTCGACCTCGGCCACCAGTTGCCGCTCTTCGGCCACGCGGCGGATTTCCGCCTGCACCGCTTCGCGCCATTGCGCGCCGTCGGCCGCCAGCGGCCCCTGCGAATGCGCACCGCGCTGGTTGATGAACAGGATGCACGCCGCCTTGATGAAGCGGTAGCGCGCGCAGATCTGCAGGTAGTAGCGGAAGTCCTCGCCGGTGTGCATGGAGACGTCGAAGCCGACGTCGCGCGCGCAGGCGGCGCGTACGAAATGCCCCATCTGCAGGGTGAGGAAGGGATCGGTCTTGAGGATGTCGTCGAGCTTTTCCGTGGCCTGGAGCTGGCCGCCGCGCAGGCGTACCAGGTCGAACTGGCCGTAGGGCATTTCGCAGATGTTGCCCCAGACGGCGTCGTACCCGCCGAGGTAGGGTGCGGCTTCCTCGAAGGCCTGGGCATACATCAGGTCGTCGGCATCGAGGAAAAACAGCCAGTCGCAGCCTTTTTCGATGGCGGCGGCAATGCCGTCGTTGCGCCGGCGCGAGCGACCGGACTCGCCCTTCAAGTCCCACATCGGCAGGAGTTCGAGTTCGGTGAAGGGGCCTTGCTGGTAAGCCCAGGCGTCGAGCACGGATTGGCGGCAGGCCTCATAGGCCCCCTCATGCCCGGGCCCGACCGGCGTGATGACGCCCAGTTTCATGGTTTGCGCGATGGCTGATGGCTGAAGGACGCGCGCACGAATCGCGCGCGGCGCGCGGGCGCGCTGCAACCTGGCGATTATGCGCCCAAACCGGGCCCGGATTGAATCCCACCTGAGACCAGCGTAGGATAGGCTGGTTGTGCCCCCAACCGGCGTACGCAGACGGCGCCGCGCAACGACAAACGCCGCACCGCGGCAACAAGGAGACGGCATGATCTGGTCGGCCCTGGCGCTCATCGCGCTGATCGCCCTCGGCACTCTCATGTACGTGCGCGCGCCCGGCTACGCCTGGCTGATCGCGGGCGCGGCCTGGTTCTTCGGCGCAGCCCAAGCCACCGGCGGCTGGGAGCCGGTACTCGCCATCATCGGCGCGGTGCTGCTGTGCCTGCTGCTGCTCCTGATCGTGCCGCCGCTGCGCCGGGCGGTGTTCACCCACCCCATGCTGGGGGTATACCGGCGCATCCTGCCGGCGATGTCGCAAACCGAGCAGGAGGCGCTGGACGCCGGCACGGTGTGGTGGGAAGGCCAGCTGTTTTCCGGCGCGCCCGACTGGGCGAAGATGCACGACATTCCGCAGCCGCGGCTTTCCGCCGAAGAGCTGCGCTTCCTCGATAACGAAGTCGAGGAAGTCTGCGCCATGACCGACGACTGGGAGGTCAGCCACACGCACCAGGACCTGCCGCCGCAGGTGTGGCAGTACCTGAAGGACCGTGGCTTTCTCGGCATGATCATCCCGAAGAAATATGGCGGCCTGGAATTTTCCGCCTACATGCATTCGCAAGTGGTGATGAAGCTGGGCACGCGCTCTGCCACCCTGGCGATCTCGGTGATGGTGCCCAACTCGCTGGGGCCGGCGGAGCTGCTGATCCATTACGGCACCGAGGAGCAGAAGAACTACTACCTGCCGCGCCTGGCGAAAGGCCTGGAAGTGCCGGCCTTTGGGCTGACCAACCCCAATGCCGGCTCGGATGCTGCCGCCATTCCCGACGTTGGCGTGGTGTGCAAGGGCATGTGGGAAGGGCGCGAGGTGATCGGCATGCGCGTCACCTGGGAAAAGCGCTATATCACTCTAGGCCCGATATGCACCATCCTCGGCCTGGCTTTCCGCTTGACTGACCCCGACCACTTGCTGGGCGACAAGCCAGACCTGGGCATCACCTGCGCGCTGGTGCCGACCAGGACGCCGGGGGTGAACATCGGCCGCCGCCACTGGCCCCTCAACGCCTCGTTCCAGAACGGGCCCAACTGGGGCAAAGATGTGTTCATGCCGCTGGACTGGATCATCGGCGGCCCGGCGATGGCGGGTACCGGCTGGCGCATGCTGATGGAGTGCCTGGCGGCTGGGCGCTCGATCTCCCTGCCCTCGCTCACCACGGCGATGGCCAAGGTGGCGGCGCGCGGCGTCGGCGCGTATTCGCGGGTGCGCCAGCAGTTCAAGATGCCGATCGGCAAGTTCGAAGGCGTCGAAGAGGCCTTGACTCGTATCGCGGCGCGCGCCTACATGATGGATGCGACCCGCATCATGACCGCCGGCGCCGTCGATCTCGGCGAAAAGCCGGCGGTGGCTTCCGCGATTGCCAAGCTGCACGTCACCGAAATGGGGCGCCAGGTGGTTAACGACGCCATGGACGTGCTGGCCGGCAAGGGCATCATGCTGGGGCCGAACAACCTGATGGCGCGCGCCTACCAGCAGATTCCGATTGCGATTACGGTGGAAGGCGCGAACATATTGACGCGCTCGCTCATCGTCTTCGGCCAGGGGGCGATCCGCTGCCACCCCTGGGTGCTGAAGGAGATGCACGCGGCGAAAAATCCCGATGCGCGCCAGGGCCTGCTCGACTTCGACCATGCGCTGGCCGAGCACGTGAAATTCGCCCTGTCGAATTTCGCCCGCGCCCTGGTGATGGGCCTGACCGGTTCGCATTTCGTGCGCACGCCCGAGGCGATCGACCCGCGCACCCGGCGCTATTACCAGCAGCTCACGCGCATGTCGGCGTCCTTCGCCTTCGTCTCGGATGTGTCGATGCTGGTGCTGGGCGGCGGCCTGAAACGCCGCGAAAAGCTCTCCGCGCGCTTGGGCGACGTGCTGTCCGCCATGTATCTCTGCTCGGCGGCGCTCAAGCGCTACGAAGGCCAGGGCCGGCACATTACAGATGCACCGCTGCTGCACTGGGCGATCTGGGACACGCTGTACCACGCGCAGATGGCGCTCGACGGCGCCATGGCCAATTACCCGAACCGGCTGGTGGCCTGGGGCCTGCGCCGCGTGGTGTACCCGCTGGGCCGCATGTTCTACGCCCCTTCGGACGAACTGGGCGCGCGCGCCGCGCGCATCCTGATCGCGCCTTCGACGGATGAGAACCGCGCGCGCGACCGCCTCACCGCCGGCATGTACCTGCCGAAATCGGAAAAGGAGCCGCTGGGTGCGCTGGAAGCCGCATTGACGGCCGCCATCGAGGCCGAGGCGGTGGAGCACAAACTGCGCGAGGCGCAGCGCGAGCACCGCATCAGCGGGCCGGACCATGCGGCGCTGGTGGAAGACGCGGCGGCCAAGGGCGTGATCCGCCTGGATGAGCGCGAGGCGCTGGCGCGTTATGCGCGGCTGCGCGACGAGGTGGTGCGCGTCGACCATTTCCCGCAGGATTTCGGGCTATCGGTTAAAGTGCAGGAACGCGCAGCGGCGTAAGGCTTGCTTGTTTTGCGCAGTCGATTCGCGGCGGCCGCGCAGGGGAGCATGAAAGTATGCAGAGTGTAGAAAAACTGATCCAGGGATTGCCGTACGAGCAGCAGGCGACGCTATACAAGCTGCGCGAGATCGTGCTCAAGGCCGAACCCGCCATCGTCGAGACGGTGAAGTGGAATACACCGGTCTATTCACGCGGCAAGAACCTGGTTTCGCTGGTACCGCAGAAAACCTGTTGCCTGATCCAACTGTGGGATGGCGCCTCCCTGGCCGAGCGTTACCCGGCGCTGCTACAGGACCCGAAAACCGATGTCACCGGCATGCGCCACCTCAAGGTGTCATACCGCGGGCGGCCGAATTACAAAATGATTACCGAGGTGCTGACCGAGGCGCTGCGCGCGGCGCAGACCAAGGGCAACGCCTGATTTCCCGCTGCCGGGCTCCCTAGGCCGCCAGCCCCATCTTGCGCGCCATCTCGGCGCGCCACTCCGTGCGCGGGCGAAAGCCCGGCAGCTTGCGCGCGTGTTCTTCCACCCATTGCATCAGTTCGGGCTCGGGCATTTCGATCGGCAGCGTCACGCGCATCGGCTGGGTGACATACCAAGGGGTGTCGATGAAGATTTCCAGGCGATTGCCTTCGGGGTCGCGGAAGTAGACCGACATGGCGTTGCCGTGGGTCACCGGCATCATTTCGCGCACTTCCGCCGCCTTCAGTTCGGCGTGCATCGCCTTGAGAGTGGCGAGGCTGTCGGCACGCAGGGAAATCTGGTTCACCACGTTGAAATCGACCTGCTCCGGGCGCCCGGTGACCATGACGATCTGGTGGTGCTCGTCCGGGTTGCGCGAGAGGAACACCAGGCCGACCGCGCCGTGCGGGCCGGAAAGGTTGCCGCGGTCGGTAACGGTGAAGCCAAGATGGCGGGTGTAGAACGCCTCCATGGCGACGATGTCGTTGACGAAAATGCCGACGTGGCTGAAGGCAAGACCGGGGGCTTGGGGCATGGTGGATTGGGCGGCGGCAGGGAGACGTGCATTGTCTCTCAAGCCGGCCCCAAGTCAACCGCCGCGCATGACGCGGCGCAAGGAGCCGGGAAGGGAGCGGCGGTTAAAATGTGGCATGGACAATCAATCCGCCCTCGCCTTGCTGCGGCAAAGCTATGACACGGCGGTCGCCGCTGCCGACCCGCTGAAAATCGTCCCCGCCCACCTGCCGCCGCCGCCCAAGGGGCGTACGCTCGTCGTAGGTGCCGGCAAGGCGGGTGCCTCGATGGCCAAGGCGGTGGAGCAGCACTGGCCGGCGCAGGCCCCCCTCGAAGGCTTGATGATCACCCGCTATGCGCACGGCTACGAGGGCAGCGAAGCGCTGAAACGCATCCGCGTGATCGAGGCCGGGCACCCGGTGCCGGACGAATCGGGCGAGGCGGCGGCGCGCGAAATCCTGCACCTGGTGCAAGGCCTGGGGCCGGACGACCTGCTGCTGGCACTGGTCTCGGGCGGCGGTTCGGCGCTGTTGTCGCTGCCAGCCAAGGGCATCAGCATGGCGGACCTGAAAGCGACCACGCGCGAACTCCTGCGCTGCGGCGCGCCGATCCAGGACATGAACACGGTGCGCAAGCACCTGAGTCTGATCCAGGGTGGCCGGCTGGCGGCGCAGTGCCGGGCGCCGATCGTCTCGCTGGTGATTTCGGACGTGACGGGGGACCAGCCCACCCATATCGCCAGCGGCCCCACGGTGCCCGACCCTACCACCTACCGGGATGCGCTGGATATCCTGGTGCGTTTCGGCTGCGACATGCCCGCCTCCGTGCGCGCGCGCCTGGAAGCCGGCATCCGCGGCGAGGTCGCGGAGACACCCAAGCCCGGCAGCCCGGTGTTCGCGCGCGCCGAGACGAAGGTGATCGCCACTGCCTACCAGAGCCTGGAAGCGGCGGCGGAAGTGTTTCGCGCCGCCGGCATTGCCACCGAAAACCTCGGCGACACCATCACCGGTGAAGCGCGTGAAGTCGGGCGCGGGCAGGCGCAGCAACTGCGTGAACTCGCGCCGCGCCGGCCGCTGGCGCTGATTTCCGGCGGCGAATGCACGGTGACGGTGAAAAATCCCAACGGCCGCGGCGGCCGCTGCTCCGAATACCTGCTGGCGGCCGCCATCGAACTCGACGGGGAGGCCGGTGCGTACGGCCTGGCAGCAGATACCGACGGCATCGACGGTTCCGAGCCGAATGCCGGCGCCGCCTTCGGCCCTGATACGCTGGCGCATGCCCGCGCCCAAGGCAAGGAGGCCGCCGCCCTGCTGGAGGCCAACGATGCCTGGGGGTTTTTCGATGCCGTCGGCGGCCTCATCACCACCGGCCCGACGCGCACCAACGTCAACGACTACCGGGTACTCTTGCTCGCGTAAACTCTCGCTCCCGCTACCATGACCACACTGACTCTTACCCGCCCCGACGACTGGCACCTGCACGTGCGCGACGGCGCCGGGCTCGCCGCCGTGCTGCCTGCCAGCGCCAGGCAGTTCGCCCGCGCCATCATCATGCCCAATCTCAAGCCGCCGGTGCGCACGGTGGCCGAAGCCGCGGCATACCGCGAGCGCATTCTCGCCGCGCTGCCGGCGGGCGCGAAATTCGAGCCGCTGATGACGCTCTACCTCACCGACACCACGCCGCCCGAGGAGATCGTCAAGGTGAAGGCGTCCGGCTTCGTCAAGGCGCTCAAGCTCTACCCCGCCGGGGCCACCACCAATTCTGACGCCGGCGTCACCGACCTCGCCAAGTGCGACAGGACCCTGGAAAAAATGGCCGAGCTGGGCATTCCCCTGCTCACCCACGGCGAAGTCACCGACCCCGCGGTGGACGTGTTCGACCGCGAGGCACGCTTCATCGAGCGCGTGATGATGCCGTTGCGTAAACGCATCCCGCAGCTGAAAGTGGTGTTCGAACACATCACCACCAGCGAAGCCGCGCAATACGTGAGCGAGGCCGACGCCAACGTCGCCGCGACGCTCACCCCGCAGCACCTGCTGTTCAACCGCAACGAGATCTTCAAGGGCGGCATCCGCCCGCACTT
This sequence comes from Burkholderiales bacterium, assembly GCA_036498945.1. Classification (GTDB taxonomy): domain Bacteria; phylum Pseudomonadota; class Gammaproteobacteria; order Burkholderiales; family JAEUOS01; genus JAQGMJ01. The sequence goes on along the minus strand of DASYEQ010000083.1, from coordinate 22,926 downwards.
CTACTGCCTGCCGGTGTTGAAGCGCGAGGAACATCGCGTTGCGCTGGTCAAGGCGGCCACTTCGGGCAGCCCGAAATTCTTCCTCGGCACCGATTCGGCGCCGCACGCGCGCAACACCAAGGAAGTTTCCTGCGGCTGCGCCGGCTGCTACACCGCGCCGCATGCGCTGGAGCTTTACGCCGAGGCCTTCGATGCCGCCGGCGCGCTGGACAAGTTCGAAGCCTTCGCTTCCTTCCATGGCCCGGATTTCTACGGCCTGCCGCGCAACGGCACGCGCATCACGCTCAGGCGCGAGGAGTGGAAGCTGCCGGAGACTTTCCCTTACGTGGACGAGTCCGGCATCGTGCCGCTGATGGCGGGCGAGACCATGCACTGGAAGTTTACCGGCTGAGCCGGAGGCCGTAGTGATTTCCTGGGCGGACTGGCGCGCACAGGCGCCCTCGCCGCCCTTCGCGCCGCTGGCGCAGGTGCTGCCTGTGCTGCCGCCCAAGCGCTGGCCGCTGCCGCAAGACTGGAACGCACTGGCCGATCTGCGCCGATTGCGCAACGCACGTAGTCTGCCGCTGCGCTTCGTGCCTACCTCGGATGGCCGTTTGTCGGCGCTGGATTTCGAGCGCCGCATCCACGAAGCGGGGGAAGTGGAGACTCGTGCCGACAACTGGCACGATGCCTTTCACGCCTGCGCCTGGCTGCTGTTTCCGCGCGCCAAGGCGCGCATCAACGCACTGCACATGGCGGCCGGCGCCGCCGATGCTCCCAATGGCCGCACTCCCTTGCGCGACCTGCTGACCCAGTTCGACGAAAGCGGCCTGGTGATCGCCTGCGCCGATGCCCAACTGGCGCAGCTTCTCGCTGGCTTCCGCTGGCACGAACTGTTCTGGGAAAAACGCGCGCGCGTACAGGCGGCGATGGATTTCGTGGTGTTCGGCCACGCGCTTTACGAGCACTGCCTGGCGCCCTACGACGGGCTCACTGCCAAGGGCATCGTGGTGCCGGTGCGAGCCGACTACTTCACCCTGGAAGGACCACAGCGCCTGGCGCTGCTGGATCAGGCGCTCGACTCCCACATCACCCTGCTGTCAGCGCAGGCGGGACCGCGCGACCTGCAACCGCTGCCGATAAAGGGCATTCCCGGCTGGGCGCGGGAAAACGAGGATGCCGCGTATTACCGGGATGAGCGACAATTCCGCCCGGGCCGCGGCAAGGCAGCGCGCAGCGGTCCTCCCGCAGGCGCGCAATCCCCCACCTCCGAATAGCCCCCCATGCTCGCCATCATCAACGTCACGGCGCCGTTTTTCGCGCTGGTGCTGTGCGGCTTTCTTGCCGCGCGCTTCCGCATGCTGCCGGAAAACGCGGTGCCGGCGCTCAACACCTTCGTGCTGTATTTCGCGCTGCCGTGCATGTTGTTCCGCTTTTGTTCCGGCACGCCGTTCGAGCAGATTTTCAACCTGCCGGTGTTCGCCGCCTACATGGTGACGGGGCTGGCGATGCTCACCATTTTCGTGGTGGCGATCCGCTATGCCGCCGGCGAAGGCCTGCGCGACGCCGCCTTCGCCGCGCTTGCGGTCTCGTGGTCGAACTGGGGCTACATGGGCTTCGCACTCCTGCCTTCGATGCTGGGCCAGGACTGCCTGGCGCCCCTGATCGCCGCCGGCATGGCCGACCTGCTGGTGCTGGTCTCCAGCGCGCTGGCGCTGGCTTCATTGCAGGACAGCGGCGGCCAGGGCGTGCGCACGGCGCTCAAGGGCGCCGCGTTGCGCGTGTCGAAGAATCCGCTGATCTGGTCGGTGGTGGCGGGCACCCTGCTCTCGGCCCTGCATCGCCAGTTGCCCTTCGCCGCCGACACCTTCACGCGCCTGCTGGGCAATTCGGCCGGGCCGGTGGCGCTGTTCACCATCGGCGTTTCGCTGTATCGCCCCGGCACCCGCCCGTGGCGCGGCGACGTGCTGATGATGACCGGCGCCAAGCTGCTGCTGCACCCTTACATGACGGCGCTGATGGCGATCTACCTGTTCCACCTGGATAAGCTGCAGGTGAGCACGCTGGTGCTGATGGCCGCGATGCCGGTGGCGGGCACGGTGTTCCTGTTCGCCGAGCGCCAGGGCGCGAATGCCGAGCGCGTGGCCTCTGCCATCCTGGTCACCACCGCGCTGGCGTTCTTCAGTTTCACGGCCCTGTGCTGGGCCTTCGGCATCCAGGTCGGCTGACCTAGCTTTTCTTCGCCTTCGGCAGCGCCTTGGCGCGCGCCGCCTTCGCTTCCTTGCTGCCGGCCATCAGCACGCGCTGGTCGTGCGCCATGTAGCCGGCGGCGTGGTTGAGGGCGGTAGCGGCGGCGTTGACCGACTCCTTGCTCATGCGCACGGCAATGCCCGGCATGGCAAGCGCCTGTTGCGCCAGTTCGGTGGCGCGCGCCAGCACGCGGCCCTTGGGCGCCAGGTAATCAAGCACACCCCAGTCCAGCGCCTCCTTGGCGGAAAACCGCTCGCACAGGATGGTCATGCGCTTGGCGCGCGCCGGGCCGAGGAGATTAACCAGGCGCGGAATCGTGCCCCAGGTGAGCGGAATGCCGAGCGAGATTTCCGGCAGGGCGACGAAGCTGCCGACGGCGGCCACGCGCCAGTCGAGCGCGAGGGTCAGGGCGAAACCGCCGCCGATCGCGTAGCCTTCGATGGCGGCAATGGTGATCTGCGGCATCTCTTCCCAGGCCTTGCACATGCGGTAGCCGAGGGAGGCCATCTCGCGCTGCTCGGCGATCGAGAGATCCGGGTCGTCCCAGGAAGACGCATCTTTCAGGTCGGCGCCGGCGGAAAAATAGCTGTCGCTGCCGGTGAGGATGGCGGCATCGACATCCGCCCGGTCGCCCAGTTCGCGCGCCACGGTGATCAATTCGCGCATCAGCGCGTTGGCCAGGGCATTGCGCTGCGCCGGGCGGTGCAGGCGGACGACGGCGAGCCGCCCGTCGATGGCCAGTTGCAGGTGCTGGTACGCCATGGTTCAGGCGGCCGCGGTCTTGGCTTTCTGCGACTTCTCGCGGATCGCTTCGAGCGTGGTGGAGGTGGTAATCGCGTTCGGGTCGATCACCACTTCGATCACCGCCGGCTTTTTCGACTCGACGCTGCGCTTGAGCGCGGCGGCGAATTGCGCCGTCTCGGTGACGGTCTCGCCGTGCGCGCCGTAGGCGCGCGCCAGGGCGGCGAAATCGGGGTTGATCAGCGCGGTGCCGGAGACGCGGCCTGGATAATCGCGTTCCTGGTGCATGCGGATGGTGCCGTACATGCTGTTGTTGACGATGACGAAAATCACGTTCAGCCCATACTGCACCGCGGTGGCGAGCTCCTGGCCGTTCATCATGTAGTCGCCGTCGCCGTTGAAGGCGACCACGGTCTGGTTGCGCCGTGCCACTTTCGCCGCCACCGCCGCCGGCGCGCCGAAGCCCATCGAGCCGGCCGAGGGGGCGAGCTGGGTGCGGTGCACGGTGTAGGGATGGAAACGCGCCAGCCAGCCGGAGAAGTTGCCGGCGCCGTTGGTGTAGATGGTGTCTTCCGGCAGGGTCTCGTTCATGTGCTCGACCACGGCGCGCAGATCCACCTTGCCCGGCATGACGTGCGCGGGCTTGCGGAAAGCGTCCAGCTCGGCGCGAGCTTCCTTGACGGCGGCGGCCCACTTGGCCGAATCGATCTTGCCCAGCGCGGCGGCCGCGGCGGCGAACTGGTTGACGCCGGAGCAGATCAGCAACTCGCCCTGGTAGACGCGGCCGAGTTCGGAGGGGTCGGCGTGGATGTGGATCAGGCGCTGCTTGGGCACCGGCGGCTCGATCAGGGTGTAGCCGTTGGTGGTCATCTCGCCCAGGCGCGCGCCGACGGTAATCAGCAGGTCGGCGTTCTTGATGCGTTCGGCCAGCTTGGGGTTGGTGCCGATGCCGGCTTCGCCGACGTAATTCGGGTGACGGTTGTCCAGCGTATCGAGGAAACGGAACACGCAGGTGGCGGGCAGGTTCCAGTTTTCGATCCAGGTCTTGATGTCGGCCAGGCCCTGCTTTTCCCATACCGTGCCGCCGAGCAGCACGATGGGCCGCTGCGCGCCCTGCACCAGCCCCTTCAGCTTTTGCATGTCGCCCGGCTGGGGGGCGGCCTGCACCACCTTGTAGGGATGCACGTCGGCCACCGTCGCCAGGGTGGTCAGCATGTCTTCGGGCAGCGCGAGCACTACCGGGCCGGGGCGGCCGGAGGTCGCCATGTGGAAGGCGTGGCTGACGTATTCGGGAATGCGGTCGGCGCGGTCGATCTGCGCCACCCACTTGGCCATCTGGCCAAACATGCGGCGATAGTCGACCTCCTGGAAGGCTTCGCGTTCCACCTGGTCGCTCGCCACCTGGCCGACGAACAGGATCATCGGGTCCGAATCCTGGAACGCGGTGTGCACGCCGATGGAGGCATTGGTCGCGCCCGGGCCGCGGGTGACGAAGCAGATGCCCGGCCTGCCGGTGAGTTTGCCGTAGGCGCCGGCCATGAAGGAGGCGCCGCCGTCCTGGCGCGCGACGATGAGTTCGATGCTGTCGCGCGCGTCGTAAAGCGCGTCGAGCGCGGCGAGGTAGGACTCGCCGGGCACGCAAAAGGCGTGGCGCACGCCGTGGATTTTCAGCTGGTCGACGAGGATCTGGCCGCCGGTGCGGGGCTTGAGTGAAGAAGTCATGGATTTGTCTCGGGGAAACGGGCGGGCCTTGGCAGCTTCGCCTGCGGGTAAAATCGGCAGTCCGCTAAGTTAACACGACTGCCCGGGTTTCATCGGGCATTGCCTGTATCACGCCATGACCCTGCCGCTCGACAACATCACCGTCGTTTCGCTCGAACACGCCATCGCCGCCCCCTTCGCCACGCGCCAGCTTGCCGACATGGGCGCGCGGGTAATCAAGATCGAGCGCCCCAAGGTGGGCGATTTCGCGCGCGCCTATGACACCCGGGTCAAGGGCCTGGCCTCGCACTTCGTCTGGACCAACCGCTCCAAGCAAAGCCTGACGCTGGACCTGAAGCATGCGCAGGCCCAGGGCGTGATGGAGAAGCTGCTGGAAAAAGCCGACGTGCTGATCCAGAACCTCGCCCCCGGCGCTACCGCGCGCATGGGCCTGGATTACGCGAGTCTGAAGGATCGCTTTCCGCAGCTCATCGTCTGCGACATTTCCGGCTACGGCGGCGACGGCCCGCAGCGCGACAAGAAGGCCTACGACCTGCTGATCCAGAGCGAGGCCGGTTTCGTCACCACCACCGGCACGGCGGAAGAGCCGTCGAAGGCCGGCATCTCGGTGGCCGACATCGCCGCCGGCATGTACGCCTACACCAACATCCTCAACGCCATCCTGCTGCGCCAGAAGACCGGCCGGGGTTCGCACATCGACCTGTCGATGCTGGAAGCGCTGACCGAGTGGATGAGCTTTCCCATGTATTACGCCTGGGAAGGCGCGCCGCCGCCGGCGCGCGCCGGCGCTTCGCACGCCACCATCTACCCCTACGGCCCGTTCAAGGCCGGCGACGGCAAGAGCGTGGTGCTGGGCCTGCAAAACGAGCGCGAGTGGGCGGTGTTTTGCGACAAGGTACTACGCCAGGCTGACCTCGCGAAACATCCGGACTACGACAGCGTCTCCAGGCGCTCCGCCAATCGCGTCGCGCTGCGCGCACTGATCGAGGCCGCGTTCAAGGACATCAGCGTCGAGCAAGTGAAGCAGCGCCTGGACGAAGGGGATATCGGCTACGGCCAGATGAACGAAATGGCCGACGTCTGGGCGCACCCGCAACTGAAGGCACGCGAGCGCTGGCGTACGGTGGGCACTTCCGCCGGCCCGATTCCCGCACTCCTGCCGCCGGGCCGCAACAACGCCTACGAGGCGCGCATGGAAGACGTGCCGGCACTGGGGGCGCACACCGACGCTATCCTCGGCGAACTCGGCATGGCGGCAGGCGACATCGCGGCGCTGCGCGCGCAAGGCGCGATCTAGCGCTGGTTGACGCCGCAGTTGCGGCGGATTTTTCCGGCCCCAAGCCGGACAGCTACCGGCCCGCGAGGGCTCAGTTTGGTATCTTGACTTCCTGGCAATGCTGCCCCGCCTCGGGGCTCGGGCGTCCGTTGGGGCCCCGGTACCTGGCGAAGCATTCCTGGCTTTTCTGCAACTCGCTTTTACCTTCATCGGGGTCGCGGGCCTTGCCCTTGGCGTCGGACTTGGCAGTGGGCGGGGCGGCGGGAGCCTGGGCGCGCGCCTTGTCGGCAGCTGCGCGCTGCTCCGCCGCGGCCTTGGCTGCGGGTGAGACGGCGGCGTTTTTCAAGTCGAGCTGCTTGACGTTTTTCTGGTCGGGCGGCGGCTTGTCGCTGAACTGCGTCTTGCCGTTGGCGTCCACCCATCTATAGACTTCGGCATGGGCCGCGAGCCCGGCGAGCGCGAGCGCTACGCCCAGGGACGCGGCGATGAGGCGGGGGACAAAGGTGGTGCGGTAGTTGTTGTTCATCGAATGCTCCAGCCGTGGCGGATGGCGATATCTTACGCCAGCGGCGCGGCAGTGATACGCGCGGGCACCGCAGATTCAGCGCACCAGCTTTTTTACGTAATTCCGCCCCAGCCCGATCTTCTCGTAGTAGTCGCCTGCAATTTCCAGGCGGGTAAACACGTCGTCGTAGCCGATGGCCTTGCCCTGCGGGTCGACGTACATCAGCGCACCATGGACGATGAAAAACGTGATCATCTCGGTGCAGTCTTCCGGCACCACCAGGGTGTGCGTTTCGCCGGGCGGCTCGAAGGCGTAGGAGCCCTCCTCCGCCACCCAGTCGTGCTCCAGGTAATGCCAGCGCCCCTTGAGCACCAGGGCGTGCACGCCGCCGGTATGGCGATGGCGCGACAACACGCCACCGCGCGTCACCCGCATCACGTGGGCGTAGAAGCCTTGTGAGACATTGAAATGCACCGGGCGGAAGCTCACGGTGTCGGTCAGCGGAATCCATTCGCGCGCCTCGCCGCCGAGGGGGTCGCGCACCATCTGCAACAGCCCCGGCACCATCAGGTCGGGGATCATGCCCATCGGCTGCGGCTTCTGGTAGGGAATCTTGCTGTAATCGAGGCCGGCGTGGGCGACGTTGTTCAGCAGCGGGCGGTTTTGCGGCATATCCTTGGGGTCCATCAGCGCCTCCGGCTCATCCTGCGATTGCCGCAGTTTAGCGCCGCTCGCTTTTTGCCGGCGGGAACAGTGCCTCCTCCAGGCGCGTCTGCGACAAGCGCTTGATGCGGCTTTCCACCGGCGTGCACCAGACCACCAGCTCGCTGCCGGCGGCGAAAAATTCTTCCGGGTGCTCGCGTGTCGGGAAAGCCTCATGCCACAGCAGGCCGGCGACAAAGGCGCGCAAGTCATTCTGCACCGGCAGGTTGAAGCTCATGTAGAGAACCGACCCGGCATCGCCGCCGCCGGCGTCATAGGATTCGAACGAACTCTTCACCGTGTGCGTACCGAGCATCGGGCCGTAGAGATCGTTGAAGCGGTCGTAGAGCATTTTCGCCTGCGGCGACACGCAGTTGATTTCGCTCTTGCGCGTCATGCCTTCGGGCACGGCGGCAAAGCGCATGGCGGCAATCGCGCGCTCGCCTTGCGCGGCAGGCACCGGCGCCGACCAGCGCAGGCTGGCAGCCGCGGCCAGGCTTTCCTGCACGAAGCGGCCTTGCTTTTCGTTGCTGAAGACGTTGAAAATTCCTACCCACTCGCCGAAGCGCAGCGCGCCGGAATGCACGAAGGGAAACTTGTCCGGCCCGCCAGGCTTGCCGGCCAGCGCCTTGTCGGACAGGCCAAAATAAAAGCCGCGCGCCCCGGGCAACGGCAGGATGTCGAAGCCGGTCTCGGCGCTGAACTTGAGCATGGACTTGCCGTTCTCGCTCAGCATGTCGCGCAGCTTGTCGTCGCTGGCCAGCGCGATCTTGTCTTTCGAAATCGGGAAGGCGGTGAGTTGCAGCTTGTCGGGCGCGCCGGGCGCCTGCATGCGCATGGCGATCGGCGAGGTGCGCCCGCTGATGTCCCAGCCGGCCGGCAGGTCGATCTCCGCAATGCCGCCGGCGCTACCGGAGACGAAGAAATGGCGGGGGACGGTCTTGCCGGCGGGGGCCTGTGTTTTGGCGGCAGGCTTGGCGGGCGGGGATTTCGAGGCCGGGGTACCGGCGGCATGCGCTACAAAGGCGCAAAAACAAAGCAGGCTGGCGGCGAATTGCAGCTTCATCGGGCGGGCCGGCGCGCGCGGCCGTGTGGCGTTATTGGAATCATGGCGTGTCCGTGACTTCGGCTGCCGCAGTTTACACGCCCTGCCCTCACGGCAGGTTCTCGCGCAGCACCACTGTGCTGCGCACCGCCTCCACCCCTGCCAGCACCTCGCGGCGCTGGCGCAGGTTGGAAAAAATGCGCACGCAACTCATGATGGTGGCCTGCGGATTCTGCGTGATCACCGCGTCCATGGTGCCGTCGATCAGCAGCGAACGCGTATCCGGCGACAGGCCGTGGCCGATGAACACCACCTGCTGGTCGCGCCCGGCCTCCTTCAGCGCACGGCCGACGCCGTCGGATGCCCCGCCGATGTTGTAGATACCGGCGAGATCGGCATGCTGCTCCAGCAGCGCGCGCGTCTGCTCGTAGTTGCGTTGCGCGTCATCATGCCCTTCGCGCAGTCCCACCACGCCCATGCGCGGGAACATTTCCTCGAAGATGTGCAAAAAGCCCATCTCGCGCTCCTCGTGCGCGCGGTAGGAAAGGCTGCCGGCGATCATTGCCACCTTGAGCGCGCGCCCGGGGCGTGCACCGATGAAGCGTCCGAGCAAATAGCCGGCGGTGCGCCCGGCGGCGCGATTGTCCAGCCCGATGTAGGCAACGCGCGCGGAGTTGGAAAGGTCGGAGATCAGGGTGATCACCGGCACGCCGTCTTCGGCCAGGCGATTCACCGCCTCGCGCACGGTGGGATGTTCCAGCGCCATGCAGGCAATGCCGTCGGCGCGTCTGCCATGGCGCAGCAGGCTTTCAGCCAGCGCCTCCGGGTTGAAACCTTCGATGTACTCGACCTGGGCGCGCGCGTTGAAGGGCAGGAGGTGCTCGTCCGAATAGCTCACCATGTCGCCCAGCATGTTGAGAAAACGGTTGGTGCCGGCCGGCAGCAGGAAGGAATAGCGGCGCGGGCGCGGCGCGGCGGTGTACAGCGCGGCGTCGGGAAGATAGTCGAGATCGGCGGCGGCCTTGAGCACGCGCTGCACCGTGAGCGCGCGCACGCCGGGGCGGCGGTTCAGCACGCGATCCACCGTGGCGGTGGAGACGCCGGCAGCCAGCGCAATGTCGGGTACGCGGGCGCGCGCGGCCGGCGCCACCTCGCGGCGCGACGCGGTTTTTGCGCGGGCGCGCGGGCCGGCCGATGCCTTGCCCGTGCGAGCGGAAATCTTCTTGTTGCTTTTCGCCATTTTATATCACATCAAAAACCATCATCAACGCGGTTTGACACCCACTCACGCAATCGCCTATCGTAGGTGCGCCGCGTGATGCCATAAGCATCAAATTACATCATGCGATGCAGCAAAAGCAAGCAACTTTATTGTGGTGCCCTGAACCGATGCAGGCGCCGCAGGCGACCAACAAACGTCTTTCGGAGACAAACATGCCCAGCTCTTCCCGGCGCGCTGCCTTGCGCAAACTCGCGGCCCTGCCCGCTGCCACCGCGATCAGCGGCTTTCCGATGATCGCCCGCGCCGCCGGCGCCGAGTTCACCTACAAGTACGCCAACAACCTGCCCCTGACCCACCCGCTGAACATCCGCGCGCAGGAAGCGGCGGACCGCATCAAGAAGGAATCGAAGGGGCGGATGGAAATCAACATCTTCCCGAACAACCAGCTGGGCGGCGATACCGACATGCTGGCGCAGGTGCGCAACGGCGGCATCGAGTTCTTCACCCCTTCCGCGCTGGTGATCGCAACCGTGGTGCCGGTGGCGGCGATCAACGCCGTCGGCTTCGCCTTCTCCGACTACAACCAGGTGTGGGCGGCGATGGACGGCAAGCTGGGCGCCCACGTGCGCGCGGCGATTTCCAAGGCGGGCATGATCGCCATGGAAAAGATCTGGGACAACGGCTTCCGCCAGACCACCACCTCCGGCAAGCCGATCTCTTCCGCCGCCGACCTCTCGGGCCTGAAGATCCGCGTGCCGGTGAGCCCGCTGTCGATCTCCATGTTCAAGGCGCTGGGCGCCTCGCCCACCAGCCTGCAATTCTCCGAGGTGTATTCCTCGCTGCAGACCAAGATCGTCGATGCGCAGGAAAACCCGCTGGCCATCATCCAGGCGGCCAAGCTGTACGAGGTGCAGAAGTACTGCTCGCTGACCAACCACATCTGGGACGGCTTCTGGTTCATCGGCAACGGCCGCGCCTGGAACCGCCTGCCCGCCGACCTGCAGACCATCGCCGCGCGCGCCATCAACGAAGCCGGCGTGAAGCAGCGCGAAGACGTGAAAAAGCTCAACGACACCGTGCAGGCCGACCTGCAGTCCAAGGGCCTGGCGTTCAACCACCCGGCGGCCGACACCTTCCGCGCACAACTGCGCAAGGCCGGCTTTTACGCCGAGTGGCGCGAGAAGTTCGGCGCCGAGCCCTGGGGCTTGCTGGAACAGGCCGTCGGCAAGCTGGCCTGAGCACGCCGTGTCGCCAAAATCCGCGTGCGCGAGCGCGCGGATTTTTTATCCCTCCCGATCCACCCGTCATCACGCCTTAGGAAGCAGAATATGCAATCCTCTGCCGCCCTGTCTCCCGCGAACGCCTACGTGATGGAAAATCCCAGCGCCTCCCCCTCATCCACGCGCGCCGGCTGGCGCGGTGCGCTCGACCTGGTTGACCGCTTTGCCGGCTATGCGGTGGAGATTCCCGCCGCCCTGCTGGTGATGGTCGAGATCGCGGTGCTGCTTTCGGGCGTGATCTCGCGTTACGTGTTCAAGCACCCGCTGGTGTGGACCGACGAGCTTGCTTCCATCCTGTTTCTCTGGCTGTCGATGCTGGGTTCGGTGCTGGCGCTGCGCCGCGGCGAGCACATGCGCATGACGGCCCTGGTGTCGCGCGCCGGCCCGCAGATGCGCGCCTTCCTCGATGTACTGGCCATCACCGCCTCGCTGACCTTCCTCGTGCTCATCGCCTATCCGGCGTTCGACTACGCGAGCGAGGAAGCGATGGTGGTGACCCCGGCGCTGGAAATCTCCAATGCCTGGCGCGCTGCCGCCCTGCCGATCGGCGTCGGCCTGATGCTATTGATGACCTTCCTTCGCTTGACGAGCGTGGCTACCTGGAAGACGGCGATCGGCTCCCTCGCCGTCTGCGCGGCACTGGCCGCGGCGTTCTGGGTTGCCGGCCCGCTGCTGATGCCCCTGGGCAAGATCAACCTGCTGATCTTTTTCGTCGGCCTGGTCGCCGCCGGCGTGTTCGCCGGCGTGCCCATCGCTTTTTCTTTCGCGCTCGCCACCTTCGGCTACCTCGCGCTCACCACCTCCACCCCGCTGGTGGTGATGGTGGGGCGCATGGACGAAGGCATGTCGCACCTGATCCTGCTGGCGGTGCCGCTGTTCGTCTTCCTGGGCCTCCTGATTGAAATGACCGGCATGGCGCGCGCCATGGTGCAGTTTCTCGCCAGCCTGCTGGGCCACGTGCGCGGCGGCCTGCATTTCGTGCTGGTAGGCGCGATGTACCTGGTCTCGGGCATCTCCGGCTCCAAGGCGGCCGACATGGCGGCGATTGCCCCGGTGCTGTTTCCCGAAATGAAAAAGCGCGGCGCCAAGCCGGGTGATTTGATCGCGCTGCTTTCCACCACCGGCGCGCAGACCGAAACGATTCCGCCCTCCATTGTGCTGATCACCATCGGCTCGGTCACCGGCGTTTCCATCGCGGCGCTGTTCACCGGCGGCCTGCTGCCCGGCGCGGTGCTGGGGCTGGCGCTGTGCGGCGTGGTGTGGTGGCGCTATCGCGGCGAAGATCTCTCCGGGGTCAAGCGCGCCTCCTGGGGCGAGATCGGCAAGTCGTTTTTCATCGCGCTGCCGGCAATCGTGCTGCCGTTTCTCATCCGCGCCGCGGTGGTCGAAGGCGTGGCGACCGCCACCGAAGTCTCGACCATCGGCATCGTCTATTCCATCCTCGCCGGCCTGATCCTCTACCGCCAGTTCGACTTCAAGCGCCTGGGGCCGATGCTGGTGGAAACCGCGGCGCTCACCGGCGCCATCATCATGATCATCGGCGCCGCCACCGCGATGGCCTGGGGCCTGACGCAATCCGGCTTTTCGCGCGACTTGGCCAGCATGATGGCGGGCCTGCCGGGCGGCAAGGCAGCCTTTCTCGCGGTCTCGGTGATCGCTTTCGTGATTCTCGGCAGCGTGCTCGAAGGCATTCCGGCGATCGTACTGTTCGGGCCGCTGCTGTTCCCGATCGCGCGCCAGGTCGGGGTGCACGAGGTGCATTACTCGATGGTGGTAATCCTCTCGATGGGCCTGGGCCTGTTTTCGCCGCCCTTCGGCGTCGGCTACTACGCCGCCTGCGCCATCGGCAAGGTGAACCCCGACGAAGGCATGCGCCCCATCCTCGGCTACCTGGTTGCGCTGTTCATCGGCCTGGTGCTGGTCACTGCCATTCCATGGCTCTCCATCGGCTTTCTCTAATTTTTTCGTCTCCCACTTGCAGGACATAACAACATGAGCAGATTCTTCGGCGAAATCCGCCAGGCCGGCTACGTCGTGCCCGATATCGAAGCGGCAATGGATTACTGGAGCCGCAAGCTGGGCGTCGGCCCCTGGTTCTATCGCGAAAAGGTGCCGATCGAGAACTACACTTATCGTGGCCAGCGCTACGAAGTGCATAACTCGGTGGCGCTGGCCAACTCCGGCCCGCTGCAGATGGAACTGATCCAGACGCGCAACGACGCGCCTTCGATGTATCGCGACTTCATCCGCGCGGGCAACGCCGGCCTGCAACACGTCGCCTACTGGACCGAGACCTTCGATGCCGACATGGAACGCCTCGCCAAGCAGGGCTTCCAGGTGGTGATGAGCGGCGAGGTGGGCGAGCGCGGGCGCTTCGTCTACTTCGACACCGAATACCATCCGGGCACGGTGATCGAACTGTCGGAAGTCGCCGGCCCCAAGGGCAAGCTGTTCAAGATGATCCGCGAGGCATCCCTGAACTGGGACGGGCGCGATCCCGTGCGCGCCTTCCCCGACCTCAACACCCTGTAAGCTGCCTGCCCCATGAGCCGTGTCACCGCCGTCTACCTGATCGAAACCCCGCTGGACCCGGCGCGCGCCGCCGAGGTGCTGGCCGGTGAGCAGTCCTGCGGCACCTTCGCCCGCGTTGCCGGCGAAACCGATGAACTGCGTGAGCGTGCCCGCGCCACCGTCGACAAGATCGAGGAACTGGAGCCGCTGGCTTCCCCCAGCCTGCCGAACGCCTGGCTGGCGCGCCAGGGCCTGATGACCAAGGGGCCGTTTCGCCGCGCCCGCGTCACGGTCTCTTTTCCCATCGCCAATTTCGGCGCCAACCTGGCGACGCTGGCCGCCACCGTCGCCGGCAATCTCTATGATCTCGGCGAAGTCACCGGCCTGCGCCTGCTCTCGGTGAAACTGCCGCCGGAGTACCGTGCGCGCTTCGAGTGGCCGCGCCAGGGGGTTAGCGGCACGCGTTGCCTTACGGGGGTGAAGACCGGCGCGATCATCGGCACCATCATCAAGCCGAACGTCGGCCTCTCGGCCGAGCAGACGGGCATTCTCGCCGGCGAGCTGTGCGAAGCCGGCGTCGATTTCATCAAGGACGACGAAGTTTGCGCCAACCCGGAGCATGCGCCGCTACAGGCGCGCGTGCGCGAAGTGATGGCGCGGGTGCGCAAGTATCGGGACGACACCGGCAAGAACGTGATGGTGGCCTTCAACATCACCGATGACCTGGATGCGATGCGCCATCACGCCGAGGTCGTCAAGCGTGAAGGCGGCAGTTGCGTGATGGCGAGCCTCAACTGGTGCGGCTTTTCCGCTATCCAGGCCCTGCGCCGCACCACGAATCTCGCGATCCACGGCCATCGCAACGGCTTCGGCATGTTTTCGCGCGAGCCGGCGCTGGGCATGGACTTCGCGGCCTACCAGACGATGTGGCGCTTGGCCGGTGTCGACCACATGCACGTGCATGGCCTGCAAGGCAAGTTCTCGCAGGAGGATTCGGAAGTGATCGAATCCGCGCGCGATTGCCTTACTTCCCTCACCCCGGCGGCGGACGACCGCGTGATGCCGGCCTTCTCCTCCGGCCAGTGGGCCGGCACCGTGCCGGCGACCTACGCGGCGGTGGGCGGTAGCGACCTGCTGTTCATGTCCGGCGGCGGCATCCTGGCGCACCCCGACGGGCCGCGCGCGGGCGTGGCGAGCATTCGCCAGGCGTGGCAGGCAGTGGGCGAATGCGAAACCCTGCAAGACGCCGCGCGCAACGCGCCGGAACTGAAACGCGCCCTGGAATTCTTCGGGAACAAGGGTTGAACCCGGCGCCTGCCAGCACGCCGAAAATCGCCTGGTACGGCGACGATTTCACCGGCGCCACCGACACCCTGCTCAACGCCGCCGGCGCGGGCCTGCGCGCCCTGCTGTTCACCCGTATTCCCACCGTAGAGCAACTGGGCCGCGCCGGAGAGCTGGAAGCCATCGGCATCGCCGGCGCCGCGCGCAGCATGACCCCGCCGCAGATGGCGGCAGCGCTGGAGCCGGTAGGGCGTTTTTTTGCTGCCCTCGAGGTGCCGGTGCTGCATTACAAGGTGTGCTCCACGTTCGATAGCGCGCCCGATGTCGGCAACATCGCCGCCGCCATCCACACCTTGCGCGCGCACGTGCGCAACCGCTTCGTGCCGATTGTCGGCGGCCAGCCCAACATCGGGCGCCATTGCGCCTTCAGCAATCTCTACGCCGCCGCCGGCGCGGGTGGCACGGTGTACCGCATCGACCGCCATCCGACCATGAGCCGGCATCCGGTGACGCCGATGCACGAGGCCGACCTGCGCCTGCATTTCGCCAGGCTCGGCCTGCCCGGCATCAGCGGCCTGCATGCCCCGGCCTATGGTGAAGACGACACCGCGCTCGGCAATCGCCTCGACGCCCTCATCGCCGCGGCCACGGGCGACGTGGCCGGCGTGCTGCTAGACCTCACCGAGCCGGCACAGCTCGCCACCATCGGGCGCCTGATCTGGTCGCGCGCGCAGCGCCAGCGCCTGCTTGCCATCGGCCCCAGCAGTGTGGTGCAGGCATTGGCGGCGCATTGGGCGCCAGGCGCGGTGGCACAAACAGCATCCGCGCCGGCCGCGCCCACGACCCCGGTATTCGTACTCGCCGGCAGTCTCTCGCCGGTCACGGCGCGGCAGATCGAGGCCGCCACTTCCTACCTCAAGCTGCCGCTGGACGCCGCCCGCCTGGCGGCAGGCGATATGGCCTATCGCGACACCTGTATCGCCACTGCCCTTGCGCACTTGCGCGCCGGCCGGCCGGTGCTGGCGGGCACGGCCCTCGAATCCGGCGCCGCGCATGCCGACACCCACGCGGTGGCGCTGGCCTGCGCCGGCCTGCTCAAGCGCCTGCTCTCGCAAATGCCGCTGGCCCGCGTCGGCATCGCCGGCGGCGACACTTCCAGCCACGCCGTGCAGGCCCTGGACCTCTGGGGCCTGTCGCACGTACGCACCCTGGGTCCCGGGGTGGCGCTGGTGCGCGCCCATAGCGACGACGCGGCCTTAGACGGCATGGAGCTGATGCTCAAGGGCGGCCAGATGGGCCAGAGCGACCTGTTCGAGCGCCTGCTCGGCTAACCCGCGCGTCGCCCGCGCCAGCTTGCGGGCAGCCGGCGCTTGCTATACCTTTACCGGCCCGGCAGCACAAAACAACCGCCTGAAAGGCTCCCCAATGCTTGCCAACGCCCCTACGCCCGGCATCGCCGGCTTCGACCATGCCGTCGTTGCCGTGCACGATCTCGACGCCGCCGCCGACATCTACACGCGCATGGGCTTCACCCTGGCGCCGCGCGGCCTGCATTCGACCGGGTCCTCGAACCACAACATCATGGTGGGGCCGGACAACTATTTCGAGCTGCTGACGGTGCCGCGGCCCAACCCCATGCAAAGCTTTTTCTACGCCTTCCAGCAAAAGGGCGATGGCCTGGCCGCCGTCGCGCTCAAGGGCACCGACTTTCGTTCCGCCAGCGTGGCCTTGCGCGAAAAGGGCTTCGAGCCGGCCGCGCCCTTGCAGTTGTCGCGCCAGGTGGCCGGCGGCAGCCGCAGCGGCACCGCCAGCTTCACCATCACCAATCTCGACCCGCGCACCACCCCGGGCGCCCAGGTGTTCATCTGCCAGCACCACACGCCGGAACTGGTGTGGCTGCCCGAGCTGATGCAACATGCCAACGGCGCCCATGCGGTGGCGGCGGTGGCCTTCATCGCCGACAACGTGGCGCACCAGGCCGGCCTCTACGCCAAGCTCCTGGGCACCTGGCCGGAGCGCATCGCCGAGGGCATGAAGGTGGAAACCGCTGCCGACGACGGTCGCGCAAATCCGCCCGCCGCCATCGCCGTCTGCACCCGCACCGCCTTGCAGGCGCGCTTGAGCGGCGTTGACCTGCCGGAACGCACCCGTCCGCACCTGGCGGCGCTGTTCATCCGCGTGCGCGACCGCCAGGCCACTTACGCGAGGCTACGCGCCGGCAACTTCAATCCCAAGCGCATGGCCGACGGCTCGTGGGCGATCGACGCGCGCGACGCTTGCGGGGTGGCAGTCGTGTTCGGCTGATCGCGCAATGCCGCGCGCCCGGCCGGTGAGGTAATGCGCGACGCGGCCGGCGGCCGCCGCGCCACCGCTCAGGCGGGCTTGAACGAGGTCAGGAACATGTCGGCGTCGTTGGCATCGAAGGTGCCCTTGTGGCTGACCAGGAGGATCTGGTAATAACGCTTGTCGCGCGCGAACAGGCGCGCACGCATTTCGCCCGGCGCGCTCTTGCCGCCCTGGCCCAAGGTGGCCGTGATCACGATCTCGCGCCCGGGAATGCCGTTCTGCCCGGCGGAGGTGATCGGCTTTTCGCTGGTCAGCGTGCCGCCCATGCTTTTCACCAGCGCGTCGCGCATCACGTCCAGTGCATGCGCGTCCACCGCCTGCGGGAAGTCGGCGAAGCCGGCGCCAAGCGCGGTCTCGTCGATGCGCGTGGAATACATTTTCATCGTTACCTTGCCCATCGGCGTGGCCAGCGGGTGCTCCGCCTGCCCGGGCTTTTTCGGGAACAGCACGATGAAGCCGCCGTCCTCGGCGTAAAAATCGCGCCAGTCCATTTTTGGGGTGCAGGCGGCAAGCGCGAGGAAAAACAGCGGCAGGAGGCGGCGCGCAAGGGCGCGCGAGAAGAAGGCGGAACGGGAGGCAGGCATGACGCTTGGATTTCGTGACACAGGCGCTATTATCCGCCTGCCGGCGCTTCCCAGCCGGCGCCGCGCTTTCGCCAGGTCCGCCACCATGCACGCCTCCACCTTGCTGCTGTTCGCCGCCGTCGCTTTCGTCATCATCGTCACGCCCGGCCCCACCGTGCTGCTGGCGCTGGCCAACGGCTCGCGCCACGGTTTTGCGCGCGCCGCCTGCGGCATGGCGGGCGCCGTGGCCTCCGACTTCGTGCTGGTGGCGGCGGCCGCCCTGGGCCTGGGCGCGCTCCTGGCGGCTTCCGAATTCTGGTTCGGCGTGGTCAAGTGGCTGGGTGTGGCCTACCTCGGCTTTCTCGGGGTGATGATGCTGCGCTCCTCCGGGCGCCTGGCGCTGCCGGACGCTTCCCTCCTGCCGGCGGCGAGCGGGCGCCGCTTGTTCATGCGCAGCTTCCTGGTAGCGATCACCAACCCCAAGGGCTATCTGTTCGTTTCCGCTTTCCTGCCGCAGTTCGTCGATGCGCATGCGCCGCAGGGGCCGCAATATGCCGTGCTGGCGCTGGTGTTCGCGCTGACCGACCTGGCGGTGATGGCAGTCTATGCACTGGCAGGCGCACGGGTGATGCGCCTGTTGAAGGCGCGTGGCGCGCTCTGGCTGGACCGCACCTGCGGCGCCACCTTGCTGCTGCTGGCGGGCTCGCTGGCGCTCTACCGCCGCGCGACCCGTTAGGCCGCGGGCAGCACTGGCTTAGTGCGGCCCGAGCTTGGCCCCCAGCACCGGGCGCTGCACGGGGCGCGGCGGCACCGGAATAAAGGGCGCGCCGGGAGTCGGGTTGGTCAGGCTGCGCTGGCCGGGCAGGGCGCGGGTGGGCGGCACGTTGAACCGGTGACGCGTGGCCACCACCACGGGCACGCCATAGCCGCTGCTGTAATCATTGCCATAGACGCAATCGATGCGGCGCTGGATCATGCACTGGTCAAAGGCGGCCTGCGTGCGCTGCTCTTCGGCGCGGCGGCGCTGATCATCATCGTAGGACGAAGCCATTTGCTGGCGCGCCATCTGCTGGCGCAAGTCGTCGTTTTCGCGGCGGCTGCGCTCGGCGCTGATCTCACTGGCCAATTCGCGCTGGCGGCGCTCGCGCCAGTACAGAGCCTCTTCGGTACCGGCGGTGGGCGCGGTGAGGTTGTTGATCGCGGGCGAGGCGTTGACCGCCGAAACCTTGTGCACATTGGCCGGCGGCGGGGTGGTAGTGTAGTTGGTCACGCCGTTGGCATCGACCCACTTGAACACCGTTTCGGCGCTACCGAGCGTCGGCAGGCTGAGGGCTGCGGCAAACAAAATGTAGACGGGTTTCATGGCTCGCTCCTGCGCCCTGGCTTGGCCCCGGCGCCACACGCTCCTGGCAGTGCCGGTTTCCTGTTTTATCCGCTGCCAGTGTACCCTTTTTGGCGCCGTTGGAGCCGTCCGCCGGATTAACGGAACGGCAGCTTTGTAACCAGGTATTACAAAGTCTTGCCGTCCTCGTCCGCCTGGCCGCCGGCATCCAGCGCCGCGCGCAGGCGCGGCAGGTAGCGCAGACCGGCGATCGCCCGGCTGCCGTACCACGATGTCATTTCGCCGTCGATCAGGGCGACGCGCTTGCCGGGCAGCAGGGCCTGCAGTTGAGCCACGTGGCGCTGGCGGAACATGTAGGGCTCGGTGGAGAGCAGCACCAGATCGGCCGCCCGGGCTGCCTGCGGCAGCGCCACCTCGGGATAGCGCGCGCCGCCCGCCTGCGCCGGCACCCGCCAGCCGACGGTGGCCAGGCTGCGCGCAATGTAGGTCGCGGGCGATACCGTCATCCACGGGTCTTTCCAGATCAGGTAGAGCACCTCCTGCCCGGCCCGGCCAGCGGCCGCCGCGCGCGCGGCGGCAAGTGCCGCCTGCAACTGGCGGCACAGCGCCTGGGCTTCCTGTACGCGCCCGAACAGGCCGCCAAGCAAGCGGTACAGGGCCAGGTTGTCTTCCGGCGCATTCGGGTGAGTCACCACCAGGTGCGGTACGAAGGCAGCCAGGGCCTCGGCAGCGGGGCGGGTGTTCTCGTCGATGTTGAGCACCACGTGGGTGGGCGCGAGCGCGCGCAGCTTTTCCAGGTCCACGTCCTTGGTGCCGCCGACCTTGGGAATGCCCGCCACCACCTCTTTCGGGTGGATGCAAAAACCGGTGCGCGCCACCAGTTGCGGCGCCAGGCCGAGGTCGCAAAGCAGCTCGGTGATCGAGGGCACCAGGCAGGCGATGCGCGCATCCGGCCCGGCCGGCGCGTGGCGCGTGCCGGCGGCGTCGATCAGGTGGGCGAGGTCAGCTTCCATCACCTACATCTTCTGGCCTTCGGCGGCGCGCGGCTTGTGCTGTTTTTTCGACAGCGCGAAGTCGAACAGCCAGTTGGGCAACAGGCGCAGGAGCTTGGCGACAACCCCCATCTGCCAGGGCACGACCGCATAGCTGGCGCCGCGGTCGATGCAGCGGCGGATGCGCCGCGCGGCATCGGCCGCTTCCATGATGAAGGGCATCATGTAGGGATTCTTCGCTGTCAGCGGCGTGCGGATGTAGCCCGGCAGGATGGTCACCACGCGGATGCCGTGCGGCTTCAATTCGCCGCGCAGCGCTTCGAGGTAGCTGATCGTCGCCGCCTTCGAGGCGCAGTAGCCGCCGGAGCCGGGAATGCCGCGGATGCCGGCGACACTGGCGATGCCCACCAGCGTGCCGCCGTTGGCCTTCATCGCCTGCACGAAAGGCGTGAAGGTGGCAAACAGCCCGACCACGTTGACCCGGAAGATGCGGTCGAACGAGGGCAGGTCTTCCTCGTATTCGGTGAGGGTGCCGGCGGAAATGCCGGCGTTGGCGATCACCAGGTCGGGCGCGCCGAAGCGGGCGATGAAATCGGCCGCGGCGGCCTTCAGGCCCGCGTGGTCGGTGACGTCCACCGCGTAGGTGACGGCGGTGCAGTTGAGCGTGGCGGCCACCGCATCGAGTTCCGACTGGCGGCGCGCGGTGATGGCGACCACCGCATCGGGCGCGGCATAGGCGCGCGCGAATTCGGCGCCCAAGCCTCCCGAGGCGCCGGTAATGAATATTTTTCGTGTCATGGCCGTTACGTTATCACGCCGCCGCGGCCCGGGAACGGGACGGACATTGGCGCGAAAACGCACATCGTCCCGCCGTGTGCAAACAACCACGCCGGCGTGAACACGGCATGACGCCACGCGCATCGGCCTTACAAAAAAAGAATGAACTCGGAAGTGCTGGGGGCATCTGAAATGGCGGGTGGGCAATCACACGCGCATCCAATGAAGCAAAGGTAAAGTCGTCAACGAAGTGTGGGTTGATTGATGTCCGCCGTGCGGCAGCGCAACAGGCCTTTGTCCGTCACAAAAGTAGGACATCGGCCGACAGTGGCCCGCATGGTCCATGCCTAGAATTCCTGCATGGCTGCATCCCTCGCGGCAGACACCAAACGGTTTCAACAAGACCTCAACCCACAAGCACAAGGCCGCCACCAGCGGTCGGCAAGATCGGAGTTCAGCAATGCCCTTACGCAAGTTCCAGCGCGCCACTCACGGCGCCAGCACCATTGACATTTCGCAAACCGGCGAAGTCCACTACTGGGCGCACAAGTTCGGCTGCACCATCGAACAGTTGCGCGCCGCGGTGAAGTCGGTCGGCAGCGATGCCGCCGCCGTCACCAACTACTTCCTGCGCGTGGCCACCTTCAAGCAGCCCATCACCGCCTGAGGTCGCGCAGAAGAGAAAAAAGGCGCCGCAAGGCGCCTTTTTCATTGCGCAAACGCCCGGGAAGATTTGCCGGTTTTGCATTAATTGCACCCATTCAGGGCGCACCGGGGAGGTACGGCGATTGCTGCCATCCCCACATGGGCGCGGGGAACCGCTTCGCGCCTCCAGACCGCCTCAACCCATGCGGTCCAATACAGGAGAAATACACATGAAGATCCATACCCTGCTCGGCCTGCCCGTACTCGCTTTTGCCCTCGCCGCCCCGGCGGTATACGCGGCCGAATCCGGCGGCAATACGCCGAAGACCGGCGCCACCGACTCCGGCACCGTGAAATCGGGCCCAATGAAATCGCACGGCAAGTCCACCGAAGGCATGACTGGCATGGGCAGCCACCCGACCGCCAACGCCGCCGTGCAAAGCGGCAAGAAGACCTATAACGACCGTTCCGGCGGCGTCGGCACCGGCGCCGGCTCGAGCGAAAACCTGGGCTCCAGCAACACCGGCGGCGGTGTCAACACCACCGGCAGCGCTAACGGTAAACCCTAAGCCTTAGGCTTCGGCGCAGCATCAGGCCGCGCGCCCGCACGGGCGCGCGGCTTTTTATTGCCTGCGCCCGTCTGTCTTACCAGGTATCCATGTAGGGCCGCGCCCACTGCCATACCGGCAGCATCAGCGCCGCCAGGGCCAGGATGATCACCACGCCCCAGGCGATACGCCCGCCGCGCGAGAGCTTTCGCACCACCCGGTTTTGCAGCGCATGGACGCCGATGGTTTCCAGCCCCACCGCCAGCGGCGCGCCCAGCAGGAGGAACAGGCCCCACCCCAGCCAGCCGCGCGGGTGATAGGGATAGATGTAGGCGAGCAGCGCCGCCGCCAGCAGCAGGAAGAAGAGCGCGGTGTAGAAAACCAGCAGGCCGGCGCGGGCGGCGAAATGGGCAAACATGCAGGCGGGTGGTGAAAGAGGCGATTTCGGGCCATTCTACTGCTGGGGGGAACCACCCTGACCGTCGGCAAGGACTGCCTTCGGGGGTACAAGGCGATAAAATCCCCTTTCGGCCGATACAAACCAGAACGCGCGGCGCCACGCCGCGCCAAACGCGCCTTGCCCTCCGTCTTTTCCACCGTCTTCATCACCACCCTGATCCAGGTGCTTACCTCGCTGTGCGCGGTGGCAGTGCCGGTGCTGGCGCCCACCGCCGGTGCCGAACTGGGCTTCGCGCCCACGCTCACCGGCTACTTCGTCGGCATCACCTACCTGTTCGGTTCCGCGGCCGCGCTGATGACGGGTTCCCTCGTGTTGCGCTTCGGTTCGATCCGCGTCAGCCAGGGCGCGCTGATGTGCTGCGCCGTCGCCATGAGCCTGCTCACCGTGCTGCCGCTGGCCGCCATGCCGCTGGCCGCGTTTTTCCTGGGCCTCGGCTACGGCCCCATCACCCCCGCCTCCTCGCACGTGCTCGCCAAGACCACGCCGCCGCACATGATGAGCCTGATGTTCTCGCTCAAGCAGACCGGCGTCACCCTGGGCGGCGCGCTCGCCGGCATCATGCTGCCGCCGATCATCACCGGCTGGAGCTGGCGCGCCGCCGCGATCACGGTCTCGGTGATGTGCATGGTGATCGTGCTGGTCTCGCAATACCTGCGCGAGGCGCTGGACCACGACCGCGACCCGAAGCACGCGATCTCGATGAAAAGCCTGTCGCACCCCTTCCGCCTGATGGCGG
>DASYEQ010000082.1:0-21080 GCA_036498945.1 Burkholderiales bacterium | reverse complement strand
CATCCGGCCTTTCCTTGGCAGCGAGGCCCGCGGATGGCAAGGCTCTTTTCTCGCCGGTTTCCGCAGGTGTGCCGCACAGGCTACGCCGCGTGGCTGGCGATCAGCAGCGGCAAAGGCCGATTCGGGCGTCGGATGACGACTACGCGGGCG
Organism: Burkholderiales bacterium; assembly: GCA_036498945.1. Classification (GTDB taxonomy): domain Bacteria; phylum Pseudomonadota; class Gammaproteobacteria; order Burkholderiales; family JAEUOS01; genus JAQGMJ01. The sequence goes on along the minus strand of DASYEQ010000082.1, from coordinate 20,930 downwards.
CCGCTTGCCCGTGCGCATTTATGTTGCCTAAACTTTGTGCATTTCCCTCTGAAAACCCGCTGAAAAATTCAACCACACTTGGTTGAGGCGTTTGCGTATCTTTGTATTAGTCCCTCATTCCGATTGGAGCCAGCATGAAGAACGCGCAACGCCTCACCGACCGCCAGGAAAGGTTTGTCCACGAATACCTGGTCGACCAGAACGCCAGCGCCGCCGCCGGGCGCGCGGGCTATTCGACCAGGACCAAGGGCACGCACGCGGCGCAGATGATGAAGAACCCGGCCATCCGCCAGCGCATCGCGGTGGGGCTGTCGGACCTGTTCGCGCGCATCGACCTGAACGCGCTGGAGGTGCTGCGGCGCCAGGTGCAGCAGGCATATATCGACCCGGCGAAACTGTTCGACGCGGGGCAGCGGGCGATTCCCTTGCGCCAGCTGGATGAAGACACGCGCGGCGGCCTCACCGTGGCGTATGCGCTGCGCGACGATGGTCGCCAGGTGATGACGGTGAAGCAGACGCCGCGCCATGTGGCGCTCGCCGTGCTGCAAAAGCGCCTGGAGAATTTCGAGAAGGTGCAGGCGGCGGCGTTTGCCGAAGACGATGCGCGGAAGAAAGAGCAAGCGACTGCCGCCGGCAGCGGCACGCGCGGCATCTTCGATGTGGATTTGAATCTGGACGCGGCGCAGTGGCTGCCGCCGGCCGCGCCGGAGGTAACGGCGGCGGGCGCTTCGAAGGAAGCGGCCTTGGGCGATGCGCCGACGGAAATCCCCTCGGGGAGCGCCCCGAAGGAAGTGGCCTTGGGCCGCGCGCCGTTGGCGGGCGTCGTGTTGTCCGCGCCGCACCCTGCGGAGGAGGGCGCCTTAAAGGAAACCGCCTTGGGGCACGCCCCGAAGGAAGTCCCCTTGGGGGGCGCCCCGAAGGAAGTCCCCTTGGGGGACGCCCCGAAGGAAGCCTCGGAGGAAGGGCCGCCGCCTTCCCCCTTCGAGCCGGGCTACGATTTCAAGCGCGACCCGAACGCGATGTACGGCGGCCGCTTCACGGCGTGGAACCGCTACTGGAAGGAAAAGCGCGAGCGCGAGCAGCAGGCGGCGGAGGAGCAGGCGGCGTTGCGCAACCCGCCGGCGAACATGCGCGTGGGTCCCGGCAAGACGGTGCCGGTACGCATGGAGCCGGGGTACAACCCGCCGTGGCTGAGGAACAACCGGCCGGAGTTCGCCATCGGCGCGGGCGAATGCTGGATCGATTGAGGCGCCGGCTTCTTGAAAACCACCGTGTTTTTCCGTGGTTTCAAATCAGGCCCGCGAAGGCGCGGCGAAGCGGGGGCGGCGTTGCGCTTCGCCGGCGCCATCCATCGGGGTCAGCGTCGTGCCGCGCGTGGCATGACGCTGATCCCGATTGTCCTGACGCCAATGGTTATCCAGGCGCTAGCGCAGCAGCTTGCCGCCGGTGCCGATCACCGTCAGGTCGACCGCGCCCCAGCCGCGCCGCTCGGTGGGGGAGTAGTTGACGTAGACGCCGCCCATGTCGAATTCGCCGAGGTTGTACAGGGCCTTGAGGACTTTCTCGCGGGTGGGGTTGGGGCCGGCGCGGCGCAGGGCTTCGGCGGTGATCTTGCCGGCGGCGTAGCCTTCGAGGTTGGCGAAGGACAAGGGGATGTCCGGCGAGAATTTCTTCATCATCTTCTGGTATTCGAACACCATCGGCAGGGTGGCCGAGAAGGGGAAGGGCACGGCCTGCGAGATGATGATGCCGCGGCCTTTTTCGGGGCCGGTGGCGCCGAGCAGTTCTTCGACCGGCTCCACCGAGAGGGCGTAGAGCTGGGCGCTGGCGGCGGGCGAATTCTTGATCTGCCTGGCGAATTCGGCGGCGTAGCCGGCGGCGAAGAGCATGATCACCGCGTCCGGGTTTTGCTTGACGGTGTCGGCCACGGCGCTGGTGACCACGGCCTTCTGCTTGTCGGCCGACTTGGCGTCCATCACGATGTAGGAGGAGATGTTGAGCTTCTCCTGCTTCGCCAGTTCCTTGGCGTAGGGCAGCATGGCCGGGCCGAAGGTGATGTTCCAGGTCACCAGCACGACGTTTTTCTTGCCGGTGTTGGCGGCTTCCTTGATCAGCGTGCGCACTTCATCCGGGTAGCCGGAGCGGAAGGGGAACATGTTGGGCGCGCCGACGATGTTCTTGTCGCCCGACAAAGGCGAGACCAGCGCGAGCCCGAGCTTGGAGAGCAGGTCCTGCCTGGCCAGCTCGGTCAGGCTGCCGGTGCCCTGGAAGCCGGCCAGCACCAGCACGTCCTTGTCGGCGGCGAGCTCCTTGGTCATCTCGATCATCTTGGCGGCCTTGGCGTCGTCGTCCTTGTTGACGATGCGCACCTTGCGCCCGTTGATGCCGCCTTGCGAATTGACGTAATCGAAATACGTCTTCATGCCCTGGTACAAGCCCTTGGCATTGGCGGAGGTGATGATGTTGGTCTGCGAGGCGATCTGCCCGACCAGCAGGTCTTGCGCCTGCGCCGGCGCGAAGGCGAGGCAGGCGAGAAGCGGCGCGAGCGCGCCAAGGAGCGTACGCAGGTGCATAGCAGGAAGCACATGCAGAGGCGCACGAAAACGTGCACGAAAAAGCGCAGGCAGACGTGCGAGCAGCAGCGTGCGCCACAGCGCGCGGCGGTGATTGCAAAACATGGCGAGCTTGTCCCTTTAGATTCGTTCTGGTGGCCGCTCGCTTCCCCGTTGCGGGCTGGTCACTTTTTGTTTCCGCGGTCTTGAGGTCGCCGGGGAGGTAATTTCTATTTGTAGTGACATGAGCATACAGGCCGGAAAAGCCCCCAACAAGCAGCCGCCGCCTTATATCCCAGTCATGTAGACGGCGATGTGCGACAGGCAAAACCGGCGCGCGCCGCAGCGAAACGGGCTTGCGGCAAGGCGCGGGACGATGCCTTCCAAAAGGCTGGTCCGGCCCCGCAAACCGCGACGCTGCCGGCGCCGCGTCTCCGGCGGCCGCGCCGCCGCGGCGCGGCACGCATTAATATTCGCTCCAGACCCTTTTCACGATTTCGCTTCCGCCATGCACACCGCCACCATCCGCCCCCACATCCGCCAGCGCCTGCAAGCGCGCCGCGGCAAGTCCCACTGGTTCGACACGCTCGACCCCAGCCGCAGCGCGCTGTTGGTGATCGACATGCAAAGCACCTTCTGCGAACCCGGCTCGCCGGCGGAAGTGGCGGCCTCGCGCGGCATCGTGGCGCCGATCAACGCGCTCACGCGGCGCCTGCGCGAGCTGCAAGTGCCGGTGATCTGGGTGCTGCATGCGAACACGCATCGCGAAGGGGTGAGCGATTGGGAATTGTTCTTCAACCACGTCGTCGCCGATGAGGTACGCCTGCGCACCATCGAATCCCTTGCTCCCGGCAAGCAGACCGTCTGGCGCGAGCTCGACACCGCGCCGCAGGACGTCACCGTGATCAAGAACCGTTACAGCGCGCTGATCTCCGGGGCCTCATCCCTGGAGCGCGTGCTGCGCAACCTGGGCGTCGATACCGTGCTTATCGCCGGCACCAAGACCAACATCTGCTGCGAATCCACCGCGCGCGACGCCATGATGCTCGACTTCAAGGTGGTGATGGTCGAAGACTGCTGCGCCGCGCTTTCGGAAGACGAGCACCAGGCCGCGCTCGAATCCATCCTGCAGCAGTTCGGCGACGTGATGACCGGGCCTGAGGCACTCAAGCGCATGGGTGCCGGCTGACGCGCCGCTTCCGCGCAGCCGCGTGACGGCGGAATTGGCCTTGCACACCGGGCATGGCGTACACTTCCGCTGCCCGCGCAGTGTTCGTACAACAATCAATCACAACCACGCCGTCTGAGCCGCCATGATCGCCAAACGACTCGCCCTGCTCGCCTTGCCGCTCTTGTCGGCCTGCGCCATCCACGAAAACGTCAAGCCGGTCGACGAGCTGGCCTCGCGCGAGGTGTGCATCATCGTCAACCCGGCGCTGTTCAGCGACGGCTTCCTGCCGGTCTACGAAAAGGCGCTGCAGGCCAAGGGCCTGACCGTGCGCGAACTGCCGGCGGACGGCAAGATCGAGGACTGCCCGGTGGTTTCCACCTACACCGCCAACTGGGGCTGGCACTGGGCGACCTACCTCAGCTTCACCCGGATCCGCATCTTCAGCAACGCGCACCTGAGAGGCGAAGCCACCTACGACGCCACCCACGGCCGCTACAGCCTGAAGAAATACGTGCGCGCCGCCGACAAGGTCGATGAACTGGTCGACCAGCTCTTTCCGAACGGCGCCGCCGCCGTGCCGCTGCGCACCAGCGGCGCGCCGGCGCAGTAACGCCAGCGGCAGGCACGCCGAGGCGACTCCCGCGAAGCGCGCCCGCACTCTCCGCTGGCGCTAATTGGGGCCAGTAATTGGGGTCAGTGTAAAAATCCTCTCCAGCGCCGCGCGCCCCGGCTTTTTCCGAGCGCGTTCGCTTTTCGCGCCCATGTGCTAGCATTTTCCGCGTTTGGCTGGCCGTATCGAAACACAAGACAGCACCATGGGCTGCGGTTTTTGTCGGGGAGGCAAAAATGTTCGACTGGCTGAAGAAGAAGCGGCAGGGCGCGTCCGGCGCGGCAATCGCAGTGGCCGAGGCGCCGGCGCTGGCGCAGGAAGAGGTCGCCGCGCAGGTGGAAGTCACCGCGCACGAAGCCATCACGGCGCAGGAAGCCATGCTGGCGCGCGCCGCATCGGCGGACGACGCCACCGTTCCCACTGTTCCGCTCCCCCCCCTGGACGCGCCGCCCGGCCCTGATTTCTCCAGCGTCGACACCCTCGCCAAGGCGCAGGAGCTGCACCGCCAGGGCGTGCTCACGCCGGTGTTCCTGATGCCGCCGGAATTCGGCGGCGAGGACGTCGCCTTCAACATCGTCTACGTGCCGCCCTTCGCCGCCGAGATGAAAAGCCACCTCGACACCAACGTCATCCGCGAGATGGTGGCGCAGGGCCAGGCCACCTGCTACACCGCCCAGCCCGGCTACCAGGGCGAAAGCTTCGTCCCCGCCTTCATCACGGTGGAGGCGAGCGACCCCGGCTCTTTTCGCAGCGTGATCCGCATCTGGGGCGAGGGCTTGCGCGGCGCGGCATGAGAGGCGCGCGCGCTGCCCTGGCCGCGCTGGCGGCGTGCCTCGCCGCCGCCGTTGCCGCCTTGTTCCTCTGGCCGCCTTCCGCGCGGGAAAGCACCGGCGCCGTCATCTTCGTCGTGCTCGGCGCCATCGCCCCCGGGCAGGCGCTGAACTTCGCCACCGGCTTCTTCCTGGCAGTGCTGCGCGAGCGTGTCGGCGGGCGCTATGCGCAGCCCGACAAGCGCCTGCGCGCGCTCGACTGGATCGACCCCGATTTCCTGCGCCGCGTCTACCGCTTCAAGCCCGCCGATCGCGCGGAGCGCGACTACAAGGCGCTGTTCATCGTCGCCCACGTCAGCACCCTCGCCGGCCTGGTGGTGAGCATGGCGCTGGCGGCCCGTTTCGGCTGACCGGTACGCGGCGCCCGGCAGCCGGCACCCCAAGCGGGCCCAGGGCCAACAGGCGTAATATTGGAGGCACCTCCAGTCGGAGGGGCGCGCCGCATGCTTGCCAATTTCATCATCTTCGCCATCCTCTTCACGCTCGGCGTCTATGCGCCGGCGTGGCGCACCCTGTGGGTGCAGCTGGTGGAAAACTATCGCGACAACGGCGTCGGCGCCACCCTGCGCGAAGCCTCGTTCTCCTACCAGGCCTGCCGCGTCGGCGGCATCCCGGCCGAACTCTTCGTCGAAATCCGCCGCAGCGGGCTGTTCCTGCAACTCGGCTGGCCGTGCAAATGGGTCGCCCCGCCGGTGCTGATTCCCTGGCAGCGGCTGACGCTGACCAACGTCATCCAGGAAAGCCTGCTGACGCGTGCGCAAGTCGAACTCGAAGTGCAGGATTACCCCTTGCGCATCCTGATTCCCGGCAAGGCCGGCAGCGCGGTGGCGGCGTCGATCAGGAAGCGGCGGACGTAAGCGCGGTTGATTCCCCATGCTTTCATTCCTCGGCGAATTCCTCTTCTTCGTCGCGCTCGCGGCGCCGCTGATGCTGGGCGCGTGGAGCAGCCTGCGCCGGGCCGCTCTGGCGCGGCGTTATCCCGATAATGCCGCCGGTGCGGGATTGCGCGGGGAATCGTTTTTTTACCGCACATGCCAGCTCGGTGCCTGGCGCGCCCAGCTGGCGCTGGAAATCCGCCGCGACGGCCTGCGGCTGAAATTGGGCCTTTCCCAACAATCTGTTCACGCCGCACGTACTGGTGCCGTGGAACAACCTGACGCTCGCCTACGTCAGTGAAGGCAGCCTGCTGAGGCGTCCGCACGTTGAAATCGATATCGACGGCCATCCCAACCGCCTGAGTCTCTTCGGTGGCGCCGGCGACGCTGTCGCCGCCCGCATCAAGGAAGTCCAGGGCCTCACCGGCCCCGGCCCGAATTATTTTTTCAAGTCCCCCGCGTGAGGAATTTCTCACGTTCAGAACGAAATTTTCCCCGCTTTTCCGGGCACCAACAGGCGAACCCGATGTCATATTTGGCGTGCAATATCCGCAACCGAGGAAGTCATGCCTGCCACGTTCGAAGCCGACCGCATTTACCTTTTCGCGACGCGCGAAGTGCGTGATTCACCGCTGGGGATGTACCGCAACCTGGCGGTGATCAAGGTCGACGGCGGCACCGGCGCCTACCTCGGCACTCGCACCCGCGAAGCCGCCGACTTCCTGGTGAAGGCGCTGCACTGGCAGGGCAAGTACGAAGTGGTGGCCGGCGACGCGCTGGCGGCGGACGTCTACCTGCGGCCCTTCCCGGTGCGCCTGTTCCTGCTCGAAACCGTCGAGATGGCCGAGCGCTTCATGCGCACGCGTAAGACCTTCGATTACGCCGAACACGTATTCGCCGCGCGCAATCTCGCGCCGCTGTTGGCCGAGCGCGAGCGCGCCGAGGAACGCAAGGCGGCGTAACGCCTGCAAGCCCGGCGTTTCGCAGCGGGCGCGCTGCGGCAGGAAACACGATCGTCAGAATCACGGCGCAGAATCACGGCGCAGGGTCACGGCGCAGGGTCACGGCGCAGGGTCACGGCATAGCAGCGGCGCACCCAGCGCATGCCGCACGGGTATACACTCTCTGCCGTGTGAATTGATCCGGCGCAGACCGGTGCAACAAGGCCAGAAAAATGAACAATAAGCTGCAACACCATTCCACGCGCGCCGCATGGGCGTGCGTCTTCGCCTTCTACATGCTGTCCGCGCAGGCCGACGTCTACAAGTGGACCGACGCCGAGGGCCGCGTGCATTTCGGCGATGCGGTGCCGCGCGATGCCGAAAAGCGCGCCAAGGCGGTACCGCTGCACGACCCGCATCCGCAAGGCAGCACGCCGCTCGCCGCCCCCGCACCCGCACCCGCGCCACAGCCGCGCGCGGCGGCCGCACCGCCGGCGCGCACCGCGACCGCGCCGGCCGGCAGCACCGCCCCGCCCAACGCCGCGCCGGCCAACACCGCCGCCGGCCGCGCCCCCGCCCCGCAGCCCGCCGCCGTGCCGATGAACGGCGGCCGCAACGATACGGGCCGCGAGTCGGACGACGACCGCAGCACCAGCGGCCGCGCGGGAACGCCCCGCTTCGTCCCCGGCGACGGCGCGCCCATGCGCAGCGTCACCCATGTCGACAACGGGCCGACCGCCTCGCACCCGGGGTCGCCGGAAGCGCGCGCGCGTTACCTGCAAAGCCTGGCGTGCTACGAACCGTTCCGCCTCATCACCGGCGCCTTGCGTCCCGGCGCGTTTGAGGCGTGTGGCCCGACGGTGCCCGAGCCCACCGACGAGCCGCCGTCGCGCTAGCGCAACGGGCGCTGCCGCCGGTCCGGGCAGGCGACGCGTCGGGCCGCGCCGCCTGCCTCTGTCATCCCCCAAGGGGACTTCCTGCGGGCGTCCGGAAAACGGGATTCCCTACGGTCATGGCCCAAGGCCACTTAACCGGGCCTTCCCGCGGAAGCGCGAATCCGGTTCCTCTTCTATCTAGACAGAAGACGTGTGGATTCCCGCTCGCGGGAATGACAACAGAAGAGCACCTGTGACACCGTGTAAATCCCGTCACAAACATTGCCGGCCGCGCCGCATGAGAAACTCCCGCCCGGCTGCGCAGTCTCAATTCTCGCCGCCGGACTGCGCACAACCCAAACGCAGCCGGCAGGCCGGCCTCGCGCCGCCGTCAACCCACGGACTTCAAAACGATGAAACAGCCGATCCGCCGTCTATTCCTCTTTCTCCTCTGCCTGGCAAGCAGCGCCGCCTTCGCCCAAGGCGAGCCGCCGCCCTACGACCCGCCCACGCGCGTGGCGCGCCTGGGATACGCCCAGGGCCCTGTCAGCTTTCTCCCCGGCGGTGAAGACCAGTGGGTCGAAGCCCCGGTGAACCGGCCGCTGGTCAGCGGCGACCAGCTCTGGGTCGACAACGGCGCGCGCGCCGAATTGCAGATCGGGCATGCCGCCGTGCGCATCGGCCCCGGCACCAGCGTGGAACTCTCCAATCTCGACGACCGCGTGACGCAATTGCAGCTCACCCAAGGCGCGCTCTCCTTTCGCGTCAAGCGCCTGGACCCCGGCGAGATCTTCGAAGTCGATACCCCCAACCTGGCCCTGCAGGTGACCCAGCCCGGCAGCTACCGCGCCGAGGTCGACCCCGCCGGCAACGCCACCATCGTGCGCGTGCGCAGCGGCCTGGCGCAGGTGACGGGTGAGAGCAACGCCTATTCGCTTTCCACCGGCCAGGAATTCTCCTTCGCCGGCACCGGCCTGACCGATTACGACAACCTGATTCCCGCCCCGTCCGACGATCTCGACACCTTCGCCGCCGCGCGCGACCGCCGCTGGGACGCCTCGCCCTCCGCGCGCTACGTCTCGCAAGACCTGGTCGGCTACGACGACCTCGACAGCAGCGGCGCCTGGCGCACCGAGCCCGGCTACGGCCCCGTCTGGGTGCCGCGCGTCGCCGCCACCTGGGCGCCCTACCGCGAAGGCCACTGGGCCTGGGTCGACCCCTGGGGCTGGACCTGGATCGACGATGCGCCCTGGGGCTACACCGTGTCGCACTACGGCCGCTGGGCGCGCTTCGGCAACAACTGGGGCTGGGTGCCCGGCCCCGTTGCCGCGCGCCCGGTGTACGCGCCGGCCTTGGTGGCCTTCGTCGGCGGCGTCAGCCTCACGGTTGCCGCCGGGGGCGGCGGCGTTGCCTGGTTCCCGCTCGGGCCGCGCGACGTCTACCGCCCCGCCTACCCGGTGAGCCGCAACTACTTCACCGTGATCAACCGCAGCAACACCACGGTGATCAACAACACCACCATCGTCAACGTCTACAACACGCGCAACAACTTCGCGGGCGTCACCTTCGCCAACCGCGGCATCGCCGGCGCCGTCACCGCCGTGCCCGCCCGCATCTTCACCGGCGCCAGGCCTGTCGCCGCCGCCAACGTGCGCCTCGGCAACGACCAGCTGGCGCGCGGCCGCCTGGGCGCCGTGGCGCAATTCGCGCCGACGCGCCAGAGCCTGGTCGGCACCGGCGCCGCCCGCGTGCGCCCGCCGCAAGCCGCCTTCGGGCGCCGCGTCGTCGCCCGCACCGCGCCGCCGCCCGCCCCGGTGAGTTTTGCCGCGCGCCAGTCGCTGCTCAGCGCCAACCCCGGCCGCCCCAGCAACCCCGCCGCGCTGCAACGCCTGCGCGCCGAGCGCCCGGCCGCCGCTGCCGCTACCCCGGCCGCGCCGCGTCCGCAAGTCACCGTCGTGCGCCCCACCGCGCAAGCCGTCGCGCCGCCCAGCAAACCGCCGGTCGCCGAGCGCGACGCGCCGACACGCCGTGGCGAACAGCGTCCCGGTCGCGGCGAGCCGCGTCCGGCGCAGGCACAGCCTGGCCAGCCGAATGCGCCGCAAGCGCGGCCCAATGAGCCGCAGCGCGAAGCGCAGCAGGGGCAGCGTCCGGGTGAAGCACAGCGTCCGGGCCAGGCGCAGCGCCCGGGTGAGCAGCCGCGTCCTGGTGAAGCGCAACGGCCGGGTGAGCAGCAGCGTCCGGGCCAGGCGCAACGCCCTGGTGAGCAACAGCGACCTGGTGAAGCACAACGGCCGGGCGAAGCACAACGTCCCGGTCAAGCGCCGCGCCCCGGCGAAGCACAACGCCCTGGTGAGGTGCAACGACCAGGCGAGCAGCAACGCCCTGGTCAAGCACAGCGCCCCGCTGAGCCGCAGCCGCAGCGTCCGGCCGAGACGCAGCGCCCGGGCGAACAGCCGCGCCCCGGTGAAGCGCAGCGGCCGGGTGAGGCGCCGCGCCAGGCCGAGCAACGCCCCGGCCAGCCGCCGGCCGCCGGCCAGCGCACGGATCCGCGCGAAGCGCAACAGCAAGCCGAGCAACAGCGCCAGCAGCGCGTCGACCAGCAACGCCAGGCCGACCAGCGGCGCCAGGAGCAGCAGCAACAACAACAGCAACAGCGCGCTGCTGATCAGCAGCGCGCGGATCAGCAGCGCCAGTCGCAGCAGCAAGCCGACCAGCAGCGCCAGGAACGCCAGCGTGCGGACCAGCAGCGGCAGGCGGACCAGCAGCATCAGTCACAGCAACAGGCTGACCAGCAGCGCCAGGCACAACAACGAGCCGAGCAGCAACGCCAGTCACAGCAGGCCGATCAACAACGGCAGGCGCAGCAGCAGGCCGAGCAGCAACGCCGCGCGCAACAGCAACAAGCTGAACAGCAGCGCCAGTCCCAGCAACAAGCTGAACAGCAGCGCCAGTCCCAGCAGCAGGCGGAACAGCAACGCCAGGCACAGCAGCGTGCGCAGCAACAGGCGGAGCAACAACGCGCACAACAGCAGCAGGCCGAGCAACAGCGTCAGGCGCAGCAGCGTACGCAACAGCAGGCCGCAGAGCAGCAGCGCCAGGCGCAGCAACGCGCGCAGCAGCAGCAACAACAGCAACAACAACAGGCGGAACAGCAACGCCAGGCGCAGCAGCGTGCGCAACAACAGCAACAACAACAGCAGCAGGCGCAGCCGCGCCCCGAAGGCCGCCGCGAAGGCGATCGCAAGGACGACAAGCGCGATTGATGGGCCTGCCCGCCCGGCTGGGTGCCGGGCGGCGTGCGGCGCAGCGTCGCGCCACCACTTGCGACCTCAACGGCGTGCAGCGGCGCCAAGGCGGGCGCCGCGGCGTGGGTTCAGGCCGGCGGCATCACCGAGAGCACGCGCATCTTCGCCGTGCGCGTCAGCGGCGCACGTTCCACTGCGTCGGCCACGCGCGCCAGCGCCGGGCGGCCGCCGTAGACGAAGATCGCGGTTTCGGAATCGGTGGTGGCGGTGCTGCGGCGCACGTAGAGGTATTGCTCGCCTTCGGCTTCCGGCATCAGCGTGATGGCGTGCCCGGAGGCCAGCGGTATCACGTTGCCGTGCAGCGGGCCGCCCACCAGCAGGGCCTGGGTGACCGCGCGCGCGGTGCGCGGGGCGGCGGGGCATTCAAGTTCTTGCGGCATGTTCCGGTTCCCTTTCTCCGGAAGCGAAGATGCGCCCGCGCGCGCGGCGAAAATATCGGCGCGGCGCGCGGCCGGCTGTAGGAAGACGCCGACATGGGCCGCCCCTGGAATAAATTCCGCGCCGCGCCGATAGGACAAGGTGAGGGACACCAACAAACCAAGCGCCAGGCCGGCGCGTACGCCTGCGCGGTGATCCCGCCAGGCGGCGCGCATCGCGGCGCTCCCCTCTTCACATGTGCGCCATGGCGCCCGATGGGCGCGCCATGGCGCGTTTGCCCCGCCGCCGTTTGCCCCGCTGCCGTTCGACCCGTCGCCGTTCGCCACCCCGCCGTTCGCCACCCCGTTGTTCGCCGCCCCGTTGTTCGCCGCCGCGCCATTCGCAACTCCATTGCCGCCAGGACCCGCCATGAATTTCCAGTCTGCCCCGCCACAGCGTTACGACTGCGCCAGCATCGCCCTGCACTGGGCCACCGCGCTGCTGGTGCTGCTGGCCTGGGGCGGCGCGCAGCTGATCGACAGCTTCGCCAAGGGCCCGCCGCGCTGGATCATGCTGGGCGTGCACATGAGCCTGGGGCTGGCGCTGGCGCTCGTGCTGATCGCGCGCGTGTTCTGGCGCGCCACCGGCGGCACGCGCCTGCCGCGCGCGCAGGCGGGAGCGGCAGGCGTGATCGCCTCCGGCACGCACCTGCTGCTGTATGCGCTGCTGGCGCTGCAACTGGTGCTCGGGCTGGCCAACGCCTGGGTGCGCGGCGAGCACGTGTTTACCTGGTTCGTCATCCCGGCGTTCGACCCCGGCAACCAGGCGCTGCGCCACCAGGTGGGCGAGTTGCACGAGCTTACGGCGACGCTGATTCTCGCCGTCGCCGGCCTGCACGCGGCGGCGGCGCTGTTTCACCATTACGTGCTGCGTGACGGCGTGCTGGCGCGCATGTGGCCGGGACGGACGTAGCGCCGCACGGCGGCGACGGCCGCCGAAGTTGTAAGGGGTTCGCCGGCCTGGTGCGCTTGCGCACGCGGCACATCGCCTGCCTTCCCGATGCCGGGCTCGGCCGGTGCGGGACCTACTCCGCCCGCCTGAACGCCAACACCACGTTGGTGCCGCCAAAGGCAAACGAGTTGCTGATCGCGGCCTTCAGTTCCGGCGCCTGCGTGCCGGGCGTGTGCACCAGCGCGAGCGCGCATTCGGGGTCGGGCATTTCGCAGAACATCGAAGGCGGCAGGGCGCGGTTGTAGAGCGCCAGCACGGTGATCGCGGCTTCCAGCGCGCCGGCGGCGCCGAGCAGGTGGCCGTGCATCGATTTGGTGGAAGAGACGGCGAGCTGCGGCAGCGCCTCGCCCCAGACCTGCGCGAGCGAGGCGGCTTCGACCATGTCGCCGGCCTGCGTGGCGGTGCCGTGGGCGTTGCAGTAGCCGACCTCTGCCGGGGCAAGGCCGGCGCGCGCCAGCGCCATGGTGAGCGCGCGCACCTGGCCGGCGGTGTCGGGCTTGGTGAGGTGGGTGGCGTCGCAGGAGACGCCGCTGCCGGCGATCTCGGCGTAGAGGCGCGCGCCGCGTGCCCGCGCGGCTTCGAGCGGTTCGAGCACCAGCACGGCGGCGCCTTCGCCCAGCACGAGGCCGGCGCGGTCGACCGCGAAAGGGCGGCTGGAGCGCTCGGCCTGCGCGGCGGGCTCGGCCAGGGTGTGCATCGCCTGCCAGGCGCGGATCACGCCGGGCAACAGCAGGGCTTCGCTGCCGCCGGCGATCGCGCAGTCGAGCTCGCCCGCGGCGATCGCCTTGGCGGCTTCGGCGATCGCCACGGCGGAGGAGGCGCAGGCGATGCTGTAGGTATAGACCGGGCCGTGCAGGCCGTTGCGCATGGCGATGTGCGCGGCGCCGGCATTCGGCATGGTGGCAGGTACGGTGAGCGGGGAGACGCGGCCGGATTTTTGCGCGCTGGCGTAGGCGTCTTCAATCGCCGCGGCGCCGCCCATGCCGCTGCCGAGGTAGACGCCGGTGGCGGCATCGTAGGCGGCCAGGCCCGCGTCGGCCCGGGCCAGTTCGGCGGCGGCCACGGCGAATTGCGAGAAGCGGTCGACGCCGGCCAGCTGCAGGCGGGTGAACCAGTGCGAAGCGTCGAAGGGGGTGGGGGCGACGGCGGCGGGGGCGTTGAGTTGCGCGGCGGCCGGGTGGTCCCAGAGGGTGACGGCCGATTGCCCGGCCATCAGGGCTTCGAAGGCGGCCTGCGCGCCGCCGGGCTCAGCGCCGCCGTGGGGCCCGATCAGGCCCAGACCGGTGACGGCGACGCGGCGTGGCATGCGCCGCAGTTTACGCCGGCGTGCGCAACTCGTCGATCAACAGCGCCAGCTTGTCGATGGTGTTGATGTCGTCGCGGCCGACCGGCATGTCGATGCCGAAGTGCTCCTCGATGGAAAACACCAGCTCGGCCAGCGAGAGCGAATCCAGCCCGTATTGCGCCAGCGGGGCGGCGTCGCGCAGGGTGGCGGCCTCGATGCCGAAGCGCGCGTGGATGAGTTGCTTGATCTCTGCGGTGGTTTCCATGGGGCCGCTCTCACACGGTGGAAGGGATGGGTGCCGCGGAGGCCTCCGCGGTGCTGCTGGCCGCCGCCGGGCCGGGCGAAGGATCGGCCATGCGCGCAACGAAGCGCGCCAGCTGCGCGGCGACTTCGTGACGGTCGTTGTCGATGGTGACCATGTGATAGCTGTTTTCCAGCACCGCGAATTGCTTGTCGCGCGCGGGCAGGCCGTCGAACAGCGCCTGCACGCTTTCGAGGCGGGTGATCTCGTCTTCGCGCGCGTGCATCACCAGCAGCGGGCAGTCGAGCCGGCCCAGGCGCTGGCGCACGTGGCGCATCATGCGTTCGCCTTCGCGCAGGGCGCGCAGCGAAATGCGCGCCGGGCCCACCGGCGATTGCGCGCGCTGCTGCAATTCGTACTCCACCCACTTGCGGATCTTCGGGTTCTTGATGCCGTAGGGGTGGCGCTCGCGGATGGAAATGAAGCGGTCCAGCCCGGTCCAGTAGCTTAAAGAGCGCAGGCGGCACAGGCGCGGCAGGCCCCAGCCGTCGTAAGTGAAGGTGGGCGAGATCAGCACCAGCCCGGCGACGCGCTCGCCCAGTTCCAGCGCGGCGGCCGCCGCCAGCACCCCGCCCATGCACAGGCCGCCCAGCACCAGCGGGCCTGCGGGTGTGCGTTCGCGGATCGCCTGCACCGCCGCGTCGCGCCAGGCGCGCCAGTCGTGATCGACGGCGCGGTGCGCCTGCGTGTAGCCCGGCACGCTGATGGCCTGGTGTTGCACGTCGCTACGCCGCAAGGCATTGCCGATCAGGTCGAACTCCTGCGGCGTGGACAACAGGCCGTGGATCAACTGCAAGGGCAGTGAACTGATGGGCGCTGGCATGGAAAAGCGGTGTCTCCTCTCAGGGCATTGTAGTTGTTATGTCGTGCAACATTAACGGACGTTAACATAAACTAACAAATTGGCTTACGCGAAACGCGTATAGCGCGCATACACATTTAAGCACAGCGCGGCTGGCGGCGAAACCGGCACTGCACCCATCCAGCGGTATGGTACGCGACTCGCGCAGCGGCTTGCGCAGGCGCTGCGTAAATCCGGCATCCCGGCACCTTGCCCCGGCCGATGTGAGCGGGCGCTCACCCCTGCGCCCGGGCGCGCGCCGTGCGCATCCAAACCCCGGCGCCCCGAGTATCAGCAGCGATTGCCATCACTTGGGTGGGCTTGGGGGACCGAATGAATCTGCGTGCAGGGTTCGGATGGGCAGGCTT
This sequence comes from Burkholderiales bacterium, assembly GCA_036498945.1. GTDB lineage: Bacteria > Pseudomonadota > Gammaproteobacteria > Burkholderiales > JAEUOS01 > JAQGMJ01. Next base: position 5,608 of record DASYEQ010000082.1, on the reverse strand, counting down.
GTGGTGCCTGCTGGCGCTGGCGCTGGTGCTGGGCTGCGCCCTGCCCGCGGCGGCGCAAACGCGCATGAGCGCCGAAGAGCAAAAGCAGTTCGAAACCGGCCTCACGCGCCGCCTGCAGGAACAGAGCGGCCCGCGCCGCGCCTTCGTTTCGCCGCGCACCGCCGAGCCGGCGCTGGCGCGCTATTACGCCGACTTCACCACGCAGATCGAGTGTTTTTCCGACACCCATTACCCGCGCGTGGCGATGGGCGCGAGCTTCGAGGCGGTTGCCACCGTCTCGGTGGCCGCCGACGGCCAGGTGGAAAAGGTGGAGATCGACCGCGGCAGCGGCAGCCCGCAAGTGGACGCCGCCATCCGCGAACTGGCGCGCAGCGCCGGGCCGTATCCCGCCTTCAGCGGTGAGCTGAAGAACCGCTATCGCGCGCTCGATTTGTCGAGCCGCTGGCGCTTCGGGCCGACGGAGGGTGGGCGGCGCAACGCCTGCTGAGGGAGTACTGCAGCGGCCTGCCCGGCCGCGACGTGGAGTTACGGCCACGATTCAACGGGCGGGGATGCGGCTGCCGAGCCGCTTGCGCCATTCAAACTGCGCGCCTCACTCGTACTCGTAATGCGAGTCCTTCGCCAGCCCTGCCTCCACCGTCACCACGCACAAATGCCGCGAGGCCGGGGTGTAGCCGAGGAAGGTGGCGGCGAGCCAGCGCGGGCCGACTAAGGGCTGCACCACGCGCGTATGCGCGGCATCGGCGCCGGCGGCCAGCGCCCGGGTAAGCAGCGCGGCTTCGGCTTCACCGGGTTTGACGGCGGCGCAAAAGCTTTGCGCGGCACTGCGCGCGCGGTGCTCGGTATAGGCCACCCAGAGGACGGCGACCACCAGCGCGATGCCGCCGGTGATGGCCAGATAGAGCAGCGGTTTGGCGAGGGGTTTGAGATTCATTGGGCGCTATCGTAACCCGGCGTCACCCCGGATGAACCCTCCGGGCATGGGCGCGGCGCCGGGCGCCGGGAGGGCGGATTTGACCCGCCATCGGGATAATCCGCATTCATCGGCGTTGTCCTACAGCGATTTCGAACACTGCCGACAGGCGCATTTTCGTACGGGTGGGATCATGGACGCATATCCTGAATGGGAGTGCCCCATGAAGACCACTTCGCATCTTGCCGCGTCGTTACTGGCGCTTACCTGTGCTTGCGCGCTGTCGCCTTTGAATGCGCGCGCGGCGCAAACCCCGCTGCCTTCCGCCGAGATTCCGCCGCCGGGGCCACCGCAGGAAGTGCGTCCGCTGACGCCGGCCGAGCAGGACCGGCTGGTGCGCGGCTTGGCCGACGGGCGTCCGCGTTTATCCGGTGACGTCAACAACGGCTACACCGCGATGTGCGTGGACAACACGGTTTCGCGCAGCCGCAGCCCGCTGGACGCCTGCCTGTATCACGGCGGGGTCGACCACTGGTTCGGCGCGCCGGCGCAACGCGACAGCGGCACGGCCACCGGCTGACGCGCGCCTGGTCGCCGCGGGCGGCGCATCGGCCGCCTTCTAGCGTAGCTCCGCATCGCGCGGCCTCGCGGCCGCCGCACAACATTAAAGAGAGCCTATGACTACCAAAAAGGAACAGGTGATCCTGGAGGGCGTCGTCGTGCCCTTCGTGCCCGGCAAGGTGCGGTTTACCTTCGACATCCAATGCGACGACGGCCAGCGCTATTTCTGTTTCGCGCTGCCGGGCGCCCCCGAATTGCCTGAGGTGGGCACGGGCCAGCGCGTGCGCGTTTACGGCGTGTGGTCGGAAGCCCTGGCGCGCGTGTTCGAAACCACGCGGCTGGAAATCATCGACGAAAAGAAAAGGAAATAGGTAAGCGCACCGGCGCCCGGGTTCAGGCGTCGGTGATGCCTACCGCCAGATTGAGCGGGCGCACGATCAGCATGTAGCGCCCCAGCATCATCTCCAGGCCGCGGCCGCGGCCTTCGATCACTTCCTGCAGCAGCAGCCGCGCCAGTATGCGCTGGCGGCGGGTGCGCGCGCGCTCGCGCTGCGTGGGGTTCAGCATGTGTTCGCAGGCGCGTTCAGCTTCGACGGTGGTCTCGAGAATATCGTGTTCCATGGCTGCGGACTCATAGAAGGTGGGAAGCGGAAGGTCAATGTACGCCGCCCGCACGGGTGCAAACATCGGCGCGCGCAGGATGTTGGCGTCGGAAGGCGCTGACGCGGGAAAGACACTGCGGGCCGCCGCTTTTCAGGGGTGAAAGCGCGCATGCAGGGCGCGAGGCGGCTTACCTACGATTTAGGAGTCACTTGAGAATTCGTAGGTAATTACCTATAATTCTGGAAGAACCATCGTTACCGTAGGTAATCGCTCACCATGGCCTCCCTGCCTTCTTTCCACCCCTTCGAAAGCGAGGAAGCGCGCGCGCTGGCCAACCTGCGCACGTATTACGAGCAGTGGGTGGCGGCCGCGCGCGTGCTGGAGACGCGGCTCAAGGGCAGCCTGCGCTGGAAGACGGTGGCGGGCAAGCAATACCTGTATCACCGCGTCTCCAGCAATCCGCTGATCGACAACTCGCTGGGCGCGCGCAATGCACAGTCGGAAGCGCACATGCTGCGCTTCACCCGCGAAAAAGCCGAGACGCGCATGCGCCACGACCGCGCCCGCGCCGAGAGCGCGCGCTTTGCGCGCATCCTCGCCGCCCTCGGCGCGAGCATGGTGGACCGGCAGGCGGCGGCGGTGTTGCGCCACCTTGATCTGAAGGAGATGCTGGGCGGCCTCCTGCTGGTGGTGGGCACCAACGCGATGGCGGCCTACGAGACGCTCGCCGGCGGGCGCATTTTCCGCGGCTACGACGCCACCCAGGACTTCGACCTCACCTGGCGCGGCGCCGGCCCCTTGCAGCTGGCCGCCGGCGTCCGCGAAGGCGGCCCGCCCGCCACGCTGCTGACGACCCTGCGCGAGGTCGATAAGCTCTACACCGTCAACACCGAGCGGCCGTTCCAGGCCACCACCGGCAAATACGAGGTGGAGTTCCTGGCCGCGCCCTCGACGATACGCAGCTTTCCCTTCGCCAAGGACGACATCGCGCCCCTGGGCGATTTGCGTGAGCAGGAATGGCTGATGCTGGGCACGCCCTTGCGCCAGATCGTCGCCGCCGCTGACGGCAGTCCAGCGCCCGTCGCCGCGCCCGACCCGCGCTGGATGGCGCTGCATAAACTCTGGCTGTCGCAAAAGCCGAAGCGCGCGGCGCTGAAAAAGCCCAAGGACGAGGCGCAAGGCCTGCTGCTCCTGCGCGCGGTGATCGAGACGATGCCCGGCTATCCGCTGGATGAGGCCTTCATCGCGCAAGTGGAAGAGGAATTGCGGCCCTACCTGCACATGGGGGTGAAATGGGCGCGCGAGAATCCTTCCGGCGCGGAAGTGGAAGGCGGGGACGCCTTTGCGCGGCCGCTGGAAGTGGACGCGGACGCGTGGAAAAAAATCCGCCGCTTCGACCTGCGCGAGCCGGCGTATGTGAAATACGAGGCGAAGCCGGCGCGCAAGGCCCGGCGCGGCTGATTTCGTTTAAGGGGGCGCGCGGCCAAGCGGCGCCGGCGCACCCTTCGCGCTACAGCTTGCGCGGCCGTCCCGGCAGATCACCCTGGCGTGCTTCCTCGGCCTGATGCCAGGCTTCCACGTCGGCGCGCGGCGCGATGCCTTTCAGGCGCCCGCGCTGGTCCGCGTCGTGCATGTCGCGCGCGCGGCGCTGGTCTTCATCCTGCGGTGTGGCGCCGTCGCGCGCCAGCGGGCTCACACCCGAGCGGCCGCCGGCTTCGGGCGCGCCGCCGTCGGGCACGCGGCGCAGCGCCGGGTCGTTGGCATCGTGATTGGTAAGGTTGGCGTTGCCGGTGATGGCCTCGGGCCGGGCGCGATCTTCGGGATTGCGGTCCAGCGGCGTTCGCGGCTGCGCGTAGGAAAGGCTGGGGCGCTTTTTCTCTTCGTGCGCGGCCTCGGGCTCCGCTGCCTTTGACCCGGGCCTGGCTGCGGGCCTGGCTTCGGGCTTGGCTTCAGGCCCAGACCCGGCTTGCGCGAGGATCGTGTGGTTGCTGGTGTTGCGCAAGTCATCGACGCGGGCGGGGTGGTTGCCGCCGCTGCCGGGCTTGTCGGCATGGGCGCTACCAGGTTTTTCGTTTTGCGGCATGGGGCACCTGTGCGGTTGGGCGCGTGCCGCCATGCAAGCGCGGGCGCGCCGGGGTGGAAATCGCGGCGGCGCGCGCGGCGGCCGCCTTACTGCATTGGACGCGCCGCGCGCACTTTGGTTTCGGCTAGTGCGCGCGCTTGGCGGCGGCACGCGGCTTGCGCGTCGCGGCGTGCGGGCGTTTGCCTGAGCCGGCGCGGGTGGCCTTGCGCGGGGTGGCGTGCGTGGCTTTGCGTGCTGTCGCGCGCACGCCTTTGCGTACCGCCTCGGTGCCGCGACGTGCGGCGCCGGTGGCCGCGCGCGTGACTTCGGCGGCGCTATCGGCGGCGTCTTGCGTGCTGGCGGCGAGGTAGTTGCCCTGCTGCATGGCGTCGCTCATCGCGGTGGTGGCGGCTTCCATCGGCCATTGCGCCCAGGTGGAGGGCGGGCCGGCGAAGGCGAGCGGGCTCCAGCCTTGCAGGAAGCGCAGGTTGCGCATCCACTCCTGCCAGAAGTTTTGCGCCAGCTTGAGCGAGAGCGCGCCGCCGCCTGCGACCATCGGCGAGAGCATGCCGAGCATGCCTTCGCCCATCGCCTGCATTTTGTCGGCGCCCATCAGTGCGAAGGGCAGGGGCTGCGGCGCGCCCGGCGCGACGGTGGCCGCCTGCGGCGCGGCGGACTGGGTGGCGGTGATGGCGGCGTCGCCCAGCGATGCGCCGTAGTCGAGCCAGGCCATCCAGGGTTCCCAGAGGTGGCGGGTGGGGTTGTTGGCAGTGTTCATCGCGGCCTCCGTGGCGTTGCGTGGAAAGAAGAAAAAAGAGGCATGGCAGCCTCGTGCGTGGCGTGAAACGTGGCGGGAATCATGGGATTCATATTGCGCCGCCGCATCGGCACGGGGCAGGCGCACCACGCTTCTTCGGGCGTGGGAATGCGCCTACAGCGGCGCCTTAAGCCTCAGGCGGCGTGGCTAAAAAGCAGAGGAGGGTTGCGACATGCATCGCAACCACTGCTATTTCGCTCGACCATGCGCACAGCGCGTCGCCGACCGGCAACGCGCTGCGGATGGCTGCGCGACGCGATATGCGCGGCCGATCATCAACCGGCGTAATTCTTCGCGTCGCGCGGGGCGTTCACCTGCGGCTGGTCGGACGGCTGCGGCGCTGATTGCGGATTCGGCGGCGAGCCGGGCGCGTTCGCCGTGTCAGGCGCAGAAGGCGTGGGCAGGTTGCCGGTGTCGCGGCTGCCATCGACGGCGCGGCTGTTGGCATCGGCGAGCAGCGGGTCGGTAGCCGGCGTTACCGGGGCCGACAGCGCCGAGCCCAGCGGCGGTGCGCTGGTAGTGGTGTTCACCGCGGTCTTGGGCGTGGGGCCGCTGCCGTCGGGGCGGTTGCAGCCGGCCAGCGCGGCGAGCATCAGGGTGGAAGCGAGTAGGACGGTGGTTTTCATGGCGTGCTCCTTCATGAAGCCGGCGC
>DASYEQ010000081.1:0-16344 GCA_036498945.1 Burkholderiales bacterium | reverse complement strand
GTGGCGGTCACCAGGGCGAAGGCAATCAACAGTTTTTCCATGGCAGGCTCCTCGAAAATTCGTTCTTTCGGGTCGCCTGCCGCAGGAAATTACGCTGGTGCGAGGCCGCGACGCCGTCAGCACAGTGTCGGCAGCCGCGGTCGGCGCGCCTATCGGCGCGGGCGGATTCGGCTGTCGGCGCTTTCCGACACGCCCAGCCGTACGAGGAAATCCGGGCTTACGCTTTCTTCTTGTGCTTTTTCGGCACCGGCGCTTCGCGCAGCAGGCCGTCGAGCGCCATCGCCATCAGCACCTGCACGTCGGCGGGGCTGCGTTCGCGCGCCACCGCCAGCGCGATGCCGCCGAGGGTGGCGGCAAACTTGCGCTGCGCGGGCGGCTCCAGCAGCGCATGCGTGCCAGCAAGTTCGGCGCCGCGCGCCTCCAGGATGGCGGCCACCGCCGCGTAGACGCCCAGCATGTCGAGCACCTCGCGCGCCGCGCCGAGGCTTTGCGCGTCCAGCGCCTTGGCGGCGCGCCGGCGCGGTGCGGCGCTGGCGCGCAGGAACTGCTTGCCGAGCGCCTGCGCCAGGGCGGGGCCCAGTTCCCCCGAAGCGGGCAGGAGCGCGGTAAAAGTCGCCGCCGCGGCATCCGCTTCGGCTTCGATGAAGGCGGCGCCAAAGACCGGCCAGAGCCCGGCGGCCTTGCGGGCGGGGCGAGGGGCAGGCCTGGAGGGCCTGGCGGCCTTGGCGGGGCCGGCGGTCTTTTTCACACCGGTGGTTTTCGCGGCGCGGTTGCGGGAAGCGTTTTTTTTCATGGGGCGGGCGATGCTGGCGAGGGCACAATGGCTGCCATTATTGCGCGGAACGCGCATCCGGCGGGGATTGGCGTAAGCTTGGCGCCGCCTGCGTCATAAAAAAGAGAACGCGCGATGCCGCTGATCCGCCTGCTTGCCCTGTTGCTCCTCGCGCTCGCCACGATTGCGCGCGCGCAATCATCCACCGGCCCGCTGGTGCGCGCCGAGGGCCTGCGCCAGGTGGCGCCGCATACCTGGATCATTCCGGACAACAGCGTGCCGCTGGTGCCCAACGTCGGCATCGTCGTCGGCGCCAAGGCGGTGCTGGTGATCGATACGGGCCTGGGGCCGCGCAACGGCGCGGCGGTGTTGCAGGCGGCGCAGCGCCTGGCCGGCGCGCGCGCGCTCTACCTGGTGGCCACCCATTTCCATCCCGAGCACGACCTCGGCGCACAGGCCTTCCCGGCCTCGACCATGATGATCCGCTCTTCTGACCAGCAAAAGGACATCGACGAATTCGGGCTGGCGCTGGCCAGGGTGTTCGCTTCCCGCTCGGCGCTCAACGCCGATCTGCTCGAGGGCGCGCAATACCGCCGCGCCAACATCAGCTTCGGCCGGGACATGCTGCTGGACCTGGGCGGGGTGCGCGCGCACCTCTATGCAATGGGCGCGAACCACACGCGCGGTGACATCGCGATCTGGATCGAGGGTGACCAGGTGCTATTTACCGGCGACATCGCAATGCGCGCGCAGCCGGCTTTCGCCAGCCCGTATTCCAGCCTGGACCACTGGCTGCAAAGCCTGGACCGGCTCGAAGCCCTGCACCCGCAGCTGATCGTGCCCAGCCACGGGCCGACCGGCTCGGGCGTGGAGTTCATTCAGGGGTATCGAACCTATCTGAAAGAGCTGCGCGAACGCACGGCGGCGGAAAAGCGCGCGGGCAAAACAGTGGAGCAGGCCGTCGACGCGGTCGCCGCCGCGATGGGAGACCGCTACCCGGACCGTGGCCGCCTTGGCGGCGCTGTGAAGGCTGCCTACGCCGAGGTAAAGTAGGGCCGCGCAACCGGCTACGGTGCGCATCCAACGGAGAACAAGATGAAAAAACCGGCGCTGGTGCTGCTCGTCCAGATCACGCTTACCTGTTTTCACTATCGGCTACGCGCTTGCGGCGGGATCGCAGCTGGTCTCCGGCATGCGGGGGATCTTCATCGCCGGGCCCAACATGATCGCATCAGCCCTCAATTCGCTGATGGCGGTGGCATGCGTGATGATCCTGCTGCGCATCCAGGCGCAAACCATACGCGGCCGCGTTGTGGCGCTGTTCTTCTGGGGCATCGTCTTCTTTCCGTGGCTGGAAGGGCTGTTGATGGCGCTGAATCTCTACCCGCCGCGCGTCCGGGTCCCGGACAACATGCTGTTCGGCGCTGCCTTGTTCGACGTGTTTCGCCTGCTTTGTCCGCTGGTCCTGATCATCTGGCTTTCGTTCAACAGCAGAGCCAGGGACTACATGCACGCCAGGTGGCGCGCACCCAGCCTGCTGGATGACGGCAGTCCGCTGCGCTCCGCCGAAAATGGCTAGCGTGTTGCTTCCCTCCCCACTCGTCCACCCTTAGAACCCGCGATGCCTCCTGCGCCCTCCGCCGCTCCCTTGAGCGACGTCACCATCCTCGACCTTTCGCGCCTGGTCGCCGGCAACATCACCTCGCACGTGCTGGCCGACCAGGGCGCCGACGTGATCAAGATCGAAGGGCCACCCTCAGGCGACGACCTGCGCAACTGGAGCTGCGAGGGTGTCTCGACCTACTGGAAGGTGTACAGCCGCAACAAGCGCAGCGTTGGCCTGAACCTGCGCGACGCAGAGGGAAAAGCGGTGCTCCGAAGACTCATCGGGACGGCAAATGTGCTGATCGAGAACTTCCGCCCCGGCACCCTCGAAAAGATGGGCTTCGCGCCGGAGGCGCTGCACGCGCTCAACCCGAACCTCATCATCGTGCGCGTCTCCGGCTGGGGCCAGACCGGGCCGTACGCGCACAAGCCCGGCTTCGGCTCGCTGATCGAGGCGATGTCGGGCTTCGCGGCGATGAACGGCTACGGCGACCGCCCGCCGGTGCTGCCGCCCTTCGCCATGGCCGACTGCATGGCGGGGCTGTTCGCCGCGGTGGGCATCATGAACGCGCTGCGCCACGTCGATCATGGCGGAAGCGGCCAGGTAATCGACCTGTCGCTGTTCGACCCGATCCATTCGATGCTCGGGCCCTTCGCGCTGGAACACCGCATCACCGGCCAGGCGCCCAGGCGCCGCGGCAGCCGCTCGCCGACGCACGCGCCGCGCAACGTCTACGAGACCCGCGACGGCGGCTTCATCGCGCTTTCCGCCGGCATGGAAGGCACGGTGCAGCGCCTGTTCCACGCCATGGGCCGCAGCGACATGGCAGCCGACCCGCGCTTTTCCAGCCACGCCGCGCGCATCGCCAATGTCGAGGCACTGGACGCGGCCATCGGCGCCTTCGTCAAGGCGAAGAGCATGGAGGAGAACCTGGAATTCTTCGACCGCATGGACATCACGGCCGGGCCGATCCGCGACGCCGCCGACCTGGCGGACCATCCCTACATCCGCGAGCGCGGCATTCTCGTCGAGCAGGAGGACGAGGACCTGGGCACCATCCCCACGCCGGCGCCGCCCCTGCGCTTCGCCGGCACGCCGGCCACCCTGCGTTTCCCGGCGCCGCGTTTCGGCCAGCATACGCGCGAGGTGCTGCTGGCGGCCGGCTATGGCGCCGCCGAGCTGGACGCGCTGGAAGCGCAGCGGGCGATTTTCAGCGATCCCAAGGCTGCCGCCTGAGGGCTCGGAAGTCTTCCTACAATGCGCCTCTTCGCCCTTCCTAGGGCGTTTTCCGAAGTGCGGCGGCAGACGCGCGCGCGGCCGCCGCCTACACTGGCCTCATTCCCACCCGGCATTTCGATGCGCACGGAGGCAAGCGATGAACGGATCCACTGAACATCTGAACCAGGTGATCGTCGGCCTGATGGACCTGGTGCGCGAGGTCAAGCTGCACGGCAAGACCGCGCGCTTCGACATGCGCGCCCCCGGGCTGCTTGAAGAGGCGCTGCAGGCGCTGCGGAGTTCGCGCGAAGCCGGCGCCCTGCTGGCGCTGCACGCGGAGTAGCTGCTGCCGCGGCGCCAGGCGCCGCTCTGCGGTCTTACCTGCCGGCCTTGCCTTCTTCCAGCAGGTCGGCGTGGCGATGCACCAGCTTCCACTCCGCGCCTTCGCGGCGGAACACTTCGGTGACGCGCAGGTTCATGCTCACCCGCTTGTCCACCTGGCCGTCCTTTTTCAGGCGTACGCCGGCGCGCTGGATGCCGACCCAATAGGCAACGCCATCGCCGGCGGCGAAGTGCAGGACCTCGAAGTCGCTTTCGCCGTCGACGAATTGCGCCGCGTCCGCCTCATAGCGGCCGTAAACCTGCATCGCGCCTTGCTCGATGCCCCCGCCGGGGCCGAAAAACGTGGCCGGTGAAGCGTGGGCGACGATGCGCCCCAGCGGGCCGGCGTCGCCGCGCACATAAGCCTTGGCGGCGCGTTCGCGCTCGCGCATGAAATGCTCGAAATCGTGGGTTTCCTGGTTCATTGGATTCTCCTTGGCTGGCGCCCGGGCGGCCATGCGCAATGCATGGCGACAATACGTAGCAGGTGCCCACGGGCGCTTCTTCCCAAGCTTCCAGATTAGCGTCGCGGGCAGCGCCGGGCTATCGGCAGCCGTCCTACAAAGACCTACCCGCGCCAGGGATATGCCACGTGGATGGCATCCGCCCTGCCTATAATCCGCGGCACGTCATGCGCCCCTTTCGCGCATGCGCCGGCGCCGGCATATAGCGCCGCCCTCCCACTGCCTGCTGGAGCACCTCACATGCTGAAGCTTTACTATCACCCCTCCCCCAACCCGGCGAAAGTCGCGCTGTATCTTGAAGAAGCGGCCATCCCCTACGAATTCGTGCCGGTCGATACGCGCAAGGGCGAGCAGTTGCAGCCCGCCTTCCTGGCGATCAACCCGAACGGCAAGACCCCGGCGCTCGACGACGACGGCGTCAAGGTGTTCGACTCCACCGCCATCCTGATGTACCTGGGCGAGAAGTCGGGCAAGTTCATGCCCACCGCTGCGCAAAAAGGCGCCTACCTGTCGTGGATGATGTTCATCTCCTCCGGCGTCGGCCCCTACTCCGGCCAGGCGGTGCACTTCAAGCACCATGCCGCCGAGAAGCTGCAATACGCGATCAACCGCTACCAGTTCGAGGCGGAGCGCCACTGGGGCATCATCAACGAGCAGCTGGGCAAGCATAAATACATGCTGGGCGACACCTACAGCATCGTCGACATGAACCTGTGGGGCTGGATGCGCGCCGCCGCCTACGTGCTGGGCGAGGAGTCGTGGAACCGCATCCCCAACGTCAAGCGCCTGTTCGACGAGATCAACGCACGCCCGGCCGCGGCCAAGGTGAACGCGCTGAAGGACCAGCACGCCTTCAAGAGCGACATGGACCAGGCGGCGCGCGACATCATGTTCCGCCACGCCAAAGCGGCCTAAGACGCTTCGGAGTCATGGGCGGCGCCGACGGCGCCCCGCCCGTTAAAATGCGGGCTTCGGTCACCTGACCGCGGCCCGCTTTTGCGTTTATTCCCTTGGTTTGCTTCTCTTTGCCAGCCGTCCACCTACATGCTTCCTGAATCCATTTCGATGATCGCGCCGCGCCTGGCGGCCGCCGTGGTGGCGGGGGCGGTGATCGGGCTGAACCGCGAACTCAAGCGCAAGCCCGCCGGGCTGCGCACCCACGCGCTGGTGGCCCTGGGTGCGGCGGTGCTGACCGTGATGGTGAGCGAAGCGGGCGCGGGCGGCGACCTGGCGCATTACGATGCGCTGTCGCGCGTGATCCAGGGCATCATCACCGGCATCGGCTTTCTCGGCGCCGGCGTGATCCTGCGCAGCGCCGACGGCGTGCATGTCAGCGGGCTCACCACCGCCGCTTCGATCTGGCTTGCCGCCTGCGTCGGCTGCGCCTGCGGCACCGGTGCGTGGGCGGTGGCGGGCTGCGCTTTCACGCTGGTCATGCTGATCCTCATCCTCGGCGGTCCGCTGGAGCGTTGGGTGTTACGCTGCGTCAAGCCGCGTCCGGAAGAACACGAACTCTAAGGCCGTAACTCAAGCGTGATGGCCGCTAAAGATCCTCGCCATCCATGCCGTTGTACTAACAAGGCGCAGTCCGGAATCGCATCACAAGGACATCGGCATAACAGCGCGCGCTTGTTTGCATTGCTTGCGAAGTCACGCTATAAAAAACGCGCTGCCAGTGCGGAAAAATTGCAGTACGCGCCCTGTAATGTGTTAAGGTACAAGTCACATTTTGGACACAAACTCTTATAGGGAACGCTCTACGCGCGGTGGACGCCACGCGATGCTTGCGCCGGAGAAGAAAGTTTGAGCGAAGTCGACCAGTACATTCTCGAAGCCATCAAAACACATGTTTGGTCGGGCTTTTACACGCCGGAAGAAGTACAGCGCATCATCGACGATCTGCTTGAGGACGGCGCCGACGAGGTGGCGATGCGCGCTTCGGTGCTGCCGGAATTCGAGCGCAAGGCGGTAGCCGAGCAAAGCTGGCCGCCGATCACCGATTGCGACCGGCTGGATGCCGCCTTCGAATCCCTGGAAGAGCGCAACATCCTCGCCCTGCACAACGCCGGCTACGCCATGGCCGACGGGCATGAAGACGCCGCCGCGATCCTGGAAGAAAGCGGCTCGCACAAATACATCGGCTACTGCTTCTATCACGGCCAGGACGTCGAGCGCGCGATCGCCGGCGGCGGCCTGTTGATCGCCTTCGACCACGTCTATGGCGAAGTGCCGGAGAAGACCGGCATCGGCTACGCGGTGCAGGCGGCGCTCGAGGCGCAGGGCCTGAGCACCGAGTGGAACGGCGACGCCGAGATCCGCATCGACATTCCCAGGTTCGACTGGAAGCGCCGCGGGCCTATCGTGCTGTAAGCATTCAGCCGCGCCCTCGCTGGCGCCGCGCGCGGGCTTGCGGCATCATGCGCAGATCATTCACCACGCGTAGCCGGAGGCCTGCCCAATGCGCACCGCCCTCATCATCCTCGCCGGCTTCATCTTGCTGGCGGCCGCCGCCTTGATCGCGCGCCAGGCCGCGGGCGAGCGCGCGCTGGTGCTCGCCTGTGGCGTGTTCATCCCCCTCTGGCTGGCGGCCGCGCTGGTCAACCTGTGGTTCGGCGTCAGCCGCGCCGGCTACGGCGTGGCCGAGGAGTGGCCGATTGCGCTGGCGATCTTCCTGCCGCCGGCCGTGGTGGCCGGCTACCTGTGCTGGAAGTTTTCCTGACGGCTGGCGCTAGAAGCGCAGGCCGACGTTGAGCAGCACCTGGTCGTTCTTCACCTGGCTGCGGCCCTGCTCGGTGCTGACCAGAACACCGCCGTAGAGCCGCCCGCTGGACTGGAAGTTCACGCCCAGTTGCAGCAGGAAGGAATCGCGGTCGTTGGCGGCGCTCTGCCCCGCCACCGGGGCCTGGCCGCGGCGGTCGAGGTCGTAGATGTAGGTGGCGCCGAAAAACGGCGTCACGCCCTGCGCCAGCTTGTAGGCGGCCTGCCCGCCGATGCGCCCCTGGGTGATGCGCCCGGTCGAGCCCTCCACGCCGGTGCCGTTGGAAAGGGTGTAGGCGCCGAGGCGGTCCTCGGCCGACATCACCTGCCCGCGAGCGGTGAATTGCCACTGGCGGCCGACCAGGCGGTTGTAGGAAAGCCCCAGGCTGCCGAAGGTGCGGCGGTCGCGCGTATTGCCGTTGCCGCCGCCGACGCTGTTGTCGTTGGTGGTGATGCCGGTGCTGCCGAAGCCCATCACCGCGTCGAGGATCCACTCCCGGCTGATCGCCCATGACAGGTAGGGCGAGAGGGTGGTGCCGTTGCCGCTGAAGCTGCCGCCGTTGAAGGGGGTGGAGATGCGCGTGCGCTCGGCCGAAAGCGCGGCGCCGAGAATGACGTTGTTGCCGAAGGTGTAGTCCAGGCCGGCCAGCGCGACGTCGAGGTGGCCGCCGGATTGCAGCGGCTGGAAGGTATAGGCGAGATGGTTTTCCGACAGCGCGAACCAGGCGTTCCACCTGGCGCCCGCGCCCGCCGCGCTCTTGCCGGTGTCGCCGTCGAGGGCAAAGCGCGCGCCGCCCGGGCCGGTGGCGAAACCGCCGCCCAACTGCGCGCCGAAGCCGCTGATGGCGCCGCTCACCGTGTTGGCGAGCTGGAAGCTGCCGGCGGAAGTCACCGCCTGGTTGAAGCCGCCGCTGGAACTGGGCGGGCAACTGGTGTCGCCCGATGAAGCACCCGAACTGTCGCAGGTGGCCGCTGCCTGCGGCGGCGGTGGCGGCGGCGGGGGTGGCGCGAAGGAAGCCCAGACCGGGCCGGCAGCGGCCAGGCTGATGACAACCGCCAGGCACAGGCGGATGAACATGGCGATGCGGCGCGCGGCGGCGCGCGGGTGGAGACGGTCCATTTGCACTCCCTCAGGGGTTCTTCTCGTGATCTGCTGCCCCGCAACGGCGCGGTCGCGGGTGCATCTTGAAGCAAACAGCAATTATCTCAACGGCGCCTCGCACGCACCACGGCATCCCTCTTCCCCGCGGCGGATTTTTGACCATCCGTGGGCGATACGTAAGCCATGCGCCACCATTCTGCCACCGGCAGCACCAGCGCGCGCGCCAGGCTGGCGGTGGGCGCCGCGCCGGCAATGCCGGTGGCGCCAAATTCCCCCGGCGCCGGGGCGCGATAGGTATGGAAAAGCATATCCCAAAGCGGCAGCAGGGTGGCGTAGTTGGTGTTGTAGATGCGCGCCTCCGTCGCATGATGCAGGCGGTGCAGCTGCGGCCCCATCAGCAGCGGCGTCACGCGCCCCAACGGCAGCCGCAGGTTCATGTGCTGGAACACCGAGACGCCGACCGGCAACCAGTACACCGCCGGATGCAGCGCCAGCGGCCCGAACAGCCAGGCCAGCGGCACTCCCAGCACCAGTTGCGCGAAGACCAGTTGCAGCCACTGCTGGCGGATGCCGGTGGCGGCATGCAGGTGCTGCTCGTCGTGATGCATGCGGTGCACCGCCCAGAACACCGGCACCGCATGCTGCGCGCGGTGCAGCCAGTAGGCGAGGAAGTCGAACACCAGCAGCACCAGCGCGATTTGCGCCGCCAGATGCCAGCCGCTCGCCGGCGACAGCGCGATCAGCGGCGCGCCCACCCAATGTTCGAGTGCCGCCACCATCGCGCCCCAGGCGCTCCACGACAGCGCGACGAAGATCGCCAGGAAGCAGGCGTGCCACACCAGGTTGAACAGCAGCGCGCGCGGCCGCATCGGCTCCACCGGCGCGACGCGCTCGATCAGCGTGGCGATACCCACCAGCACCAACAGCGGCCAGTAGATCGTCCACACCGCCCGCGCCAGCGCCACGCCCCACGCCTGCCATTCGCCCACGTCCCGCTCCGGCCGTCGAAAGCACTAGCGTATCAGGCCTGAAGCCCCGCCGTGCCCACTTGACCGGATCACGCACCCGACAACAGCCATAACGCAGCCACGAAAAGCCGCCAGCGCCTTTTCGTGGCCTTTACGTCGAGGAATCTTCCGGCTCCGCCGGCGATTCTTCCGCAGCGCTTAGTATCTTTCCGGCACGATCATCTCGGAAGGCACCGGCTTGCGGTGGTAATCCTCGTGATGCTCGCGCGGCGGCAGCACCACGCGCGGATGCTCCACCTCGTGGTACGGCATCTGCGTGAGCAGGTGCGCGATGCAGTTCAGGCGCGCCTTTTTCTTGTCCACCGCCTGCACCACCCACCACGGGCTCTCGGGAATGTGGGTGCGCTCCAGCATCACTTCCTTGGCGCGGGTGTACTCCTCCCAGCGGCGGCGCGATTCAAGATCCATCGGCGACAGCTTCCACTGCTTGAGCGGATCATGGATGCGCCCGAGGAAGCGGCTTTCCTGCTCTTCATCGGTGATCGAGAACCAGTACTTGATCAGCTGGATGCCCGAGCGCACCAGCATCTTCTCGAACTCCGGCACGCTACGGAAGAACTCCTCGTAATCCGCCTCGTTGCAAAAGCCCATCACCTTTTCCACCCCGGCGCGGTTGTACCAGGAGCGGTCGAACAGCACGATCTCGCCGCCCGCCGGCAGGTGCGACACGTAGCGCTGGAAATACCACTGCGTGCGCTCGCGGTCGTTCGGCGCCGGCAGCGCCGCCACCCGGCACACGCGCGGATTGAGGCGCTGGGTGATGCGCTTGATCACCCCGCCCTTGCCCGCCGCATCGCGCCCTTCGAACAAAATCACCACCTTGTGCTTGGTGGCCTGCACCCAGTCCTGCAGCTTCACCAGTTCGCTTTGCAGGCGGAACAGTTCCTGGAAATAGCGGCGGCGCGCCGCCTTGTCGGCCTCCGAGCCGGCGATCTCGCGGCCCTCGGCGTCGAAGTTGCGGTCCTCGAACTCCATCTCCAGTTCTTCGTCGTAGCTATCGATCAGGTCGAGGTGGATGCGGTGCAGGAGTTCGTCCTGGTCGTGCGGATTTTTGGTCATGGGGAGGGGTGGACGGAAGAGACCCTTTGAGCTTGTAAGGGCCAGATGACAACTGTGTGACATACCCGCCGCCGATTTGCATACGCATTCTTCCTCCAATCACGATCTCACCCATCCGCCGCGCCGCCGCGCGTGCCGCGCGCCCGGCCCGAGCGAAGCGCGCCCTGCAAACGGACCCGCCCCGCGTCATGCGCCTGTCGCCCTTGGGCGCACGTGCCCGGCCAACACCGTCCGGTCATGGAGTTGTCACACATGGAGCCTAGCTTGCCGCTGTTACCGTCAACATCCACAGGATTTTCCATGAGCGCCAATCCCGCTGCCCTCTCCACCGGGGCACCCGCGGCTCCCGCGAGCCCTGCTTCGCGCCCCCACCTGGGCGGCAAGCCGAGCCTTGGCACCGCCATCATTTTCGCCGTCCTGCTGGTCGGCGGCCTGGCTTACGTCACCCGCTCGCTGATGGTCGACATCACCGACACCGGCGCCGCCAGCCACATGACCACCTACCTGCCCTTCGTGCTGCTGGGCATCGCCCTGCTGATCGCGCTGGGCTTCGAATTCGTCAACGGCTTCCACGACACCGCCAACGCGGTCGCCACGGTGATCTACACCCACTCCCTGCCGCCCAACTTCGCGGTGATCTGGAGCGGCTTTTTCAACTTCCTGGGCGTGCTCACCTCTTCCGGCGCGGTCGCCTTCGGCGTCATCTCGCTCCTGCCGGTGGAGCTGATATTGCAGGTCGGCTCCGGCGCCGGTTTCTCCATGGTGTTCGCGCTGCTCATCGCCGCCATCATGTGGAACCTCGGCACCTGGTGGCTGGGCCTGCCGGCCTCCTCCTCGCACACCATGATCGGCTCGGTGATCGGCGTGGGCGTGGCCAACGCGCTGATGCGCGGCCGCGACGGCACCGCCGGCGTCGACTGGGAACAGGTGTGGAAGGTCGGCCAGGCCCTGCTGCTCTCGCCCATCGTCGGTTTCATCTGCGCCGCCCTGCTGTTCTACCTGATGCGCACCCTGGTGAAAAAACCCGAGCTCTACCAGGAGCCCAAGGGCAACGCCCCGCCGCCCTGGTGGATCCGCGGCCTGCTGGTGCTGACCTGCACCGGCGTCTCCTTCGCCCACGGCTCCAACGACGGCCAGAAGGGCATGGGCCTGATCATGCTGATCCTGGTGGGCACCGTGCCGATGGCCTACGCGCTCAACCGCGCGATGCCGGCCGACGAGATGACCCGCTTCGTCGCGCTGGCGCAATCGACCCAGCAAAGCCTGGTGCAAGCCGCGCCCACCGCGCCGCCCGCCACCACCGAAGCCGCGCGCACCAGCCTCTCCACCTACGTGCGCACCAAGACCCTCGCCACCGACACCATGCCCGCGCTCGCCTTCATCGTCGGCGACATCGCGCGCCAGGTGAAGGAGCACGGCTCGCTCTCGCGCGTGCCGGCCGAGGCGGTGGCCAACGTGCGCAACGACATGTACCTCGCTTCGGAAGCCATCCGCTTCCTGCAAAAAGACCAGAACGCGAACCTCAACAGCGAAGCGCAGGACAAGCTCAAGGCCTTCAAGAAGGAAATCGACAACGCCACCAAGTTCATCCCCCTGTGGGTGAAGGTGGCGGTGGCCATCGCCCTGGGCCTGGGCACCATGGTCGGCTGGAAGCGCATCGTGGTGACGGTGGGCGAGAAGATCGGCAAGACCCACCTCAACTACGCGCAAGGCGCTTCCGCCGAACTCGTCGCCATGCTGACCATCGAGGCCGCCGACATGTACGGCCTGCCGGTCTCCACCACCCACGTACTGTCGTCAGGGGTGGCCGGCGCGATGACCGCCAGCGGCGCCGGCCTGCAGCTCGGCACCCTGCGCAACATCGCGCTCGCCTGGGTGCTCACCCTGCCGGTGGCGATGCTCCTCTCCGGCAGCCTCTACTGGGTGCTGGCGCAGATTTCCTAAGGCGCGGTTGCCGCGGCTCTCACCCGCGGTTGTCTCCTGGCGGCCACCCCATTTGTGGTGGCCGTTTTTTTGCCATGAACAAGGCGCGGTTGGCGCCACACTTGTGGTGCACCCTGAGAAACCCTGAGATTTTTCGCGAAAATTGGCAACACGCTTGTAGTGAGCATCGGCGCACCACGGTAAAAGACGGCCATTTTTGCGAAATTCCGTGTCGCCGTTCACCACATTTGTGGTCGATGGCAAACGACATCTCCTGATGCACGCACCGGCCAATCCCGCGCGTGTCTGCGCCCTGGCGCATACCGCATTGTCAAAGAACCCGCACCGGCGGCAAGCGCCGATGCCTGTGTTCAAAGATACGCGAATTGCGGTGGCCTGTGTGGCCTGATGGATTGCCCCGCGCGGCGGAGCGGGGCAATCAGGCGGCGCGCCGCTGCGGCACCCGCAGTGCATCGCGCACGTCGGTTGCGCGCCGGCCCACGCGCGCGATCAGGTCGCGCAGCGAACGCTTGGTGATGCGAAAGCGCCTGGCCCAATAGGTCACTTCGAATTCAATCGTCGGATCAATCTCGGCCGTGTAGGCCTCTTCGCTGATCGGCGGTTCCTGGTACATGGGCGGTCTCCGGAAGGTCATCGGCGCCACTTTCGCCAAAGCGCCCGGCGCGGAATGTCCGCCGGGTCGGAAGCTTGTGTCAGAGGATGCCGACATCGGGTGACAACGCCGTGACGATGGTCCAGCGAGGCTCCGCACAACCTCGCAATGAAGATATGCGCGGAGCCTCCCTGGAATCGGGGGGTTGTCAAGGGGGCATAGCCCACTTGAAGAGATCCTCTAGCGCTTCTCCGGCGCGATGCCGCGGAGGCGCGCGGAAAATTCCGCGATTTCCTCCGGCGTATGGGAAAGATGCCGCCGCTGGGTGGAAGGCGGGCGCCTGGCGGTGCTCAAACCCGGCCGCCATTCGTTGGCCGGGCGAATCGGCCGAGGCGTAAAGCCGCCGCCGCAATTCGGGCAGACGTTGAAGAGTTTGTCCGCCACGCAGCCGGCGCAGAAGGTGCATTCGAACGTGCAGATGCGCGCTTCGGTGGAATCCGGCGGCAGGTCGCGGTCGCAGTATTCGCAGTTGGGGCGCAGTTCCAGGGCCATGCGGCTTTCTCCTTCGCGGCAAAAGCGCACTCTAGCGCGTTTGCCGCGCCGGCCTACTGTTTCAGGGTGCCGCCGGCCTTCACCACTTTGGCCCACAGCGTCGCTTCGCTGGCGATGTGCCTGGCCAGTTCTTCGGGCGTGGAGCCGATGATCTCGGTGCCGTCGCTACTCAGGCGCTTGCCGAGATCGGGGTCGCGCACGGCTTTCACCGCCTGCTCGCGCAGGGCGGCAACGATTGCCGGCGGCGTGCCGGCGGGCAACAGCAGCGCATACCAGGTTTCGAAGTTGTAGCCCGGCACACCGGCCTCCGCGATGGTCGGCAGATCGGGCAGCACGGCGACGCGCTTGCTGCCGGAGACGCCCAAGGGGCGCAGCTTGCCGGCGGCGATCTGCGGCACGGCGTTGGCGACGCCGTTGAAACCGGCTTCGACTTCGCCCGCGAGCAGCGCCATCTCGCCCTGGCCGCCGCCGCGGTAGGCTACCTCGGTGATGGGCGCGCCGCTCATGTATTTGAACAGCTCCATCGAGAGGTGGGAGTTGGTGCCCTTGCCGGAAGACTGGTAGTTGAGCTTGCCGGGGCGCGACTTGGCGAGGGCGATCAGTTCCTTCACGCTTTTCGCCGGCACCGAAGGATGGACGTCGAGCAGGTTGGGCGCCTGCGCCAGCAGGGAGACGGGGACGAAGTCCTTGAGCGGGTCGTAGCCGGTCTTGATGAACAGGTTCTGGTTCACCACCAGGGTGATGGAGACGAACAGGGCGGTGTAGCCGTCGGGCGCGGAACGGGCGACGTATTCGGTGCCGATGTTGCCGGAGGCGCCGGCGCGGTTTTCCACCACCGCCTGCTGGCCCATGTTGTCGCTCATCCTGGTGGCGATCAGGCGCGCCAGCGCATCGACGCTGCCGCCCACGCCCAGCGGCACCACCAGGCGCACCGGCTTGCTTGGATAGGTCTGCGCCCGCGCGGCGCCGACGAGCGCGCAGCAGGCGGCGGCCGCGCAGGCAGCCAGGGTCTTGCGCATCATCTTGTCTCCTGGTTCATCGCGGCGGGCACTCTTGTTGAAACCGCGTGGCGCCCGCCTTCTCGTGCTGTGCCTAGATCGACTTGAACATCATGCCCCAGTGCGGGTTCGGCTTGACCTTGACGCGATCCGGGCCGGCGGCATGCAGCGCGGCCCAGGTGGTGGAGGTGATGTTGAGCAGCACCGGCTTGCCGAATTCTTCTTCGAGGATCGACACCGCATGCATCGCGTGCCACAGGCCGCCGGGCATCAGCAACGCCTGCGCCTGCGGATGGGCGCGCAGCGCGGCGCGGCCGAGTTCCAGTGCCAGGTTATGGTCGTCCTCGGGCTTGCGTTCCTTGCTCTGCTTGAAGTTCATCGCGTAGGACTGGGTATCCAGCACCTCGATGCCGGATTCGTTCATGTACTTGGTCAGGCGCGTCACCGTGCTCTCGGGCCAGCGCGTGGCAATCGCGATCTTCTCCGCGCCCAGGTGCTTCATCACCGCGACGTGGGCCTCGATGTCGGTATCGACCACCATGCCGGCGCGGTCGCTCGCCTGCTTGAGCGTGTCGAGCATGCGGTCGCGCCCGAGATAGGAGCCGACCGGCACGCCGGAGAGGGAAATGCGGTCCACCTTCTTGCTGGCCAGGAGATCGACGTTTTTCCAGAACGTCGGCAGCTCGCGCTCGATCGCTTCCAGGCTGTGCCCTTGCAGGTCGAGGCAGGGGGTGATCAGCATCATGCCCTCGGGGGCGATGCGATAGAACTGGTAGGCGTCCATGTCCACGGTGAGGTGGGGGATGATGTAGCCGAGCTGGTACCAGGGATGGATGATGCTCATGAAGGTCTCCGTTTGCGTGTTCTTGGAAGCGGCGGCGCGGCGCTGGAGCCGGGCAGGGGCACGGCGCAGATTATCACCTCTAGAGGTGTCGCGGGTGCGCTTATAAGTGGATTAACCGCGCGGCCACACCATCAGCCGCTACTGGGACCGGGCGCAGTGGCTGGCGTCCATTCGACCTCTCCACCGCGCCAGAAGTCGCCAGGCACGCTGGTGCGGAACCGTGCGCGAAAGTATTTCCGGTTTTGGGGATCCGTATGCAAGCGGTCGCCGATCAACTCGCGCAGCTTTTCACACCGCTCGCGCTCCGCTGGAAGGGCAGGGTGAGTCTCCACGGTCACCTCGCCATTCCTGCGTGCGGCATCCCAGCGCCGCCAAATTTCCCAGTCTTCCATCACCAGCGCCATCAGCGCAGGATCGATCGGCGAGACAAAATAAACATCCCGGTACTCGTCGGCCGACTCATCAAACCCGGATTCGTAGACATGCGGGACGCCCGACACTTCCGCAATACCCAGGCGCGGTCCGTCCCAATACTCATTGACCGTGAGCACACGGTCCCACGCCACGCCTATGCCGCTTTCTTGAAATAATGCAGCGGCTGCTTTTCGCGTTCCAGCGCGGCGGCGATCGCCGGCAGCGCGGCGATGCGATCCACATACGCCTTGTACGCCGGATAGCTGTCGGGATCGATACCGGCCAGCCCGGCCCAGCGCAGGAACACCACGGCGTAGATGTCGATGAAGCCGATCTTCGCGCCGTTGAGATACGGGCTCGCCTTCGCCACTTCGCCGTTCAGGCGCTCGATCAGGCCGCGATAGAGGTCGAGGTTGTGCTTTTTCAGCGCCGCCTGCGCGGTTTCGTCGGCGGTGTACTTGAACGGCATGAACACGTGCGTGAAGGTGGGATGCACGGAATTGTTCATCCACGCCAGGGTGGAAATCGCGCGGGCGCGCGCCCACGGGTCTTTCGGCAGCATCTCGAGTTGCGGGTAGCGGCCGTCGAGGTATTCGCAGATGGCGATCACCTG
>DASYEQ010000080.1:0-39967 GCA_036498945.1 Burkholderiales bacterium | reverse complement strand
TTTGCGGCGGCTGTAAAGCCTTTGGCGCCGTCGTTGCAAGTCTTGATCAGATCGTTGAGGACGTCCACCGTATCGTTTGCCATTTCAGCTTCTCCTGTTGAGCGGCAAGCATTGGCGCTCGCCGCAGCGAAAGCTTCGCGCGAACGCAACCGCAGACCTAGCGGCGGCGGGATATTTCAATTGCCAGAGACGACCTACGCTGGAAGGCGTCGTCGAAGCACCTGTGAAAGAAGCGGCGTCCCTGCCCTCCCAATGGCGTCGTCACACGTTTGAAGAGGCTCATGCGAGTTGGTGCGTGGCTTATGAGTGGACTTCGCGCGCATCGCATGACACGCCGGCCGGTGCAAGATAAAAGCACGGCAGGTGGCTTGGTAGGCTATCTCCTACGAGAACTTGCGACTTCTACCTATACGGATTTCACTACGTGAGTGCCATCTTTGGGGCCAACCAGGCGCTGTATGAGCACAGTCCCGGTCAATCAAAGGAGAAGAAAATGGATTTATCGTCGCCGTCTATTGCTGAAAATGTGCGTGCGTCCTGGTCGGGTAAGGTGGAGTCGTCCCTCTCCGCCGTTTCCTGGGCCGCCATATTCGGCGGCGCTGCGGTCGCCGCCGCGATGTCTCTGATACTTCTGGCACTTGGTGCGGGTCTTGGGCTGACTTCGGTGTCCCCATGGTCCGGCAAGGGGCTAAGCGCCCAGACGATCGGCATTGCCACCGTTTTGTGGCTGGTGATCATGCAGATAATCTCCTCCGCGATGGGCGGATATGTCTCGGGGCGCTTGCGGACCAAATGGACCGATATCCATACCGACGAAGTGTATTTTCGGGATACCGCACATGGTTTTCTGACATGGGCTGTTGCCACGGTGGCCAGCGCGGCGTTTCTTGGTACCGCTGCGGCCTCGCTGGTAGGCGTGGCGGGCGACGTGGCGACCAAGGCCGCCGGCGCAGCTGCAGTTGTTGCAACTGCGGCCGGTGCTGGAGCCGCTACCCAGGCAACGGGAAACGAAGGCGGCGCAGACAGCACCCGCTATTTCGTGGATAGCATGCTTCGTCCAGCCCCCGTGTCATCGAGCCAAAGCCAGAATACCGGCGCCTCTATCCCGGGCAACCCGATTGCGCCCTCCGCAGCAAGCGACACAACTTCCGCTGGCGCAATAGGCTCGGCCGCCACGCCCGCCACACAGACCGCGGCGACGAATGGCCAACCTCGCGGCAACAGTGCGGCATTGCGCGGCGAAGTCACGACAATTCTTGCCAAAGCGCTCGCTGACGGCTCTTTGAGCCCCGGCGATCGTACCTATCTGGTCCAGGTCGTAGCAGCCAACTCGGGCATTTCGCAGGCCGATGCCGAGAAGCGTGTCAATGATGCCTTTGCCCAGGCACAAGCGGCCAAACAGAAGGCCTTGCAGGTAGCCGACGATGCGCGACACACGGCGGCGGCGCTGGCGTTCTGGAGTTTCTTCGCCCTACTGGTTGGTGCGTTCTCCGGCAGCTTTGCCGGCACCATTGGCGGCCGTCAGCGCGACCTCGTCCGTCCGGCTCAACACGCTATAGCCTGAGGAGATCATCATGCGTTCCATCCTGTTGTTGTTACTCGGTGTTCCGCTGCCCATCATCCTGCTGATCGGCCTCTTCAGCCACTTCTAAGAGCGGCCGGCCAAGAAAAAAGCGCGCCAATCGGCGCGCTTTCCTTTTGAGGGCTTTTAGACTGAAGGCGGATCCTGGTCCCGTTCGTAATGGCGATGCTTTTCCATCGCAACAATGAACTGCTTGAGGGCTTTGGCGCTATCCCCCTTATCCTTGGCAACCACGATCCCGTTGTCGGGCTCGCCCGAGGGAAGCATTGCGGAAGCGCCGGCATTCTGCAGCAAGGTGGCCCCCTCCGCGATGGCGAGTATAGGTTTGCAATGGCGGTACGCCAGCATGACGAACTCAGCCGCCAGTCCGACGGCAGATAATTTCTCCGCGGCCAGCTTCCCACCAGGCAGAACGATCGCATCGAAGAGAACGGACGGGTTACTCTCGAAAGTCGTCTCCACTTCGAGGGATTCGCCATTGGCATCCTTCACGGCGCCCAGTTTGATGCCGACGATGCGCGGCACCGCCCCTTCCGCGAGCATTGCAGCGTGGGTCGCGACAACGGACTCGCGATCCACACCGTTAGCCACCATGATGGCGACGCGTCTCGTCTTGATGCCTCCTTCGCCAGGCCGTGCGAAGATCGACAGGGCAGGCGATTCTTCCTGCTCCGGCTTTGCCTGTTTGATGTCCGACACCGGAAGCGGCGGCGGTACCGCATCCATTCCCAGCCCCTCGGCCACTCCCTGGGCCAGCGTAGCGTCGACGTTCGCCAGCCCGGCGACCATCCGGGTGCGAATAGCGGGCACCTGCACGCGCGACAACTCGAAGCGGAAGGCATTGATAATGTGCTGCTTCTCCACCGCAGTCTGGCTGTTCCAGAACAGGCGCGCCTGCGCGTAATGCTCGGCAAACTTCTCCGGTTTGCCGCGCACCTTGTCGCCTGATTCCGGCCTGGGCGCGCTGGTAAACCCCGTCATCGCGCCAGCCTGAAAAGGGCAGCCACCGCCGAGTGAATTGGGCTCGTAGGCGACCCGTCCGCGCGGAATCGCCTGGCGATGCATGCCATCGCGCTGGTTGTTGTGCACCTGCGCGACCGGAGCGTTGATCGGAAGCTCGTGGAAATTGGCGCCTCCCAGACGACTGATCTGGGTGTCGACATACGAATGGATGCGCCCGGCCAGCAAGGGGTCGTTCGAGAAATCGATTCCCGGCACCACGTGCGCCACGCAAAAAGCGACCTGCTCGGTCTCGGCGAAGAAATTGTCCGGATTGCGATCCAGCACCATGCGTCCAACGGGGCGCAACGGCACCAGCTCCTCCGGCACGATCTTGGTCGGATCGAGAACGTCGAAGCTGAAGCCTTCGGCCTGCTCCTCCGTGAACACCTGGACGCCGAGTTCCCATTCAGGATAGGCGCCGCCTTCGATCGCTTCCCACAGGTCGCGCCGGTGGAAGTCGGGATCAGCGCCGCTGATTTTCACCGCCTCGTCCCACACCAGCGAGTGCACGCCCTGCAGCGGGCTCCAGTGGAATTTCACAAAGACCGACTCGCCGGCGGCATTGACCATCCGGTAGGTGTGTACGCCGAAGCCCTGCATCATCCGTAGACTGCGCGGAATGGCACGATCGCTCATCGCCCACATCATCACGTGGGTGGATTCGGGCATGAGGGAGATGAAATCCCAGAAGGTGTCATGCGCGGTCGCCGCTTGCGGCATGCCGTTGTGGGGCTCCGGCTTGGCCGCGTGGACCAGGTCGGGAAACTTCATCGCATCCTGGATGAAGAACACCGGGATGTTGTTGCCGACCAGGTCCCAGTTGCCCTCATCGGTATAGAACTTGACCGCGAAGCCGCGGATATCCCTTGCCGTGTCGGTCGACCCGCGTTCGCCGGCGACAGTGGAGAAGCGCACGAAGACCGGGGTGATCTTGCCCTTTTCCGCGAAGATCGAGGCCTTGCAGATGTCCGCCAGCGAGTCATACGCCTGGAAATAGCCGTGTGCCCCCGAACCCCGCGCATGCACGACGCGCTCGGGAATGCGCTCGTGATCGAAGTGGGTGATCTTTTCGCGGAGGATGAAATCCTCCAGGAGGGTCGGTCCGCGCAGGCCGACCTTCAGCGAATTCTGGTTGTCCGCGACCGCTACACCCTGATTGGTGGTCAATGCCTGCCCGGAGGAGTCCACGCGGACCCGATCGAGGCTGTCGATGGTGTGATTGGTGCCCGGCTCGGCCCGCGAGCCGGCCTTGTCTGATTCGTTTTGCTCGGACAGGGTGCTGCCAAGGGCGGATTCGTCGGTTGGCTCTTCGGCTTGCCCCTCGGGGGGCTCGACACCAAACTCCCCTGGTTTCGCCTGGTTGAAGGGAAAAGCGGCAGCCAGGTCCTGGGTGGCCTGCTGTTTTGATGCCGCCGGATCCCGTGCCTTGGCGGACGCGTCCGGATGCGCCGGGCCGCCGACGGTTGCATGGGCGGACGAAACGGCGATCGCAGGATCTTTACCGACGGTCGGCGTTTTCTTGGCGGGAGTCTTTCGAGAGGCCATGGCATTCCTTTGGATTGGTTCGCGTTGCTTTGCTGCGCGCATTCGTTGGGGCAGCAATTCCGAATCCCGCCAGGGAATGGCGTACGTATACCGATCGTTACCGGATTTACCCGTCCTGGCTGAAATTCTTGCCGGACAAATCTCCTCCACTCCGTAGGACAACGCGGGAACGCGTATTGCAGCGGGCATTACGCGGTTTTTCACCCATCTGGAGCAGGCAAATGAATATTGATCAGCGCAACGAATTGCTTTATCAGTCCCTCGAGCACGAGATCGGCGGCGTGAAGGTTTACGAGACGGCGCTGCAATGCGTGGTCAATGGCGACTTGAAGGAAGAATGGGAAAAATACCTGCGCCAGACCAGGCATCATGTCGAAGTGATGCAAAGCCTCTGCAAGCAGCTCGGCCTGGACATCAACACGCAAACACCCGGACGCGCGGTGGTGCGACAGAACGGCGAAGCCCTGGTGAGGGCGATGCAGGCCGCCAGGCAGGCCGGGAAGCCGGAGGCAGCCCAGCTGGTCGCCTGTGAATGCATCGTCCTGGCAGAAACCAAGGATCATGCCGACTGGGAACTGATCGGCCAGTGCGCCGACGCGGCAGAGGGCAAGGAACGTGATGCCCTGCTACAGGCCTACCAACAGGTCGAGGACGAGGAGGATGAGCACCTCTACCACACCAAGGGCTGGTGTCGCGAACTTTGGCTTGAATCCCTCGGCCTGCCTTGTGAGTTGCCCCCACCGGAAGAGGTGCGCAAAGTAAAGACAGCTGTTGCCGCGGCCAAGGCCGAGACAGAAAGTCTGGCGCGACGCCATTGATGGGGTTAACGCCCTGACCAATAGACCTGGATCTATCTCGCGATCTCGCCGCAGTCCCGCCTTGCTCTCTCGGAAAGGTCCCTTGCCTGCGTTTGAATCACTAGGATGTTTGCTTGACTTTGTTAAGAGCTAATGTTTTAATGCAATTGCAATTACCGTTGTCGGGGCTACGAGGGACTTCCGTTGCCGCCCTCTTCCTCACCGGCCGCCAACTCCGCTTCATCTTTGAATACCTGACACACCAGAACGCCAGCGCTGCCGCCGTGCGCGTGGGCTATTCGGAGAGAAGTCCGCGCGGCGCAAGCGCATGAGCTGATGAACCACAAGGGCGGGCCGGTGGTGCACTTGCGGCAGCCGGATCGGCACCGGGCGTTGCGGGCGCTGGAGAAGGTGCATGAGCGGCTGGACGTGCTCAACGAGAAGCACTATGCGCGGCTGGAGAAGGCCGGGCAGGTGAAATGCCTGGCGGAGATCGAGGTGATGGATGGCGGGGAAACCGCCGTGCCTGCGCCGGCGCCCTCCTCCCGTTTTCCGGAAAACTCTATGGTTTTCTCAGGTTGCAACACAGGTGTGGTGGCGCCGGCGATCGATTTTCGCGCAAAAACTATGGTTTTCTCAGGTTTTAAGATGCCGCAGCCGCAGGCGAGCCCGTGGTTATTGCAGGTGGCGTGGCCGCCGGCGCCTGCGTGGGCACGGTTGCGCTCCGCTTGAGCGGTCATTCGCGGGTAACGGACTAGCCGCCAGGCGCGATGAACGGGGGTTGCTGGTTAGACGTTTCCGGGTGGTGTGCCGGAGCCGCTTAACGCAAGCAGGACGGCGCGGATCGCCTGCCCCGCAGTGGCGAGGCGGCCTGACATGCGCAAGCCGCGACTCAGCTCGATCTGCACGCCTTGGCCGGCGCGGCCACGGTTGCAGATGTTGTTCGGGTCGGTAGCCATGAATTGGTGGCCGGCCAGTCTGACGGCAAGCCCGGCCTGGCGCAGGGCTTCGGCGAGTGTTTCCTTGAGTTCGCCGTCGAGGCCGCCCAGCAAGATCATTTCCTCGTCGGCGCGGTATCCGTGCAGGGCGACGACGTGGTCGGCGCCGGTGATCAGGTCAAGCGCGCGCGGGTCGTCAAAGCGCGTGCTGGTGAGGTGCAGGTTGGAGTAGCTGCGGTCGCACAGGCCTTCGAGCAGGTAGAGGCTGAACTCGTCGCCGGCCACCTGCAGGGCGATGAGGGAAGTGCCTTGCTCTATGCGGCCGCCGTGCGGGGCGAGGATGGCGACGCTGGATCCAGCCACATGCCGGGTGATGACGCGGTAGTCGGTGCCCTCGGCTTGTGCCTGGGCGAGATCGGCGAAGCTGCCATAGCTGTCGGCAAGGGACATGAGGAGGCGCCCTGCTCCGGTTCTTCCGCCTGTCATACGCCCGCGCGGTGCCTAGCGCTCAGCGGCCGATCTTTTGCAGGGACTCGGTCAGGGACTCCAGGCCGGAGCTCATGAGGTGCGGCGCCGGCGCCGTGGCAGCGGCGGTTGTGCGCGAAACGCTGGGCCGCGCGCCGCTGGTTTCTACCGCATGGGGTCTGGGCGCCGCGCCGGCCCTGCGGCCTGAAGGCGCGACGGGGCGGAATACCGGCGGCACCGGGAACATCATCGGCCAGGAGATCGGGCGCATTTCCTCGACCTGCATGTTGTCGGCCATCGGCAAGTTGGCGCGGCGGTGGCGACGGCGGCGCTCTTCCGGCATGCCTTCCTGCGTCCGCGGCGTGGCGGCGCCGCCCTCCCCCGGGCCAACGGCGGCGGCGGCGACGTTGTAGCGCTCGTTCATTTCCGGTAGCTTGGCCTGCGCTTCGGCGCGGCTGGCGAAGGCGCCGATGCGCACGCGATACAGGCTGGCGCGCGCGCCGCTCAGTTGCACCACCTCGGGGTTGTAGCCGTCGGCCTTGAGCTTTTCGACCAGGCGGTCGGTGTCGGCCTTGTAGAAGATGCCGATCTGGATCTGGAAAGGCCCGTGACCCGGCGCGGCGCGCGGCGCGGGGCGGGCGATCACGCGCTTGGGTTTGGGCGCCGGGATGTTGTATTGCGGCGGCGTCGCCAGCAGCCATTCGGCAGAGGGCGTCCAGCACTGGGCGGCGGCGGTGGGCACGTGCAGGCCGGAGAGCACCTCGGTGCCAAGCTGCTTCTCGCGCGCCACCAGGCCTTCCTGCTTGGCCTTCAGGTCGTCCTTTTTCTGCGTGTAGGTGTTGTTGTCGACGGCAACGTTGTAACCCTGGATGCGCCGGAGTTCCTCGGCTGTCACCAATTCCTTGCGCTTGAGCTCGAACAGTTCGTCGGCCTGGCGCAGCACCTGGAGATGGCCGGCGATCTGGTAGCGCACGCTGATGGACTTGATGTTGGCGGCGGTCAGCGCGGCCTTCTGGCCGGGGAAATCGTCGGGCGTGAAATTCTTCTCGCCGTCGTAGAAATCAAGCAGCATCTGCGGCAGCGCGTTGGGGCCGGTCCACAGCTTGGTGAGCGAGAGGTTGTCCAGCTTGATCTGCAGCGAGACATCGCCGCACTGGGTGGGAACGTAGGTGAAGCTGCCGACCGAGGGGAAGTTGTAATTGGTGAGCACCTTCGGCTCGGGCGCGCACTGCAGCGTGAGGATGGTGGCGAAGGGGAAGGACTTGGCGTCCTGGTTGGCGTGCGTGGGCAGCGCGTTGAAGGTGATGGTGCTCGGCATGGCGCGCAGCTTGTCCTGTGCCTGGCGGTTGGCGGCGAGTTGCGCCTCCAGCTCCTTGCCGCGGCCGGCCAGGTCGCCTTGCGCCTTCTTGGCATCGAGATCGGCGGCCTGCGACATGTTTTGCGCGATGTCCTTGTCGATCTCGGCGCGCTTGACGCTGATGTTCATCGCCTGCTGCTGGTTGAGCGCGTTGCCGGCGAATTGCAGGAATTCCGGCGTGAAGGGCAGCGCCGAGCCGTAGCTTTCGACCGGCTGGAAGTTGCTGGCGCCCTTTTGCAGGAAGCCCTTGGCAGTGGTGTCGGTGAAGGCCCAGAGCAGGCCCTTCTGGCCGTAAAGCATGTCGGCGGCGTCCGCCGGCGAAGGCGCGGCCTTGAGCGGGAACAGCACCGACTTGGCCCATTCGTTTTGCAGGTTGCAGGCGGCCTGCAACTGCGTGTACTGGGAGAGGAATTGCAGCGGACCGCCGATCAGCTTCCAGGTGGCATCGGCATCCGGCGCCGGCTCCATCAGGGTGCCGCGCAATTCCTTGAGGGCGTCGTAGGCGACGGCCAGCGGTGCCGGCTCCTTCGGGCCGTTGGGATCGGCGGCAACCTGGAACAGACCCGAGGCCAGGCCGGCGGCCTTGCCCATGCCGCCGGCGGCATCCACCGCGGCCTTGCTCACTTCGCCCGCATAGGTGGCGTAGGCGCGGCCGGCGTCCATCTGGCTCTGGATCAGGTTCTTGCCCTCGCTCACCCCGCCGGTGACGGTGTCGCGCAACAACTGCGGCGCGGAATTGCTGATCACGCCTGTCACCTGCCCGGCCTTGCCGAGGAAGGTGTCGGACTTGCCAAGCGCCTTGACACCCTGCCAGCGGCGCGCCAGCTTCAGCCACGCGGGGGCCTGCTCGGCCGGGACTTCGCGCAATTCGTCGTTGATGCGGTTGAGCAGCGCGACATGCGGGCCCTGGTCGCCCATCAGGCGCGGCAGCAGCGACCGCCATTCCGCTTCAGAGGCCAGCGTCAGCTTGCCGCGGTCGAAGTCGGCGGCGAAGTCCTGCCACTGCTTCATGCGGGCGCCGCGGTACCAGGTCTGGAAGCTGGCGCGGCGCTCGGCAAAGTTGTTGTTGTTGGAGAGGCTCTTCTCGACTTCGGTCAGGAACTTGTCGATGGCGTTGTAGCCGCGCTGGGTGAAGGCGGCGCGCACCACCAGCTCGTCGGGCGCCGGGCGCGAGCCGCGCCAGAAGTCGGCCAGGGTGGCCGGGCGCATGCCGGGCTGCTCGTCGACCCAGGTGATGAGCCAGTCCATGTTGCCGCCGGACAGGGCCAGCTGGTTGAGCCAGCTTTCCAGGCGGTTGCGCTCCTGGCGCAGCACTTCGGGCTGGCCTTCGCGCCGCAGGTAGGCGCGGTAGAGGGTGTTGTAGGTGCTGGCGGCATCCGGCGCCAGGTCGAAGGGCGAGACCTCGCCGTGCACCTTGGCCAGTGCCAGGTTGGTGGGCACAGGGTCGGGCAGGCTTTCGAGCTTGGCGGTTGGGCCCCCTTCTGTCTCCGCGCGCAGCAGGTTGAGGCGGCGCACGACGAACTGGATGTCGGTGGGTTCGGGGGAGGCTTCGCGCCGCAGCGGATTGAGGCGCTGCGCCAGGCGGCTGTCGATCTCGCCGACGCCGTACTGGCTGAAGCTGGCGGCATAAGCCTGCGCCAGGCGGTCCTGCAGGGATTGCACCGGGGTGTTGAACGGCAACCAGCGCACCCACCAGTGGTCGTTGCGCGCGGCCAGCTGGTTGAGCGCGGCATGCTGGCGCGACAAGGCATTCAGGTCTTGCGCGAACTTGCCCGACACTTGCGGGATCGCCGGATAGGACTCGCGCAGGTCCATCACCGTATTCCAGCTATGTACGAAGGAGCCGGTGAACACTACCGCCAGCAGCACGCAGGCCAGCACCCAGCACGACAGGCCGAGGTTGCGCGTGATACGGCCCCAGCGCAGCGCCTGGTTGAGCGGATGGTGCAGGTGGCGGTCGTGCGCCAGCACGCCGGAGAACAGGTCGCCGATGAACAGCGCTTTTTCGCGGATGCGCAGGATCGATGTCTGCTCGGGCAGGTTCGAATCCTTGAGCACGAAGGAAGAGACGTCGCCGCCCTGCTGGCTGCTGGTGAAGAACAGGCCGCGCAGCATCGGCGCTTCCATGTAGGGGTCTTCACCAAACGCGGCGCTGAAGAATTCGTCCAAAGCCGGTTTGAGGCGCTCGAATTCGTTGGGGAACAGCAGCAGGCCGGCGGAGACCTGCTCCATGTCGCGCGTCATCACCAGGCGCAGGTCGCGCAGGCGCTCGGCGACGTTGACGAAGGCGTTGTCGAGGAATTCGCGCGCGTAGCGGGTGTCGGCCTGGTGCACGTAGCCCAGCGCCTGCTTGAGGGTCTCCGGCGGCAGGTGGTCGGAAAACTCCGTCATGCCGTACAGCAGGTCGCAGCGCGTTACCACCACGTAGACCGGGAAGCGCGTGTCGGTCAGGCGCATCAGCTGGTCGATGCGGATGCGCAGGCTGCGGGTGCGCTCGAGCATGCGCTCGCGCGAGGAATACAGCAGCTCGTCGGCGCCGATGGTGACGATCACGCCGTTGAGCGGCTCCTTGCGGCGCGCGCCGGCGAGCAGGCTCAGGAACTTCTTCCATTCCGCCTGCACGCCCTTGTCTTGCGGGTTGACAACGTAGCGGCTGGAAAGGTCGAGGATCACCGCCTTGTCGAACAGCCACCACTCCATCGTGCGGGTAGGCTTGACCTGGGCGAGGATCGGCGCCTCCTGGATCGGCGAGGCCAGGCGTGCACGCTGCAGGGCCGCGGTCTTGCCGGCCGACTGCATGCCCAGGCCCACGTACCACGGCAAGGCGTACAGCGGGTTGCCGAAGCGCACCAGGCTGGAACCCCTGAGCAGGCGCAGCCCGCGCTTCCACTCCCCCAGCAGGTCGGCGACGTAGCTGGGCTGCGGCCGCGGCGCGCCCGGCGGCGCGGCGGTCGGCTCCTTGAGCGCCTCGTGCGCCTTCAGCTTGCCGACCAGCTTGGTGGCGATGCGCTTGAGGAAGCCGAAGGTCAGCACCAGCAGGACAATGGCGGCAAACAGCGTCCAGCCCGCCCATTGCGGCCAGTCGGCGTACCACACCAGGCTGGCGCACAACAGCGCCGCCAGCAGGATGAGCAGCACGACCAGCAGGAATTTGCCCAGCTTTTTCATGCCCTCACATCACTTCACGAAAAGATTGAAATTGCCGACCAGCTGGTCGAGCCAGAAATAATAGAAGCCGTAAAGCACCAGCAGCACCACCGGCGGCCCCAGCATCCAGGCCAGGGAAACCACGTTGCGCCCGCGCTGCGACACCGGCTGGCTCTCGCCTTGCGGATAGGCCGAGGGAAACAGGATGTGCTTGCCGTCCAGACCGGCCGTATCGGCGCCCTCCACCAGCACCTCCAGCTGCTTCTGCTTGATGGCGTCGAGCATCAGGCGGTCGGAGGTGAAGGCATAGCGTCCCTTGAAACCCAGCATCAGGCAAAAGTAGAACACCTCGCGTACCGCCTTTTCGGCGGCCGGCAGCGTCTCCAGGCGCTGGAAGAACTCCACCCCGGCGCGGGAGGTATTGAACAGCGATTTCTGCAGTTGCTGCCCCTGCCAGCGCGGCGCCTCGGACCAGCGCGAGGTCAGCACCGCTTCGTCCACATAGGCCGCCACCGGGAACAGCGCCTGGCGATAGACCTCGTCGGACATGCCGATGCCGCGCGCGAGCTCGCCACTCATCCGGACCAGGTCCTCGACACGGTCGCGGAATTTCTCGTACGGCTCGCCCGGCTTGCGCAGGAACAGCCGGGTGTACGAAAGCAACTCGATGAAACAGTCGGCCAACCTCATGCCCCAACCCTTAGCGAAGAACGCCACATAGCCATCAATTATTGACCGTTACCGAAAACACGACAACCTCGCCAGAAGTATGTTTTTGCCGCCATTTTTGCCATTCCCGGCAAGCCGCCGCTATTGTGCAGCACAACATGGGCCGCCGTCGCGCCTGCGCCAACGGCCAAAAAGGGCTGCGCGGAGCAAAGCCGCCTCATCGCTTCACCACCACCAGTTCGGCACGCAGGTCGGAGGGCGCTCCACCCCAGTGCATGGCGATATCGCCCTTGGATTCGATCGCCTCCCATTGCTCGGAGAATTGCTCGCAGCGGAAATACAGCGAGTTGGCGCGCCGCGGCAGGCCCTGCGGCGGCTCCTTCAACTGGATCAGTTCGATGCCCGGCAAGGCGCGCGCGATCAGTTGCGGCACGTAGGCGGAAGCACCGATCTTCGACTCCTGCAGGAAATTGTCGACCAGCGCCGGCTCGCCCGCGCTGTCGGTGCGCAGCACGAAGTAATAGCGGTTGCGGCTGGAGAAGAAGTCGCGCGGGATGTCGGCGGCATACAGGCCCTCGGCCTCGCGGTATTCCAGGCGCACCACCAGTTCCGGCCCGATAGTCAGCTCGTTGAGCAGCAAGCGCAGCAGCGCCTGCACGGCGGTGAAGCAGCGCCCGAGGTCGGCATGGTCGTAGGCCGGCACCGCCGCGCTGCTGTCGCCCTCCCCCAGCATGTTGACGCGCTCGGTGAACGAGGACAGTTCGCCCACCAGTTGGCGCAGCACGCCGTAGGCCACCCAGGGGTGCACCTGCGGAGTCTCCGCCAGGTGCACCAGCTGCGGCACGAAGCGGTTGAGCGAACGCAGCGCCAGCAGGTAGAGCATGTAGCTGGCGTCGAACTCCGCCTTCTGGATTTCGCGCGGACTCTTGAAGCCCTCCAGCTGGCGCGCGCGCCCGGTGATCTCGTCGCGCATGTCGCGCAGCATGCGCAGCAGCACCGGGGCGCCGGTGAGCGCGTAGCACGGCGGGGCGAACTTTTCCGACAGGCGAACGGTATCGCCCTCGCGCTCCAGTTCAGCCAGCGGCATCACGTCGTAGTCGTCGAGGTGCTCCAGTTCGCTCTCGAAAAAGATGCGCAGCACGTAGCGCAGGCTCTTGAACTGCGCCGGCGGGCCGTCGCCATAGATGTCGCGGATCTCCTCCGGCTCGCTGGAGGCCGCCAGCCGGGTCTTGACCCCGGCGATGGCGTCGAAGTCGGTCACCACCGCGACGTTGGGCTCGACTTCGGACAGGCGTTTGACCCCGACATAGCAGCGGAACGGCTTGTCGGTCTCGGTCCAGGCTTCGGCGAAGGAGCGCGGCTTGAGCACGCCGTTGCCCGGAGCGTCGATGAAAGTGCCGTCGCGGAACACCAGCGACAGGGAGTTCACCGAGATCATGCCGTTGGCCAGGCTGCCGCTGGAAATATCGAGCTGGCCGGCGCCCCAGAAGTGCGGCAGGCCGGACTCCAGCAGCGGCTGGACGTGCGAGCGCGCGTGCAGGTCGGCAAGCTGGAAGTGCTGCGGCTGCAGGAACAAGCCCTGGTACCAGAATATCGGTCGATTGGTCTGCATGGTCAGGCGCGGCCGCCGTTGCGCGGCGTACGCGTCTTGTAGGTGAAGGAAGGATGAAGGCGCATGGCGTTTTCCGCTACTTGGAGGGCTTCGCCGCCGGCTTGCCCGCCGCCGCATCGGCATCAGGAACATCGGACGGCCAGGTATAGCCCGGGCCGCTGTCGCTGCTCATGCGGGTTTCCGGGCCGGTCTGGTCCTCGACGCGCAGTATCGGCTCGGCGGGCTGGACCGGGGGCTCGGGCGGCGCTTCGCCGGCCCGGTCGGGCAGCACCTCCGTCACCTCGGTGGGACGCGCATACAGCAGCGCCTTGTCGCCCAGGCGCACATTCAGGCCCAGCGGCGTGGGGGTGGCGACGCGGTTCTTGACGACGATGCCGGTGGTCTTGATGTCGACGCCGATGGCGAACACGCGTGCGTTGCGCATCATGTCGCCCTCGAAATAGGCGGCAGCCACGCCGATGTAGCGGGCCTTGTCGACGCGGTCGAGCACCATGCGCTGGGTGCTGCCGGGCTCGATGTAGGCACGTTCCAGGTTGAGCATGCCGGGAATCTCGCCGCCGCCGAGCGCCTTGCTGATGTTCTGCGGGTTCTTGACGAAGGTATTGAAGGCGGCGGGGTCGGCGCTCTGCGTGATCATCAGCACCACCGAGTGCGCCAGCCCGCCGTAGTCGTTGAGCCCCGGATCGGCGGTGACGTTCACCACCACGCCGCGCTCGCGATAGCCCCACTCCGTATCCTTTTTCGCCTCGGCTTCCGAGTTGCCACCGGCCATCGAATTGACCGAACCGAACGAACAGCCCGCAAGCATGAAAACCAGGGCAAGCGCGACCGGCAGCCGCAGGCCGGCCCGCGCCGCGCGCCATGCCAGACCCTGCGCCCGGCCGTACGCGAATACGGCGCGCTCGCTGCCCCGAATGCAATTCATCAGCATGCGTCCCTTGCCTGCCCGGTATTTTTGCGCATGACCAAATCCGCCCTTGCCCGCCGCGGTGCAACAAGACGTCACCGGGCTGCCTCCATCATGTTCGCCCCAATGCTTCAGCATGCAGCGGGGAAGCGGAACTGTACCTCATAATCGCCTGAAAATCCGCGCGCAAGCCGATGATAATCGGCGCGCTTTTCTTCTCGCGATCATCAGCACATCGTCATAAAGAGAGTATCGTGGCTGATTCGGAAAATTTATCTTTGCGGATTTGTGACAATCATCACCAGCGCGTCGCGCTTTTGTGACGTTCGTCACCGACTTACCGACCTTTGTAGTATTTACGGCGCGCATTTTCTACTCTATGCTTTAACCATGCAAGATCATCGTTGCAGAAACTCAAAAGGAGCGTGAGGAAAATGGCTGAAAGCAGACAACACACCCTTGACCGGGTGCGCAGCCCCCGGGTGCAAATCACCTATGACGTCGAAAAAGGCGACGCCGTCGAGAAGAAGGAGCTGCCGTTCGTGATGGGCGTGCTGGGCGACTTCTCCGGCAACCCGGCCGAAGAGCTTCCGCGCCTGAAGGACCGCAATTTCGTCAATATCGACCGCGACAACTTCAACGACGTGATCAAGGGCAGCAAGCCGCGCCTGCAGTTCGCCGTCGAAAACGAGATGCAGAAGGACGGCAGCAAGATGGCCGTCGAACTGCAGTTCAAGGGCATGGCCGATTTCGAGCCGGAAAACGTGGCCAAGCAGATCGAGCCGCTGCGCCAGCTGCTGGAGTTGCGCACCAAGCTCTCCGACCTGAAGAACAAGATGTACGGCAACGACAAGCTGGGCGAGGTTCTCGCCGACATTCTCGCCAACACCGAAAAGCTGGCCGCGCTCTCGAAAGAGACCGCGCCGAAGAAGGAAGGGGAATAAGCCATGGCCACCGCAAAGGAAAAGGCCGCCGCTCCGGCCGCCGAGGCTGCCGAGGGCAGCCTGCTTGATTCCATCATCGACCAGTCGCGCGCCGCGCGCAGCGATTCCGAGCGCGCCCGCGCCAAGGACCTGATCGGCGAACTGGTCAACGAGGTGATGGCCGGCCAGGTCACCGTCTCGAGCGACATGGTCGCCTCGATCGAGGCGCGCATCGCCGCCATCGACAAGGTGCTGTCCGAGCAGCTCTCCACGGTCATGCACGATGAGTCGTTCCAGAAGCTGGAAGCCTCCTGGCGCGGCCTGCACTATCTGGTGCACAAGTCCGAGACCGGCACGGGCCTGAAGATCAAGATGCTCAACGTCAACAAGAAGGACCTGCTCAAGGACTTCAAAGGCGCGGCCGAGTTCGACCAGAGCGCGCTGTTCAAGAAGATCTACGAGGAAGAGTACGGCACCTTCGGCGGCGCGCCCTTCGGCGCCATCGTCGGCGACTACGAGTTCGGCAACCACCCTGAAGATCTCTACATGCTGGAAGAGGTCTCGCACGTGGCCGCCGCCGCGCACGCGCCCTTCCTCTCGGCCGCCTCCGCTGGCCTGTTCGGCCTGGATTCGTTTACCGAGCTTTCCAAGCCGCGCGACCTGGCCAAGGTGTTCGACTCCACCGAATTCGCCAAGTGGAAGAGCTTCCGCAACTCGGAAGACTCGCGCTACGTCGGCCTCACCATGCCGCACGTGCTGGGCCGCCTGCCGTACGGCGCCAACACCGTGCCGGTGGAGGCGTTCAACTTCGAAGAAGATGTCTCCGGCAAGGAACACGGCCGCTACCTGTGGGTCAATGCCGCCTACTCGCTGGGCACGCGCATGACCGATGCCTTCTCCAAGCACGGCTGGTGCACCGCGATCCGCGGCGTCGAAGGCGGCGGCATGGTCGAAGGCCTGCCGACCCACACCTTCACCACCGATGACGGCGAAGTCGCGCTCAAGTGCCCCACCGAGATCGCGATCACCGACCGCCGCGAAAAAGAGCTGGCCGACCTCGGCTTCATCCCCCTGGTGCATTGCAAGGGCACCGACTACGCCGCCTTCTTCTCGACCCAGTCGGTGCAAAAGCCCAAGCAGTACGACACCGATTCGGCCAACGCCAATTCGCGCCTGTCGACCCAGCTGCAGTACATCATGGCGACCTCGCGTTTCGCGCACTACCTGAAGTCGATGGCGCGCGACAAGATCGGTTCGTTCATGAGCAAGAACGAGTGCGACACCTTCCTGAACCGCTGGATCCAGAACTATGTCCTGGTGAACGACAACGCGGGCCAGGAGATGAAAGCGAAGTTTCCGCTGCGCGAAGCGCGGATCGATGTCTCGGAAACGCCCGGCAAGCCCGGCTACTACCGCGCCGTCGCCTTCCTGCGCCCGCACTTCCAGCTCGAAGGCCTGACCGCCAGCCTGCGCATGGTGGCGGACCTGCCGCCGCCGGCGAACGGCTAAGGCGGGCTGGCAGTAACGATCCCTGATGGCAGTACCCCACAAACAAACCAGGCACTTTTTTCAGAGAGGCAACAAACATGGCTTACGATGCATACCTGCAGATAGAAGGCGTCACCGGCGACAGTAAGGACTCCAAGCACCAGAAGTGGATCGAGTTGTATTCGTTCTCCTGGGGCGCGTCCAACCCGGTGAATTCCTCCAGCGGTTCCGGCATGGCTTCCGGCAAGGTCTCGATTTCCTCGTTCAACGCGATGAAAAAATGCGACTCCGGCTCGGCCAAGCTGTTCGAGTTCTGCGCCACCGGCGGCCACGCCGCGAAGGCCAAGGTCGAGATCTGCAAGTCGACCGGCGGCGCCACCACCGAGCCCTTCATCGTCTATGAATTCGAAGAAGTGTTCATCGAGTCGATCCAGTGGAGCGGTTCGGCCGGCGGCGACGACACCCCAACCGAGTCCATCTCGGTGGCCTTCGGCAAGGTGACGATGCACTACTCGACCCAGGACGAGAAGGGCAAGCTCTCCAAGGCCGGCCAGTTCGGCTGGAACCTGGTCGAGAACAAGAAGGTCTAGCCACTACCGGTTAGTCCAGGCAGGGGAGGTTTATCCTCCCCTTTTTCATTTCAAGGCAGCGTGACTCCGTCCCTCATGTGATGGCGGGGATTGCTTTGCCTCCTTCCGGGCCCGCGGCATCCGTAGGGCCTTGTCCATAGGCACTCCCATGTTCAAGACCAACGACCAGCGGCTGCGCCAGGCCCTGGCGGCAATCGAATTGCACGCAGGGCGCGCTGAAGCCGAATATATCGATGAAGAGCTCAGTCGCGGCCTGCGGCTGCGCTATGCCCATCTGCTGGAGATGGGCGGCTACGAGGGAAAGTCGGGCAACACCCAGGAAAAGGGCCAGCGCAACGCCGTGCGCGGCCTGCTTCTCACGGGGTTGGTGCTCGGCCGTGTCCGGGACATCGACGTCACCTCCGGAGTCAAGCAGGAGCTGATGCAGACGCCGCTGCCGGAAATCGTGCGCCGCATGAAGGCGGCGTTCCCCTATCGCGCCTTCAGCGGCCGCTATTCCAACCTCGACAGCTGGGCACCGGACAACTTCACCAGCCCGGTGGCCGGACTGATGACCAACTACCGCTTCATCGTCCACGGCATCATGGCGGACATGTCAAAGGTCGCGCAAAAAGGCTTCAACGCCGGCGTCACCGAGATGGAGTGGGATGCCTTGCTCGAGCGCTACGACGAATCCCTGCGCCAAATCAAGTCGGTGGGCAAGGGGCAACAGCAAAGCCAGCAGCTCTGGGTCAATTTTGCCCGCCAGTACCTGCAAAACCCGGCGATCCTGCGGTACAACATCATCTCGGCCTCGGTGATCAGTGACGCCAAGCACGCGAGCTACTATCCGATCGGTTTCATCCTCAAGGTGCCGCAGGAAAATGTCTACAGCACGTCGTCCAAGGACCAGGCCGTGAAGAACCGTGCCGAGGATACGATCAAGGAACTCCAGCGGGTATACGACCAGGTAAGCGGCGGGCGCATCCAGACACCGGACGAGATCCTGAACGGCACAACCGGCGCCAGCGGTCACACCGGCTACAACGAGATCGTGCTGGTCGGCACCTCACCGGAAGGCAAGGAAGTGAAAGCCGTCGGCGTATTCGTCAAGGTGGCGGCCAACGGCAACCTGTATGTACGCCAGGGCCAGACCGAGCCTTATGTGACGACTGAACTGCTCAAGCTGGTGAAAAACAGCGGACTGCCGCTGGTCAAAGTTGTGGACACCTCGGGCGCGGCGGCGACCGTCCCGGTTGGCTGAGCAGCGCGCGGCGCGATTTGTGCCGCGCGTGCGGCCGTGCCTGGCCGTCTGTCTTATTCGGCCGGCGGCGGCTGGATGCCCAGGGTCTCGCGCAGGCCGCCCAGCATGGTTTCGTCCTTGATCATTTCGGCCAGCCATTGGTCCAGGGTCATGTTGCCCCAGCGCACGGCGCGATCGACCAGGTAGGCGACCGGGCTGTGCGGCTCGGTGCGGCGGAAATATTCGGCCACTTCGCCGAGGCGGCGCAGCGCTTCGGCGCGGGTTTGCAGCGGTCCGCCCGGTCCCTTGGCGCCGCCACCACTAGCAGCGCCGGCTTCACCGCCCTCCTCCACCGCGCCTTCTTCGCCGCCGATCAAACCTTTGTCGCGTGCAATGCGGTTGACCAGCTCGACGCAATCGCCGATGGCCTGGCGCAGCTGCCCCAGGCCGGGGGCGTCGTAGCTGAATTTTTCGTCCACGCGCTTGATCAGCGCGGCGACTGCCTGGCGGCAGGCTTCGATCTGCGGTAGCAGGGGCTCATAGAAGTCGGCGGAAGTGTTGATCACCGCCTTGTCCCAGGTTTCAAGCGCGATCTTGCCGCTGGCAACCGCCTCCTCCTTGAGTGCAGGGTCGGTGCGGCCGAGGTTGTCGACGTCGCGCGATTCTTTCCAGCGAAACCAGCCGTAGCTGCCTTCCTGGGTGAGCGGAATGGACTGAACGAGAAGGGGAAGCGTCTTCTCCAGCCAGGCGATCTTGCCGGCGCGCTGGTCGAGATCTTCACCATCGGCCAGGGGATAGAACGTGTCCCAGAAATCAGCGAGCAGGCGCTCGATCAGGTTCAGGCCGTCGGCCAGACCCTCGAAGCCCTTGAGCTGCACCATCGCTTCGGCCAGCCACGCGGCCACCTGCAGATCCTTGCTTTGGGTCGAGAGCACCGTCTCGGCCATCTCGCGCACCTGCGGCCATTGCGCTACCTTGAGCTCGGTCTGCCAGTCGCCCTGGGCAAGATTGGGATCGTCCTGGCGGCGCGCGTCCTTGATCTTGTCGTACACCTCGTCGTAGGAAACGTCGCCGCCGGCGGGGTTATCGCCGGGGATCGGCGTAAGGAGGGCTTCGAGATCGAGTGCCATGGGTATGCGTGGGAAATTGGAGTCAGCTGATCAATACCATGGGGAAACCCAGGATTACCGTGCCGCCATGCGCACAGGAGTCGCCCATGCGCACCGCCGGCTTTTTCATGATCAACACCTTGGGGCTGCCCAGGATAAGGCTGTCGGGCGGACCGACGCAGGTGACCATGTCACCCATCACCGCGGCGGGCAGCTTGCCGATAAGCACGGTCGGCGCGCCGGGACCGACGATGGGGCCGCCGACGTGCGGCACGGGGCCGGTCAGCATCGGGCAGACATGCATGTCGGTGAGGCGTGCGGCGGGTTGTCCCATGATCGTCCTTTATTTTTTCCAGGCCAGCGTGCCGGCGGCCACGCCCACGCCCTGGGCCACCGCCTGGGCATAGGCCTGCTTGGCACGGGCGGGGTCACCCTTGGCCACTGCTAGCATCACGGCGCTGGCGGCGCCGTGCGCGCACAGATGAGCCGGCGGCGGCACCACCGGGTTGCCTTCGGGCGAGAGGCTGCCGTCAGCCCAGAAGGCGGACACCGCCACCACCCCCGCCGGGTCTTCCAGCGTAGCGGCAATATAAGCCTTCTCGCAGGCACGGCGCTTGGGCTCGGCCGGTTCGAGCACCCATTGATGTGCAGCTTCCAGCGCCTGCACCGCGGCCTCGGGCGCCTCCTTCTGCTGCAGCGCCTTGACGCACAGCCAGGCCCAGTACACCGCGTGGCGCTTCGGGATGGCATAGGCCAGGAAGCGCAGCGCATCGACGTCGTGGCCGTAGTCCAGCAGCGCGGCGAGGAACTGCGGCGGCGTCTGCGTCTTCAGTAATGCTTTCGCCTCGGGGGCAAGCTCGAATTGCGCCGCCACTTCCTTGGCGGTCGGCGCTGACATGTGGATCCAGTTGTCGGCCATAGTGTTCACCCGAGCATGATGACGCCGCCCTGCACCTGCACGGTGGCGTCGCCGTTGATCTGGGTCATCGCTCCCTGGATCTGCGTCTGGATCGAGCCCTGCACCTTGACGGTCATGCCGCTGATGGTGATGCCGGACTGGTCGATCTTGATGCTGTTGCCGCCTACCTTCAATTCGATGCCTCCGGTGGCTTCCGTCGTGCTCTTGCCCATCGAGACCGTGACCTGGTGATTGCCGGAAGACACCGTCAGCTTGTCGTTACCCATCGACACCGTAACCTCGCGGTTGCCCTGGGAGACGGTGAGCTTGGAATCGCCGGTGCCGACCGTCGTGTCGTCCTTGCCCTGCTGCACCTTGATCACGCGGTCGCCTTGCCTGACGGTAAGCTCGTCGTTGGCTTGCACCTCGACCACGCGCTTGCCCTGGTCCACCGTGTGGGTGTCGTCGCCCTGGCTTACCAGCACGGTGCGCTTGCCCTTCGAGATGGTGACGGTCTCGTCGCCCTCCGCCACGGTTTCGGTACGCGCGTTCTTGACCTTGATGGTCTGGTCGTGCTGGACGTCGAGGAAGTCGTCGTTCTTCACCAGGCGGTGGAAATCCTTCTCGGCCTGGAAGTTGATGTCTTCCGAACCCTTCTTGTCCTCGAAGCGCAGTTCATTGAAATTGTCCGCCCCGCCCTGCGCGGAAGAGCGCGTCTTCACGCCGCTCTGGGTCTTGTTGTCGGGCAGCGCGTAGGGCGGCATCTTTTGCGCGTTGTATAGGGCTCCGGTGACCAGTGGCTGGTCGGGGTCGCCATCGATGAAATCGACCAGCACCTCCTGCCCCACACGCGGGACGAACTGCGCGCCCCACATGTTGGAGGCCCAGGACTGCGCCACCCGCATCCAGCAGGAGCTGCTTTCGTTCTTCTGCCCCTTGCGGTCCCAGAAGAACTGCACCTTGATGCGGCCGTACTTGTCGGTATAGATCTCTTCCGACGAGGGGCCGACCACCAGCGCGCTTTGCACCCCGTGCACCCGCGGCTTGGGCGTGGCGAGCGGCGGCCGGTACTGCGTGTCCTTGCGCATGCACTCGAAACGGTTGGCGTAGTAGCTGTCGGCACTGCCGTTGAACGCTTCGTAGTTGTTGTTGCGCGCCTCGTGCTGCACTTCCAGCAGCGTGTAGTCCGCGTTTTGCGACGCAATGACGTGACCCGACAGCGTGAAGGTGCGGCCGGCGATCAGGAAGGAACAATTGCTTTCGCCGAAAAAGCGCTGGTGCTGCGCCTCTTGCTCCTCGATGCGGAACTTGACCCGGCTGTTGCCGTCAGCCACCGCACCGTAGTCATTCGAATACTCGTAGCGCTCCAGGCTGCTGTTCACGCCCACCGAGACAGTGGTGTCGGCGCTGCTGGTGAGGTCGGTGGCGGGCGTCTCGAAGTTGTAGCTTTGCAGCGCGTACTTGGCGGTGGTGACCGAGCGTTCCTCACGCCAGGTGGTGATCACCGCGCCCTGGTCGGTGGACGTGCCGCCCGGGCGGAACAGGATGGCGGCCCCGGAGCCGCAGACCGGGCCGCCGCCTTTGGTGTCGGAAACCTGCAGCTTGTGGCCGGAATCGTCGTGGTCGAACCAGTAGTAAATGCCTTCATCTTCCAGCAGGCGCGAAACGAAGCCGAAATCGCTCTCGGCGAACTGCACGCAATAGGGGCGC
This sequence comes from Burkholderiales bacterium, assembly GCA_036498945.1. Lineage (GTDB taxonomy): Bacteria > Pseudomonadota > Gammaproteobacteria > Burkholderiales > JAEUOS01 > JAQGMJ01. The sequence goes on along the minus strand of DASYEQ010000080.1, from coordinate 18,006 downwards.
GCCAGCGCGGAAGAGACAGCGATCTGGTAATTGCTGATGCCGCGCCCCTTGAGCACGGCTTCGACCACGTCCTTGCCGGGCTTGTCCTGGAAGATGCGGTTGTCGGCGGCGCGGGTGAGGTTCCACAGCGTCGGCGACAGCACCATGGTGTAGTGCAAAAAATCCAGCGAGCGCCCGGGCGCCGCCTGCACCGACGTGGTAGCACCGCTCAAGGTGAAGCGGGTGACGATGCCGTCGATCTTGCGCTTGCCCGGCGCCACTCCCTCGGCCGGCGGATTGATTTCGAGCGTCGCCTGCTTGCCCACCACCTGGGCGAAATCGGCTGCCGCGGAACGCTCCCCGACCAGGTCGATGACGAATTCGAACAAGCCCGACACCCGCTCGACGCCGCGGAAGCCCAGCACCAACAGGGCATCCTTGCCCAGTGGCGTGGTCAGCTTGAGCAGCCGGTTGTCGTCGCTGTACAGAGGCAAGGTCTACTCCCGGGAATCGCGCTCTTGGCAGCCTGTCAGGCGACCGTGTAGGTGAACTTGCCGGCCTCGTCCACATCCACGGCGACGCGCGAGATCTGCTCGGCGCTCGCCATGCGCGAGAGCACGGATTCGGAAATCTCGGGCAACAGGGTGCCGTTGAGGATGTTGTCCACCGCGCGCGCGCCGGAATCGACCTCGGTGCAGCGCGCCGCCACGGCATCGACCAGCTTGCTGTCGTAGGCGAACTCGGCCTTGTGGTTGGCCATGATGCGCTTCTTGATCTTGTTCAGCTTGAGCTCGATGATCCGCTTGAGGATCTCGTCCTTCACCGGGTAGTACGGCACCACCGCCATGCGGCCGATGAAGGCCGGCTTGAACACGTGGTTGAGTTCCGCGCGGATGGCTTCCAGCACGTCGTCGGGCTTCGGCGGCTCGGCCGCGCCCACGTTCATGCGCATGATGGTGTCGGTGCCGACGTTGGAGGTGAGAATGATCACGCAGTTGCGGAAATTCACCTCGCGGCCCTCGGAGTCGTCGAGCACACCCTTGTCGAACACCTGGAAAAACAGCTCCAGCACGTCCGGGTGCGCCTTCTCGACTTCGTCGAGCAGCACCACGCAGTACGGCTTGCGGCGCACCGCCTCGGTCAGCACCCCGCCTTCGCCGTAGCCGACATAGCCTGGTGGCGAACCCTTGAGGGCGGAGACGGTATGCGCCTCCTGGTATTCGGACATGTTGATGGTGACCATGTTGCGGTCGCCGCCGTAGAGGATGTCGGCCAATGCCAGCGCGGTCTCGGTCTTGCCGACGCCGCTGGTGCCCACCAGCATGAACACGCCGATCGGCTTATTCGGGTCTTCGAGCTTGGCGCGCGAGGTCTGGATGCGCTGCGCGATGGCATCGAGCGCATGGTCCTGGCCGATGACGCGCTCGCCCATCAGCTTGGAGAGGTTGAGCACGGTCTCGACTTCGTCGGCCAGCATCTTGCCGACCGGGATGCCGGTCCAGGCGGAGATCACTTCGCCCACGGTCTGGCCGCTCACCACCACCTGCACCAGCGGCTCGCGGCCCTGGATCGATTCGAGTTCACCGTTCAGTTGCGCAAGCTCGTCGCGCAGTTTCTGGCGGTCGCCATCGTTGAGTTTCGCCTTCTCCTCGGTGGCCGCCGCATCGTCCTCCAGCTTGCCGCGCAGGGTGCGGACCTTGTCGACCAGCTCTTTCTCCTTGGCCCAGCGCTCTTCCAGTGCCTTGAGTTCGCCCTGGGTCTTGTTTTGCTCAGCCTTCAGTTCCGTCATGCGCTCGTCGTGCGCGCCGCCGGTGGCGGTCTCGCGCTCCAGCACGCGCAACTCCACGGCCAGCGCGTCGAGATGACGGCGCGCGTCTTCGATCGCGGCGGGCGTGGCGTTCTGGCCGATGGCGATGCGCGCGCAGGCAGTGTCAAGGATGGACACCGCCTTGTCGGGCAGTTGGCGGCCGGAGAGGTAGCGGTGCGACAGGCGCACGGCGTCGGTCACTGCCTCGTCGAGGATGCGCACGTTGTGGTGCGTCTGCATGGTCTCGACAATGCCGCGCAGCATGATGATGGCGCGGTCTTCGGTGGGTTCTTCCACCTTGACCACCTGGAAGCGCCGCGCCAGCGCGGGATCCTTCTCGAAATACTTCTTGTACTCCGACCAGGTGGTGGCGGCGATCGAGCGCAACTCGCCGCGCGCCAGCGGCGGCTTGAGCAGGTTGGCGGCATCGTTCTGCCCCGCCGCGCCCCCTGCGCCGATCAGGGTGTGCGCTTCGTCGATGAACAGGATGATCGGGTGCGGGCTGCGCTTGACTTCATCGAGAACGCCTTTCAGGCGGTTCTCGAACTCGCCCTTGACCGAGGCGCCGGCCTGCAACAGGCCCAGGTCGAGAGTATGCAGGGCGACCTTCTGCAACGGCGGCGGCACATCGCCGGCGGCGATGCGCAGCGCCAGGCCCTCGACCACCGCGGTCTTGCCGACACCGGCCTCGCCGGTCAGGATCGGGTTGTTCTGGCGGCGGCGGGTGAGGATGTCCACCATCTGGCGGATCTCTTCGTCGCGGCCCAGCACGGGGTCGATCCTGCCTGCCCTGGCGCGCTCGGTGAGGTTGACGGTGAACTGGTCCAGCCCCGGGGTCTTGCCGAGCTTGCCGGGCTCGCCGGTGTTGCCGCCGGCGGCGGCCACGGGCGAGGCTTCGTCCAGCGTCTCGGCCTGCGCTGCTTCGCCGGAGGACGAGGTGATGTCGTTGAAGTTCTGCTTCAGCTCGTCGCCCTTGATCTTCGCCAGCTCCTTGGAGGAGACGATGCGCGCAAGCTCGGGGTCGGTCACCAGCATCGTCAGCAGGTGGCCGCTGCGAATGCGCGTGGCGTTGCAGTCGACCGAGGCGAACACCCAGGCGCGCTCGAACAGCTTGGGCAGGTTGGGCGAGAGCGCGGGGGTGCGGGTATTGCCGGTCTTGAAGCCATCCAGCGCCTCGGCCAACTCCTTTTCCAGGCGGCCGATGTTGACTTCGTAATGGCGCAGGATCGGCTTGAAGTCGGTATTGTCGGTATCGAGCAGCTTCACCAGCAGATGCTCAACGTCAACGTCGTAATGGGTACGCGAAAGCGTCAGCCCGGCAGCGCCTTCCATCGCGCTCTTGCACACCGGATTGAGCTTGGAGATCAGCGATTTGAGATTGATGCCCATCATCGACTCCCTTGAATTTCTGCCCGCCTGCGATGTGGACGCATGCGTGAAGTATTTGTACGCACGAGGCGAAAGTATTCCGCCGTGCTGATGCGAACGATTCTACCTTGATGATTTGCGCACGCGAAATGATTTCCCGGCGATTTGTGCGCTTTTTCGCAAATCAAGCAGATATCGCCAGGGCGCAGGCCACGCCCTACATACTTTAGTATGTTGTCATGGTGGTGCGGGCGTCGGCCTCGGGCGGGCGCCACAGGCCCATCATCCCGCCCCCACCCTCCTCACCGGTCGGCGGGCGCCAGCGCGGCGGCTTGCCGATGATGAATACCGCATCGTCGGCGTCGGCCGGCATCTCCTGGCCGGTGATCCAGGTGTTCCAGCCGAGGTTGGCAGCCTGCGTGCCCAGCCCCCCCAGCATGGTGCGCGGCACCTCCTTGCGCTTGAGCACCAATTGGACATCGAAATCCAGATCAGGACCGGCGTAGAAATTGCCCAGGCGCCCCACGGCGGCGAAGCCGCGGCCGCTGGGCAGGAAGTCGAGAAACTGCGTATAGCCAAGCGGCCCCAGCACGACGCGGAATTTCGATTGCTGGTCCCATACCGCCTGGCCCAGCAAAGCGCCGTCGCCCAGCGCGCAATTGGCGCGGCCAAGCTCCGAGCATTGCGATTTCGGCACCCGCAGCCAGCGCCCCTGGAACGGCAGCACGCGTGCCTTCACCCGGAAATAATCGCTGAGGATGGCCTCCAGCCCCGCCGCGGAATGAGGCCGCTGCGCCAGTATGCCTGCGTAATACACCAGCGACTGGTCCGGAACACCGCGCTGGCCCGCGTTGAGCCGGTTGCGCAAGCCATCGGTACCCAGTCCGATCAGGTCCAGCAGCGAGCGGGTGAAGCCTTCGCGGTTTTCGCGCTCGAGATCGACGAAGATGTGGTACTTGGACCAGATCTCGTGGAACAGCGCGGTCAGCCGGTGGTTGAAGATGTTGAGGAACTCGGCCAGCGTGTGGTCGCGATGGCGGTAGCGCCGTTCCAGCAGCAGTTCGGTGTAGTGCAGCGGCAGCGCGCCGGAGGGGCCGGTGAGGCCGAAGAAATTGATCTCCATGCGCGCCGGCCTGGCGGGCGTACCGTCGCTGTCGCCCTCGCCGGCCGTAGGCGGCAGCGAGTGTTCCAGTTCGTAGATGTCGCCGGCCGGGGTATCCAGCGACAGGCGCGCGCGATAGCGCACCGCCTCGGCCGGGCGCTCGCCTTCGGGCGTATGCCGGTGCAGCCATTGCAGCAGGCGCACCGCCTGGTAGAAGTCGAACGAATACGGCCGCTCGAACAGCGCATCGACGACCGGCTCGTCGTCGCGCCGCGGCTTGGCCGGCTGCTTGATGGTGGTGGTATTCATCGGCAGCGGCGCCGGCTAGGCGACAATCGACCCGCCGGAGCGCGGCTTCCAGGTGGCCAGCGGCTTTTCCCGCTGTATCGTGGTCACCGTCAGGCGGGTGAAGCTGTTGATCGAGCAATACAGGCCGAGGAAGCGTTCCAGCACCGAGGCGAGCAGGTAGGCGCCGCTGCCGACGAACATGTCTTCGTCGAACTCGATCTGCACGTCAAGCCCACGCACGAAGGCCTGGCGCTGCGGCGGGCCGACGCGCGCCATGCCGGGCATGCTGTCGACTCGCGTGATGCCGGCGATCTGCTTTTGCAGCGCCGGCGAGTCGAAGAAGTTGTACAGCGAAAGGATTTCCAGCAGTGCCTCGCGCCCGCCATCGACCAGCGACAGATGGTTGAGCGACAGGTGCGAGATCAGGCGCCAGTAGGCGGCCTTGCGGCGACTCGGGCGCTGGGTCTCGGTGGGCTTGCGCAGGCAGCGGATGCGTGCCACCGGCGCCTCGCCCTCGGTCTGCAAATCGCCCTGGTCGCCGCCGAAGGGCAAGGCGGCGGGCAGGTCGCGGTTCAGGCAGGTGGCGCTGATGAACAACGCGTCGGTCGCCGGCAGCGAGGGATTGAAGTTCAGGTCCACCAGCGAGAGGTACATGTCGGTGCCGGCGTCGTCCTGGCGCGGCGAAGAGCGGCGGGTGGCGTGCCAGTAGGTATCCTCGTCGCCGGCGCCGGTGCCGTGGCGCAGCGAATAGAACGGCCGGTATTCCACCACCTCGCCGCGGTCGCCGGTTTTCACCAGCTTGCGCACCAGGTCGATGGAATAGATTTCCAGGCCCCAGGGGCGGCGCACGTCGGGGATCACCTGGTAATCGGTCTTCTGATGCGAGATGATCAGCGGCTCGGCGTTCTGCTTGAACAGGTTGACGATCGGCGTGCAGTTGAGCTTGAACGTATCGGCGTTGACCGCCTGCGCCAGCGAGAACAGGCGCTCGCGGCGCTCGAAACTCTTCAGATAAATGGTCAGTTCCAGGGTCTTGCCGGCTTCCGCCGGAATCACGGTGTCGAGCCCGGTGATGTCGAAGAACAGGAACTTGTCGGGAAAGCTGAAGTACTCGTGCAGCAGGCGGTAGCCGATCAGCGAACGCGCGTCGTAATCGAGCATGCCGTCTTCGGCCTCGAAGCCGACCTGGCGGATGGCCTCCGGTGGCAGCAAACCGTGACGGTTTTTTCCGTCGCCAACCTCGATCGAATGCACGCTGGCGAACAGCAATTCGTACAGCGTGTAGGCGATCGGCGCGTCGGCATCGATGAAAAAGCGCAACGATTGGGGTTTTAGTGACCCGAAGGCGGTGCCGCCCAGCGCTTCCAGGGTCAGGCGCACCGCCGCCACCGCATCGTTGCCGCGCGCGGCGAAATCGGCCTTTTCAAGCGCCTCGACCTTGGCCGCGCGCAGGCGCATCGGCCATAGGTCGACCGGATAGGTGGTACGAAAGCGGCACGGCACGCCCTTGACCGGGCGCGAAAACAGTTCGCGGCCGCGCACGATGGTATGCAGGTTGGTCAGGTGCAACTCATCGGGGTCGATCTGGAATTGCGCGATCGACATCGACGGGATCGGCCGCAGGAAATGCGGGTAGAGCACGCCGAGCAAGGCGTCGGTGATCTCCGGGAACTCGTCATCCAGCTTGCGCCGCAAGCGCGCAGTGAGGAACGCGAATGCCTCGATCAGGCGCTCGACGTGCGGGTCCTCGACCTGGTCGCCTTCGATCATCAGGCGGCCGGCCACCTTGGGGAACTGGGCCGCGAACTCGCGCGCCAGGTGGCGCACTGCCATCAGTTCGTCGTTGTAGTAGGGAAGAAGGTCGTCGTGCATGGCTGAGGGGTAACGGGCAGGTCGCTCGCGCGCGCCTAGCCGCGGATCTGGTACTGCTGGGTGGTGATCTCGACCACCGCGTCGAAAGTCACCGGCGCCGGCGCCGGGTCGACGCGCAGCATGGCATCAACGCGGAAGGAGAGGCGCTGGGTCTGGTTGTCCGGCGAGCCGATCACCACCGTCACGTCGGCTAAGCGCGGCTCGAAAAAGCGGATCGAGGTTTCGATCTCCTCGCGCATGCGTTTGCGGTCGTCGTCGCTGGCGTAACTGAAGGTGCTGAAATCGGGCAAGCCGTAGGTCAAGAGCGACCGCCGCGCCTCGGGATAACCCTCCAGGGACGGCTGCGATTCGCGCCGCGTGTTGAGCAGAAGCTCGAGGTCGCGCTTGACCGCCGTCTTCAGGGATTCAAAATCCTGATATAAATTGCGCGGTGGATCGGTGGCTTCGAAAGGCGCGTCATCCAGCAACCGGTCCAAAAATGAGGTCGTGATGACGCTGCCGCGCTGTAAACCCGCCATAGCCACCCTCCCGTATTTCCTGTTTTAGTTGCCGTCGAACCTTCGCGAACTTAGCATAAAAGCCCGTATCCCGTAGTCGCAACCAAACCTAAACCATGGACACCAGCTACGACCGAGTTCCCTATCCGGGCGGCGCGCACCGGCAAACCCACCCCAGCAACAGCGCGGCGATCGCTACCGTACTGGGCTTGAGCCCGAAGCGCGAGCGTTTCCGCGTGCTGGAGCTGGGCTGCGGCCACGGCGACAACCTGACGCCGATGGCCTACACCCTGCCCGGCTGCGAATTCGTCGGCATCGACCTGGCGCCGACGGCGATCGAGCGCGGCCGCGCCGACGTCGCCCGCCTGGGCCTGGCCAACGTGCGCCTGGAGGCGATGGACCTGATGGCGTTTCCGCAGGACGCCGGGGAGTTCGACTACATCATCGCCCACGGGCTGTATTCCTGGGTGCCGGATTTCGTGCGGGCGAAGATCCTCGCCATCTGCCGCGACCATCTGGCGCCCCATGGCGTCGCCTTCATCAGCTTCAACGCCCGGCCCGGCGGCCACCTGCGCGACATGCTGCGCGAGATGATGCGCCGGCACACCCGCGGCATCGACGCGTCGAAGGCGAAGATCGCCGCCGCGCGCGGCCTGCTGGATGCCCTCACTCTCTCCGAAGGCAAGGCCGAGGACGACGCCTTTGCCGACATGATGCGCCGCGAGGTCGAGCGCACCAAGCGCACCGGCGACTCGGTGTTCTTCCACGATGACCTGGCCGAGGTCAACGGCTATTTCTACTTCGAGGATTTCGCCGCCGACGCGGCGCAGGCCGGGCTCGCCTTCCTCTCGGAGGCTGAATTCTTCCAGGGCACCGAGGATTATTTCAGCGGCCCCCGCGCCGAGCTGCTGGCCGGATGCGGCGACGACCTGATCCGGCGCGAGCAATTGCGCGACTTTTTCAAATGCCGGCGCTTCCGCCAGCCGCTGCTGGTGCGTGCCGACGCGCCGATTGACCGCGCGCTCGATTCGCGCCGGCTGGTTTCCCTGCATGCCGCCGCGCGCGTGGTTCCTTCCGAGCGCAAGCTCAATCTTGCGCCCGGCGTGGAAATGCGCTTTTCCAAGCAGGGAGGCGCCAATTTCGCCACCAACCACCCACTCACCAAGGCGGTATTCGGCAGCCTCGCCGACCGCTGGCCCGAGGCCCTGCCGGTGGATCGCCTGATCGATGAGGCCGCGGCACGTCTTACCCGCGCCGGTGCGGGCAAGGAACATACGGGCGACACGGCGCGCGGCGTCGTGCTGGACTATCTGCTCGACACTTACCGCGCCAATTTCATCGAGTTACACGGCGCGCCCGCCGCTGTGAGCCGGCGGCCTCCCGAGCGTCCGCGCGCCAGCGACTTCGCGCGTGCGCAACTGCAGTCAGGTACCAGCGCCACCACGCTATGCCATGAGGAAATCCGTTTCGAGACCGAGGCGCCGCGCGAAGCCATCAGGCTGCTCGACGGCAGCCGCGATCGCGCCGCCCTGCTGGCCGAACTGATGCCGCACCATGCCGAAATGAATCTGGAGCGGCTGGAGGAACTGCTGGGCGAGCTTGGCCGGATGGGCTTCCTGCACGCCGGGTAGGTGACAAGCGACGACAGGGCTGGGTTCAGCCCTGCGGATTCTGCCCAGCACCCTACTCCGGCTTCATCCCGCTCGCCTTGACGATGCCCGCGTAGCGTGTGACGTCGGCCTGGATCACCTTGGCGAATTCCGCCGCCGTGCCGCCTTTGGCTTCGGCATCCAGCGAGACCAGTTTTTCCTTGATGCGCGGCAGTTGCAGCACCTTGTTGAGTTCCGCGTTGAGCCGCTCGATGACCTCAGGCGGGGTCTTCGCCGGCGCGACCAGGCCATGCCACTGGCTGAACTCGTAGCCGGGAATCGATTCGGCGATGGTCGGGATGTCGGGCGCCGCGGCCGAACGCTTCAGGCCGGTGGTGCCGAGGGCGCGAAGCCGCCCGTTGCGCACGTAAGGCAAGGTCGAGAGCGTGGTGGCGAACATCACGTCTTCCTGGCCGCCAAGCAGATCGGCAAACGCGGGACCCGCGCCCTTATAGGGCACGTGTATCCATTGCACGCCGGTTTTCATCGCGAACCATACGGCCGCCATGTGGCCGGAACTACCGGTGCCGGCGGAAGCCAGGCGCAGCGTGCCCGGCTTGGCCTTGGCCAGCGCCAGAAATTCCTTGACGTTGTGCACCGGCACCGCCGAATTGGCCACCATGGCGACTTCGAACGAGGTCATCTGCACGATCGGCGCGAAGTCGCGGATGGGATCGTAGCTCAGGCCCTTCATCAGCGCCGGGTTCACCGCCATTTGCGCCGGCAGCACCAGCAGCACGGTGTAGCCGTCCGGCGCGGCGCTGGCCACATACTGGCAGCCGACCACGCCGTTCGCGCCGCCCTTGTTGTCCACCACCACCGCCTGGCCCAGCGCCTGGCCCAGTGGCTCGGCGATCAGCCGCGAGACCACGTCGGTACCGCCGCCCGGCGGGTAAGGCACCACCCAGTGGATCGAGTGGCTGGGGAATTTGTCCTCGGCCACGGCGGGTGTGGCGATACCCAGCAAGGCGGTGCATGTGGCAGCCACCGCCAGCGTGGCGGCCTTGTATTTGAAGCGGATCATGTCTCCTCCGGTGTCTGGATGGCGCGTCAGCTACGCGCCAGGTCGGTGGCGCGTGCCTTCAGCGTAGCGTCGGCGCGCAAAATGTTTTTCTGGATTTTTTGGGTAGGGGTATGCGGCAGGCTCTCGGCGAACAACACGTAACGCGGTACCTTCATCGGCGCCAGGTGCTTGGCACACCAATCGGCGATGTCGCGCGCCGTCGGTGCAGTGCCGGGCTTGGCGACGACCACGGCAAGAATCTCGTCTTCGCCCAATTCGGCCGGCACCGCGATAGCAGCGGCCTCGGCGACGTCGGGATGCTGGCCGATCACGCGATCCAGCTCGGCGCCGGCGATGTTCTCGCCGCGGCGGCGGATGATGTCTTTCTTGCGCGAGACGAAGGTGTAGTAGCCGTCGCCATCGCGCGTGACCAGGTCGCCGGTGAGGAACCAGCCGTCGCGGAAGGCGGCGGCGGTCTGTTCGGGATCGTGGAAATAGCCCTGGGTGACGATGGGGGTGCGCACGATCATCTCGCCCGCCACGCCGTCAGCGACGTCATTGCCGGCGTCATCCACCACCCTGCACTGCGCCCATGCCACCGCCGGATCGGGATGCCGCCCCACCGGCCCCATGGTGCCGGGCTTTTGCAGGCCCTCATAGGGGCTGCAGGTGACGCCCGGAATTTCGGTCATGCCGTAACCGGAGACGAAATAGGGAATGCCGAATTCCTCGCGGAAGGCCTGCCAGGCGCTATGGCGCACGCCGTAGGCGCAGCGCAGGCGATGCGCGTCGTTGAACTCGCTGCGCGGCCTGGCTTTCAGGATATTGCAGGCCGCCTCGATGATGTTCACCACCGTCGCGCCGGAGCTCGCGGCCTGCTGCCAGAAGGCGGAGGCGGAAAAGCGCGGCACGATCACCATCGTCGCGCCCGCCGCCAGCGTGCCGGCGACGGAGTAGAACAGCGCGTTCATGTGGAACATCGGCAGCACGATCATCAGACGGTCTTCCGGCTGTACGTACATGCGCTCGACGAAGGCCTCGCCGCCGAGCACGAAGGAGCGCTGGCTGTGCATCGCCCCCTTGGGAAAGCCCGTGGTGCCCGAGGTGTAGATGATCACCACGGTGTCGTCCGCCCTGCCCTGCACCGGCGGCGCCGGCTTGCCTTCCATTTGCGCGAGCAGACCGGAAAGCAACGGCGGCGCATCGGCCGCGCCTTCCGCGGGCGCGTCGATGAGCACCATCCACGGCGCGATCTTGCGTTCGGCGCAAGCCGCGCGCATGGTGGCCAGCGCAGCGGCGTCGCAGGCCAGGCCGCTCAGTTGCGCATGCTCCAGCACGTAGCCGGTTTCGGTCACGCCGAACTCCGGATTGACCGGCACCATCACCGCACCCAGGCGGGCGAGCGCGAACAACAGCAGCACGTGTACCGGATGGTTGCGCGCGACGATGCCGAAGCGATCGCCTTTTTTGATGCCACGCCCGGCCAGGAACGCCGTGCAGCGGTTGATGTCGCCATCGAACTCGCGCCAGGTACGCGTGCGCCCGTCGTGGATGTGGAACGCCTTGTCGGCATGCGCTTGCAGGCGGCTGGCGAAGGCGCCGGCCACCGTGTAGTCGTGCGCCGGATACAGGCGCAGCACTTCCAGCGGTTTTCTCAACAGTGCCGGCAGGCGCGCCGCCGCGGCAGGCGGCAGGACCGCCTCGACTGTGGGCAGCGTATCAGGCATGCGAGTACATGCGCTTGCCGGCCACCGGCAATTGCGCCTTGAGAATCACGCCTTGCTCGGCCTCGGTGATGAACAGGGTCTTGTTGTCGGGCCCGCCGAAGGCAATGTTGGTGGTGCGCATGCCGGCGCAGGACTTGATGCACCAGATCGGCTCGCCGTACTTGGAAAAGCCCCACACGCGGCCGAAACCGGCGTGGACGATGAACAGGTTGCCTTCCTCGTCCAGCGCCATGCCGTCCGGGCCGGTCGGGCTGCCGGAGAGCTGGATGAACATGCCGACCTTGCCCACGCCTTGGTACTTCGGCAACAGCGGAATCACCAGGATGTTGTTGGTGCGAGTGGCGGCGACATAGAGCAGGTTTTCTTCCTTGTTGAGCAGGATGCCGTTCGGGCCCGCCACGCCCTTGTACAACAGGTCGAGCTCGCCGGTGGCGCGCAGGCGCCAGACGCGGCCGGTGGGATCGTCCATCGAGCTCTGGCCCTGGTCGGTGAAGAACACGTCGCCGGCGGCATTGAAGATCAGGTCGTTCAGGCCCTTGAAGCCTTCGTGGTTCGGGCGGTTGAGGATGGTTTCCATCTTCGCCGTCTTCGGGTCGAACGACAGCAGGCCGAGCGCATGGTCGGCAACGAACAGGCGGCCGTCCTTGTGGATCTTCAGGCCATTGGGCTCGCCATCCCACTGCGCGAAGGTGTTCCACTTGCCGTCGGGCGTGATCTTGAAAATGCGGCCGTAGGGAATGTCGGTGCAGTAGAAGTTGCCTTCGCGGTCCCACGACGGCCCTTCGAGGAAGGAATGGACCGGGCCCGCGCCACGCTTGTCCACCCAGTGCGAGGGCTGGCCCATGCGCTTCAGGTCTTCGGGCATGCGGATATGAATTTCGGTCATCAGGACCGGCGGTGCGGCGTACATGGTGTCTCCGTGTCTGGAAGGGGTGCAGCAGGTTTATGGAAAGATTTAGCCGGGTTTGCGCCCGGGCGCGGGTGCCATGAAGCCGGCGACCACGAAGGGAACGAGTTGCGCGAGCGCGCTCTCGACGTCGCTGGAGGTGCAGGTGCCGCCGGAGTAATCCTCCAGCCGGCCGCCTTGCGAGCTGACCACGAGGTAGCTGCCGACCATGAAATTGAAGCGCCAATAGACGATCTTTTTCGGCAGATGCGGGCAGGCATCGGTCAGGGCCTTGACGTAACGCTGCGTCGAGGCGCCAAAAGCCTGCCGGCGTAGCATCAAGCCGATGTCGCCCGCCTCGCTGCGTAACTGCGAGTGGATGCGCACGAAAGCGGCGCCGCCGGGACCGGCCTGCGCCATCGACAGCGCAGGCGTAAGAAAGGCGCGCACCAGCGTCTCGACCGGCATCTGGCCGGCGCCATGAGACGCAATCGCCTCATCGAGCAGCAGTTCGCGATGCGAGGCCACCACCTGCGCGCGGCGCATGAAGACCTCGGTGAACAGGTTTTGCTTGCTGCCGAAGTAGTAGTGCAAGAGGCCCTGGTTGATGCCGCTGCGCCCGGCGATCTCGCGAAAGGTGCAGGAGGCGTAGCCCAACTCGGCGAAGAGCAGTTCGGCGGCGTCGAGCAGGCGTTCCTTTGCGTCGGACGCCAGCGGCGCGCGCGCGGCCCTCGTGGCCACGCGCGCGCTCCCCTCCCCCTTGTTCGCCTGTCGCACGCCGCCGCTCTTCGGCGACGTGGGTTTAGTTGCTTGCATAACTAAAGTCTACCCGTTTACCATTCGCCTGGTCAACCTTGGTGGCGAACGGCTTTTCGCTCGCACCGGCGTTACCTTTTGTATTTGACGGAGCACACGTGCAAGACGGCATCGATTCATCCGCGGCGCAGGAACTGAAAACGGCCTCGCCTCTTTCCACTTTCGAGGCACATTGCCGCGAAGGCCGCCTGGCCTACCAGATAACGCGAGATGGCCATGCGGTATTTCCGCCGCGCGTATGCGCCCCCGGTACCGGCACGCCGCTGGACTGGCGCATTTCCGCAGGGCTGGGCACGGTATATTCGACGACCGTGGTCCACCCGCGCGAAGGTGCACCCTACAACGTCGCGCTGGTCGATCTCGACGAAGGCTTTCGCATGATGAGCCGCGTCGATGGCGTAGCGCCCGAAGCGGTCGCCATCGGCCTGCGCGTCAAGGTGCGCATGGCCGACATCGACCATGCCCTGCGCCCGGTGTTCACGCCCGCGGAGGCCGCATGAGCCTTAAGCCCGGCAGTATTGCGATTGTCGGCGCCGCCGAGTCCGAACTCGGTCAGGTCGCCCCCGGCACCACCCCCACCGACCTGATGGCGCAAGGCGTGGTCCGCGCCCTGGCGGATTGCGGCTTGACGCTGCCCGAGGTCGACGGCCTGTTTGCCTCCACTACCCAGCAGCGCTTCGCCACCATGGCGCTGGCCGAGTACCTCGGCATCACGCCGCGTTACCAGGACAACACGCAGATCGGCGGCTCCTCCTTCATGTCGCACATCGCCCACGCCATGATGGCGATCAACGCCGGCCTGTGCGAAGTCGCGGTGATCGCCTACGGCAGCACGCAGCGCTCGGTCAGCCGCGCCGCCGCCTCGCCGCGTGAATACCATCCGTACGAAACGCCCTATCAGCCCTTCCTGCCGGCCTCGGCCTATGCGATGGCGGCGGCGCGCCACATGCACGTCTACGGCACTACGCGCGAGCAGTTGGCCGAGGTCGCGGTGGCGGCGCGCCAGTGGGCGCTGATGAATCCCAAGGCCTGGGAGAAAAAGCCCCTGACCATCGGGGAGGTGATCAGCGCGCGCATGGTGAGTAACCCGCTGACGGTGCGCGACTGCTGCCTGGTGACCGACGGTGGCGGCGCGCTGGTGCTGGTGAGCGCCGCGCGCGCCAAGCGGATGAAAAAGCCGGTCTACGTGCTGGGTGTGGGCGAGACGCTGTCGCATGCCTCGATCTCCAGCATGCCCGAACTCACCGTGACCGGTGCAGCGCGCTCCGGCCCACAGGCCTTTACGATGGCGGGCCTGACGCCGGCGGATGTGGACGTCGCCATGGTCTACGACGCCTTCACCATCAACACCATTCTTTTCCTCGAAGACCTCGGCTTTTGCGCCAAGGGCGAAGGCGGCGCCTTCGTATCAGGTGGCGCTATCGCCCCCGGCGGGCGGCTTGCGGTCAACACCAACGGCGGCGGGCTTTCCTACTGCCACCCTGGCATGTACGGCCTGTTGCTGTTGATCGAGGCGGTGCGCCAGGTGCGCGGCGAATGCGGCGCGCGCCAGGTGCCGAACTGCGAGATTGCGCTGGCGCATGGCAACGGCGGCGTGCTGTCGAGCCAGGCGACGGTGCTGCTGGGGCCGGCGCCCGATTGAACGCATGGTCGTCCGCGGCTCAGTTGCCGCGGACGAGCGCCTGCACCGCACGCCGTGCCAGCGGCGCGACGAGCAGGACGACCGGAAAGGCAAACAGCCAGGCGCTCAGCCAGGAATAGAGCCATATCTGCGCGAAGGCATGGACCATGCCGGTAGCGCGCAAGGTCGAGATTCCCGACACCAATGCGGACATCAGGCCCGAGAGCAGCAGTGCGAACAGCGCGGCGCCGTATTTTTTCGGAATCATCATGCCGCCTCCAGGTTCGCGTCCTGCGCGGCCTCGCGGCCCACGCGATGCAGGGCCATGGCGAAGTTCCTGCCGAACATGCGCGCGGTCTTGACGTCGCCCGGCGCGAAAGTGTCGGCGGGCGCGCCATGGCCGGCCTGCGCCATCAGGCCCGACCAGGAGCCCAGGCGGTTCGCGGCTTCCTCATAGGGCACGCCCGTATGCTGCTCCGGCAGGATCGGGTTGCCCATCCACAGCATGCCGTGCTGCATGCTGAAGATGAACATCGACAGCAGGGTCGACTGCTTGTCTCCCGCCGGCAGGGATGAGACGGTGAAGCCGGCGGCCAGCCTCCCCTTGAGCCCCTGCGTGCGCCACAGGCGGCCGGTCGCGTCCATGAATGCCTTGAAGGGGGCGGAAATGCCGCCGAGGTAGGTAGGCGAGCCGAAGATGTAACCGTCGTAGTTGAGCAGTTGATCGGGCGCGCTGGCCAGGTCCTGGGCCTTCAGCAGGTCGGCCCGGGTATCGGGAAGGCTGCTGGCACCCGCCAGCACGTGGCCGGCGATGTGTTCGGTATGCCCGTGTGCGCTGTGATAGATGACGGCAAGCTTGTTCATTTTGATTGCTCCGTTTCGTGGATGGGAGAAAAGGCGTCTTCGCGTCAGCGGATCCAGCTGATGGCGAAGGCAGACAGGTAGAGTCCCAGGCCGAAGACGGTGTGATTGGCCATGCTGCGCAAGCTGTTCTTGAGCGGCGCCGGCATTTTCGAGCCGGCAATGCCCCCGCCCATTGCCGGCTGCATGACGAACAGCGGCATCACTACCGTGCAAAAGCCGACGGCCACGGCGGGCAGCAAGGTCGGGGTACGCAGCCATGCGGGCCCCGCGATAGCGGCAAGCAGGCCGGCGAAGGCGATGCCTACGCCGTAGTGGATCAGCCAGCCCAGCGGCAGTTCGTTGCGGATCGGCGCGGCCTGGCCGATGGCGGCGTGCGCCAGCCGGCCGCGAAGCAGGTGCCCGGCCCAGCGGCCGATCAGGGCGAAACTCTGCGTCTTCACTCCCAGACGCTTGAGCAGCGCCAGCCATGCATCCATGACCGCGGTGGCGCCGATGCCGATGAAGGCGACCAGCGCGAAGTCTTGCCATAGTGTTCCCATGAAATTCTCCTTGAGATTGACCGGTGAACGGTTTGAGAGCACTATAGAAGTTAAAGTTAACTTGAAGTCAAGGGGTTTTTGATGGACATCGCCGAGGTGGCCAGGCGCAGCGGCGTGCCGGCCTCCGCCTTGCGGTTCTACGAGGAAAAGGGCCTGATCGCCTCGGTCGGCCGCCAGGGGCTGCGGCGCAGCTTCGCCCCGGGCGTGCTGGATCAACTGGCCCTGATTTCACTGGGGCAATCGGCCGGCTTTTCGCTGGACGAGATCCGCTCGATGTTCCTGCCCGATGGAAAGATGAGCATCGACCGCAAGATGCTGGCGGCCAAGGCCGATGAGCTGGATGCGATGATCAGGCGGCTGCGCGCCATGAGCCACGGCTTGCGGCATGCCGCCGCCTGCCCTGCTCCCAGCCATGCCGAGTGCCCGACTTTTCAGCGGCTTCTCAGGGCAGCGGCCGCGGGTGCGCTCGAGCGCAAGCAGAAAAAACTGGCGCCGCAACCATCCAAAAAGCGGTTACGGCACACATAGCGCGCGATGGTCCACCGGCTCCAGAGGCACCTGAGGGACGTCGTCGTTGAGTCCTTTGACGATGGCTCCGCGGTCTGAAGCGTCGTCGATCAAGGTGCCGATGGCGTCGCCTTGGCCTTATTTTCCAGCAGTCGGCGAAAGTGCGCGTCCATGCGCGCGGCATCGGCCTCGCGGCCGGTGAAAAGCTCGAAGGCGCCGATCGCCTGGCCCACCGCCATGCCACCGCCGTCCACAACCTGGCAGCCGTGGCGCCGCGCCGCTTTCAGCAATTCGGTCTCGATCGGGAAATAAACAACCTCCGCCACCCAGGGACGGTGTGTCAGTGCGCTTTCCTCGATCGGCATGCCGGGATTTTTCGCCATGCCCATGGGCGTGGCCTGGATCAGGCCCTGGGCTTCGCGCACCGCCTCGCTCGCGTTCATGACGATTTCGACCCACGCATTGGGAAAACGTTTCGCCAGGCTTTGCGCCAGCGCGCCAGCACGAACCTGGTCGGCATCGACAATGGTCAGGCGGCGCGCGCCCAGCTTGAAGATGGCATGCGCCACCGCCGCGCCTGCCCCACCTGCGCCCACCAGCGCCACACGTTCCAGCGGCACGTCCGGCAGCGCGTGTTCGAAGCTGCGCGCAAAGCCCGACCAGTCGGTATTGTGGCCGACGAAGCGGCCCTCCTCGATCACCACGGTATTGACCGCGCCGATCGCCGCGGCGTCTTCCGAGAGGCCATCGAGCAGCGGAATCACCGCCTGCTTGCACGGATAGGTGATGTTGAGCCCGCGAAATTTCAGCCGCGCCGCCGCCTTGAGCAGCGCGGGCAAGGCCGCGGGCCCATCGGGTTCATCGGCAAGGTCGACCAGATGGTAATGCAGGCGCAGGCCCTGCTGCGCGCCTTCCGCCTCATGCAGCAGCGGCGACAGCGACTCCTGAATACCGTCGCCGATCAGCCCGACGAGAAACTTGGGCGCATCCACCCGGTCCAGAAGATCAAGTTTCACCGACAAACCCGTTTCGCTCATGCAGACTCTCTTTACCTTGCCGATCCCGCTCGGGGCGCCCTCGCCGCTCGGGAGATGTGCCGATTATAGGTGGGCCGGAGCAGATGGCGCGTCTTTGCCTTGACGGCAGACGAAAGCCCCACCGCCTTTCTGCGACAATCCGCCCCGTTGTTTTTCGTTTAGCCGCGCCGGATGCTCAACCTCAACGAATTCGTCACCTTCGTCACCGTCACCGATACCGGCAGCTTTTCCCTCGCCGCGGAAAAGCTGGAAGTGTCCAAGGCCCTGGTCAGCAAGCACATCGGCGACCTCGAACGCTCGCTCGGCGTCAAGCTTTTGCACCGGACCACGCGCAAGCTCGGCCTCACCCCCGCCGGCGCCGTATTCTACGAACGCTGCCGCGAGCTGCTGGATCACGTCGACCACGCGCGCGGCGAGCTGGAGCGCTTTCGCGACGCCCCCGGC
>DASYEQ010000079.1:0-10952 GCA_036498945.1 Burkholderiales bacterium | reverse complement strand
ACTTGGTTGAGCCGTTTGCGTATCTTTATATCAGTCCCTCATTCCGACTGGAGCCATGATGAAGAACGCGAAACGCCTGACCGACCGCCAGGAACGCTTTGTCCACGAATACCTGATCGACCAGAACGCCAGTGCCGCGGCGGGGCGGGCGGGGTATTCGGTGAAGACGAAGGGCACGCATGCGGCGCAGATGATGAAGATTTCCGCCATCCGCCAGCGCATTGCGGTGGGGCTTGGGGATCTGTTTGCGCGCATCGACCTGAATGCGCTGGAGGTGCTGCGGCGGCAGGTGCAGCAGGCGTATCTGGACCCGGCGAAGCTGTTCGATGCGAGGCAGCGGGCGATTCCGCTGCTTGAGTTGGATGCCGATACGCGTGGCGGGCTGACGGTGGCGTATGCGCTGCGTGATGATGGGCGCCAGGTGATGACGGTGAAGCAGACACCAAGGCATGTGGCGCTCGCTGTGTTGCAAAGGCGGCTGGACAACTTCGCGAAGTTGCAGGAGGAGGCGTTTGCGGCGCAGGAGGTGGAAGAGGTGCCGCGGGCGGCTCGCGGTGAAAGCGCGCGGGGGATTTTCGGGGTGGAGTTGAAACTCGACGCCCCGAAGGAAGTGGCTTTGGGCTATACGCCGCAACTAACGCCATCCGCGAATGGCGGCATGGGGGCGGCGGATGCGGCGATGGCGGAGGCGGCGCGGGCGGTGGAGGTGAGGCGAGGCGGGACGGAGGGGGAGGAGAGGCTTGTGGAGACGCGGCACGACCCCATGCCCACCCTGTCCCTCCCCTTGAAGGGGAGGAGACCCGCCGATGAGAAGGGGGTGGGGGTTGGTACGGCGTTCCTGCCTGCGGCTGCGCCGGCGCTTCTCCCTGCCCCTGTCCCTTCGTCTGTGCCTGCGCTTGCCCCCGCGGCCGCGCCTGGGTCTGTGGCTACGCCCACCTTTGCCCAGGGAGAGGACGCGCCACCACCCTCACCCTTCGAGCCGGGTTACGACTTCAAGAAGGACCCGGACGCGATGTACGGCGGGCGCTTCACGGCGTGGAACCGGTACTGGAAGGAAAAGCGCGAGCGGGAGCAGGCAGCGGCCGAAGAAGCGGCGGCGCTGCGCAATCCGCCGGCGAACATGCGCATCGGGCCGGGCAAGACGGTGCCGGTGCGCATGGAGCCGGGGTACAACCCGCCGTGGTTGCGTAACGACCGGCCGGAGTTTGCGATTGGCGCGGGGGAGTGCTGGATGGATTGAGGGTTGCGGCGGATGCCGGCGACTCGTGAAAACCACCGTGTTTTTCCGTGGTTTTCCGCAACCGGGTCCAGGCCGATGCGGCCGCTAATCGCGCCCCATGCCGCGGTACACCGCGAGCAGCATGTCGCGCCCGGTGGAGCGCGGGCCGGAGAGGTCGAGGAAGGAGAGGCCGGGGGCGACGAAGCCTGAGGGCGGCGGGGCGCCGAGCTCGTGTGCGCGGGCGAAGCCCATCTGCCAGCTGGCGAAGCTGCGCGCGGGCTTGGGGAATTCCCAGCAGACGGTGGGGCGCACATGGCGCGCGTCGAGCGCGATGGTGTCGTAGTAGATCTCGCGCACGGCCGCTTCGGGCCCTTCGAGCAGTTGCACGAATTCGCCGGCTTCGAAGAGGAGCAGGCCGGTGATCGACAGGCGCTTGTTTTTGTCGCGCGAGACGGTGAGCAGTTCGTCGAGCGCGGCTTCGGTGGTCCACTCGCCGGCGGCGCGGCTGAAGTAGACCAGTTCGTGGATCATCGCCGCGCCGCGCGCAGTCTTGCTTCAGTCGCGGTCGGAGACCAGGGCCAGGAATTCGGCGCGCTGGGCGGAGTTGGTCTCGAGGTCGCCGAGCATGGCGGAGGTGACGGTCTCTTCCCCCGCGACGGCGATGCCGCGCGATTCCATGCACATGTGGCGGCAGCGCAGGATCACGCCGACGGCCTTGGGCTTGAGGTGTTCGCGCAAGGAGCCGGCGATCTGCTGCGTGAGGCGTTCCTGCACCTGCAGGCGGGCGGCGAAGCAGTTGACCAGGCGGGTGAGCTTGGAGAGGCCAACGATGCGCCCGGTGGGCAGGTAGCCGATGGCGGCGTGGCCGAAGAAGGGGGCGAGGTGGTGCTCGCAGTGCGAGTACACCGGGATCTTGCGCACGACGATCAGCTGGTTGTAATTCTCGCTGCCGTCTTCGAAGGTCTTGAGGATGTCGGTGGGGTCTTCGGCGTAGCCGCGGGTCCAGTGGGCCCAGGCCTTGGTGACGCGCTCGGGGGTTTCCTGCAGGCCCTGGCGCATCGGGTCTTCGCCCAGGGAGCGCAGGAGCTTGCGCCAGTCGTTGACCCCGAAGGAGTCCTTTGCGTCATCGGAGGGGGAGGAAGGTTTGCTCATTTGTCTCGGAAATGGGTCGTTGGCGAAAAGACGCAACAAGGGAGCATCAAGGCCGGTGGGCCGGCTTTTCGTCTGGTGACGGGGAAGGGGTGGAAGAGGTGAAAGGGGAGGTGATAGCCGCGTGATAGCCGAGTGATAGGCGCGTGATAGCCGAGTGATAGCCGAGTGATAGCCGAGTGATAGATACGGGGGCAAAGCAGAAAGCGGATGCGGGGCTTTGATGCGAGAATAGACAGGATATCCCAAGAAGACCGCCGATGCGGCGCATAACCTTGCTGCGGTGCAGGTTAAAGCGCGGTGCTGCGGAAGAGCGATGCGGCAGGGCCCCGGGCAGGAAGATCCAGAGCGCGATGAAGAGCAGGCGCGCGCGCAGCGTGAAGAGGCGGCGCGGAAGAAGCGCGCGCAACTCTGGCAGGAGCTGACTTCGCCGCAGGTGCTGTGGCTGCTGGTGGCGGGCGCGCTGGCTTTCCTGGTGCTGGGCCTGCCGGAGCGGCATTTGCACTGGCTGATCGGCGCGGCCCTGGGCGCCGGCATTTTCAGTGCGCCGCGCCTGCCGCGCCCGGGTTTGCGCGGCGCGGCGGCGATCGCCGGGCTGGGCGCGCTGCTGCTGGCCTCGGCCATCTCGTGGCTGCCGCACGGTTTCTTTCCCGATGCCGACTGGTTCGAAGAACTGGTGCAGTCGCGCAAGGCTTCCGAGATGCTGGTGGCGGGCGCGGCGGCGCTGACCTACGGGGTGATGGGGGTGGTGTGGAATGCGCGGGGGCAGCGCTAGCGGGGCGGTAGCGGGGCGGTAGCGCCCACTGTTTCAAGCATGCCTCCTGCCTGTGAAAGCAGCGGCCGGAAGCAGCGGCCGGCATCGATGCTCTTCCGGAGAGTGTGAGGCTGCAGGCTTCCACGTCATCCGCAGCAAGCCGCTTCGCCAATCGATGGCGCGTGACCTAGGCGCCGGCAGGGCCGCCCTCGTTATTATTTCCCTGCGGCTTCATCGCGACGATGCGCTCGGCCACCAGCGCGGCGAGCTGGCGCAGGATGTCCATTTCGCCGTCGGTGACGCGCTCGTGCGGCTGGCGATCGACCACGCAGACGGCGCCCAGCGCGGCGTTGTCGACGATCACCGGGGCGCCGGCGTAGAAGCGCACGCCGGGTTCGCCGGTGACATAGGGGTTGGCCTGGAAGCGCTCGTCCTGGGTGGCGTCGAGCACGATCAGCGGCACCGGGCGCTGGATGGTGGTGGCGCAAAAGGCGTATTCGCGCGGGGTCTCGCTGCCCTCGATGCCTTGCCGGGACTTGAACCACTGGCGGTGCTCGTCGATCAGGGTGACGAGCGCGATCGGGCACTGGAACACGTTGGCGGCAAGCGCGGTGAGCTTGTCCAGCCGCTGGTCGGGCGCGGTGTCGAGGATGCGCAGGTCACGCAGAACAGCGAGGCGCTCTTCCTCGGACAGCAAACCAGGCTTGGAGTCGGGCAAGGGGTTTCCTTGTGGGTGAGAACGGCGGCGGTGCGGCGCGTTTTTGTTGGTTCGTGGTTGCTGCTTGTTGGGGGCAGCGGTTTCTTCTTTGTGGCAGCAACTTCTTTGTTGAAGCGACTTCTTTATGAAAGCAACTTCTTTGCGAAAGCACCTTCTTCGAGGCGCAACTTTTTTGCAGCAACGACTTCCCCGGAACCATGGTTTGTTCGAGGCAGCAACTTCTCCGGAGCAATCGCGTCTTCGACGCGGCAACTTCTTCGACGCAGCAACTTCTCGCTGCGGCAACTTCTTCGCTGCGGCAACTTCTTCGACGCAGCAACTTCTCGCTGCGGCAACTTCTCGGCGCAGCCACTTCTTCGGCACGGCGCTACTGCTGCACGGCGATCATGTCGCGACGCCGCGCCGCCGCTACGCCGCCATTGCACGGCCCGGCTGGGCGCTGATTATGCCTCGCGCGGCGCGCCGCCTCACCCCTGTAATTTCATCTCGCCCCGGCGCATCGCGTCCGGCACATGGCGCGCCGCTACACCACGGCGGGCTCGAGCTGGTATTGCTCGCGCATCTGCAATTCGGTGTCGATCACCACGCGGCGCGTGTCGAACCACGACTGCCGGTCGTCCTCGATCTCGGGCTTCGGCCATTCGAAGGTATAGCTGCCGCTGCCGCCCAGCGCGGCGGTGAGCGGGTCCACCACCACGCGCATGCCGGCGCGGTAGTCCGCGTGCAGGCGCAGGCGGCGGTTCATTTCCTTGACGTACTTCTCCAGGCTTAAGGCGGTGCGCATGGTGTTCTCGTCGGCATTCTTGGTCGCTAGGGTAGCCGTCAATATGCAATGCGCCCGCGAACGCATAAAGCCGGTGCGCGGACGACTGACGTGTAGGAGGCGTCTGACACGCTGTGTCAGCCTCGGTGGTTGCCTGCGTCCTGGCGCGGCGGCATGCGTTTCGGCGCAGCCCCGGGCGTCTCGAGGCGGCGGCATGCGCGTAGGCGCAGCGGCACGCGGCAACGCCGATCTGCGACAGGAGGATGGTAATGGGCGCCACGGTTGATCGCGGCAGCATGGCGGCGTTGGTCCGGCACGCCGCCCAAGAACAGTGGCTTGCACGGCCGGCAGAGGAGAAAGCGCCGGCCGCACAAACCCAAGATCTCCGCGAATGCACAGGCAACACGCAGTGACTTCCGTTAACGACGGTTCTTGTTATTCGCCTTGTTGTTGCTTTTCTACAGGCATGGGCGTCGGCTGAACCGGCCCCCGATTTGACGCATGAAGCGCCAAAATCAACACCCTGGCCGCGGCGCGAACACTGCGCCTGCGGCGGGCAAAAGCTTCGCCTCGGGGCCGATGGATTCGCACTACCGGCACCCTTTGCTGCGGCATTTTTATTGCGCGAAACGCCGCCCCGACGGCACTCGCGATTACTACCCCCCGAGCCTCTGATCTTCGACGCTGCCGGACTTTCGTCTCTTGGCGAGCGCCTCTTTGCACTGACACGGCAGTGGCGACTTGTGCGACTTGTGCGCCCTGCCACCCCCGGGCCACGCGCGGTATGCCGCGCCATGGCTTGAATTTTTTATCGCCTCAATCGATGTCATTAGATGCGATTCATACGAAGGATAAAAGGCGGCTGCAAGCGCTGTCAATGTCCATACAGGACATTTCGTGAACTTTTTTTCGGCACCATAAATATTAGATTCACATTCGGTTTTATGCCCCCACGCGGCCTGATATCTTTGACAGCATGCGCACGATGGGCGCGCGCGGCGCGATTGCATGGCTTGCATCCGCGATCAAGGTCGCAAACTTTGTAGCACCAAAAAAATCGACGCCGCCATTCTTGCCCGGAGGGGTCGCCGCAGCGCGATTTACCTCGGAGAACACGCGTTACGGCGCGAGGCTTGAATACCTTTGCGGTCACTTATGGTGACGCTTCGCGGCGCGCGCAAGCGGCGCACAAGCGCCGCCGCGCATCGGCCATGCGTGAACAAATCAACCGCTTTTGCCGAATTTGCACATGATCATTACAGGGCTGTAATAAATCATTTGATCAATAGCGGGTGTTGTTTTGATACCAACGTTGCGCGGCAAAAACGCGCGGCGTGGCCTCTCCGACGATGATCGCGCATAATCTTTACCGCCGCGCCGAGAATTCAAACCAACAATACGAGGTTGCCTGATGCTTCAGCACGTTCGCCGTATCGTTTTTTCCCGCTCGTCTTTCCGTTCCCCGCGTCTGCTGTCCCTTGCCGCCGCCGCGCTGCTGGCGCTGCCCGCGGCGGGCGCGCCGGCGCAAGGCGCGCAAGCTTTCTACCCCTGGTCGCAGGTACAGAACAAGTGCCGCAACCCGCCCACCGAAGACGGCCGCATGGTGTGCCGCCAGCCGATCGCACAGGACAAGGCGAACGACTGGGGCACCACGCAAAACATCTTCGACCACATCGTCTCGACCTGGCGCGATGCGCCGCAATTCCTCGACCGCGCCTTCAACGACATCGCCCTCGAAGAACCGCGCTACCAGGTCTCCGACATGAAAGGCGAATACAAGCTGCCGATCGCGCTCGCCTACCTGGAAGCCGAATTCGGCATCGACTGGGAAGCCAACCTGAAGAAGATCCGCGCCTGGGAAGCCGCCTCGCCGCGCTCGGTCTACCCCTACATCGTCGAGGCTTCCTACTGGACCAAATACGCGATGAACGCGCGCGGCCTGTATTACCCCGGCCAGATCCGCCGCGAAACCTGGCTGTTGATGATGGACCGCCTGAAGAACGCCGACGCCGCGCTGGAAAAGGCGCGCGGCCTCGACATGGTGACCCCGCCGTGGACCGCCGCCAAGCTGCGCGTCCTCTGGCTGCACGACCCGCGCGCCGCGCACACCCTGTGGCAGCAGGCGATCAAGAAGTGGCCCGCCTACTACCCCCTCTACGACAACGCCTTCGACATGGTGATGCCGCGCTTCGGCGGCAATGCCGAAGCGATGGAGCGCATCGTGCGCGAAAGCGTCGACAACACCCGCGCCACCATGGGCGAGGCGATGTACACCCGCCTCTACGCCCACGCCGCGGAAGACCCGGACGTCGACGCCGACCTGTTCACCGACACGCGCGCCCGCTGGCCCGAATTCAAGAGCGGCATCGCCGACCTCGCGCGCATCGGCTCGCCCCTGAACCCGGATTACCTGATGGCGCGCTTCGGCTGCTACGCCCACGACCGCGGCGCCGTGCTCGAAGGCCTCAACAAGCTGCACGCCCGCGGGCAGCGGCCGGGCTGGCCCGGGCAGATGTCGGGCGATGCCTGCGCGGCGTGGGCGCAGCGCTCGTAGCCGGATGAAAGCCGAAGATCAGCCATCCGGCCGTTTGCATTGCCGACTCTGCCCGCAAACCTGCGGGCAGGCGCAAATCAGC
Organism: Burkholderiales bacterium; assembly: GCA_036498945.1. Classification (GTDB taxonomy): domain Bacteria; phylum Pseudomonadota; class Gammaproteobacteria; order Burkholderiales; family JAEUOS01; genus JAQGMJ01. Next base: position 3,713 of record DASYEQ010000079.1, on the reverse strand, counting down.
GTAACGCCACTAAGGGAGAGAATGCACCGTGCTCGCGTATGAAATCGATGTCGATGGCGAAAGGCACGTGACCGCAGGCGTGGAAGACTGGTCCATATTGGGCTTGCATGTGACCGCGAGCCGCGCCGAAAAGAATTCAACGGCAAGGGACGGCTATATCAAATGCAGCGTCGGTGGCCTCACCATTCCGGATGCGAGCGAAGAACGCCACCATTTCAGATGGACGGAAGCCCCGCTTTCGATCGGCAGCGTGGTGACCATTCGCGTGGTTGACGTACCGCAGCCCGACGCCCCGAAGAAGCGATACCGGTCCGACGGAAAAGTGCAGGAGAGCCCGTTCACCGCCGAAGAAGAGGAAGAGATGCGATATCGGGACTACCTGTCTCTCAAAAAAGAGTTCGAACCGGGCGGCGAGTGAGAATAAAGGCCATGTTCGATAACTCACCTGACCCGCTCCCGGCGCCGCCCGGCGAGCCGGCGTTCCGTCCGGATGACTACCCGCGCCTCGATTTCGAGGCCACCTGCTGCGAGCCGAAGAGCTCGCAACCGCGTTTGACGCCGCTCCCTTTTTGTCCGGCGGCCAGGCCGCCGCTGCGTCTACTTTCCCGTCGTCGCCGTCTCGATCTCCAGCAGCGCCGCAAGCCCGGTGGTGGCGTGCGCATTCTTCATTTCCTTCGCCACCCCGCCCTTGCCGAGGAAGGGGTCGAGTTCGCCGCTGGCCAGGCACGCGTAGGATTGCTTGATCGCCTTGTACATCGCGGCAAAGGCGGAGCCGGAGGAGGCGGCGAGGCGAAAGCCCAGTTTGTAGAACTCTTCCTTCGACAATGCGAACTGGCCGAAGCCGTCGCCGGGGGCGAAGATCATCAGCGGGGCGGGCAGGCGCTCGCCGATTTTGCGGATCTGCTCGGGGTCGCGGGTGTGGACGAAGATCATGTCGGCGCCGGCCTGCTTGTAGATCTCGGCGCGGCGCAGGGCTTCATCCAGGCCGTGCGAGCGGATGGCGTTGGTGCGGCCGACGATGAGGGTGTCGGGGTTCTTGCGCGCGGCCACCAGTTCGCGGATCTTCATCACCATCTTCTCCGGCTCGATCAGGCGCTCTTCGCCGATGTGGTGATGCACGCGGCGCGGCAGGAACTGGTCTTCGACTTCCAGCGCGGCGTAGCCGGCGGCCTCGGCCAGCGCCATGGTGTGATGCATGTGCACCGGGTCGCCCCAGCCGCCGCCGGCATCCAGCACCAGGGGGATGGCGCTGGCGGCGCGCATGTCGAGCGCCAGTTGCGCCATCTCGTGCAGCGTGAGGTTGGCTTCGGTGTTGCACTTGAGCCAGCCGAGCGAGCCGCCGCTGACATAGGCCGCCTTGAAGCCGGCATCGACCGCCAGGCGCGCCATCATGGGGTTGAGCGCCACCGGGGCGACGACGAGTTCGGGGCCGTTGATCAGGCTGCGCAGGCTTTGCATGTGGGTTCCTTGGTCGGGCGTTGTGCGCCGGTGTGGCGAATCGGCGCGCATCTTGCGCCGGCGTTGCGGGACCGGCGCGGCATCGTGCGCCGGCGTGATGGGTTACGTATCGGTCAATCGGGCTTGATGCCGGCAGCCTTGATCACCGCGCTCCACTTCTTCAGCTCACGGTCGATCTGTTCGCTATAGGCGCGGGCGTCGCCGCGATAGGGTTCGATGCCTTGCGGCAGCAACTGGTCGCGCACGGTCTCGGATGCCACCGCGCCATCGGTCGCCTCATACAGCTTGCGCAGCACCGGCGCCGGCGTGCCGGCGGGCGCGGCGATGCCGAACCAGATGCGCGTGTCGTAATTCTTCACGCCGAGTTCGGCGATGGTGGGCAGGTCAGGCGCGATGTGCGCGCGCGTGGCGCCGGTGGAGGCGAGCGCCTTGAGCTTGCCGTCGCGCACGAAGGGCAGCACGGTGGACGCGGGGGCGAACATCACCGGCACGGTGCCGGCGAGCAGGTCGGTGACCGCCTGCGTGCTGCCCTTGTAAGGCACGTGGCTCATTTTCGCGCCGGTGGACATGCTGAACAGTTCGCCCGCCAGGTGCGACATGGTGCCGTTGCCGGAGGAGGCGAAGAAAATCTTGCCCGGGCGCGCTTTCGCCGCGGCGATCAGCTCGGCCACGCTATTGACCTTGAGCTGCGGGTTGACCACCAGGATGCTCGGCACGGTGGCGGCGAGCGCGACCGGGGCGAAATCCTTTTGCACGTCGAACGGCACGCTCTTGAGCAGCGCCGGGTTCACCGTGTTGGAATTGCCGAGCATGAACAGCGTGTAGCCGTCGGCCGGGGAATGCAGCACCGCCATCGCGGCGATGTTGGTGCCGGCGCCGGGCTTGTTGTCGACCACCACCGGCTGCTTGAGCAGCTCGCCCATCTTGGAAGCAAGGGCGCGGGCGGCATTGTCGGTCGCGGTGCCGGGCGGAAAGCCGATCACCAGGCGCAGCGGATGATCGGGAAATTCGGCCTGCGCCTGCGCGGCAAGCGGCGCCAGCAAAAACAGCGGCAGCGCGAAGCGGGCGGCACAGTGGCGTAGAAAGGGCATGTCGTCTCCAGGAATTTTTGTGTTTTTGCGCGTGGCGATTCTACGCGCGGCGGTTAAGCGTCACGGAGGTGGCGCGCTGATAGCGCGGATTCGCGTAGGCCCGCGCCGACAGGGCTTTCGGCCGCCCACGCGCAGCGGGTGGAACGGGCTCGCCACTACAGTGCAGTCACGCGCTGCGAATCGCGGCGTGCCAATAAAACCGCTGTCTTCCCCCGCTACGAAAAAGGAAAATATCATGCGCTCAATCATTCTCTGGCTGCTCGGTGTGCCGATCTCGCTGATCATCATCATCGGGCTGTTCAGCCACTTCTAAGTCCGCAAGGCGGACGCCCTCCGGGGCGTTCCCGCGAAAGCGGACGCGGTACCGCACACTACCCCTGTCATTCCAGTGAAGGCGGGAATCCAGTTTCTACTCAAATTTGAAGACGACCTGGATTCCCGCTTTCGCGGGGACGACACCGTGGCAAATTGCCGCTTAACCGCGTTGGCTACACCTATCGCCTGGCTACGCTTACGCTTAGCCGCGTTTGACCGTGCGAGCGCTTAACCGTGCGCTGCCAGCGGCTTGCCGCCGGGCATCGCGGGATTCGCGTCGATCAGCACGAAGGCGATCACGCAGGTCTCCGGGCCCTTGTTGTTCCAGTTGTGGATGGTGCCGCGCTGGATGCAGACGTCGTGCTTCTTCAGCACCACGATCACGCCGTCGTCGAGCTCCATGTGCATTTCGCCTTGCAGCACGATGCCGTAGTCGATGCTGTCGGTGCGGTGGTTGCGCGGGGTGCAGCCCGGCTCGTAGGAGACGATGCGCAGCACGGTGCCGCCATGGTGGGCGGTGGAAACGTCGCGGAAACCGCCGTCGGTGGGATCGTCGTTATTCACCGGGAAGCCTTCGGTGCTCCAGGGCACGGTGGCTTCGACCTTGGGGCGCATCGAGGTGGTCGGGTGGATCGCGTCGCTGACGACGATGGCTTTGCCATGGGCGTCGTGACCGGTTACGACGCGGCGGATTTTCAGGGACATGCATGCTCCTTTGGGGTGAATGGCGGGAGCACGCGGCGGGTTTTTGTCGCCTCCGGCTCCTGTCCGGACATTTTAGCCAAGAATGGCCCGCGGGCGGTAGCGGCGATTCCTGCTTCGCTCCATTCGCCCGCGCTTTTCAGGCGG
>DASYEQ010000078.1:0-42340 GCA_036498945.1 Burkholderiales bacterium | reverse complement strand
GGGGCTTAGCCCACTTAATCAGTTATTCCCTAGAAACAAACCGCACAAGCGTGGCGCAATCGCGTATCTTTGGACATAGGGTCCGCCTATTGATACGCCATGCTGTTTGCCCGCCTAGCCACCAAGCCGGGCGCCTCGCGCGCCGGTGCGGATTCAGGGGGGTCTACAACGTTTGTGGTCACTACAAGCGTGGTGGGCGCAGCTTCGGTTTTCGCGAAAAACCTCAGGTTTTCTCAGGGTGCGCCGGACCACGGTGCGAAAAACCACCGTGGTTTTCCGTGGTTTCACCACAGTTGTGGTGACAGCGGGCCCGATTCAGGCAGCCGAAGGGGCGGACATTTCCGCCCCTGCCGGCGCATTGAGATCGAGCTCGTATTCGGCGATCGACAAATCGCCGCCACGCGGCCCCAGCATGAAGCCGAGCTTGCGCATCATGCCGTGCATCGGCCGGTTGGCTTCCAGCACCGAGCCGGTGAGGCGCTGGTAGCCGGCGGTGCGCGCGGCCTCGATCAGGCGGCGCATCAGCAAGGAGCCCAGCCCCTTGCTGTGCCAGTCGTCGGCGATCGCGATGGCGAATTCGCAGCTCACGCCGTCCGCGTTCGGGCTGTAGCGCACCACGCCGATCATGCGTTCTTCCACCCCTTCGCCCTGGGTGGCGATCAGCGCCAGTTCGCGGTCGTAGTCCACCTGCGTCAGGCGCGCCAGCAGGCGCGAGCTGAGCATCTTGATCGGGTTGAAAAAGCGCATGTAGCGCGATTGCTCGGAGAGCTTCTCGACGAAGGCCTGCTCGATCGCCGCGTCTTCCGGGCGGATCGGCCGCAGCAAGAAGCGCGTGCCGTCGCGTAGGGTCTCGGTGGAAATCAGCGCGGTGGGGTAGGGGTGGATCGCCATGTGGCTGTAGCGCAGGTCATCCGCCAGGCGGTCTGGGTCGATCACCACGCGCGCGTCCAGCGCCACCGCGCCGGCGGCATCCACCGACAGCGGGTTGATGTCCATCTCCGCCAGCCAGGGCAGGGCGCAGACCATCTCGGAAACCTTGATCAGCACGTCGATGATGGCGCCGCGATCGGCCCCCGGGATGTGGCGATAGGGGCCGAGCAGCGCCGCGATACGCGTGCGGTCGATCAGTTCCTCCGCCAGGCGCGGGGAGAGCGGCGGCAGGCCGACGGCGTAGTCACGCATCAGTTCCACCGCCACGCCGCCGGCGCCGAAGGTGATCACTTGGCCGAACACCGGGTCGCGCGCCACGCCGATCAGCAGCTCGCGGCCGAAACGCTTGCTCACCATCGGCTGCACCGCCACGCCTTCCAGCCGCGCCTGCGGCCGCGCGGATGCGATGCGCTCCAGCAGCCCGGCGTACTCGCGCTTGAGCGATTCGGCATCGCGCACGTTGAGCGTAACGCCGCCGACATCCGATTTGTGCACGATGTCGGTGGAGACGATCTTCAGCACCACCGGATAGCCGACGCGCGCGGCGAATTCAGCCGCCTCCTCCACGCTGTGCGCCACCAGGGTCTGCGGCGTGGCGATGCCGAACCAGGAGAGCAGCTGCTTGCTCTCGCTTTCGTGCAACAGCTGCCGCCCGGCGGCGGCGGCGACGCGCGCCAGCGCATGCGCGCTCGCCACGTCGGCCGGCAGGCTGGAGGCCAGGGGTGGCGGCACTTCGAGCAGCAGCGCCTGCGCCTGGGTGTAATCCGCCAGCGCGGCAAAGGCGGTGACGCCGGATTCGGGATAGTGAAACGCCGGCATGCCCGCCTGCTCGATGATCTCGCGTCCCGCGCGCGCCTCCGCCTCGCCCAGCCAGGCGGTGAGCAGCGGCTTGTTGGCCGCGGCCGCCAGCGGCAGCAGTGCTTGCGCCATCTCGGCGGCGCCGGTGACGATCTGTGGCGAGAAGAGAGTGAGCACGCCATCGACGCCACGGTCGGCCAGCAGCGCCGTAAGCGCGGCAATATGGCGCTCGACGGTGGCGTCGCCCAAGAGGCTCACCGGGTTGCCGTGCGACCAGTGCGGCGGCAGTGCGGCATCCAGCGCTTCAATAGTGGCGGGGGAGAGTTCGGCCAGCGGCACGCCCTTGTCGCAGGCGCGGTCCGCCGCGATGATGCCGGGCCCGCCGCCGTTGGAGAGGATGGCCAGGCGCCGCCCGCGCGGCAGGCGCCCGGCGGCGAGCAGGCGCGCGATGGCGAACAGTTCCGCATACGTATCGGCGCGCACCACGCCGGAGCGGCGCAGCGCGGCGGCGAATACCGCGTCGTCGGCCAGGAGCTTGCCGGCGTGCGACAGCGGCGAGCCGAGCAGCGAAAGCGGCGCGCCCTCGGGGTCGAAGTCGCAGCCGCCGCGCGCCATGTGGCGCCCGGCCTTGAGCACCACGATGGGCTTGGTGCGCGCGCAGGCGCGCAGGCCGCTGGTGAAGCGGCGCGCGTCGTGGATGGTCTCGACGTACAGCAGGATGCTCTGCGTCTCGGCGTCATACATCAGGTAATCGAGGATCTCGCCGAAATCGACGTCGATGCCGGCGCCGGTGGCGATCACGCTGGAAAAGCCGATGCCCGCGGCCCAGGCCCAGTCGGTCAGCGCCGCGCTCACCGCGCCCGATTGCGATACCAGCGCCAGGCTGCCGGCACGCGCGCCGCCGCGCGCGAACGTGGCATTGAGCCCGATGGAAGGGCGCATCAGCCCGAGGCTATGCGGCCCCAGCAGGCGCACCCCGGCGGCGCGCGCGGCGCCGCGGGCTTGATCGAGCAGTTCGGAGCCGTCCGGCGTGCCGGCGTCGAAGCCGGCGGAGAGCACCACGGCGTGGCGCGTGCCGGCTTCGCCGGCGTCGCGCAACACGCCCGCCACCGTGCGCGCCGGCGTGACGATCACCGCCAGATCGGCCGGCGCCGGCAGTTCCTGCAGGCGGGCATGGCCGGTGAGGCCGGCGATCTGCTGGTGCTTGGGATTGACGGCGTAAAGCGTGCCGCCGCGGGCCTCGTAGCCGCCGTCGGCGCGCAGGTTCTCCAGCACCGCGCGCCCGAGCGCGCCGCTGCGCTCGGTGGCGCCCACCACCGCGACCGCGCGCGGGGCAAACAGGGGCTCGAGATAGTGGGCCATGGCAGCGTGGTGCCGTGCCTAGCGTACGACCAGCACCGGCACCCTGGAATGGGTCAGCACTTTCTGCGTCTCGCTGCCGAGCAAAAAGCCGGAGATGCCGCGGCGGCCATGCGAAGCCATCACGATCAGGTCGCAGCGCTTTTTCTTCGCCGCCGCGATGATGCCCTCGTAGGGCACGTCCGCGATGCTCTGGTAGCTGTCGGCCTTGACGCCGGCGGCCGTCACTTTCGCCGCCGCCTTTGCCAGCACCTTGGTGGCGAAGGCCTCGGTCTGCTCGCGATATTGGTCTTCCGGGATGTAGGCAGCCATCATGGCGCTCTCGGCGTACACGGCTTCGGGGTAGTCGGAAGTGGCGTAGTAGAGGGTGATGCGCGCCTCCAGGGTGCGCGCCAGGTTCACGGCTTCCTTCACCGCGCGCTCGGAGAGCTTCGAGCCGTCGATGGGTACCAGCAGGTTCTTGTACATGAGGTCAACTCCTTGTGTCTCGGGGCGCCGGCTGCATCTTCATGGCGAGTCATGTTAACTTTAGCAGGACTGGCGCATTTCAATCGCGCGCCCGGACCATGCAATGAACCCCGACAACCGTATTCCCGGATTTTCCAGCCCCGCCGCCGGCTTCGAGGCGCCGCTGGAAATGCTCGCCGCCTGCCACGGGCGCATCGAGCAGCAGTGCGCCACGCTCGGGCGCCTGGTGCCGCACGTGGCCTCGCATGGCAGCGACGCGCAGGCGCAAAGCGCGGCGGCCGCCGTGATGCGCTATTTCGATACCTCGGCGCTGAAGCACCATGCCGACGAGGAGCGCGACCTGTTCCCGGCGCTGCGGGAGGCGATGGCGGGGTCGGACGCGGTATGCATCCGCGAGATGGCCGAGCGGGTGGGCAACGAACACCGCGAACTGGAGGCTGCATGGCAGCGCCTGCGCGCGCCGCTGGCGCGTATTGCGGCGGGCGAGGCGCAAGCCTTGTCGGGCGAAGACGTGGAAGCCTTCGTCAGCGCCTATGCGGCGCACCTGGCCTACGAAGAGGCGGAAGTGCTGCCGATGGCCGAGCGCCTGCTCGACGTCTCGCAACTGGACGAGATCGGCCGCGCGATGCGCGAACGCCGCGGTATCGACAAGGTCTAGATGCCGCGCTTGCGGCGGCGCGCCGCGAGCGCAACGACGCTGCGGCGGCGCGCGGCAGGTGGGGAGTCACCGCAGCTGCGCGTAGCCGTGCAACCGCTATCGCGGCCGCACCCGGCGGATCAAGCACCGCCGCGACCATGCGCGGCAGGCGGGGAATCGCCGCGACCGTGCGCGGCAGGCGGGGAATCGCCGCGACCGTGCGCGGCGGCAGGGGATTCGCGCTAGGCGGCGCGGCTCAGGGGGTGCACCGAGGCGCCCGGCGCGCCGCTCGGGCGGGCGCCGGTGTTCCTCTTGTCGATCAGCTCGCGGTACACCTCGACGTATTCGCGTGCCATGCGGGTGGCGGTGAAGCGTTCCTCGAAGCGCTTGCGCACGGCCGTGCGCGAGAGGTCGCCCAGGCGCTCGACCGCGCCGACGGCGCCGGCTTCGTCTTCGACGATGTAGCCGGTCAAGCCGTCTTCCACCACCTCGGGCACCGAGCCGCGCTTGTAGGCCACGACAGGGGTGCCGCAGGCCATCGCCTCGATCATCACCAGGCCGAAGGGCTCAGGCCAGTCGATCGGCATCAACAGGCCAATGGCGCCGGAGAGGAAGGCCGGCTTTTCCTGGTCGCTGATCTCGCCGATGAATTCGATGTTCGGCAGGTCGAGCATCGGCTTGATCTCGTTCTCGAAGTATTCGGTGTCGGCACGGTCCACCTTCGCCGCGATGCGCAGCGGAATGCCGGCGCGGCTGGCGATGCGGATGGCGCGATCGACCCGCTTTTCCGGCGCGATGCGCCCGAGGAAGGCGAGGTAGCGCGGCTGGATCTGCTGCGGCATCAGCAGTTTTTCCGGCATGCCGTGGTAGACGGTGCGCGCCCAGCCGGCCTGCGGCAGCGGGCGGCGCTGCGAATTGGTGATCGACACCACCGGCACGTGCGAGAAGGTGGTGAATACCGGCTGGTGCTCGTGCAGGTCGAGGCGGCCGTGCAGGGTGGTGACGAAGGGCACCGGCTGGCGCGAGAACAGCGAGAAGGGGTAATAGTCGAGGTGGAAATGCAGCACGTCGAATTCATGCGCGCGCTGGCGCACGTTTTCCAGCATCACCATGTGCAGGGCCACCGGATCGCGCACGCTGCCGTCCAGGCGCAAGGCGCGCGGCCATACCGATTCGAGCTTGGCCGAGGTGATGGAGTCGCCGCTGGCGAACAAGGTGACGTCGTGACCTTGCGCCACCAGTTCTTCGGTGAGCCAGGAAACGACGCGTTCGGTGCCGCCATAAAGCTTGGGCGGAATCGCCTCGGTCAACGGCGAGATTTGGGCTATGCGCATTATGTTGCTCCTGTATGCGTGCAGTTCGGGACAATGGGCCGCTGTGCGCGTTCTTTGGACGCGCATTCTTTGCTGCCTGGTCCTCCTTCAATGCTTTTTACAGCGCGCTTTGACGAAAGTTCCGGGGAACCAAGTCCGGACAGGTGCTTCAAACACCCATGCAATGAATCAGAGAAGTCGGTACGCCCCATGCAACAGACAGGAACAGCCGGCCACCTGCCGGAGTCCAACCCGCGTAGGACAAAGCCTGACAACCTCGGCGAATATGCGCGCAGGCCGCTGGCCTTCCTGTGGCACTATGTAAGGAGCCATCCGTTTTCACACGCCGCCATCATCACCTCGGTGGTGGGCGCGGTGGCATGCGCGGTCACCACGCAATACAGCGTCAAGTTCCTGGTCGATACGCTGTCGGAAGGCACGCGCGACGGGCGCATCTGGTGGGCCTTCGCGCTGTTGGTATCGCTGATCCTCGGCGACAATTTCCTGTGGCGCGTGGCGGGGTGGATCGCCAGCCATACCTTCGTCAACGTCACCGGCGACTTGCGCAGCGATCTGTTCCGCCATCTCACCGGCCACTCGCCCGGCTATTTCCAGGAGCGCCTGCCGGGCATGCTCACCAGCCGCATCACCGCGACGTCCAACGCGGTGTTCACGATGGAAAACATGTTCATCTGGAACGTGTTGCCGCCGTGCCTGGCGTCGATCGGCTCGATCTTTTTCCTCTTTTCCCTGGGCACCGGCGTGACGCTCGCCATGCTGGGCGTGGCCATCGTGCTCTCCTTCGTGCTGTACAAGCTGGCGGCTGCCGGCCAGCCGCTGCACCTGGGCTTCGCCGATCGTGCCGCGGCAGTGGACGGCGAAATGGTGGACATCATCGGCAACATGCCGGTGGTGCGCGCCTTCGGCGGCCTGCCGCGCGAGCACCTGCGTTTCGACGAGACCGTGGGCCATGAAATGGTGGCGCGGCGCGCCAGCCTGCGCTACCTGGAAAAGCTGCGCCTGCTGCACGCCATCGGCACGGGCCTGCTCACCATCGCATTGCTCGCCTGGGCCATCAAGCGCTGGGAAGTGGGCGGCATTTCCACCGGCGACGTGGTGCTGGTGTGTACCCTGGGCTTCACCATTTTGCATGCGACGCGCGACCTCGCGCTGGCGCTGGTGGACGTGACGCAGCACATGGCGCGGCTCACCGAAGCCATTGCCACCATCCTGGTGCCGCATGAGATGCGCCCGCACCCGCAGGCCGAGCCGATCGGCCAGCAGCAGGGCGCGGTGGAATTCAGGAACGTGTTTTTCAGCTACCCCGGCGAGAATGCCGTGTTCGATAACCTGAGCCTGCTGATTCCGGCGGGCCAGCGCGTCGGTTTGGTGGGCGCCTCCGGCGGCGGCAAGTCGACCCTGCTCTCGCTGTTGCAGCGCTTCTATGAAGTGCAGGACGGCAAGGTGGTGATCGACGGCTGCGACCTGGAACGCATCACCGAGGAAAGCCTGCGCGAAGCGATTGCCGTGGTGCCGCAGGACATTTCGCTGTTCCATCGCACCGTGCTGGAGAACATCCGCTACGGCAAGCCGGAGGCGAGCGATGATGAAGTGATGGCGGCGGCGGAAGCGGCGCGCTGCCGGCAGTTCATCGAGGCGCTGCCCGAGGGCATGTCTACCATCGTCGGCGACCGCGGCGTCAAGCTTTCCGGCGGGCAGCGCCAGCGCATCGCGATTGCGCGCGCGCTGCTGAAGGACGCGCCGATCCTGCTGCTGGACGAGGCGACTTCAGCGCTGGACATCGATTCCGAGGAACTGATCCGCGAGGCGCTGGACCGCCTGATGCGCGGGCGCACGGTGATCGCGGTGGCGCACCGCCTGTCCACGCTGCGCAATTTCGACCGCGTGCTGGTGCTCGACCACGGCCATATCGTGCAGGACGGCGCGCCGGACGCGCTGATGCGCCAAACCGGCCCCTACCGCGCGATGGTCCGGCGCGAAATGATGCGCCTCGGGCGGCGTGCATAAGGGGGCGTTGATGGAGTGTCGCGAAAGGCAACATCGCCTCGAACCTTTTCCAACCTCAATGCTCGAAGCATATTCAGGGTCGCCGGACGCCGGCTTGCGGGGCATCTCGTCCCGCGAGGCATCGCAATGAGCGTTTGTGTAGATCCGAGGAGCTGATTGTGCGCGCATGCAGAAGCATTGATTCCGTGGTTTCGTTTTTTTCCTGTCACCTGAATGCGCTGGAGACCTTTGCATGAGCGGCCGTGTCCTGCTGATCGATGGTGATCTTGAAACCCGTGCGCTGCTGGCGGCGCAATTACGCGAGGCCGAGTATCGCGTGAGCGAGGCGCGCAATGCCAGCGAAGCGCGCTCGCACCTGTTGATCGAGCCGCCGCAGGTGGTGATCAGCGAATCGCTGTTGCCGGATGGCGACGGCATGGACCTGTTCGACGAAATCCACTCCACCCGCCCGGTATTGCCGGTGATCCTGCTGACCGCGAGCGGCAGCATTCCCGCCGCAGTGGCCGCCACCGCGCGCGGGGCTTTCGACTATCTCACCAAGCCTTTCGACAACGCCATGCTGCTGGACAAGGTGGCGCAAGCGCTGAAGGTGGTGCCCGGGGCGCAGAACGGCGCCGGCCATGCGTGGAGCAACGAGATCGTCAGCCGCAGCGTGCGCATGGCCGACCTGCTTTCGGAAGCGCGCCTGGCGGCGGCAAGCGATGCCTCGGTGCTGATCCGCGGCGAGTCAGGCACCGGCAAGGAATTGCTGGCCGCGACCATCCACCGCGCCAGCGCGCGTGCGCAGGCGCCGTTCATCACGGTCAACTGCGGCGCGATTCCGGGGCAACTGCTGGAGTCCGAACTGTTCGGCCACGTGCGCGGCGCTTTTGAAGGCGCCACCAGCGACCAGCCGGGCCTGTTCCAGTCGGCCGAGGGCGGCACGCTGTTTCTCGATGAGATCGCCGAGATGCCGCTGGCGGTGCAGGCCAAGCTGCACCGTGCATTGCAGGAACGCGCGATCCGCCCGCTGGGCGGCAACGAGGCGATTGCGGTAGACGTGCGCATCCTCTGCGCCACCCAGCAGGACCTCGACGCGGCGCTGGCCGCCGGGCGTTTCCGCAGCGATCTGTATTACCTGCTCAACGTCGTGCACCTCACCCTGCCGGCGCTGCGCGAGCGCCGCGAAGACATTCCGCTGCTCGCCGGGCACTTTCTCACGGAGCTGGCATCGCGCTATCGCCGCAACATCACCGGCTTCGCGCCCGATGCGCTGGAGGCGCTGGTGATGGCGGACTGGCCGGGCAACGTGCGCCAGTTGCACAACGTGGTCGAGCAGGTATGCGCGCTCGCCACCACGCCGCTGATTCCACTCGCGCTGGTACAGCGGGCGCTGCGCGCGCCGACCCTGCAGTCGCTCACCTACGCGCAGGCCAAGCAGCGTTTCGAGCGCGACTACCTGATCCAGCTGCTGAAACTCACTGACGGCAACGTGTCGGATGCCGCCAAGCTGGCCGACCGCAACCGCACCAAGTTCTACAGCCTGTTGCAGCGCCACAACCTCACCCCCAGCCTGTTCCGCGCCAGCGCGGCCGAGGGCATGGAAGCGCAGCGGTTCTGAGAAGGCGCGGTCTGCCCGGACCGCGCTGGTCTGATAACATCCCTCCTCTTGCGCGGATGGCGTTTCGCCCATCCGCGCAAAGCAGGTTATCAGGCGGTTCCCAGGGATGAAAAAGCTTTCGATTCTTTTTGTTTGCACCGGCAACATCTGTCGTTCGCCCACGGCTGAAGGCGTGATGCAGGCCAAGCTCGCCGAGCGCCGCCTGGCCGGCTGGGTGCGGGTGGATTCCGCCGGCACCCACGGCTACCATGACAATACGGCGCCCGACAAGCGCTCGCAGGCGCATGCCGCCAAGCGCGGCTACGACCTCTCGGACCTGCGCGCGCGCCCGGTGGTGGCGGCCGATTTCGCCGCCTTCGACTATATCCTGGCAATGGACCACGACAACATGTCCTTTCTCACCGCCATGAGCCCGCCCGAGCAGCGCGCCAAGATCGAACTCCTGATGCGCTACGCCCCGCAGCACGACGCCGACATCGTTCCCGATCCCTACTACGGCGGCGCCGCCAGCTTCGAGCACGCGCTCAACTACATCGAAGACGCCTGCGATGGCCTGCTGGAGTCGCTGGTCTCGCACCTGCCCAAGTAGCGCCATGGCAGGCCGCCGGCCGGCGGCGGTTGCCGGCGCGAACGGAGACGACCCCGCCATGCATCCGGAAACGGTGCGCCCACCGATCTGCACCGCAGCCTGAAAAAAACAAAGCCCCTCGCGGGGCTTTGTTTTTGGTTGCGCAACGCCTAGTGCTTGTGCGTTTCCACCTGGATCAACGGACCCTGGTCGATCGGCGGACGCGGACGCGGCACGCGCGGCGCACGCGCCGGCTCGACGTAGCTGGCGGCGCGGTCGTAGGCCACGCGCCACTTCTGCGCGTCGGTCTCCACCAGCGAGAGGCCGGCTGCCTGCAGCATGACTTCGCGCTCGGCGCTTGCCTCTGCGGGCGACTTGCGCATCACGATCGGCTCAACTGCCGCCGGCGGGGCCACAGGCGCCGCCGCTGCCGCGACAGGCGCGGGAACGGGCTCGACCGCGACCGGCGCGGGCGCAGGCGGCACATACGCCGGCGCAGGGGCCTCGGCGACGGTGGTGGCGGCAACAGGTTCGGCCACCGGGGCGGGCGCCGGAACAGCGGCCGCGGCCGGCTCATGAGGGGCTTGATGATCGGCAGACGGCGCAACCGCGCTTTCCGCCGGCATCGCCGCACCCTGGTCGAGCGCGGCTGCGCTGCCCTGGCCTTCATCGGCCACAGCGTCTTCGCCACCGGCCTCGGATTCGCCACCGGCACCGGCTTCGCCACGCTCACCGCGTTCGCCACGGCCACGGCCGCGGCGGCCACGACGGCCACGGCGACGACCGCCATCCTCGCGTTCGCCGGCCTCATCCTGCGGGATGCCCTGGACCTGGGCTTCGTCGTCACCTTCGGCGCCTTCCGGCTGCACGCCTTCACCGGCCAAGGTTTGCGGCGCGCCTTCACCATTCTGGCGCGGCGGACGGTTGCGCTCACGGCGCTCGCCACCTTGCTCGTTGCGGTCCTGGCGTTCACCACGCTCACCACGCTCACCGCGCTGCAGATCGCGCTCTTGCGGGCCGGTAGGATCGGCGCCGGCCTCGGTCTGGCCTTCCGCATTGCGGCGCTGGCCTTCGCCTTCGCCACGGCGGCTGCGGTCGCGGCGCTGTTCATTGCGCTCGCCGCGTTCGCCACGCTGCTCGTTGCGCTCACCGCGCTGTTCGCCGCGCTCCTGGCGGCCTTCGCGGGCCTCAGTACCTTCGCGTGCCTCGCGCGGCTCGCGCTCGGGACGATTCTCGCGGTTGCCGTCGCGGCGTTCACCGCCGCGCTGGCGGTCGCCACGGCCTTCGTTGCTGCCGCCTTCGCCGCGGCCTTCGCCGCGCTGGTTGCGCTGGCGGCCGTCGCGTCCTTCACGACCTTCGCCGCGCTCGCCGCGATCACCACCGCGGCCACGGCCACGGCCGCGGCCGTCGCGGTTGTTGCGCGCGGCCTCGCCGCCGGCTTCGGTCAGCGCGGCAGCGGGTTGCGCCACTTTGGGCTGCGCCTGCACCGCGGCAGCGGTGGTCTTGGGCGGCTTGAACCAGCCGAGGATGCGGCCGATGATGCCGCCGCTTTCCTGCGCCAGCATCGGGGAGGGCGCCGGAGCGGCGGCGGCGGCAGGTGCAGCGGCCGCCGGCTCGGCGGCGCGCGGCGCGGGCGCCTCGGGGTAGATGCCCTTGACCGCCGGCTCCTGCTTCTTTGGCGCGTCCTTGGCTTCCTTGCGCTTGTAGCCGGTGGTCTCTTCCTCTTCCTTGACGATCTGGAAGCTGGCGCGGCCGGAATCCTGCGGGCCGGCCTCGTCGTGGCGGATGCGCTCCAGCACGTGGTGCGGCGTCTCCAGGTACTTGTTGGGGATCACCAGCACGTTCACCTTCAGGCGCGCCTCGATGCGGTTGATCTCGATGCGCTTCTCATTCAGCAGGAAGGTGGCGACATCCACCGGCACTTGCGCGTGCACGGTAGAGGTGTTTTCCTTCATCGCCTCTTCCTGGATCATGCGCAGGATGTGCAGCGCGGAAGATTCGGTGTCGCGGATGTGGCCGGTGCCGTTGCAGCGCGGGCACACGGTGTAGCTGGCTTCGGCCAGGGCCGGGCGCAGGCGCTGGCGCGACAGTTCCATCAGGCCGAAGCGCGAGATCTTGCCCAGTTGCACGCGGGCGCGGTCGGGCTTCAGCGCATCTTTCAGGCGCTGCTCGACGTCGCGCTGGTTGCGCGCGCTTTCCATGTCGATGAAGTCGATGACGATCAGGCCGCCCAAGTCGCGCAGGCGCAACTGGCGCGCCACTTCGTCGGCGGCCTCGGAGTTGGTGCGGAACGCGGTCTCTTCAATGTCGCCGCCGCGGGTGGCGCGCGCCGAATTGACGTCCACCGACACCAGGGCTTCGGTATGGTCGATGACGATGGCGCCGCCGGAAGGCAGCGAGACGGTGCGCGAATACGCGGACTCGATCTGGTGCTCGATCTGGAAGCGCGAAAAGAGGGGCACATCGTCGCGGTAGCGCTTGACGCGGTTTTCCGTGTCCGGCATCACCAGCGACATGAAGGTCTGCGCCTGCTCGAAAATCTCGTCGGTATCGATCAGGATTTCGCCGATGTCAGGCGAGAAGTAATCGCGGATGGCGCGGATCACCAGGCTCGATTCCAGGTAGATCAGGTTCGCGCCCTTGAGCGAATCGGAGGCGGACTTGATCGCGTCCCACAGCTTGAGCAGGTAATTCAGGTCCCACTGCAGTTCGTCCGCGGCGCGGCCGATGCCGGCGGTGCGGGCGATCAGGCTCATGCCGTCGGGGTACTGGAGCTGGTCCATCACCTCCTTCAGCTCTTGCCTGTCGTCGCCCTCGACGCGGCGCGAAACGCCGCCGCCGCGCGGGTTGTTCGGCATCAGCACCAGGTAGCGGCCGGCCAGCGAGATGAAGGTGGTGAGCGCCGCGCCCTTGTTGCCGCGCTCGTCTTTCTCGACCTGCACCAGCACTTCCTGGCCTTCGCGCATCGCTTCCTTGATGGAAGCGTCACGGACGTTTACGCCCTCGCGGAAGTAGGAGCGGGAGATTTCCTTGAACGGCAGGAAACCGTGGCGGTCCATGCCATAGTCGACGAAGCAGGCTTCGAGCGACGGTTCAATGCGGGTGATGACACCCTTGTAGATATTGCTTTTACGCTGTTCCTGGCCAGCGGTTTCGATGTCGAGGTCGATCAGTTTCTGGCCGTCGACGATCGCGACGCGCAACTCTTCCGAGTGCGTCGCGTTGAACAACATGCGTTTCATGGTGTGCTCCCTGCGCGCACCGCCCCGCTGGGATGAAAGGGGTGCCCCCTGTGAGGTCCGGCGACGGCAGCGCAACCGGGCGCGCCAATACGATGAAGCCGAAACTTGCGGCCATCGAAAGGAGCGCCAGGAGGAAGTCGGTTTGCAGGAAGAACTGCATGGGACTCAAGCTTGATCGTCTACGGTAGGGGAAAAGTCAACTGATGATCGACCTGGCGCCGCTTCTGCGTTGATAGCTGAACGGCTGGACGCGGCGACAGGCTGGAATTCTCAAATGACGGGGGGTGCGCGCAATGCGTGATTGCTCTATACAATCGCCCCTTTTCTTGAATGAAGCAGGCGGGCGGACGACCTGTGTGGGCCGGCGGGTGCCACGGGTAGCCGCAACAGGCAGTTTGCACACGCCCGGTGCGGCATCAGACTCCGATGCCACCGAACCAACCGCGATAGTGCCGCGGGCAAGATCCGCTTTTTCTGTGCCGCTGGCCTCGCTGTGTTGCCGCCGGGTTGCAAGGGTATTGCAACGGCGTTACAACAGAGTCAGGCTAAACCGCGGCCGGATGGGCGGACTTCTTGCAGTCCACGCGGGAATTATATAGACAAATGAATGAATTAGGGAAGTTGGCGGCAAAACTGCTGGAAATCGACGAGGCCGGGGCCGGCCAGCGGCTGGACAATTTCCTCCTCAGGCACCTGAAGGGGGCGCCCAAGAGCCTGATTTACCGCATCATTCGCTCTGGCGAGGTGCGCGTGAACAAGGGCAGGGCGGACGCCGCTGATCGCCTCAATTTAGGCGATTTGGTGCGCATCCCCCCGGTGCGCCTGGGCACCGATCCGGACGCGCCGGCAACGCCCCCGGCAGGGGCGGCCAAAGCGGCGCTGGAGATCCCGGTGCTGTATGAAGACGATGCCCTGCTGGCGCTGAACAAGCCGGCCGGGGTGGCGGTGCACGGCGGCAGCGGGCTCAAGTACGGCGTGATCGAAGCCATGCGCGCCGCGCGCCCGCAGGCCAGGTTCCTGGAACTGGTGCACCGGCTCGACCGCGAGACCTCCGGCGTGCTGCTGCTGGCGAAAAAGCGCCCGGCCCTGGTGGCGATGCATGAGCTGCTGCGCGAGGGCAAGACCGACAAGCGCTACCTCACCCTCATCAAGGGCAACTGGCCGCACGAGGCCAAGCACCACGTGCGTACCTCGCTGCACAAGTTCGTCACCGCCGGCGGCGAGCGCCGGGTGACGGCCACCGATGCCGAAGACGGGCAGGAAGCGCATACGATCTTTACCTTGGTCAAGCGCTTCCCGGAGGCAACCCTGCTCGAGGCACAGCTCAAGACCGGGCGTACGCACCAGATCCGCGTGCACCTCGCCTCCAGCGGCCACCCGATCATCGGCGACGACAAATACGGCGACTTCGACCTCAACAAGCGGGTCGCCAAAGCGGGCCTCAAGCGCATGTTCCTGCATGCGGCTAGAATTTCGTTTGTGCACCCGGTGACGGGCGAGCGGCTGCGTGTCGAAGCCGCCCTGCCGGAAGACTGCGCGCATTACTTGGAAAGCCTGTAAAACAAAAGCATGAAGAATTACGACCTGATCGTGTTTGACTGGGACGGCACGATCATGGACTCCACCGGCGCCATCGTGGCCGCCATCCAGGCTTCCGCCGTCGATCTCGGGCTGAAGAAGCCGGAGGCCGAAATGGCCGCGCACGTCATCGGCCTGGGCCTGCAGGACGCCCTGCTCAAGGCGCTGCCCGAGCTGGACCCCAAGGACTATCCGAAACTCGCCGAGCGCTACCGCTTTCACTACCTGGCGCGCGACGGTGACCTGCTGCTGTTCGACGGCATGGCCGAACTGCTCGCCGATCTCAAGGCGCAGCACTACTGGCTGGCGGTCGCCACCGGCAAATCGCGCGCGGGCCTGGATCGCGCACTCAAGGGTACGGAACTGGTGAAGGTGTTCGACGGCTCGCGCTGCGCCGACGAAACGCATTCCAAGCCGCACCCGCAAATGCTGATCGACCTGATGGACCGCTTCGGCGCCGAGCCCGCCCGCACCCTGATGATCGGCGACACCACCCACGATTCGCAGATGGCAAAAAACGCCGGCACCCACGCGCTCTCGGTCACCTACGGTGCGCACCCGCATGCCGATTTGCTCGCGATCGAGCCGCATGGCATCGTCCACTCCGTGCCCGAACTCTCCGCATGGCTGAAAGCCCGCGGCTGATCTGCGCCGCCGCCGAGCTGGAAGAAGGCGGGCGCGGCGTGCGTTTCACCGTGACGCGCCATGGGCGCGAGGAGCAGGCGTTCGCCGTGCGCTACGACGGCAGGGTGCACGCCTATCTCAACCGCTGCGCCCACGTGCCGATGGAACTCGACTGGCAGCCCGGGGTGTTTTTCGATCTCCAAGGCTTATACTTGCTGTGCACCACGCACGGCGCCACCTATCATCCCGCCACCGGCGTCTGTCTCCATGGCCCTTGCAAGGGCCGCAGCCTGGTGCCGCTGACGGTCGAAGAGACCGGCGGCCACATCTTTCTCACCCCTCCCTGAGGTTTCGACATGTACGGCGACGATCCGCAACGCCCTTTTGACGACCCGCATCTGCCTCCCGGCGGCAATCCTCCGCCGCCCCCTTCCGGCGGCCCGCCCTCCGGCCCGCCGCCGCGCGAGCCGCGCCGCCCGGCACGCAGCGCCGATGCCGAAGGCACCTGGGAACAGCGTACGCTGGAAAAGCTGGCGTTTGCCGCGCTGAAGGAGCAGAAGAGCTCGCGCCGCTGGGGCATCTTTTTCAAGTTCCTCACCTTCGCCTACCTGGCGATCGTGCTGATGGCGGTGATCGACCTGCCGGGCATGATGAGCAAGAAGAACACCTCGCTGGAAAAGCACACCGCGCTGGTCGAACTGCGCGGCGTGATCGACTCCACCGGCAATGCCAGCGCCGACAAGATCACCAGCGCGCTGGATTCCGCGTTCAAGGACGAAGGCACCGCCGGCGTCATCATGCGCATCAACAGCCCCGGCGGCAGCCCGGTGCAGGCCGGCATCATCTACGACGAGATCAAGCGCCTGCGCGCCAAGTATCCGGCCAAGCCCCTGTACGTGGTGGTGGAAGACCTGTGCGCCTCCGGCGGCTACTACGTCGCCTCCGCCGCCGACAAGATCTACGTCGACAAGGCCTCCATCGTCGGCTCCATCGGCGTGATCATGGACGGCTTCGGCTTCACCGGCACGATGGAAAAGCTGGGCGTCGAGCGGCGCGCGTACCACGCCGGCGAGAACAAGACTTTCCTCGACCCCTTCTCGCCGGTGAACGACAAGCAGGTGCAATACGTCAACTCGATGCTGGAAGACATCCACCAGCAGTTCATCAGCGTGGTGCGCAAGGGCCGCGGCAAGCGCCTGAAGGAAGACGCGGATACTTTCAGCGGCCTGATGTGGACCGGCGAGAAGAGCATCGCCATGGGGTTGACCGACGGCCTGGGCACGGTCGATTCGGTGGCGCGCGACGTCATCAAGGCGGAGAACATCGTCGACTACAGCGAGCACGACAACGTTGCCGAGCGCCTGGCGAAGAAGTTCGGCGCCTCGGCCGCCGGCGCGGTGATGGAGCGGATGGCGCCGCAGACGATCCACTAGGCGCACAAAAGCGGAGCTTTCTTTTAAAAGAAAGCTGCCGCTTTTGTGCGGCTTGCAGTGGGATGAATCGCCGGCGGAGCCGGACGATTCATGCAACTGAGAAGCTACGAACAAAGGCCACCCTGGCGGGTGGCCTTTGTTTTTAAAAGCGGGGACTTCGCTCTGCTTTTTTTATTTGGCGAACAGTTTGTTGGCGGTCTCGGCGATCAGCTGGCCTTGGTGGCGGGCGCCGTCCAGGTCGATCTTGCTGGGTTGGCGCTGGCCCTGGCCGCCGGCGATGGTGGTGGCGCCGTAGGGGCTGCCGCCGACGATTTCATCGATGCTCATCTGGCCCTGGTGGCTATAGGGCAGGCCGACCACGGTCATGCCGAAGTGCAGCAGGTTGGCGATGATCGAAAACAAGGTGGCTTCCTGGCCGCCGTGCTGGGTGGCGGTAGAGGTGAAGGCGCCGCCGACCTTGCCGTTGAGCGCGCCCTTGGCCCACAGGCCGCCGGCCTGGTCGAGGAACGCGGCCATTTGCGCGGGCATGCGGCCGAAGCGGGTGGGGGCGCCGATGATGATGGCGTCGTAGTTCGCCAGGTCGTCGATCTGCGCGATCGGCGCGGCCTGTTCGGTCTTGAAGTGAAACGCGCGGGCGATGTCGGCCGGGGCGGTTTCGGGTACGCGCTTGATGTCGACCGTGGCGCCGGCGGCGCGCGCGCCTTCGGCGACCGCGCCCGCCATGGTTTCGATATGGCCGTAAGAGGAGTAGTACAGCACGAGGACTTTGGACATGGTATCTCCGGGGAAGAAATTGTTCTAACGCGGACGATAGACCCCGCCAGCCATGCTGACTAGCCGCTTTTGCGGAACACAACTTTCCATCAGCGAGACAATGCCCAGATGCAAACGGCCGGGAATCCCGGCCGTTGGTGCGCAGCTTCCAGCGAGGCGGCTACTTCTTTTTCTTTTCCTTCTTTTCCTTCTTTTTCGCCAGCATGGTGCCGTTGCAGTTCTTCGCGCCGCAGCGGCATTCCCAGATCTTTTCCAGGCGCTTGGTGTGCTTTTCTTCCAGCGTGATGAGGTAATTGTAGGCCAGCTCTTCGCCTGCCTTGATGTTGCGGATCGCCTCGATGAACACGCGGTCGTTTTCGGGGTCGTCGTCGGTCGCCGCTTCGCAGATCGATTCGCAATTCGGCGCGCAGCTGTGGTTGATCCAGCGCGCGGAATTGCCTTCCTGGTTGGCGTCGATGACGTAGTCGTCGTTCAGCGTGAACAGGAAGGTGTGCCCGGTTTCCGACCCGCCGCCGTAGAGCTTGTCGGCCTGCTTGTGGGTCAGGCGCTTGCCCTTGTATTCGAGCAACCGGGTGCCCTTCTTGATCGGCACGATGGCGAACACGCCACGGCCATGAATCGGGGAATTGCGGACCTGCAGGAGCTTGCCGGGCATGGATCGATGACGGAGTTGGGTTGGAGTAAGAGCAACAAGCAAAAACGACGCCGCATCTTACAGGCGTGCGTCTACGCGCGCCAGTCCTTTTCGGTCACGGGCAAGCCCTGGCGCGCAGGATCGGCGCTTGCCGTTTTCAGGTTGGGCCCGCGAGATGACAATCAAGCGACCGGTTGCCCCGGCCGGTTGAAAGTGGCCTAGTCGTATTTGCGGACGAACTCGGCGATCTGCGGGTAGATCATCTCGCGCCAGCGGCGCCCCGAGAAAATGCCGTAGTGCCCGCACTTGGGCGCGGTGTAGTGCTGCTTGCGGCTCTTTGGAATGCCGGAACACAGGCCGTGCGCGGCTTCGGTCTGGCCGGAGCCGGAGATGTCGTCCAGCTCGCCTTCGATGGTGAACAGCGCCGTTTTCTTGATCGCGCTGGGGGTGACCTTGCGGTTGCCCAGGGCCTCGCCGGTGACCCAGGTGCCGTTGGGCAGGGCGTGCTCCTGGAACACCAGGCGGATGGTTTCCAGGTAATAGGCCGCGTCCATGTCGAGCACGGCGTTGTATTCGTCGTAGAACTGGCGGTGCTGCTCGGCCGATTCGCCGTCGCCTTCCACCAGCTGCTGGTAATACTGCCAGTGGCTGCTCAGGTGGCGGTCCGGGTTCATGGCGACGAAACCGGCGTGCTGCAAAAAGCCGGGGTAGACGCGGCGCATGAAGCCGGGGTAATTGGCCGGCACGCGGTAGATCACGTTCTGCTCGAACCACGAATGCGGCTTGGTGGTGGCCAGCGCGTTCACCGCGGTCGGGCTGTTGCGCGCGTCGATCGGGCCGCCCATCATCACCATGGTGCGCGGCTGCTTCGGGTCGTTCGCCTGCGCCATCAGGGAGATCGCCACCAGCGCCGGCACGGTCGGCTGGCACACCGAAATCACGTGCACGTCCGGCCCCAGGAACTGGATGAACTCGATCAGGTAGGCGACGTAATCATCAAGATGGAAAACACCGTCGGCCAGCGGCACCATGCGCGCGTCCACCCAGTCGGTGATGTAGACGTCGTGCGCGGTCATCAGCTGGCGCACGGTGTCTCGCAGCAAGGTGGCGTGGTGGCCGGAAAGCGGGGCGCACACCAGCACCTTCGGGTCGCTATGGCGGCCGGCGCGCTTGAAATGCTTGAGCTGGCAAAATGGCTTGGCCAGCGCGATTTCCTCGGTTACCTCGACCTGGCGGCCGCGCACGGTGGCCGAAGTCAGCCCGAACGCAGGCTTCTCGTAATCCTTGCCGAGGCGGTGCAGCAGCTCGTAACCCGCTGAAATCTCGCGCGAAAACGGCAGGTAGGAGAAGGGGCTCGCGGGGTGCGAATAAAGCTGCGAGATGCCTTCCGCCAGCGCCGTTACCGGGTTGAGCAGGTTGCGTTGCAGTTCGTGCAGTTGATAAAGCATGGTCCTTGAACGCAGTGCATGCCGCAGTGCAAAAAAAACTATTGTACTCTGGTTGTTGGGAGTGCCAACAATCCGGTCCGGACAACTATGGACCGTTTTGGTACGCCTCCATCGACGGAATAAGCGGGATTTTCCCGTTTATGAGCGGCCTGGACGCCCATTGGACGGGTCGCACGCGCCTTTCCAGGTGACAGCGGCTGCCCTTTACAGGGCTCAGCCCGGCTCCATGCCGCGGGCGGCGATGATTTCAGCGGCGCGCCGGCTGGTCAACAGCTTGAGGATGTCGCGCGCCTCCTGGGCGTGGGCGGTATGGCTGGAAATGGCGCCCGCGAAGACGATGCTGAACTGCAATTCCGGCGGGAACGGTCCCACCAGCTCCACTCCCGGTACCGAGACGATGTTGGCAATGATGCCGATACCCAGTTCCTCCTGGCCGGCCGCCACCCGCTCGGCCACGGTATCGGTGGGGACGAGCGTCGTCTTGGATTTGAGCGCTTCGGCAATACCCAGCTTCTCGAAAGCCGCCACGACATGCCTGGTGCTGGCGCCCTCGGCTAGGTAGGTGAGGGACTTCGCTTGCAGCAGGGTTTTCCTGAAGGCCTGCGCGCTGCTGATGTCGGGCTTGGGCGCGCCGCGCCTGATCGACACCCCGGTGCCCGAATGCATGATGCTGACCCGCGTATCACCCACCAGGCGCCCCGCCTTGATCAGGTCGTCGGTCTGGTAATCCACCAGCACCGCCAGGTCGAAGGCTTCGCCGGCCTCGATGCGCCGCTTCATCACCACCGCGACGTCATCGATCACCAGGAGCTTGTTGCCGGTGGCCTTCTCATAATCCGGCCCCAGCACCTGCAAGGCGATCTTGGTGACGCGCGAGGCGAATACCTTGATTTCGTGGGCCTGCGCCGGGAGGGCGAAGGCCAGCAGCAATCCGAGGCTAAGCACGTGCAGGGGCCTGCTTTTCATTCTTGTCTCCGGCTTGTTTGGGGTGCGCGCGAGGCAGCTTAAAGCAATCCGCCGGGCGGCGCTAGAATGAGGCCTATCAGTACAACGACATCAGGGACAAGGAATGCGCCATCGCCTGTTGGGCTGTGCGGCAGCGGCTTTCGTATTGCATGCCGGCGCCTGCGCCGCGCAGGGCTATCCGGACCATGCGGTGAAAATCGTGGTGCCGATCCAGCCGGGCGGCATCATCGACGCCGTGGCGCGGCCGATCGCCGAGCAAATGAGCCGGACCACCGGGCAAAGCGTCACCACCGATTACCAGCCCGGCGCGCTCACCAACACCGGCACCGCCTTCGTGGCGCACGCCCCGGGCGACGGCTATACGCTGCTGGTGCATTCGCGCCAGATGGTGAACAACAACTTCATCTTCAAGACACTGCCTTACGACATCGAAAAAGACTTCGTGCCGATTTCCCTGGTGGCGAAGACCGGCTTCCTGGTGGCGCTGCGTCCGGGGTTCTCCGTCAAGTCGGTGAAGGAACTGATCGAGATGGCGAAGGCGGCGCCCGGCAAGATCCGCTACGCCAACTCGGGAAAAGCCTCGAACCAGCAGATGTCGATGGAACTGTTCAAGCTTTTGTCCCACGCCGACATTGCGCGCATCGAGTTCGACGGCGGCGGCCCGGCGCAGGACGCGGTGGCCAGGGGCGAAGCCGACCTCGGCATCTTCGCTACCGTGTCGGCGGCCAGGCTGGTGCGCGAGGGCAAGCTGCATGCGCTCGCCACCACTGGCGCGAAGCGCGACCCCGCCTTGCCGGAGGTGCCGACGGTGGCCGAATCCGGCCTGCCCGGGTATGAATTCACCAGCTGGGTCGGCCTGTTCGCGCCGGCTTCCACGCCGCCTGAGCGGGTCGCTGCCATCAGCGCGGCGGTAATGAAGGCGGCGCGCGACCCGGCGTTCGTCGCGCGCATGCAAAAGCAGGGCGCGGAGGTGGTGGCCGACAGCCCGGCCGAATACCGCGCCTTCATCAAGAGCGAACTGGCGCGCTGGGGCCAAGTGATCCGCCAGGCCGGTATCGAACCCCAGTGAGCAAGCGGTAAAATTTTGCTTATGGCAGGCCTTGGCGCCGTGCCCGTTGTGGATGGATTCATGGCTACCCAGCGCTTTTCCTCCCTTGCCCATTGGGGCGCTTTCACTGCCGTCGTCGAGGATGGCCGCTTCGTGCGCGCCGAACCCTTCGAGCGCGACCCCGCGCCTTCGCCGATGCTTGCGGCGATGCCGGCGATGGTGTATTCGGACAAGCGCGTGCGCCGCCCGGCGGTGCGCCGCGAGTGGCTGCGCGAGCGCGCCCGCGAGCGCAGCGGCACCGGCAACGTGTTCGTCGAAGTCGGCTGGGACGAGGCGCTGGACCTGGCGGCTCAAGAGATTCGCCGCGTGCGCGCCGAACAGGGGCCGACGGGCCTGTTCGGTGGTTCCTACGGCTGGTCGTCCGCCGGGCGGGTGAACCATGCCAAGACATTGGTGCGGCGCTTTCTCTTCTCGGGTGGCGGCTGCGTCGACCAGATCGGCACCTATTCCTTCGGCGCCGGGCAGACGCTGCTGCCGCACATCATCGGCACCTCCGACCCGATCGGCGGCAAGGTCACTTCCTGGGCCTCCATCGTCAAGCACTGCAAGGTATTCGTCGCCTTCGGCGGCCTGGCGCTGCGCAATGCGCAGATCACCTCGGGCGGCGGCGGCGAGCATGCGCTGCCGGTGTGGCTCAAGCGCTGCAAGGAAGCCGGCGTGCGCTTCATCAACATCAGCCCGAACCGCAGCGATTGCCCGGAATGGCTGGAAGCGCAATGGATACCGATCCGCCCCGGCACCGATACCGCGCTGATGCTGGCGGTGGCGCATGCGCTGATCGTCAGCGGACGGCATCAGCCGGAATACCTGGCGCGCTATACCCACGGCTACGACAAGCTCGAAGCCTACGTGCTTGGGCAAAGCGATGGACTGCCGAAAGCGCCCGAATGGGCCGCGCCGATCTGCGGCGTGCCGGTGGAAGACATTCGCGCCCTTGCCGATGCGCTGGCCGGCACGCGCTCCACGCTGTCGATTGCCTGGTCGCTGCAGCGCGCGCATCGCGGCGAGCAGCCGTACTGGATGTGCGTGGCGCTGGCGGCCATGCTGGGGCAGATCGGCGTGCCCGGCGGCGGCGTCGCTTTCGGCCACGGCTCGTCCAACGGCATCGGCATTCCGCGGCCGGAAATCGGCTCGCCGGAAATGGGGCCGGGGCATAACGCGGCCTCCGCCCACAACATCCCGGTGGCGCGCATGGCCGACATGCTGCTTGCGCCCGGCGCACAATACGAGTTCAACGGCGCCACCCGCACCTATCCCGACGTGCGCCTGGTCTGCTGGGCCGGCGGCAATCCGTATCACCACCACCAGGACATCAACCGCCTCAACCGCGCCTGGAACAAGCCGGAGACGGTGATCGTCAACGAAAGCTGGTGGACGCCGACCGCGCAGCGCGCCGACATCGTGTTTCCCGTCACCACCACGCTGGAGCGCAACGACATCGGCGGCTCCTCGCGCGACCGCTACATCTTCGCCATGCAGCAGGCGATTGCCCCGGTAGGCGAGGCGCGCGATGACTACGCGATTTTCCATGCGCTGGCCGCGCGCCTCGGCCATGAAGCGCAATTCACCGAAGGCCGCGACCAGGCGCAATGGCTGCGCCATGTGTATGACCGCTATGCGGCGATCGCGGCTGCCAAGGGCTACCCGCAGCCGGATTACGATAGCTGGTGGGCGCGCGGCTACAGCGAATTGCCGGAGCCGGAAAAGGACTTCGTGCTGTTCGAGGCCTTCCACGCGGACCCGCAGGCCAACCCGCTGAAGACGCCCTCGGGCAAGATCGAGATCGGGTCGGATGCGATTGCCGCCATGAACTATGCCGACTGCCCCGGCCACCCGGCATGGCTGGCGCCGGACGAATGGCTGGGCAACGCGGGCACGGAATATCCGCTGCACCTGATGACCATCCAGCCGCCGGACAAGCTGCACAGCCAGGGCGAATTCGCCCTCTCGCCGCCCAACAAGGTGAACGGCCGCGAGGCGGTGCGCCTGCACCCGCGCGACGCCGCCGCGCGCGGCATCGAAGAGGGTGACACCATCCGCCTGTTCAACCGCCGCGGCGCCTGCCTGGGCGGCGCGGTGATCGATGATGCGGTGCTGCCCGGGGTGGCCGTGATGGCCACCGGCGCCTGGTACGCGCCGCGCGCCGATGGGCTGGATGAGAGCGGCAACCCCAACGTGCTGGCGGCCGATCGCGGCACGTCAAGCCTGACGCAGGGCTGCGCCGCGCTCTCGGTGCTGGTGCAGATCGAGGTGGTGGCGGCCTGAACCTGCCGGCCGGGCGGAAGATGCCACAGGCATGAAGCTGGGGTAAACTAGCCGCAAGTCTTAGGGGGAAGGCGCGCGGCAAGACCGGCCGCCCCGCGAGGACGGGCCTTGGGGAGGTCGGATGTTCCGCGAGATTACCGTCACCAAGCAAGCGGAGAGCGGTCCGAAGCGTCGCTGGTACCAGAGCGATTACTTCGACCTGTTCGTCTTTTACTACCGCCACAGCGAGCGTGCCGACGTGCACGCCGAGCGCGAATTCGTCGCCATCCAGCTGTGCTACGACATCCGCCGCAAGCAGCGCAGCCTGGAGTGGAAAAAGGAATCCGGCTTTTCGCACCACCGTGTCGACAAGGGCGGCGACACGCTGGATGACCACGGCGCCTCCGCTTCGCTGCTGGAAAAGGGCGGCGAGTTCGACGCCAATGCCGTGATCGGGCGCTTCATGCGCGAGTCCGAAGGCCTGCCGCCCTTGGTGCGCAAGCTGGTGATGGAAAAGCTCGCCGAGTACGCGCGCGAACTGGCGAGCAAGGCGCCGGCACCCCAGGGGCCGGTCTCCGAGCCGCAGGGCGGCTAAGGGGCGGCAAACCGCCGGCCGCAATGGTTGCGCAAGCCGCGGCGCACGCGGCGTAGAATGTGGTCCGTGAGCGCGCGCAAGGCGCGTCCGGTGACTCTACCCTGCGAAACAAATGACCCAATCCAAAGACGATCCCAAGGGGATCAAGCGCGGCCTGACGCAATACGGCGATGCCGGCTTTTCCCTGTTCCTGCGCAAGGCCTTCATCAAGGCGGCGGGCTATTCCGACGAGGCGCTGGATCGGCCCATCGTCGGCATTACCAACACCGGCAGCGAGTTCAACCCCTGCCACGGCAACGTGCCGCAGATCATCGAGGCGGTGAAGCGTGGCGTGATGCAGGCCGGCGGCATGCCGGTGGTGTTTCCCACCATCTCGATTGCCGAGTCGTTCGCCCATCCGACGTCGATGTACCTGCGCAACCTGATGTCGATGGACACCGAGGAGATGATGAAGGCGCAGCCGGTGGACAGCGTGGTGCTGATCGGCGGCTGCGACAAGACCATCCCCGCGCAACTGATGGCCGCGGCCTCCGCCGACATTCCCGCCGTGGTGATCCCCACCGGGCCGATGATGACCGGGCACCACAAAGGCGAGCGC
This sequence comes from Burkholderiales bacterium, assembly GCA_036498945.1. Lineage (GTDB taxonomy): Bacteria > Pseudomonadota > Gammaproteobacteria > Burkholderiales > JAEUOS01 > JAQGMJ01. The sequence continues at coordinate 17,395 of DASYEQ010000078.1, read as the reverse complement.
CTGGGCGCCTGCACCGACTGCCGGCGCTATTGGGGCAAGTTCCGCGCGGGTGAAGTCGACGACAAGGAAATCTGGGAAATCAATGCCAAGCTCGCGCCCACGGTGGGCACCTGCATGGTGATGGGTACCGCCTCCACCATGGCGCTGACCACCGAGGCGATGGGCATGTCGGTTTCCGGCAGCGCGGCTATCCCCGCGGTGCATTCGGAGCGCTTGCGCTCCTCCGAGTTGACGGGCCGGGTCGCGGTGACACTGGCGGAGAAGGTGATCAGGCCTTCCAGCATCATGACGGCCAAGGCCTTCTCCAACGCGCTGGCGGTGCTGCATGCGATTGGCGGTTCGACCAATGCGCTGATCCACCTCACCGCGGTAGCAGCGCGTGCCGGCATCACGGTCGATCTCGAAGCGTTCGACGCGCTCGGCCGCAAGGTGCCGGTGCTGGTGGACCTCAAGCCCTCGGGCCAGTTCTACATGGAACACCTGCACGAGGCCGGGGGACTTAACGCCGTGCTGCGCGAACTCAAGCCCTGGCTGCACCTGGATGCGCTGACCATCGATGGCCGTACCCTCGGCGAAGTGATCGAGTCGTCCGAGGCCGACCCGACGCAAAAGGTGGTGAAGACGGTCAAGGACCCGATCTACCCGATCGGCGGCCTGGCGGTGCTGCGCGGCAACCTCGCACCCGATGGTGCGCTGATCAAGCATTCATCTGCCACCCAGTCCCTGTTGCAGCACACCGGGCGTGCGGTGGTGTTCGAGTCGCTCGAAGACCTGGCCGATCGCATCGACAGTCCGGACCTCGACGTGAAAGCCGACGACATCCTGGTGCTGAAGAATGCCGGCCCGAAGGGGGCGCCGGGCATGCCGGAGGCGGGCTACCTGCCGATCCCGAAAAAGCTGGCGCAGCAGGGGGTGAAGGACATGGTGCGCATCTCGGATGCGCGCATGAGCGGCACCGCCTTCGGCGCCATCGTGCTGCACGTCTCGCCGGAGTCCGCCACCGGCGGCCCGCTGGGGCTGGTGAAAAACGGCGACCAGATCCGCCTCGACACCGCGGCACGCCGCATCGACCTGCTGGTGGACGACGCCGAACTGGCGCGCCGCAAGGCTGCCTGGCAGCCGCCGGCCATCCTGACGGGCATGGAAAAGCAGCGCGGCTACCGCAAGCTCTACCTGCAGACCGTGACGCAGGCCGAAGACGGCTGCGACTTCGACTTCATGATGCCGGAAAAGAACGGCCAGACCACGCCGATCGTGCGCTAGCACGCGGCGTGCCCTGCGGCGTCACGCCGATGGGTGCATGCCAGCCCCCGCCTACGCGTGTAGGCGGGCATTGCCGACAGACCTTGCATCTCGCCCCGGGCATTCTGGGCGCGGAGTGGATATTTGTGTCCGCCTGCGCTTGAACGCTATTTACGCCCAAGGAGCCTGTGATGGAAAAGGTCATGGTAAGAAAAGTTGTCGCCAATGAAGAAGACGTGAACCGCGATCCCTTAAGCGGCGAAACCGGCTCCCACCCGGTGGGCACCGGCGCCGGGGCGCTGGCGGCGGGTGTGGCCGGGGCGGCGCTCGGCATTCCCGGCGGCCCGGCCGGCATGCTGGTGGGCGCGGCGGTCGGCGCCGTCGTCGGCGGGGCGCTGGGCCATGAAGCGGCCGAGCAACTCAACCCCACCGCGGAAGAAATCCACTGGCGCGAGTACTACGTGCAGGAGCCGTACTACGCCAAGGACAAGAGCTACGACTACTACAGCGCCGGCTACCAGATCGGCTGGGAGGGCCGCCAACGCCATTTCGGCCGCCGCTTCGACGACGTCGAAACCGATCTCAAGGCCGCCTACGAGCGCGTGAAGACCAAGTCTTCCGCCGAATGGGCCGATGCGCGCAAGGCCGCGCGCGCCGCCTGGGAGCGCGTGGACCACAACTGGACCCGCGATCGCCGCAAGGCCTGAGATCGCTGGATGGCGGGCGTGATGCGCCCGCCGCTAGTTTGCATAGCGCTTGACCAGATCCTCCACCGTTGCCCATAGGCCTTCTGCTTGAGCTGCGCCACCTGCGCCTGGTCGGAGGCTTCGCGGCCGTAGCGGCTGCTGGTGTCGCGGTCCTCGAAAGGGGGCGGCGTGAAGGTTTCCCACCGGCCGCTCGCCACGTCGATCAGCGCCACCTCCATGCGGATGCGCTGGGCCTGGTCGGGAACCGCGCCGCCGACGATGGGAAACCAGGAGATGGCGCGGGTGGCGAGGTTTTCCTGGCCGCTCTCAAGCAGGCCCCAACAGACCATCAGGTGCGTGCGGCCGGCCCTGGCCGCCGCCAGGCGCAATGCGGGGGCGTAGCCCGCTCCCGCGGCGGCGCCATTGCCGCCGGGCACGCCGCTGAACACGCCCACCGCGTAGTACTTTTCCAGGTCCTTGACCCTCTCCTCGTCCGGAATCAGGGCGCCCGGCTGGATCAGCATCAGCGCCGAGCCGCGGGGCAGGTCCAGGCGCTTGCGTTCGGCCAGGGCCCGGCGGATCTCGGCATCCGAGACCGGTATGTTCGGGTTCACGCCCAGCACGTCAAACTCGCTCAGCTCGCTCTTGTACAAGGGATTGCTCTTGAGACCGTACGGCGAGTTGCGGTCGGGAACGTAGCCCGAATTTGAAATCGAGCGTGTGCCGCAGGCCGTCAGCAGAATGGCGGCGCAACGGCCAGCAACCGGCCGCGCAGCCCGCGCGAAAGGGTGAAGCGCATGGAATTCCTCCTCGTGGTTTGCCGGATGGCGACCCGGCTGTGAACGAACCGTGCTGGCCGATGGGGTTGGCGCAAGGTGAAAATATTTTCGCTACGCCGCCTCGCGCGCCGGCACGCCCATGACGTAGGTCTGCTCCACCACGCGGTCGTCGCCCAGCATCATCAGCGCGAACAGCTTTTGCTCGATGCCGGAGGCAATGCCATAGCGGCGCCCGATCAGCGGCGTGGCCTGGGGATTGAGGACGATGAAATCGGCCTCCATGCCGGGGTTGAAGTTGCCGATCCTGTCGTCCAGGCGCAGGGCGCGGGCGGAGCCGAGGGTGGCGAGGTAAAAGCCGTCCAGGCTGCTGAAGGGGCGGTGGCCCATGGCGGCGACCTTATAGGCTTCGTGCATGGTGCGCAGCATGGAGAAGGAAGTGCCGCCGCCGACATCCGTCGCCAGCCCCGTCACGGTGCCGGAGGCATAGGCCGCATCGAGGTTGAACAGGCCGCTGCCCAAGAATAAGTTGGAGGTGGGGCAGTGGATGGCGGCGGCGCCGCCTGCGGCCAGCACGCGCCAGTCTTCATCCTCCAGGTGGATGCAGTGGCCGAACAGCGCGCCCTCGCGCACCAGGCCATATTGTTGATAGACGTCGAGATAGCTGCGGCTCCACGGGAACAGCCTGGCGATCCATTCCACCTCCGCCTGGTTTTCCGCCAGGTGGGTCTGCATGTGCATGCCGGGGTGCTCGTCCAGCAGCTTGGCCGCCAGTTGCATCTGGCGCTCGGAGGAAGTGCCGGCGAAGCGCGGCGTGACGCCGTAGAGCAGGCGGCCGCGGCCATGCCAGCGCTCGATCAGCGCCTTCGAGTCGGCGTAGGATTGCCCGGCCTCGTCGCGCAGATAATCCGGCGCGTTGACGTCCATCATCACCTTGCCGGTGATGATGCGCAGGTTCCGTTTTTGCGCGGCGCTGAAGATCGCCTCCACCGAGGCGGGGTGGACGGTGGCATAGATGGCGGCGGTGGTGGTGCCGTTGCGCGCCAGCTCATCCAGGAAGAATTCGGCGACGGCTTGCGCGTGCGCCGCATCGCTGAAACGCGCCTCGGCGGGGAAGGTGTAGTCGGTGAGCCAGTCGAGCAACTGCTTGCCGTGGCTGGCGATCACGTCCGTCTGCGGGTAGTGGATGTGGGCGTCGATGAAGCCCGGCATGATCAGGCGGCCACGATGGTCCGTGACCGGCGTGCCGGGCGGCAGCGTTGCCAGTGCCTCGCTCGCCGGGAGGGCGCTTTCCACCTTGCCGTCGTTGACCACGAGCAGGCCGTCTTCGATCACCCGCAATGCATTCCTGGCCGCGCGTGGGTCGGCGGTGAAATCGACCAGCGTGCCGCGAAAGGCGGCGCGCCCCTGGTGCGCGGGGCTCATGCGGCAATCGACTCGAAGCGTGCGCTGTGCTCGCCCGGATGACGGCGGCAGGCCTCGGCGACAGGGCACCAGTGGTTGAACATTGCCGGATCGGTTGCGAAAGCGAGCATGGCTTCCCCGGTTACGCGTTGACGGCTTCGATGCGCGCCAGCCAGTCGCGCTTTTGCGCCTCCGGCAGGAAGGAGGCGGTGATCGAGTTGGCGGCCAGCCGCTTGAGATCGGAGCGGTCCAGCTTCAGCGCGCGCGCCATCGCCAGGTAGTTGTCGAGAACGTAGCCGCCGAAATAGGCGGGATCGTCCGAGTTGACCATGACCATCAGGCCCGCATCCAGCATGCGCTTGAGGTTGTGGTCCGCCGCGCGTTTGAAAACCGCCAGCTTGACGTTGGACAGCGGGCAGACCGTCAATGGCATTTGCGTTTTCTTCAGGCGCGCCATCAGCGCGCCATCGGCTTCGCTGCGCACGCCGTGGTCGATGCGCTCGGTCTTCAGCAGGTCCAGCGCCTCGTAGACGTAGGCGGGCGGGCCTTCTTCGCCGGCATGCGCGACCACGTGCAGGCCGAGTTCACGGGCGCGCGCGAACACGCGCGCGAATTTGGAGGGCGGATGGCCGACCTCGGAGGAATCGAGCCCCACGCCTGCGAACAGCGGCCGGTAGGGCATGGCCGCATCCAGCGTCTTGAAGGCGTCTTCCTCCGGCAGATGGCGCAGGAAGCAGAGGATGAGCCCGGTGGTGATGCCGAAGGCGCGCCTGCCCTCGGCCATGCCGTCGGCAAGCCCCTCGATGACGGTGCCGATCGGAATGCCGCGCGCGGTGTGCGTCTGCGGGTCGAAAAAGATTTCGCTATGGACCACGCCGTCGGCATGCGCGCGCTTGAGATACGCAAACATCAGCGCGCGGAAGTCCGCCCGCTCGATCAGCACGGCGGCGCCGGCGTAATAGATGTCGAGAAACTCTTGCAGGTTGTGGAATTCGTAGGCGCGGCGCACCGCCGCGACGTCCTGGTACGGCAGCCTGATGCCATGGCTGGCGGCGAGCGCAAACATCATCTCGGGCTCCAGCGAGCCCTCGATGTGAATGTGCAGTTCCGCCTTCGGCAGGCGGCGGATGTAGTCGGCGATGTCGGTTGGCATGGTGGGGGCTGCCTGGGAAGGGGCCTTTGGCTTGGCTACTTCTTGCCCGGAACGCTGCCCTCGACGCCTTCGACATACCAGTTGATGCTGTCGACTTCCTTGTCGGTCAGGGTCTTGCCGGCGGGTACGCGGTCGCGGCCGTCCTGGCCCTTGATGGGACCGGCGAAGACGTTGAACTTGCCGGCGGCGATCTCGGCCTTCTTGGCGGCGGCGGCCTTGGCGGCGGCCGCGGGCACCAGCGAACTCACCGACACCAGGTCGTTCATGCCTTCCTTGATACCGCCCCAGACGTCGGTAGTCATCGGCTTGCCGGCGAGCGCCGCTTCTGCCACCTTCATGTAGTAGGGCGCCCATACCTCGACGCAGGAGGCGAGATGCGCCTTGGGCGCGTAGGCCGACATGTCGGAATCCCAGCCGAAGGCATAGACCCCCTTGTCGGCGGCGGTCTGCAGCACGGCGGAGGAGTCGGTGTTCTGCAGCAGCACGTCGGCGCCCTGGCCGATCAGCGCCTCGGCGGCCTGGCGTTCCTTCGACGGATCGAACCAGGAGTTGACCCACACCACCTTGGTGGTGATCTTCGGGTTGACGCTGCGCGCGCCCATGGTGAAGGCGTCGATGTTGCGCACCACTTCGGGAATCGGAAAGGACGCGACGAAGCCCAGCACGTTCTTCTTGCTGACGTGGCCGGCGATGATGCCCGCCAGGTAGGCCGGCTCGTACATGCGGCTGTTGTAGATGGTGACGTTAGGGGCGTTCTTGAAGCCGGTGGCGTGGTAGAAGTTGACCTTGGGGAAGGACTTGGCGACCTTCAGCGTCGGTTCCATGTAGCCGAAGGAAGTGGTGAAGATGATCTTGTTGCCCTTGGCGGCGAGGTCGCGGATGACGCGCTCGGCGTCGGCGCTTTCCGGCACGTTCTCGACGAAGGTCGTGGCAACCTTGGCGCCTTCCCTGGCGGCGATGGCCTTGCGGCCGAGATCGTGGGCGTAGGTCCAGCCGCCGTCGCCCACCGGGCCGACGTAGACCCAGGCCATCTTGAGCGGATCGGCGGCGTCCGCCGCCAGGCTGCCGCACAGGGCGGCGGCGGCGCAGGCGGCCAGCAGGGATTTCAGCAATTTCATTGTTGGTCTCCTCGACTAAAAACAGGTTCTGAATGGGGATGGCGCACTTGCTTGTCCGCTTGTCCGCTTGTCGTCTTGTCTTTCTTGTTCTGGCGGATCACATGCCGAAGTATGACTGACCGAGCGAGGCCGGGGCATTGCGGCGCAGCGCGCGCTGGTCGCGCGAGATCGCCGCCAGCACCACCACCGTCGCCACATAAGGCAGGGCGGACAATGCGAATACCGACACCTGCACGCCCACCGCCTGCAAGTAAAGGCCGAAGGCGGTGACCCCGCCGAACAGCAGCGCGCCCAGCACCAGGCGCCCCGGGCGCCAGCTGGCGAACACCACCAGGGCCAGCGCAATCCAGCCGTTGCCCGAAGTCAGGCCTTCCTGCCACATCTTGAATTGGGCGATGGCGTAATAGCAACCTGCCAGGCCCGCCATCAGGCCGCCGAAGAGCGTCGCGGCGTAGCGGATCGAAATCACCGGCAAGCCGAGAGATTGCGCCACCACCGGCGATTCGCCCACCGAGCGCAGGATCAGGCCCGACTTGGTGCGATAGAGAAACCAGGCAGTGGCGATGGTGAGCAGCACCGCGAGGTAACCGAGCGCGTTCATCGAAAACAGCGCGGGACCCACCAGCGGCAATCTGGAAAGGCCGGGGATCGGCAGTTCGGTGAAGGCGAGCTTGGCCGGGTTGCCGGAATAGCCGCGGCCGAGAAAGGCCGAAACGCCGCTGCCGAGGATGGTGAGCGCCAGGCCGGCCGCCACCTGGTTTGCCTGCAGGGTGAGGGTGACGAAGCCGAACAGCAGCGCCGCCAGCATGCCCGCCAGGCAGGCGGCGCCAAGCGCCAGGGTCAGGCCGCCGCCGCCGGCCACCACCATGAAGGCCGTCACCGCGCCCAGGAGCATCATGCCTTCGACGCCGAGGTTGAGCACGCCGGAGCGCTCGGCCACCAGTTCGCCCAGCGCCGCCAGCAGCAGCGGAATGGCGGCGCCGATGGCGCTGGCGAAAAGCGGTGTGAGGGAAGCCAGGGTCATCGCGCGCTCCTGTTCATGCGGCATCGGCCGCCGGGCGGCGCTCGATGCGATAGTTCACCAGCACGTCGCAACCCAGGATCAGCATCAGCAAGAGCCCCTGGAACACCAGGCTGATGGCCTTGGGCAATTGCAGGCTGATCTGCACCGCTTCGCCGCCGAGATAGACCAGCGCCATCAGCAGCGACGCCAGGGCGATGCCGAAGGGATGCAGGCGGCCGAGGGTGGCGACGATGATGGCGGTGAAGCCGTAGCCCGGGGTCCAGCGGTCGTTCAACTGGCCGATCGGCCCGGCCACTTCCATCACCCCGGCGATGCCGGCGGCGGCGCCGCCGATCAACATCGACATCCATACCGCGGCGGGGCTGGAAAAGCCGGCGTAGCGTGCAGCGGAGGGCGCGACGCCCGCCACCGTCAACTGGTAGCCGGCGAAGGTGCGCTGCATGAAAAACCAGGCCAGGGGGAGGGCGGCGAGCGTGATGAAAAGCGAGACGTTGACGCGCGTGCCCTCCAGCCAGTCGCCGCCGAAAGAGGCGAACAGGGGAAAGATCGCGTTGTCGGAAAATGCCACGGTCAGCGGAAAGTTGTTCGAGGCCGGGTCCTGCCAGGGGCCGTAGACCAGATATTTGACCAGCAGGTCGGCAACGTAGGTGAGCATCAGGCTCACGAGGATTTCATTGGCGTGGCACTTGGTGCGAAGCACGGCGGGAATCGCGGCCCACAGTGCGCCGCCGCAGGCGCCCGCCACCACCATCAGGGGCAGGAGCCAGTGGCCGCCACCGTCGTGGAAATGGATGGCCAGGCCGGTGGCGAAAATGCCGCCCAGGTACATCTGGCCCTCGGCGCCGATGTTCCACACGTTGGCCCGGTAGCCCACCGCCAGGCCGAGCGCGATCAGGCAGATCGGTGAGGCCTTGAGCAGCAGTTCGGAGACGCCGTTGACGGTGGACAGCGGCTCGATCATGAATACCTGCATCGCTTTCAGGGGCGACAGGCCGAGCGAATAAAAGACGATGCAGCCGAACACCGCGGTCATTGCCACGGCCATCAGCGGGGCGAGAAAGCGCATGCGCGCCGAAGGTTGGGTACGCGGCACCAGCCGCCAGGGCGTGCGGAGCATGGATCAGGTGATTGCGGCGGCCGCCGCGGGAGAAGCGGCACCTTCGAACATGCCGGACATCAGCAGGCCGATCTCCCCGGCGTTGGTCTCGGCCACCGGGCGCGCGCCCGACAGGCGCCCGCCCGCCATCACCGCGATGCGGTCGCAGATTTCGAAAATCTCGGAGAGCTCTTCGGAGATCACCAGCACGGCGACGCCGCGCGCGGCGAGGTCGATCACCGCCTGGCGGATGGCGGCGGCGGCGGCAACGTCCACGCCCCAGGTGGGCTGGGCCAGGATCAATACTTTCGGTTCCTGGTCGATCTCGCGCCCGAGAATGAATTTTTGCAGGTTGCCGCCCGAGAGGTTGCGCGCCAGGGCCTCGGTGCCGGGCGTCTTCACCTGGAATTCGCGAATGCAGCGGGCGGCGTATTCGCGCGCGGCGCGAAAATTCACCACGCCTGTGTGCACCATGCCGCGCCGGTGCGCGGTGAGCAGCGCGTTGTGGGTCAGGCTCATGGAGGCGATGGCGCCGGCATGCAGGCGGTCTTCCGGCACGTAGGTCAAGCCCAGGCCGCGGCGCGCCAGCGGGCCGAGGGCGCCGATGGCGGCGCCGTTCAGCCGGATGGCGTTCCTGTCATCCGCCGTGCGCTCGCCTGACAGCGCATCGAGCAGTTCGGACTGGCCGTTGCCGGAGATGCCGGCGATGCCGAGGATCTCGCCGGCATGCACGCGCAGGCTGACCTCTTTCAGCGCGGTGCCGAAAGGCGTTTCGGATTGCAGCGACAGCCCGGCGACTTCGAGCACCACCGCGCCTTCGCCGTGCTCGCGCTTGCGGCACTCGGGGAAGTCGCGGCCGATCATCTTTTGCGCCAGGGATGCTTCGGTCTCCTGGTCTGGCCGCGTCTCGGCCACCACCTTGCCGTCGCGCAGGATGGTGGCGCGCTGGCAGAGCTTGAGGATTTCATCGAGCTTGTGGCTGATGTAGAGGATGGCCGTACCCTCGTCGCGCAACTGGCGCAAGGTGACGAAGAGCTGGTCGACCGCTTGCGGTGTCAGCACCGAAGTGGGCTCGTCCATGATCAGGAGCCTGGGGCTTTGCAGCAGGCAGCGGGTGATCTCGACGCGCTGGCGCTCGCCCATCGACAAGTCGTGCACCGCGCGCGACGGGTTGACGTCCAGGCCGTAGCGCTCCGACACCTCGGCGATGCGCCTGGCCAGCGCCTTCAGGTCGACGCGGCCGGGCAGGGCGACGGCGACGTTTTCCACCACGGTGATGGAGTCGAACAGCGAGAAGTGCTGGAACACCATGCCGATGCCGAGCGCGCGCGCGGCCTTCGGGCTGGGGATGACGACGGATTCGCCTTCGAATGCAATATGGCCCGCGTCGGGCTGGGTGACGCCGTAGATCACCTTCATCAGCGTGCTCTTGCCGGCGCCGTTCTCGCCCAGCACGGCGTGGATTTCGCCGGCATGTACGTCGAGGTCGACGCCGTCGCTGGCGGTGACGCCGGGGTAGCGCTTGACGATGCCGCGCAGGGTGAGCAGGGGTAGGCTCGGGCTCATGCGGGTGCCGCGTTCAGGAGGCAATAGGACATGCCGGCCGGGTCAATCGCGGCCATCGGGAAGTGGTGCGCGCATCGGGCGATGATAAGGCATTCCGGGCGGGTGCGGAACCGCATGCCGGGCTCCTGCACTGGCTCAGAAGTGATATTCGGCGCGGATCATCGGCGTCCTGGCGGTGGCGCCGCCGCGGAAGAAGGGGTTGGCGTTGTCGTTGCCGAACTTGTTCTTCCAGTATTGATATTCGAAGCCGACCTTGAAGGTGTGTTTCGGGCCGCCGGCGACGGCGCCGACGTCGACCATGAGCTGGCTGTCCCAGTTGATTTCCGGTTTGGTCGGATTGCCGAACTCGTCAGGCCCCTTGGCGGCGATGTAGTTCAGGTAGCCCTCGTAGGAGAGAGGCAGGCTGCCGATCGGGATGCCCCAGGCGGCGGAGAGCATCGGGTGGGTCTTGTATTCGTAGCGGCTGTTGTGCGGATTGCCGGTCGGGTCGTTGCTCTCCCACAGCTCGAGCACGCTGACATTGAGGAACCCCGGCACCTCGAACATGACGGTAGGCCCGAGGACCCACATGCGCTTGCGCGAAGCGTAGCCGGCGTCGTTCTTGGTGTTCCAGTCGAAGCCCGCGGTCGCGCCCCAGCCACGCACGATGCCCCACTTCAGGTCCTTGCCGGCGACCTTGCCGATGTCGAGGGTGTTGCGATAGAGCACATAGACTTCAGTGGCACCGTGTCCGCTGGCGGTCGGATCGCTATGGTCGGACTGCAGCACGTCGGCGGAGAGGAAGTTGCTGCCGTACTTGTAGCTGTCGAAGTGACTGAAGTTGACGACGTTCTTGCCGATCTCGTTGGGATTGGCCGGCTCGCGGAACCGGGTGCCGTAGCGGTAGCTGATGGCGTTGTCGCCCCAGTCCACCGCCGCTGCCGTTCCGCACGCCGCCGCCAGGGCGGCCGCCATCGCTGCTTGTTGAAGAGCGCGGTACCTGACCATCTGGAAACTCCCCTTCTCATGGGATCGGTTGAATCCCCTGCGTTCATCAGGCGGTCCCCACACCGCCCGTTTTTCCCACCGCAGGGCATTGCCCGGCCTCTGGGAAGATTTCCGCGCCGCGCGTGGCCCGATGCTCAACGCTCCCGGTCGTTGCCGCTAAAGGCCGCCACCCGCTCTTCAAAAGGCGGACGCAACACGTCCGGCTTCCCGCTTGCGCGGGAACGACAGCCGGGTTACTTCTTCGGCGGCGCCCAGGAATCCTTCAGCGACACCGCGCGGTTGAATTTCGGCGCGCCAGGCGTCGAATCGACGCGGTCGGCGATGAAATAGCCGTGGCGCTCGAACTGGAACATCTCCTCGGGCTTGGCCTGTTTCAGCGCAGGCTCGACGTAGGCGGTGATCACTTTCACCGAGTCCGGGTTGATGTCTTCGAGGAAGTCATGCTCGGCGCCGGGGTTGGGCACCTTGAACAGGCGGTCGTACTGGCGCACTTCGGCGGCATAGGCATGCTGCGCCGAAACCCAGTGGATGTTGCCCTTGACCTTGTAGTTGTTCGAGCCGTCGGTGCCGGATTTCGAATCGGAGAAGTAGTTGCAATGCACGGCGGTCACCTTGCCGTCGGCATCCTTGTCGCAGCCCGCGCACTCGACCACGAAGCCGTGGCGCAGGCGCACCTTGTTGCCGGGGAACAGGCGAAAGTAGCCCTTGGAGGGCACTTCCATGAAGTCCTCGCGCTCGATCCACAATTCGCCGGAGAACGGCACGGTGCGCTCGCCCCATTCCGGCTTTTGCGGATGATTCGGCATGCGCGACTCTTCCGACTGGCCCTTGGGGTAGTTGTCGATGATCAGTTTCAGCGGGTCCAGCACGGCGACGCGGCGCGGCGCGGTCTCGTTGAGATCCTCGCGCATGCATTCTTCCAGCGTGCTGTACTCGATCAGCGAGTCGGCCTTGGCCACGCCGATGCGCTCGGCGAACAGGCGGAAGCCCGCCGCCGTATAGCCGCGCCGGCGCGCACCGACCAGCGTCGGCATGCGCGGATCGTCCCAGCCGCTCACGTGCTTCTCCTGCACCAGCTGGATCAGCTTGCGCTTGGAAAGCACCACGTAGGTGAGGTTCAGGCGCGCGAACTCGATCTGCTGCGGCAGCGGCACCTGCAATTGCCCGAGTTCGGCGAGCTTGCCGATCACCCATTCGTACAGCGGACGATGGTCTTCGAACTCGAGCGTGCACAGCGAATGCGTGATGTTCTCCAGCGCGTCCGAGATGCAGTGGGTGTAGTCGTACAGCGGGTAGACGCACCACTTGTTGCCGGTGCGGTGGTGCTCGGCGCGGCGGATGCGGTAGATCGCCGGGTCGCGCAGGTTGATGTTGGGCGAGGCCATGTCGATCTTCAGGCGCAGCACGTGCGCGCCGTCGGCATGCTTGCCGTCGCGCATCTCGCGGAACAGTGCCAGGTTCTCGGCCGGGGTGCGGCTGCGGTAGGGGCTTTCCTTGCCGACTTCGGTGAACGAGCCGCGCGAGGCTTTCAGTTCTTCGGCGGTCTGGCTGTCCACATAGGCCAGGCCTTTTTCGATGAACAGTTCGGCGAACTTGTACAGCAGGTCGAAATAGTCGCTGGCGTAATACAGGTGGTCCGCGCCGAAGGCCTCCCAGCCGAAGCCCAGCCAGTGCACCGCATCCAGGATGGAGTCGACGTATTCCTGCTCCTCCTTCTCCGGGTTGGTATCGTCGAAACGCATGTGGCAGACGCCGCCGAAGTCGCGCGCGACGCCGAAATTCAGGCAGATCGATTTGGCGTGGCCGAAATGGAGGTAGCCGTTCGGCTCGGGCGGAAAGCGGGTGCGCAGCTTCGCCGGGTCCTGCGGACCATCGGCCTGCAGTTGCGCCGGGCCGGGCTTGCCGATCCAGGTGCGGCGCGTGTACTTGCCGCTCGCCTGATCGTCTTCGATGCGATGGCGGATGAAATTATGGACGTGGCCCTCGTTTTCGGGCGCCTTGGGTGCTGCGGACATATTGTTTGACGGACTTTGTTGCGCGGGCTCTGGATTTTACTCCCGCCGCGCATGGGCTTTAAGCGGGCTTGACGAACACCATCAGGCTGTAGGTGCGGTCGAGGTTCGAATGGGTCTCGTGCGAGTAGTCGATGCGCTCCAGGAGCTGCATGCCTTCGAAGTCGGCGCGCTCCTGTACGTAGCGTGGGTCGTGGCTGAACACGCCGCCGCCCTCGATGTAATAGCCGAGCGCGTCGATCTGGGTGGGGAACGCGGCCACCAGCAGGCCGCCCGGAGCGAGCACCGCGTAGATGTTGAGGAAGGCCGGCAGCAGGTCGCCCTGGTCGGCGAAACCGCAGTTGGAGAGTATGACGTCGGTCTCGCCGCGCTTGCAGGTGCGCAGGTAATCGGCCGGGCGCTCGTTTTTCAGGTCGTAGTAGATGCCGCGCGCCTGCGCTTCATGCAGCAGGTGGATGCGCGGGTCCACGCCGATGATCGGGCCGGAACGCTGCCACAGCAGGTCGCCGGCGATGCCGCTGCCGCAGATCAGGTCGAGCACGGCGCATTTGCGCCCTCCCGGCAGATGGCGCAGCGCCGCCGCGCCGAGGTCGGCGGCCAGCAGACTCTCATGCACGTTGGTGCCGGCGGTTTCGGCGCCGGCGGCGGCGTAATTGCGCCCGACGGCGGCCAGCAGGCGGTCGAATTCGGTGCTGGCGGCGACACGCGTGCGCGCCTGTTCATAGAGCCCGCGCGCCTCTTCCACCCGGCCGGCCATTTCCGCCATGCGCCCGAGGTTGCGGTAGGGGGGGGCAAGCGCCGGGTCGAATTCGATGGCTTGCAGGTAGGCGGCGCGCGCCTCCTCTTCGCGGCGCAGGTATTCGTGCACCATGCCGAGATTGTTGTAGGCCGGCGCGTAGCCCGGCTTCACCTGGGCGGCGCGGGTGTAGCGCGCCTGCGCCAGGCCGAACTCGCGCGCGTGCATGGCGGCCAGCCCCGCCGCCATGTGCACCGCGACCTCGTCGGGATAGCGCTCGATGGCGCGTACCGCCGCCGCTTCGGCCGCGGCGAACTCGCGCGCCACGCCGTGCGCCTCGATCAGGCAGGCGAGGTATGCGGCGCTGTCCTTCGCCTGCGCTTTGGAGAGCAGGTCAAGGGCTTCCGTGCTGTCGAAACGGTCGAGGGCTTCGCGGACTTGGCTTAAGGGGTCGGTCATAAGGGGGAAACGAAAGTGTGGGCGTGCGTGCTGCGTTGCCGCTAGTCGGCCTTGATGTTGGCGTCCTTCACTACTTTAGCCCAGGTCGCGGTTTCTTTGCGGATCAGCGCGCCGAAAGTCTCGGGGGTGCCGCCGACGATCTCGATACCGCCGGCGCTGAAGCGCTCCTTCACCTCCGGCAGCTTGAGGATGCGGTTGATCTCGGCGTTGATCTTCAGCACCACGTCGTGCGGGGTGCCGGCCGGGGCAACGGTGCCGAACCATACCGCGACTTCATAGCCCGGCACGCCGGCTTCGGCCACCGTCGGCAGATCGGGCACCAGCGCAAAGCGCTTGGCGGAGGTGACGGCCAGCGCGCGGATCTTGCCGGCCTTGATGTGCGGCAGCACGTTGGGCGTGTTGTCGAAATAGACCTGCACCTGGCCGCCGATCAGGTCGGTAAGCGCCGGGGCGCTGCCCTTGTAGGGGATGTGGACCAGGTTGGTGCCGGTCATCGACTTGAACAGTTCCATCGACAGGTGGTTGGAGGAACCGGTGCCGGTGGAGGCGTAGGGAATGGTGCCGGGCTTGGCCTTCGCGGCGGCAATCACGTCCTTCACGCTCTTGTAGGGGGTGTCGTTGTTGACCACCAGGATGTTCGGGGTGAATCCGGCGTAGGCGATGGCGGCGAAATCGCGCACCGGGTCGAGCTTGGCCTGCGGGGAGAGCGCCGGCAGCGTCGAGAAAGGCAGGGCCACGCCCAGGAGCGTATAGCCGTCGGGCGCCGCCTTGGCCACCGTATCGGTGCCGATCACGGTGTTGCCGCCCGGCTTGTTTTCCACGTAGGAGCCGGGGGCGAAGCCCTTGCCGAACTCGTTGGTGAGGGTGCGCGCCAACTGGTCGTTGAAGGCGCCGGGCGGGAAGGGCACGACGATGCGGATCGGCTTGGAAGGAAAGGCTTGCGCCAGCGCGCCGGCCGGCAGCGCGGCAGCAAGTGCCAGTGCGGCGGCGGCGAAGGTCTGCTTGAGGGTCATGGTTTGTCTCGGGTTATGTTTTATGAGGTCTTGCGCATCCACATACGGTTGAGCCGTGGCATCAGACGTAGCTCGGGCCTTCGATCACGGGGTGCTTGATCAGGAACTCCTCGTCCACCTCCAGCCCCAGGCCGGGGCCTTCGAGCGGGCGCACGCAGCCGTTGGTGTCCACCTTGTAAGGCGTGCTCACCATCACGTCGCGGAACAGGTTGTTTTTCGACACGTCGCCTTCGAAGTAGCCGGGATGGTCGAGCGAGGCCAGCACGTGGATGGAGGCGGCGAAGTTCAGGCCTGTCATCGAGGAATGCGGGTGCACCGGCAGCTTGTAGGCAGAAGCCATTGCCGCGATCTTCATGAACTCGGTGATGCCGCCAGTCTTCGACAGGTCCGGCTGCAGGATGGTGACGTTGCCTTCTTCGATCACGCGCGAGAATTCGAAGCGGGTGTAGTGGTTTTCGCCCGCCGCCAGCGGCACGCGGCCGAAGCTCTTGGCTTCGGCGTAGGAACGGTAATCGTGCGCCGGGAAAGGCTCTTCCAGCCAGGCCACGTTGGCGGCGTCCAGCCCGGGCATCACGGCGCGCGCATCGGCCACGCTGTAGCCGGTGTTGGCGTCCGACAGGATGATGAGGTCGTCGCCAAAGGCCTGGCGCACGGCGGCCACGCGCATCAGGTCGTCCTTCGGGTTGTCGCCCAGGCGCAGCTTGAGGGCCTTGTAGCCTTCGGATAAATGCTTTTTCGCTTCCTCGATCAACGCTTCCGGCTCCTGGAAGCCCAGCGAGATGCCGCCGGCGTAGGCGGGAATCGGCTTGCTGCTGCCGCCGAGCAGCTTGTACAGCGGCCAGCCGGTGGCCTTGCCGCGAATGTCCCACAGTGCCATGTCAAGCCCGCTCATCGCCATCGCCGTGCCGGCGCCCATGCCGTGGCTGCCGAGCTGCTTGACGTAGATCTTTTGCCAGATGCCCTGGATGTTGGAGGCGTCTTCGCCCACCACCAGCATTTTCAGCGTGGTCTCCAGAAGCCTGGCGATGGTCGAGGGCGCGCGCGCGTGATGCGACTCGCCCCAGCCGATCAGGCCGCCGGCGGTGGTGACCTTCACCACCACGGCGTCCTTTTTTACCGCGCGGCCGATGCCCAGGCGCACGTTGCTGTCGGCCGCCAGAGGAAAGGAGGTGGGGTAGGCCTTGATGTCGACGATCTTGAGGTCGGAATTTGCCATGGTGCTTTTTACTTTGGGTGACGGTGAGCGCGAGCGTTACGCTTTACGCAGGCGGCGGATCAGCGAGGAGGTATCGTTACGCTTGCCGCCCATCTGCTGCACGTCGTTGTAGAACTGGTCCACCAGCGCGGTCACCGGCAGCGGCGCGCCGTTGCGCTTGGCTTCGTCCAGGCACAGGCCCAGGTCCTTGCGCATCCAGTCCACCGCGAAGCCGAAGTCGAACTTGTTGTCCACCATGGTCTTGCCGCGGTTTTCCATCTGCCAGGAACCGGCCGCGCCCTTGGAGATCACGTCCAGCACCAGCTTCATGTCCAGGCCCGCCGCCATGCCGAAGTTGATGCCTTCGGACAGGCCCTGCACCAGGCCGGCGATGCAGATCTGGTTCACCATCTTGGCGAGTTGCCCCGCGCCGGCCGCGCCGACCAAGGTGACGGCGCGCCCATAAGCCATCGCCACCGGCTTGATCTCGTCGAAGGTCGCCAGCTCGCCGCCGCACATCACGGTGAGCACGCCGTTTTCCGCGCCCGCCTGGCCGCCGGAGACCGGGGCATCGACGAAGCGCAGGCCGCGCTTGTTCGCTTCCGCCGCCAGTTCACGCGCGACGTCGGCCGAGGCCGTGGTGTGGTCGAGGAAGATCGCCCCCTTTTTCATGCCGGCAAACGCGCCGTTGTCGCCCAGCACCACCGAGCGCAGGTCGTCGTCGTTGCCGACGCAGCAGGCGACGATGTCGCAATCCTTGGCCGCTTCGCGCGGCGTCGCCGCCGAGGTACCGCCAAACTTCTTCGCCCAGTCGGCCGCCTTGGCGGCGGTGCGGTTGTACACCGTCACGGTGTGCCCCGCGCCCTTCAGGTGCCCGGCCATCGGGTAGCCCATTACGCCCAAGCCCAGGAAGGCGGTCTTGCGCGGG
>DASYEQ010000077.1:0-43165 GCA_036498945.1 Burkholderiales bacterium | reverse complement strand
AGGTATTCGAAGACGAAGCGTTGTTGCTTGTCGGTCAGCGGTTGGTCGAGGGCGATGTCGTCTTGCATGGGGGCTCCCGTCAGAGTGAAGGACTGTTGACTGTTACCCAAGATACGCACATCGCTCAACCAAGTGTGGTTGAATTTTTCAGGTGATTTTCAGAGGGAAATGCTGAATAAATAGGCAACGGAAATGCGCATGACCTTCGGGAAATCCACGACTTTCCACTTCCCTTGATGCTTGGGTACACGCGTTGGTCGCGAATAGGTACCGCTACATAGATGGCGGTGAGGCGGGGGGCGGACGGCGGGAAGCTGCGGGGTGCACCTGGATAATCTTCGATTCGTGGTCTATCCGTACAGTCCGCAACTATCGCCGCCGCGCAGCCCATGCGAAGAGGCAGCCAATGAGCGTGGCGGCGCCGTGAATATCGCACAGGCCGATCAAGGCACAGGCGCATGCCGCGGCGGCAACGCTGCTCCAGCGTTTCGACGGGCCGTCGAAGAACCGCGCGCAGATGAGCGCGCCGGCGAGCGCCATCACGGCCACCGAGTTGCCGGCGCCCACCGGCTGCCAGCGCAGCGCAACCAGTTGGCTTAGCAATCCGCCGCCCAAATAAAGGACGGGCCAGGCGAGGCCCGGCCAGCGGCGCTCGGCGGCGTTGCCGATCAGTAGCAGACTGGCGATATTGGCGAGGCCACCGGCGATGCCGCCGTCCTGCGGCCAGAGGGCGGTGAACAGGCGCCACCATTGGCCGTCGAACATGGCGTCGGCATTGCGCTCAAGGAGGGGCCGCAGCCCGGGCCATTGGAGTTGCGCCAGCAGGCCGGCGGCGGCAATGAGGACGAACAGCGGGGTCCAGCGCGGGTACGGCCGGGCGGGCGCGCCGCGGGGCCTGGAATCCGCGGGTACGAGCGCGGCGATGAGGATCACCACGCGCAATGCGGTTGCCAATGCTTGCATCAATCGTGGCTTGAAAGGCGGGGCAAGGACTCTTGGCTCGCGGCGTTCACAATCCCGGCCTGGCTCCCCTGTCGTGCCTTCTCCCCTGCCTCGTCAAACAGGAAGGTGACATAGGCGTAGCGCGTGCCGCGGGTGACGATGCCGGCGGCGTGCATCAGCGAGCAGGAGAAGACGATGGCGCCGCCGACAGGCACGCGGATGGGGCGGGCGCCGAATTCGGGGAAGCTGAGGTCGCCGCCTTCGAAGTCGCCGTTGAGGTTGATGGTGAGGGCGAAGCGGCGGTGGGCGGTGGCGGGGGTGGTGTTGTCGCGGTGGGCGGCGTAGTGGCCCTGCTCCTGGGCGGCGTAGCGGGCGACGAGGTGGCGTTCGATGTGGGTGGCGGTGAACTGGAAGGCCCTGGCGATTTCGGGGGCGAGGCGGCGTTGCAGGGCGTCGCGGATTTCGTCGATGGCGCCCTGGTCGTCGAGGTGGTAGTCGCGGCGGCGCTTGTGGCGCGGGTCGAGCACCTCGACCGTCTTGCCTTGCTGCTTGAGCATGAAGCCGGATTCGGCGCGCGCGCGGGCGTCAAACAAGGCGATGAGGCGCCGGCATAGCGCAGGGCTGAAGATGTCGGGGAGCAGCAGGACGGGCGGGGCCTGGTAGGGCTCGGGGGTGTGGGCGAAGGGCGGCAGGCGGTCGAGGATGGCCAGGAGCAGCGGTGCGTCGCTGCCGTCGGCGGCGAAGGGGATGTTGGCAACGACGCGCAGCAGGCGGTCGAGGACGATCCAGGTCTGGCGATAGGGGAGTGGCGCGGCGCCGGCGGGACTCTCCTGCGGGAGGGCGCCGTAGAGCCGGCTGACGCGGCCGTCGAGGTCGTGGCAGTAGCTGATGAAGGGGGAAGGCCGCTCAAGGCGCCCGGCGGTGTCGCGCGCGTCGGCGGTGATGCCGATGCAGGCGAGGTCAGCGGCGCTGAGGTAGTGCAGGCGCTGCTTGATCGCGGCCAGGGCGGTTTGCCATGCCGGGCTGGCGGAGGCGCCGAAAAAACACATGACGACGTAGCGGCCGCCGAACAGGTGGAACGGGTATTCGCGGTGCTGGTCGATGTGCTGCACGAACCAGGGCGCGGGGTCGCCGGGGGCGAGATTTGCGTAGGAGGGCTGGCTGGGTGCCTGGTCGCCTGGGGGCATGGGGGTTTTCGTCTACCTGGGCCGGGAAGCGGCGGCTGAAATTATGCACCGGGATGGCGCCGGGCCGGCACTGGCGACGGACAGGCAGGCCACCCCGACAGGCGGTAGGCCCCCTGGCACCCCGACATGAAACAATGGCCCGGAGTCGTTCTGGCGCGACCCAACTTTGAGGGGGTGCTTGCGCATGAAGAAGGCGGTCTGGTTCATCATTCCGGCGATCGTGCTGGCGGCGCTGTTGTATACGTCAACGGTTGTCTGCGCCTGCGATACGGGCGCGGCTTCGCTGGCGGGGCAGATGGCGATCTATACGATGCCGGGCCGCGACATCGCCTCGGCGGCGCAGAACGAGGCGCTCGCGCGCCGGGCCTTTGTCGGCCGCAACATCAATACGCTCTTGCAGGAGCGCCAGGCGCTGGACCCGGAGTGCGCCTTTACGCGCGCGCTGGAAATCAATTGCGACTACTGGAACGAGAAGGGCGTGGTGATGCGCAAGGGCCGCCATGTACGCATATTGGCGGAGCCGGGCGGCAAGGTGGTGCAGGTGACGGTGACGCCGGCGCAGGAAAAGGGGTTCTTCCTGTTGCGTTGAGGCCCGCGGGAGCGGACCGGGCTGGCGGAAATTCATCCCGGCGCGATTGAACGCGCGGGGATGAAGGTTTTTTTCGGCGCGGCTGTCACACGGCGCGCGGCCGGGGCGTCTTATGGAGGTGATCGCGGCAAATCGGCGGCGACATCATCTCCTCCCCTACAAGGACACCCATCATGAGCCACACTCCCCGTCTCAATTTCATGGCGCAGGTACCGGCGCTGGTCAATAAGCTCAACGACGTGAGCACCGCCATCGGCAAGAGCGGCGATCTCGACCCCGCCACTTCCCTGCTGGTGGAAATCCGCGCCTCGCAGATGAACGGCTGCGCCTTCTGCCTGGACATGCACGTGAAGGAAGCGAAGATCCACGGCGAGCGCGAGCTGCGCGTGCATCACGTGGCGATCTGGCGCGAATCACCGCTGTTTTCCGCCAGGGAGCGCGCGGCGCTGGCGCTGACCGAGGCGCTCACGCGCATCGCGCCGGAAGGGCTTTCGGATGCCGTCTACGGCGAGGCGCGCGAGCACTTCGGCGAAAAGGAAATCGCCACGCTGGTGTTCCGCATCATGACCATCAATGCGTGGAACCGCCTCAACGTCGCCTTCCACACCACGCCGGGGGCGCACGACAAGGCGCTTGGGCTGGAGAAGGCAGGGCTGGCCTGAGGCGCCCTGCCCTTGCGCGCCGCCTCAGGTGACGGCGGCGGCGCCTCCGGGCGTCATGATGTCGTGGAAGGCGCGCGCCATTTTCAGCGCGCTTTCGCGGAATTGCGCGCCGAGGGCGGCGGCGATGCGGTTGTTGAGCCAGCGCAGGCTCTCGCCTTCGTTCTCGCGGGTGTAGAGCTCGAGGTCGGCGTCGTTGACGTTGCGGTAGGTGTAGGCGAATTGCGCGAGGAGCTGGGCGCGCACCTGCGCGCGGGTGGCGGGAAGGCGCGCATCGATCTCGGCGGAGGCGCGGGCGGCGCGCTCGGCTTCCATGCCGGGGGTGGCGTAGACCAGGAGCTTGGTGGTGGTGATGGTGACCTGGGTAGCGAGTTCGCTGGCGCCGCTGGCGGCGTCGATGCGTTCCATCAGCGCCAGGCGCGCCGGGGGCAGCGGCTGGCTGCGGGTGCGGGTAAAGTAATCGCGCATGGCGGCGGGGTCGAGCGGCTGCTTTTCGGCGGCGCTCATGCGCTTGACGAGCGGCTTGTCGAGTTCGGCCAGCACGGTGGCAAGCCGGCCGTTGCCCTCGCCTTCGCTCAGGGAGGCGGCGATGCGCTCGACGAACAACTCGCGGCGATAGGCGTCGGCCACCGCGCTGCCCATGCGCTGCAGGCGGGCGCGCGCCTCCGGGGTGACGGTCTCGCCCTTTTGCGTGCGGGTGGCGCTGGCGGCGAAACTCTCGCGCATGGATTTTTCGATCGAGGCCATCTGCTCGCGCAGGCCGGCGGCGGTGATCACCTTTTCGACCAGGGCGGAGCGGGTTGCATCGGCCTGGGCGGGTGCGTGGTGCGGGCCCGGCGCCTCTTCGGCATGGGCGGGCAGGATGCAAAGCGCGGCGATGGTGATGCACAGGGCGCGCAGGGGGGTGGAAAATATCGCGATCATGGGGCCTCCTTTTTGTTACCAATTGTTAGATGACGCACATGAACAGGCGATGAAAAGGCGATTTATGTGCGGCAGCGCGCTCCCGGGAGGGTGTAACGCGCGCCACGGGGGGAAGGTGTAGGAAACGGTAGGAAGCGGCTTACAGACCGGGCGAAGGAAAGCCGGTACTTAGGAGGTGCAAACCCTCTGGCTTTCGATTGCGGTCGCCTTGACCTGTCCCAGGAGACTTGAATGAAGAACGTGCCTCCGTTGTTTTCGCTGGCTGCGCTGCTTGCGGCCTCGATGATTTCGAACTGCGCCAGCGCGGCCACCGCGCATCATCCGCCGGCCCACACCCAGGCGCCGACGCAGACGCAGGCATTGCAGGCGCGGGTGACGGCGCTGGAGACCGAGGTGGCGGCGCTGCGCAGGCAGATGGGCGCCTCGCAGCCGAAGACCATCGCCTGGAACACGCAGGCGCGCGAGCCGATGAACGATGGGCACCAGGCTTCGCTGCAGCCGCCGACCGATTGCTCGCTCACCAGTGCCGGGGCTTCCAGCCGCGTGGTGGTGGGATTCGAGCACGGCATCGCGCTGTGCGCGCCGCTGACCTTGCGGTAGGAGGGGTAGCCAGGCGAACGGTGGCGCCGGAAGGGGCGCGCTTCCGCGCCGCCCTGTTCAGGCGTCGGGCGCGATTTCTTCCAGCGCACGGCCACGCGTCTCGACGCCACGCAGCGCCAGCAGGGCCACCGATAGCACCAGCGCGCCCGCCACCACCAGCGCGGACAGCGAAAGACTGGAAAACAGCCCGATCACGCCCAGCCCGGCGGCCGCCACGCCGCCCAGCTTGCTGGCGCCGGCGACCAGGCCGCTGCCGGTGCCGCGCACGCGCAGGGGGTAGATTTCGGTGGCGTACGGAATCAGCATGGCGATCACGCCGCTCACGCTCGCCAGCAGGATGACGGTCAGTGCGCCGAAGGCAAGGCCTGAGGTCGCGCCGCTGTTGCCGAGGATAAAAAAGCCGAACAGGGCAGCGGCGGTGACGAGCACGAACAGCACCAGGGTCTTGAAGGTGCTCCAGCGGTGGTACAGCCAGGTCACCACCAGCACGCCCGGCAATGCCAGGAACGCTGCCTTGGCGAGCAGCGCGTCGGGGGAGCCTGAGAGGTGCATGGAACGCAGGTTCGACGGCAGCCAGAGCAGGAAGCCGAAATTCACCAGGCCCCACGACAGGCCGCACATGATCAGCGCGGCGGTCAGCGCGACGAAGGGCTTGCGCAGGAGTTCGCGCACGCCGCCGCGCGACTGTGACGTGACGGCCCTGGCGGCTTCGCCCTCGACCACCTGCACGCCGTAGATGGCGAGCACGGCGCGTGCCTCCTGGTTGCGGCCGATGTGCATCAGGAAGCGCGGCGACTCCGGCAGGAAGCGGTTGAGCGCGATCAGCGCGAGGCCGGTGGGCAGGTTGAGGAACCAGAGCATGCGCCATGAATACTCCGGCTCCAGCCAGGCGGCGCACAGGCTGGCGGCGAGGTAGCCGGCGGTGCTGCCGATGCCGCCTAAGGCCACCAGCATCCAGCCGCGGTGGCGCGCCGGCACGGTTTCGGCCATCAGGGTGAAGGCGATGGGCAAGAGGCCGCCGGCGGAGGCGCCCATCAGGAAGCACATGAAGAGGTTCCAGTTGAAGGAAGGCATGGCGCCGCAGATCGAGGTGCCGACGAACATCAGCGCCGAGATCAGGATGCCGCAGCGGCGCCCGAAGACATCGGCCACCATGCCCCAGATCAGCGAGCCTACCGCGGTGCCGGTGAGCGCGGATAGCGCCAGCAGGCTGGCGGTCTCGCGGGTGATCTCGTACTCTTCCGACATGCCGGGGACGACGAAGCCCAGGGTGGCGGGCTTCATCACGTCAACGACCAGCGCCACCATCAGCACGGTGAACAGCTTCCAGTGCGCCGGGGTGAGCGGCGCGTTGTCGGCGCTCACCAGCGAGAACGGCCGCTCGTCGTGGTGCAGGCTGGCGAGCAATTCCTGTTTCGGCGGCATCAGGCCATACACCGCGCCGCAGATGCCGCCCAGGATCAGGAACATGCCGATGAGCATGGTGGTGTCCATCGGCATGCCGGCGAGGTGGTAATGCATCGAGGCACCCATGAGGTACATCGGAATGTGGGCCAGGACGCCGGCGACCAAGGCGGCGGTGGAAAACCAGAAGGTGATGGGACGATGAAAACGGATGCCGCTGCTCTGCATGAGGTCTGCCTGTGTGCTTTTCTGCCGCGCCCGCGCGGCGCCCCGGATCATGGCACAGAACCGGCCCTGGACCGCGCAGTGGCGCGGGAACGTGGAAATTGCCGCGGGGCAGTTTTACTCTGACCCCAATTAGCTGACCTCCATTAATGCCTGCGATAATCGCGGCCTCGATAAAACCAAGGAGCAGCCATGGCAACCCGCAAGTTCAACCGCAAACCCATCGACGTGCGTGAAATCGGCGGCGTGCTGGGGTTTTTCCTTTCCGCCTTCGCCGACGAGATCAAGCGCAACGGCATGCCGCAGGACCCGGTGGCGTTCATGCACGACATGGTGCACGGCTCGCTGCATGGTTTGGACAGCCTCGACCCGCCGCCGACCTTCGAGAACCGCGACCTGCACCTGGGACTGGTGGACGGCATCCACGCCTTCATGCATGCGCGCGGCGACAACCTGCACGATCACCATCACGGATAGGCCGGATTACCGGGCCGGCGTTGCTTTTTCTCTCCCACTGAAGAATAGTCGCGGCGTTCGCAACAGCGAGGAGACCGTGATGCAGGAGACGAAAGCCGTCGAACAATTTCCCGAGGGCGTAACGCTGGCGCGCGCCGGCGGCGTGGCCGAGATCACGCTGGACCGGCCGGCCGACATGAACCGCCTGCTGCCGGACGTGCTGGCGCGGCTGCATGCGCTGGTGGAGAGGCTGCGCGAGGATGCCGCCACGCATGCCGTGGTGATCACCGGCGGCGGCGAGCAGTATTTTTCCATGGGCATCCTCAACCCGGCGATCCGCGCTTCGTTTTCGAAGGAGCAGATCATCGAGCTGGTGATGCTGGCCAACCGCGTGTTCGACGCCGTCGAGGCGCTGCCGCAGATCGTAATCGCGGCGATCAACGGCCGCGTGCTGGCGGGCGCGGTGGAACTGGCGCTGGCCTGCGACATCCGCTATTGCGCGGCGCACGCGACCTTGCAGATGCCGGAAGCGGCCTGGGGCGGCTTTCCCGGCGCGGGCGCGCCGGTGCGCCTGCCGGCGCTGGTCGGCCGGGCGCGCGCGCTGGAGCTGATCTGCGCCACGCGCGAGATCGGCGCGCAGGAGATGGAGCGTTACGGCATCGTGCAGGGTGTGTACCCTGGCGCTGAATTCCGCGACAGCGTGCGCGCCATCGCGCAGCGCATTGCGCAAAACGGGCCGCTGGCCACGCGCGGGGCGAAGAAGATCGCCAATGCGCGCCTCGCACCCGGTTTCCAGCATTCGCGCGAGCTTTCCGACAGCCTGCGCCGCGCGCTCGAATGGAGCGCCGACGTCGACGAGGCGATGGCAGCGCAGGCGCAGGGGCGCAAGCCCGTGTTCCACGGGCACTGAAGCGTTAAGAGTCTACGCGGCAGAAGGTCCCCTCTTTGGACCGGCGATCTTCGGCGGCGCGGACGCCTAAGCCGGGCCGAGGTGCCTGGCGAGGTAGCTTTCGAGGGCGGCGCGCGGGTCGCCGGAGACGAGGGCGCCGATGTAGCCGTCGGGACGCACCAATACCCAGTCGCCGCGTGCGAGGCCGTAGATGCGGGCGATGTGGCCGGCGTCGTCGACCAGGTCGCCGCCCTGCCCCGTGGTGTGGATGCGCAGGCGGCGGCGCGGCGCGGGGGCGGCGGCGCGATCCGCCTCGAAGCCAAGCAGGGTCCAGTGCGGCCCCTTGAAGAGTTCGAACAGGCGCATGGGCGCGCCGCCGGCGCCGCGGCATGGCGCGTCGGGCGCGCGGTCGCCGGCGCGCAGGCCTGCGCCGGACTCGCGTGACGGGCGTTCCAGGCCGAGCGGGCCGTTGCGATAGCCGAGGTCAAGCTGCTCGGTGCTGCGGCCGGTGCGCATGCGGCCGCTGGCGGCGAGCGTGCGCAGGAGGCTGACGGCGAGGTCGAGCATGCCGGCGGCGATCGGCCGGCGTTCGGCTTCGTAGCTGTCGAGCAGCGCGGTGTCCGCCCCTTGCAGCGCGCCCGCCAGTTTCCAGCCGAGGTTGTAGGCGTCCTGCAGGCTGGTGTTCAGTCCCTGGCCGCCGGTGGGCGGGTGGATGTGGGCGGCGTCGCCGATGAGAAAGACCCGGCCGGCGCGAAAGCGTGCCGCCAGGCGTGCGCTCAGGCCGTAGGCGGAGCTCCAGTGCACCGCCGTGATGCGGATGTCGCTGCGCCTGCTGCGTGATTGGGTGAGCGCGGTGAGGCCCGCGGGCGAAAAATCGGGCTCGGGTACGCCGATCAGCGGGGCTTGCAACTGGTACAAGTCGGTGCCAGGCAGCGGGCACAACCACACCGAATCGACGCGCTGGTTGTCCCAGCGGTGCCAGGCGTCGCGCGTCAGGCCTTCGACTTCGACATCCGCCACCAGGGCGGGAATGTTGAAGTTCTCGCCAGGGAAATCGATCTCGAGGATATGGCGCACCAGGCTGCGGCCGCCGTCGGTGCCGGCGAGATACTGCGCGCGCACGGTCTCTTCCCCTCGCGGGCCGCGCAGTTCGGCGCTGACGCCTTCGCCATCCTGGGTGAAGGAGAGCAGTTCGCAGCCGTACTCGATGCACCCGCCGAGTTCGGCCAGGCGCTCGCGCAGCGCGGCTTCGGTGAGGAACTGCGGCATCAGGTAGGGCCGGTTGTAGGGCTCGGCGGGGTTGGGCGGCGGCACCTCGGCCACTTCGTCCTCGAAGCCTTCGCCGTGATAGTGGCGGATCGGCATGTGGAAGGCGGCGTGGGCGCAGATACGATCCGCCAGCCCCATGTCTTCGAACACTTCGATGCTGCGCGGCTGCAGGCCCTTGCCGCGCGAACCGGGAAAGGGCGTGGGGGATTTTTCGATCAGGCGGAAGGCGACGTTGCGCCGCGCCAGTTCGATCGCCAGGGCCAGGCCGGAAACGCCGGCGCCGCAGATGAGTACGTCGGGAGTGGAGTCCAGGGTCATGTGACGATGGGTTGAATGGGGAGCGCCGGCATTTTCTCCGAAATCGGCACGGATTGCGCCGCGGTTACGGCTGCGCGCGGCCGCGCCTGGCGTCGTTCGCCGCCTTCATCACGTCCACCGGCTGGTTCGAGGGCAGCGCGCGATTGCGCAGGCCGCCGGCGCGGATCATGGCGGCGTAATCGGCTTGCAAGAGGGCTTCGGCCCGGGCAACGCCCGCTTGCAGGACGCCGCAAAGCAGGGCCAGGACTGTGTTGGCGTGCGTGGATGACGGTATGGCTCGAACCCTCCCGGCTCGGCGGTCTTGTACGGCACGCAGGATACGCTCGCGCGCGGCGCGCGGCATAGCGCCGGCCCGATGACCGGTCTATGGGGGCTGACGAGTTTAGTGGACGCGGATTTGCCGGCCAGGCCGTGGCCGTGGGCCTGACGATCCATCCTGCCATGGCAGGATGGCGTGAAAGGACGCCGACTGGATCCGGCTCAGGGCCGGTCCGCCGCGCGGCCCGGACAACGCTGCGCTGGCGCGCTCTTGCCTGCCTTGCTCAGCGCGCCGTGAAGGCCGCCACCATTTCCTCGTCGGCGAGTTTCTTTTGCAGCAGGTTGCGCTCGGCCAGGGAGAGGCCGGGATCGGCCAGGCGCCGTTTCATCTGGCGCACGTTTTCCTGCTGGTCCACGCGCCGGGCGGCGGCGCTGGTGCCGGATTTCGCCGCGGGCGTGCCGTCGCGGCGGGCCAGCGCCAGGGCTTTTTTGCGCGCGTACTCTTCTTCCGCGAGAACGAGGTCGGCGTGGGTGGCCTGTTCCCTGGCGTAGTTGACGATGGTGATGTCGAACTCGTCACGAACTTTCGGCTGCGTCATCTACGGCTCCTGTTTGCAATTGCCGCCACTCTAGCGACGGCACCGGGGTGAATCTGTAGGACGATTCTGAAAATGCCCGCGCGGCGGGGGGTGCGATGAAACGCATGGTGCCCGCGGGCGGCGATCACGCTAGGGGTAGACGGTGATGTCGCGGTAGAGCTGCGTGAGCTGCCGCAGGTATGGCGCCTGGCATTTTTCACGCGCACCGGCCACCGGGTCGGCGCCGGCCAGCATGGTGTCGGTGGAGGCGCGCGAGAAGTCCATCACGAAGCGCACGCGCTCGCGCCGGCGTGCTTCGATCTCTTCGAGCCAGGCCGGCACTTGCGCGACGGTGCCGCCGGCTTTCAGTTTGGCGGCCAGGAGGTCCGCGGCAAGACAGGCGCCTTCGATCGCCTGGGTGGCGCCCTGCCCCAGCGTCGGTACCATGCCGTTGGCGGAATCGCCCAGGAACATGACGCGGCCACCGGGATCGCGGAACAGCGCGGGCGATTCCTGCAGGCGCGCCCAATGGGTTTGCGGCGCGTTTTCGCACAGGGTGTCGATCAGCCAGCGGCACTGCGCCGAGGGCGTCCCTGCGGCTGGAGTGAAGGCTTCGCGCAGGAAGGCGGCGCTTTTCATCGACGCCGGGATTGGCTGGCCGGCGTCGATCGGCACGGCGCCGGAAAGGTAGTAGTGATTCTCCGGCACGCGAAAGCCGAGCAGGCGGTGCGGGCCGTTGAACCACTGTTCGTAGTCGTCGATCAGGCCGCCGGAGGTGTCGGGCACGAGCAGCCGCAGGATGGCAACGCCGACGTGGGCGACGGCGGGCGCGCCGCAGAGCGTCTGCCGCAGCAGGGAATAGCGGCCGTCGCAGGAGATCAGCAGGTCGATGCCGTCGATGCGCTTGCGGCTGCCGTCCTGCGTGTATTCGATCCAGGTGTGATCGGCGCTGCCGTAGCCGACGCCTTCGACCTCGCAGCCGAATTGCACGCAGGCACCGGCTTCACGGCGCAGCACGCGATAAAGCTCCGACCAGCGGATGCGGATGCCGGGGTTGTCCGCCACTTCGTGCAGCGGCAGGTCGAACAGCACCCGGCCGTCGGTGAGCGAAATGCGCCAGCTGCGCCAGGGGAAGCTGGCCGCGAGCACGGCCGCGGCCAGCGCGGGGGAATGGCGTTGCAACGCCTTCACGCCGTTGGGGCCGATGTTGAGGCCGGTACCGGATTCGGAGTGATCATCCGCCGTCACGCGCTCCAGGCAGACGAGCTCCACCCGCGGCAGCGCCGCCAGCGCGCGGGCGATGATGCACCCGGCCACGCCGGCTCCCACGACCACCACTTTCATCGACTTGCTCCCATCCAAACCGAAAAAACTCGCAAAAGAGGCGATTTAACAAAATATAACAAGCATCAATCCCTTACTCACGTGCGGTGCGATATGCACGCAAAACAGGGACCAGGAAAAAATGCCTGATCCAGCAGATGAACGATTTATGAACTTTTGTTCAGGTTTGATTTGGCGGGTTGGACAAGAAGCATAACGCGGCCCTTGCCACCTGCCAGTCACATCCGAGCCGAGACCTGCTTTGCCCCTACGCCGCAACGCAGCATCGATGTTGAATAGCCAATCCGCAAGAGGTGCGGTGGCCCTCCGGATAAAATCCGAGTCTTGCGATGGCACGTATGGAATCGCGAAAGTTAATCCGCATGCCGGGCGCGATTTCACGGCTTGCCGGTTTTTTCGCGCTTTTATGCAGCCGGCGCATAAAAGCCGGGGAGATGCGGTAAAAGGCGCGGGATGCTTTAATGCGCGATTACCGGGGAATCAGGCAAGACTTGGCCGCGCATCCCCGCTCAAACAGGAAGCATTAAAAAGATGTGGATTGTCGAACTGGCGCTGCGCCGGCCCTACACCTTCATCGTCATGTCGATCGCCATCCTGCTGGCGACGCCGCTGGCGATCATGCGCACGCCGGTGGACGTGCTGCCGGAAATCGACATTCCGGTGGTGGCGATCATCTGGACCTTCAACGGCTTCTCGGCCCAGCAGATGGCCGATCGCATCACGCAGGTAAACGAGCGCGGCCTCACCACCACTGTGGGGGACATCGAGCACATCGAATCGCAATCGCTCGCCGGGGTGGCGGTGGTGAAGGTGTTCTTCCAGCCGACCGCCAACATCCAGACGGCGATGTCGCAGGTGGTGGCAACCTCGCAAACGGCGGTGCGCAACATGCCGCCGGGGACCACGCCGCCTTCCATCCTCAAGTTCACCGCTTCTTCCATTCCCGTGCTGCAGCTCGGCTTGTCCAGCGAAAGCCTGTCGGAAAAGGAAGTGTTCGACGCGGCGCTGAACATCCTGCGCCCGCAACTGATCACGGTACGCGGCGTCTCCATCCCCTACCCCTACGGCGGCAAGCAGCGCCTGCTCTCCGTCGACCTTGACGGCCAGGCGCTGCGCGCCAAGGGCCTGGGCGCGCTGGACGTGATCAGCGCGATCAACACGCAGAACCTGGCGCTGCCGGCGGGCACGGCGAAAATCGGCGATACCGAATACTCGGTGGCGATGAACGGCTCGCCCACCACCATCGAGGGGCTGAACGACATCCCGGTAAAGACGGTGAACGGGGCCACCACCTTCCTGCGCGAGGTAGCGCACGTACGCGACGGCAACTCGCCGCAGACCAACATCGTGCGCCAGAACGGCCAGCGCGGCCTGCTCATGTCGATCATGAAAAACGGCGGCGCCTCCACCCTCGACGTGGTGGCCAACATCAAGGCGCAGTTGCCGCGCGTCACCGGCCTGCTGCCTGACGGCATCAAGCTCAACCTGCTGCTCGACCAGTCCACCTTCGTGCGCGCGGCGGTGGAGGGCGTGGTGCACGAGGCGCTGGTGGCCGCCGGCCTCACCGCCATCATGCTGCTGGTGTTCCTCGGCAACTGGCGCACCACGGTGATCATCGCGATCTCGATCCCGCTGTCGATCTTCACCTCCATCATCCTGCTCTACGCCATCGGCCAGACCATCAACATCATGACCCTCGGCGGCCTGGCGCTGGCGGTGGGCATATTGGTGGACGACGCCACGGTGACGATCGAGAACATCGAGCGCCACCTGCACATGGGGACCAGGCTGCACGAGGCGATTCTCGAAGGCGCGGGGGAAATCGCCATTCCCGCCTTCGTTTCCACGCTGTGTATCTGCATCGTGTTCATGCCGATGTTTTTCCTGCAGGGCGCGGCGCGTTATCTCTTCGTGCCGATGGCCGAAGCGGTGGTGTTCGCCATGCTGGCCTCCTACGTGCTCTCGCGCACGCTGGTGCCGACCATGGCACTGCTGCTGATGGGGCATGCGCATGACGCACCCGGCGGCAACTTCGTCACGCGCGGCATCCGTTCGGTCAACGCCAGCTTCAACCGCCGCTTCGACAAGATGCGCGATGCGTACACGCTGCTCCTGTCGCACCTGCTGATCCACCGCCTGTCGTTCATGGGCATCTTCCTGGTGCCGTGCCTGGCTTCCTGCGGGCTGTACATGATGCTCGGGCGCGACCTGTTCCCGACGGTGGATACCGGGCAGATCAAGCTGCACATGCGCGCACCCACCGGCACGCGCATCGAGAACACGGCGGTATTGGCGGATCACGTAGAGGAGGTGGTGCGGCAGATCATTCCCACCGCCGAACTGGAAACCATCGTCGACAACCTCGGCCTGCCCTACTCCGGCATCAACCTCGCCTATTCCAACTCCGGCACCATCGGCACGCTGGACGCCGACATCATGATCTCGCTCAAGCACGGCCACCGGCCCAGCGAGGAATACATGGCGAAGCTGACGCCGGCGTTGCGCGCGCGCTTCCCCGGCGTCGAGTTCTTCTACCAGCCGGCCGACATCGTCACGCAGATCCTCAACTTCGGCATCTCCTCTGCAATCGACGTGCAGGTGTACGGCAGCAACATGCGCCCCAATCACCAGCTGGCGGCGAAGCTGGCCGAGCGTATCCAGAAAGTGCCGGGCGCCACCGACGTGCACATCCACCAGCGCCTGGACACGCCTTCGATCCGGCTCACCATGGATCGCGCGCGCCTGCAGGGCATGGGGCTCTCGCCCACCGACGTGGCGCAGAACCTGCTGGTGCCGCTTTCCGGCTCCTTCCAGACCTCGCCCAACTTCTGGCTCAACCCCAACACCAGCATCGTCTACAACGTGATGGTGCAGATGCCGCAGTACACCGTCTCTTCATTGGACGACCTGCTGCGCCTGCCGGTGAAGACCAACAGCAATAGCCCCGGCGCAGCGGCCGCGGCGGCGGCCAACCAGCCGCAGCAGATGATGGGCAACCTGGTGAGCGCCTCGCCTTCTTCCGAATACGGGCTGGTGTCGCGCTACAACATCCTGCCCTCGATCGACGTCTACGCCAACGTCTCCGGGCGCGACCTCGGCAGCGTGGCCGACGAGGTGCAGAAGATCGTCGACGACGCCAAGGCCGAGTACCCCAAGGGCACGCGCGTGACCCTGCGCGGGCAGGTGCAGACGATGAAGAGTTCCTACGTCGGCCTGGGGGTGGGCATCCTTGGCGCCATCGTGCTGGTATACCTGCTGATCGTGATCAACTTCCAGTCGTGGATGGATCCGTTCATCATCATCACCGCGCTGCCGGCCGCGCTTGCCGGCATCGCCTGGATGCTGCTGCTCACCGGCACCCACCTGTCGGTGACGGCGCTCACCGGCGCCATCATGACCATGGGGGTGGCGACGGCCAACTCCATCCTGGTCGTCTCCTTCGCCCGCCAGCGGTTGGATACCGGGCTGCCGCCGCTTTCGGCGGCGCTGGAGGCCGGCGCCACCCGCCTGCGCCCGGTGCTGATGACCGCGCTGGCGATGATCCTCGGCATGATCCCGATGGCGATCGGCATCGGCGAAGGCGCCGAGCAGAATGCGCCGCTGGGCCGCGCGGTGATCGGCGGCCTGCTGTTCGCCACTGTCTCCACCCTGCTGTTCGTGCCGGTGGTGTTCGCCACCATGCACAAATTCCTGGCCGAGCGCAAAGCCCGACGCGCCGGGCACGCGGCCGCCCATCCACCCTCACCCTCCGCACCTGATTCGACCCAGGAAGTACCCACATGACCGAAAAGACCCATGCCCATCAGGGCCTGCCGGAGTTTCATCTCCACGGCCCTGGACACGACATGAGCCGCCGCTCCGTGGTTCGCCGCGCGCGCGTGGTCGCGCTGCTGGCGGTCTGCGTGCTGGCCGCCGGTTTCGTCATGGTGCTGATCGAGCGCCACGGCGATGCCAAGGCGCTGGAAACGCGCACCACCGAGGAAACCAAGCTGCACGTCAGCGTGGTGCACCCGAACACGCGCGGGGTCAATGCCAAGCTCACTCTGCCTTCCACCGTGCTGGGGCAGAACGAGGCGCAGGTGTACGCGCGCACGCCGGGTTACGTGAAGCAGTGGACGAAGGACATCGGCCAGCCGGTGAAGGCGGGCGAATTGCTGGCGATCATCGACACACCGGAGATCAACCAGCAGGTGATGGAGGCCACCGCCAACTACAACCTGGCGAAGACCGCTTTCGACCGCTGGACCGACATGCGCCGCGATGACGCCGTGTCTCAGCAGGAGCTGGACGAAAAAACCGGCGCCTACCGCCAGAGCCAGGCGGCGCTGCAGCGCCTGCGCGACCAGCAGGCCTTTGGCCGCGTGGTGGCGCCGTTCGACGGCATCGTCACCAAGCGCAACGTCAACATCGGCGACCTGGTGAACGCGGGCAACGGCGGCGCGCCGCAGTCGCTATTCTCCATCGCGCAGGTGAACAAGCTGCACATGTACGTGTTCGTGCCGCAGGACCAGGCGGCCCTCATCCAGGTGGGCGACGACGTTTCGATATTGCGCCGCGAAGCGCCTGGCAAGCCGCTGATCGGCAAGGTGCTGCGCACCGCCGGGGCGATCGACACCACCTCGCGTACCTTGCAGGTGGAAATCGAGGTGCCAAACCAGGACCACGGCCTGATGCCGGGCGCCTATGTCGAAGTGGCGCTCTCCATCAAGTCGGACTCGCGCATGACCATCCCGAACAACACGCTGCTCTTCTCCGGCGCCGGCGCGCAGGTCGGCGTGGTGGGCGAAGACAACAAGGTGCGCCTGCAGCCGGTAACGCTCGGCACCGACTACGGCCTGCGTGTCGAGGTGAAAAGCGGCCTGAAGGCCGGCGACAGCATCATCATCAATCCGCCGGATTCGCTCATCTCCGGGCGCGCGGTCACCATCGTCAAGGCCGAGACCGCCAAGAGCGGCAAGGGCGGGGATGACAAGGGCGGCGCGCCGAAGGCCGGCCCGGACGGCGCCAAGGGCGGCACGCCCGATGCCGCAGGCAAGACCGCGCCGAACGGCGCCGCCAGGGCGCCGGGCCCCAGCGCGTCGTAGACGAGAAGAACAAGGCCGCCCCTCCGCCATGATGCAGATGCTTTCCCGCAAGACCCTGCTGGCCGCCGCCGTCGCATTGGCGTGCGCCGCCTGCGGGCCGATCGGCCCTGACTACAAGCGCCCGGCCGCCGACCTGCCGGTGGACTGGAAGACCGACCCCGGCTGGGGTCTGGCGCAGCCGAACGACGCCGCGCCCAAGGCCGACTGGTGGACCATCTTCGGTGATGCCAAGCTGAACGAACTGGAGGCGAACTGCCTGGCCGGCAACTTCAGCCTGCAGGTGGCGGTGGCCCGCATGGACCAGGCGCGCGCGCAACTGCAAAGCCGCGAATCGCAGCAGTATCCGCGCGTCGAGCTCGACCCCACCGGCACGCGCGCGCGCATTTCCGCCGACCGGCCGCTGACCAACCCGAGCTCGCAAAACGTCTCCACGGTGCAGAACGATTTCAAGCCGGTGGTGAACGTCAGCTATGAAATCGACCTGATCGGCCGGGTGCGCCGCGACATCGAGACCGCGCGCGCGGGCGCGCAGCAGGCCGAAGCCGACAAGGAGAACACCCGCCTGCTCTTGAACGCCCAGGTGGCGATTTCGTATTTCCAGTTGCGCCAGCTGGATGAGGAAATCGGCATCGTCTCGGAAGCCACCGCGGCGCAGGACAAGGCACTGGAGGCGATCAAGAAACGCTATGCCTCGGGCGCGGCGGGGCAGTCCGACGTGCTGCAGCAGACCGCCCTTGCCTTGTCCAACAAGGCGCAGCTCGACCTGCTCAAGACCCAGCGCAATATCCAGGAAGACCTGCTGGCCACCTTGACCGGCACACCGGCCGCCGCCTTCCACATCGCGCCGGGCAAGCTGCCCACGG
This sequence comes from Burkholderiales bacterium, assembly GCA_036498945.1. GTDB lineage: Bacteria > Pseudomonadota > Gammaproteobacteria > Burkholderiales > JAEUOS01 > JAQGMJ01. The sequence continues at coordinate 25,576 of DASYEQ010000077.1, read as the reverse complement.
CGTTGCCGCAGGTGCCGCTGGTGCAGCCGGGGCAACTGCTGCAGCGCCGGCCGGATGTGGCTTCCGCCGAGCGCGCGATGGCTGCCGCCAATGCCCAAATCGGCGTGGCGAAGGCGGCCTTCTATCCCGTGTTCAACCTGGCGCCGACCTTCCTCGGTTCGGAAGCCACGCGCATCGCCGACCTGTTTTCGGCGCCTTCGCTGATCTGGTCTTTCGGGCTGGCAGCGGCGCAGACGATTTTCGACGGCGGCCGCGCCAAGGCCGGCGTGCTGTTCGCGGAAGCCGGCTATCGCGGCTCGGTGGCGGCGTATCGCCAGACCGTGCTGGTAGCGATCCAGGAAGCGCAGGATTCGCTTTCCAACGTCGCGCTGCTCGATTCCGCGCAGCAAAAGCAAAGCCAGGCGGTGGACAACCAGAACAAGTCGTTCCAGGTGAGCCTGCGCCGTTACCAGGGCGGGCTGGACAACATCATCGCGCTGACCCTGGTGGAGCAGAACCAGCTGGCGGCGCAGCGCGTGCAGTCGCAGATTCGCGGCGCGCAGTTCCTCACCACGGTGAACCTGGTGAAGGCGCTCGGCGGCGGCTGGGTGGCGCCGGCGTGGGATGCGACCACCAAGGCGGGCGACCCCAAGGGCTGAGGGCACCCGGCGCGGTTTGGCGGGCCACGCACGCCGCTACCGCGGCGTGGGCGCGATACGCTTTACCTCGCGCCGGAGGCGAACAGGCGCTTGACGCGCGCCTTGTGCGCTTCGTGAATGTGCGCGCGGGTGAGCTTGTCGGCGGCATCGGCGTCATGGCGCGCAATCGCCGCGACGATCTCCGCATGCTCCACCGCGTTGGCGCGGGCACGCGCCGGGTCGGCGAGGTTGGAGTCGCCCAGCAGGCCCAGCGCATCGTGCAGCGGGTCGAGCATTTTCAGCAAAAAGCGGTTGTGCGCGCAGCGGTATAGCGCTTCGTGGAACTGGCGATTTTTTTCCGCCAGTTCGGCGTCGCGCCCGCTTTTCACCAGCGCGGCGTATTGCGCGCCGAGTTCCCGGAGCAGCGCGATTTCCACTTCCGATGCCACCTGGGCCGCCAGGCGCGCGGCCATGCCTTCGAGCATTTCGCGCATGACGTAAAGCTCGCCCACCATGGCGTGGTCGAACTCCGCCACCATGATGCCGCGCTGGCCGTGCTCGGTGGCGAGACCATCAGCGAGCAGGCGGTACAGCGCTTCGCGTACCGGGGTGCGCGACAGGCCGAGGGATTCGGCCAGTTCGACTTCGCGCAGGCGATCGCCCGAGCGGAAGCGCCGCTGGCGGATGGCACGGCGGATTTCCTGGTAGGCGTGCTCGGCGCGCGGCAGGTCGACGTGGGTGGCGGCGCCGCTGGCGAGCGGGGTCACCGGCGCGTTCGCCGCTTCGATGCGCGCGCGCTGCGGGGCGCGCGCGGACTTGGCCGCGGGCTTCGCGGCAGGCCTGGCCGCCGGTTTTACCGCCTTGGTGACTTTGGGCATGTGCGCCTATGCCAACGCGGCCGCGGCGGCGCCGGTGCCGGCGATGCGGCCGAACACGGCGCCTGACACCAGGCCGGTACCGCTGGCGTAGTTGAAGTAGAACAGGCCGCCCAGCATTTCGCCGGCGCAATAGAGGCCTGGGATGGGGTGGAAGTGCACGTTCATTACCTGGCCGCTTTCGGGATCGGTACGCAGGCCGCCGAAGGTGAAGGTGATGCCGCAGGTGGTTTGATACGCATCGTAGGGCGGCGTGTCGAGCGCCTGCGCCCAGTTGGACTTCGGCGGCTCCAGGCCAGTGGTGTTCTTGCCGTCCTTCACGGTGTGCTGGAACGGCACGTCCTGGTTCACCGAGGCGTTGTAGTCCTGGATGGTCTTCAGCGCCGTTTTCGCATCGACGCCTTCGAGCTTCTCCGCCAGCTCTTCCAGCGTGTTGGCGCTGACCTTGGTGACGAACTTGATGCGGTATTCGCTGCGCAGGTAGTCCTTCACCTTGGAATCGAACACCTGCCAGGCGAATTGCGCGTTTTGCCTGAGCACTTCGCCGCCGTATTTGGCGTAGGTGAAGGAGTGGAAGTCGGCGCCTTCATCGACGAAACGCTTGCCGGAGGAGTTGATCAGCAGGCCGAAGATGTAGCTGTGCTTCTGGAACTTGTCGCCGACGTTCACATCGCCGAACTCGGGGGCGTTGCGGTCCCAGCCGGTGGCGTGCGCGCCGGACCAGTTGCCGTAGGGGGCGGCGCCGATGTCCAGCGCCATCTTCAGGCCGTCGCCCTGGTTGAAGCGGGTGCCGCGCACCTTGGCCAGTTCCCAGCCCGGGCCGAGATAGCGTGCGCGCATTTCCGGGTTGGCCTCGAAGCCGCCGCAGGCCAGCACCACCGACCTGGCATGGAACTCCACCACTTCGTCGCGCTGCTGGGCGATCACGCCGGAGACTCTCACCCCGTCGTAGATCAATCTGGTGGCGCGGGTTTCGTAGAACACGTCGATGCCGGCTTTTTTTGCCGCCTTGTCGAGGAATTCCACCAGGCCGGCGCCGCCGCCGGAGACTTCGATCGGCAGGCGGCCGAAGAACTTGCGCTTGCCATCGACCAAGCCGGATTGGCGGCCATAGTTGGGCACGAAGCGCACGCCGCTGTCGCGCAGCCAGGCCATGGTGTCCAGACTCTTGGTGACCAGGGTTTCGCACAGGGTGGGGTCGGTGCGGAATTGGGTCAGGCGGAACATGTCGTCGAAGAATTCGTCTTCGCGGTTGGTGCCGTAATCGCTGCCCGCGATTTCCTCTTCGGTGAGTTCGGTGACGCGCTTGAGATCGTCCACCGTCGAATAGGCGAAGCGCATCACGCCGCCGGCGAAGCGACTGTTGCCGCCTGATTCGTCTTCGCTGGCTGCTTCCAGCATGGCGACCCTGGCGCCCTTTTGCCGCGCGGCCAACGCCGCGCACAGCGCCGCGTTGCCCTTGCCTACCACCACCACGTCGTACTGATGCATCACCTTCTCCTTGCGGGTTATTCGAGGGACAACAGCGCGCCGATGGCGCTGACGTCGTCCAGGGTTTCGATTGCTTGAATCGCGTTGTACGCGGCGTCGACCTTCGCCTGGCCCAGGACAGGAGCGGCGCAATAGGCGAACTTGCCGCGCAGGGCCTGCGCCGACAGCGGGTTGCCGGAGGTGCGCCCGGCGGGCTGTTGTGTTTTCGCGGCCAACACGCGGCCGTCGCGCAAGTGCACGTGCACTTCGCCGCCGAAGTGATTGGCGGGGTCGAACTGCGCGTCGGTATACGGCGCGGCATGCACGCGCGGCAGCAGGCGGCGCACGCGGGCGTCGAGGTAGGCCTCGTCCTCGAAATGCGCCAGGGTGACGCTGGCGTCGAGCAGCGCGCGCGCCACCACGTATTGCACGCTGAACTTGGCATCGAGCTCGCTGTTGGGGTCGTGGCGGTTGGTGTGCTTGAGGCGGCGCTGGTGAATCCAGATTTCCACCTGCTTGATGTCTTCTTCCTTGAGCTGGTGCTGTTGCGCCAGTTCGATCGCCGTATCCACCGCCGGATGCGTGCTGCCGCAGCAGGGATATTGCTTGATGGCGATGCCGGGGCGCACGATGTCCCAGGGGCTGCCCCAGGCGTCGATGCCGCGCGCGGGGTCGTAGTTGCCGGCGCCGTTGTAGACCTCGAAAAAGCCGTGCTCGTGCTCGAACGCGCCCGCGGCATTGGCGGTGTAGCCCGCTGCCGCCATCTTCGCCGCCAGCAGCCCCTCGCTGGCGCAGCGGCCGACGTGGAAGGGCTTGGTCATGGTGCCGAAGTTGGCCTTGATGCCGGCGGCCGACGATGCGGCGAGCGCCAGGGCGACGGCGGTCTGCCGCGCATCCAGGCCCAGCAGGCGCGCGCAGGCGGCGGCGGCACCGAATACGCCCAGGGTGGCGGTGGGATGCCAGCCTTTCATGTAGTGATGGAAATTCACGCTCATGGCGAGCTTGGTTTCCATCTCGAAGCCGGCGACGTAGGCGGTGACGAATTCGCGGCCGCTCACCTTGCGCTCATCGGCGAGCGCGAACAGCGCGGGCAGGATGGGCACCGAGGGATGGCCGCCGAGCGTGTTGTTGCAGTCGTCGAAGTCGAGCGCGTGGCTGGCGGTGCCGTTGATCATTGCCGCGTCCCGCGCACGCACGCGGGCCTTCAGGCCGAACAGGGCGCTGGGGCCGGGTGGCGAATCGAGCGCGGTCGCCAGCAGCACCGCGCAAGGCTCGCGCGCGCCGGCCACGGTGACGCCGGCGGTATCGAGGATGCCGACCTTGGCCCAGTGCAGGGCTTCGGGCGGCAGGTCTTCGAAGAGCGTGTCGGCGATCAACGCACCGAAGCGTTGCGCCAGGCCTGGAGCGCAGGTGTCCGCCTTGGGAGGGGTTTCAAGTTGTGCAGCCATGTCCAGCTCCTTCATGCCTCGGTGCGCAGACCGAGCTCTTTGATCAGCTTGCGCCAACGCAGGATTTCCGAGTGAATGTGTTCCTTGAATTGCGCCCGCGTGCTGCCCACCGCCTCGGAGCCGTCGGCGCCCAGGCGCGTCGCCATCTCGGGCGCGCGCAGGGCGGCGACGATCCCGCTGTTGAGCTTGGCGAGAATCGGCGCCGGGGTGGCGGCCGGGGCCATCACGCCGTACCAGCCCGCCACGGAGAAACCCGGCAGGCCGGATTCGGCCACCGCCGGAATCTCCGGCGCCGCCGCGGCGCGCTTGCCGGTGCTCACCGCGATCGCGCGCAGCTTGCCGGCGGCAATGTGGCCATGGGATTGCAGCAACGTCGAAAACAATATCTGGATGTTGCCGGCGATCACATCCGCCATCGCCGGCGCGCCGCCCTTGTAGGGCACGTGGGACATCTTCACCCCGGCCATGGAGCAGAACAAGGCGCCGGAAAGGTGGCTGAAGCCGCCGATGCCCGAGGAGCCGTAGTTGATGGTATTCGGCTTCGCCTTCGCCAAAGCAATCAGTTCGGCGACGTTTTTCACCGGCAGGTTCGGGTTGACCACCAGCACGTAGGGCTGCGAAGTTACTTGCGTGATCGGCGCCAGGTCGCGCTCCAGATCGTACGGCGTGTGGCCTTGCAGGGTGACGTTGACCGAGTGGCTGGAGGAGATCATGGTGAGGGTGTAGCCGTCTGGCGGCGACTTGGCGCACATGTCCACCGAAATGGTGCCGTTGGCGCCCGGATGGTTTTCCACCACCACCGGCTGCTTCCACTCCTCGGTCAGCTTTTGCGCGATGGTGCGCGAGGTGATGTCGACACCGCCGGCGGGCGCGAAGGGGCACAGGAGGCGCACCGGCTTGTTCGGGTAGTCGGCCGCCGCATCTTTTTGCGCGAAAGCGCGGGGCATGCCGCCTGATGCGCCCAGGGCCGCGAGCATTTGCAGCGCGCGGCGGCGATCGGTCCGGGTCATGGTTGTCTCCTTCATTTTCGCCGCCTGCTTCTTAGAACGGGTCCAGGGTCGCCACGCTTTCGAGCGACCGCAGGCTTTGCAGCCAGCGTTCGCGCAGGTCGGGGGCAATGTCGGCGGTGAGGCGCCGATACTTATCGTCGGTGGCCTGCGCGTCCAGCGGCTGCTCGGGCGCGCCGCGGAAGGTATCGCGGTCAACGTTGAAGGTGCGGCCGTCGGCCAGGCGCAACTCCAGACGGCTTTGCCAGGCGCCCCGTGCTTTCGTGCCGGCGCCCTCCTCCTCCGGATATGGCGCGAGTTCGATGCGCTTGCACATGGCGGCGATGCGGGCGTCGTGCAGGGCGTCGCCGTTGAAGGAGCGTGGATCGGCGGGATCGCGATACAGCGCCAGCGCGACGCAAAACGGCACGCTGTATTGCGCCTGCATCAGGTCGGCGGGGATGCGGATGTCGTGATGGCTGAGCACCTTGGGCGAGACGCGCAGCGAGAGGCTTTCCACCTGCTCCGGCGCGAAGCCCACCTTGGCCATCAGGGCGCGCAGCGACTCCACCGGCGTGTGCGCGGTGACATGGCAGGGATAGGCCTTGATGCAGATGCGCTCGACTTCCCATTTCTCGCCCAGCCCGGCGGTCAGGCGCTCCGGATCGGCGTCGCGGCAGTAGGCTTCGAGAAAACCGAAACGGCCTTCGAGGATCGATTCCGGCCCGCCGAAACCTTCCGCCGCCAACCCTGCGGCGGTGACGCCGGATTCCGCCGCGCGCCCGAGGTGCAGGCGCTTGACCTCGCCGCCGCCTTCCGACTTGGTGAAGGCGAGCAGCCCGGAGGAAAGCGAGCCGGCGATACCCAGGGCATTGGCCAATTGGTCGGCGGTGAGGCCCATGGTGAGGCCGGCGGCAATCGCCGCGCCGTAGGGGCCGGTGAGGCCGGGTGCGTGAAAGCCCAGGCCTTCGCTGGAATGTCTGGAGGCATCGCCGATGCGGAACATCACTTCGCAAGCGGCGATAAAGGCGAGCAGCAGGCGCGCGCCCGAGGCGCCGCTTTGCTGCGCGCCAGCGAGTGCCGCCGGCAGCAGCACCGCGCCGGGATGCACGCCGGCGCCGGGCTTGCGCAGGCTGTCCTGCTCGAAGGCATGGGCGAAGGCGCCGTTGACCAGTGCGGCATGCGGCGCCTGCAACTTGAGTTGCGGCATGCCGATCACGGTGCACGGACCGCCGGCGCCGAAGCGCGTGGCGTAGCGCGCAATTGCCTGGCTCCAGGGGAAACGGCTACCAAAGGCCGCCACGCCCACCGTGTCGATGATGCAGGTGCGCGCGCGCTCGATCACTGGCGCGGGCACGCGTTCGAGCGTCAGGCCGGCAGCGAAATGCGCCAGCGCGCGGGCGGCGGATGCGGCCATCGTGTCCTCTTACTTCTTCACCATCAGGTCGACGATCTTGCCGGCGTCGTCCAGTTTCTCCAGGCCGAGCACGGCATCCTTCAGCGCGTCCACCTGCGCCTCGGGCAGCGCCTCCCTGGCGAGCTTGCGGAATTTTTCCACCACGTCGGCTTCGCTGGCAAAATTCTTCTCGTTGCCGCGCCCGGCTTCGACCGTGGCCTTGAGCACCGTGCCCTCCTTGAGATGCGTCTCGACATGCACCATGTGGCGGAACTTGGAACCCTTGGCGGTGATTTCCGCATCCTCCGCCACCTGCACTTTTTCGGCGATGCGCATGCGTTCGGGGTCGGCCACCTTGTCCTCGGTGAACTGGGCGACGAAGCAATCGCCTTCCAGCAGCAACGTCGCGACGCAGTACGGCAGGTTGAGTTGCGCCGAAGTCAGGCCGCTGGGGTGGTATTTCCAGCCGACGTGCTCCATCGTCACCTTCGAGCCGTACACGATGATCTTGTCGACGTCTTCGGCGCCGAAGGGCTTTTGCTGCTGCTGGATGCGCAGGGCATCAAGCGTGGTGTGGTTGCTGCCGACACAGGAGTAGAACTTGAGCGCCACGCCCATGGTCTGCCACACGGTGCCGAGACCATTGGTCAGCTCTTCGAGATTGAAGCGGTCGGTGGAGCGCGAGAAAGTCGTGCAATACCCGCCATACTCGCTTTCGAGAACGTCTTCGATGCCGGTGAAGCCGCCTTCGGCGAGCAGCGCGCCGTACAGGCCGCTTTGCGAGGAGCGGCCGGCGTGCATGCGCTTGACCATGGCGCCGTATTGCGCCGCCATCAGGCCGGCAGCCTGGGTGCCGGCGATGCCGAGGGCATGCACGGTCTTTTGAGCGTCCAGCCGCAGGCCGCGCGCGGCGCCGGCGCCGGCGGAGAAGACGCCCAGCGTTGCGCCTGAGTGCCAGCCTTGCGCGATGTGCTCCGGGCCCATGCAGACGCCGACGCGCGGGCCGATTTCATAGCCGGCCACGGCTGCCGCGAGGAATTCCTTGCCGCTCAGGTTGCGGCGCTGCTCGGCAATCGCCAGCAGCGCCGGCAGCACCACGGCGCCGACGTGCAGCACGCCCTGTCGGTGCACGTCGTCCAATTCGAAGCCCTGCACTTGGGTGCCGTTGATCAGCGCGGCATGCGGGGCGGAAAGGCGGCGGTCGGTACCCCAAACGGCGCTTCCCTTCGATTGGTCGACCGTGGCCAGCACGTCCTGCTGGATGCGGCACCAGGGCAGGTTGGCGCCGTATAGCGCGCAGCCGAGGGAGTCGAGGATCAACAGGCGGATGCGCTGGATCACCTCCGGAGGAATCGCCTCGTATTGCAGGCCGGAGACGAAGCGGGCGATGCCGCGGGTGTAGGGATTGTCGCGTGGGGAGTCGCTCATTGCTGGAGGAGAACGGATAAGAGAAAAGAAAACCGCATGGATGGCGATACGAACCGCCGAACCGGCGGGCCGGGAGCCGGCCGCGGGGAAATCAATGCCTGGATTTTATTGTATACATTGGCACACAACAATGCCGAAACGCGTCTGGACGGCATAAGCGGAAGGCGCGGTGCGAGCCGCAGCGAAGGGAAACCGGTGATTCCCTAGGGCAGCCGGGGACGCTGGAAACGCGCCCACAGGGGGCGCGGATACTCAGCGCGTGGCGGTGAACGCGAGCAGGTCGGCGTGCAGCCGCTGGACGGGATGACTCCAGTCGTTGAACACCTGCTGGCGGTAGAGCTTCATGCTCGGATACCAGGGGCTGTCCTCCCGCTCCAGCATCCAGCGCCAGCAGGTGTCGAACCTGTTCAACAGCCACACCGGCTTGCCGAGGGCGCCGGCGAGGTGCGCGGTGGACGTATCGACCGCGATGACCAGATCGAGATTGTCGATCAGCGCGGCGGTGTCGGAAAAATCGTGCAGCTCGGCGGCATGGTCGATGATCGCCGGGCCGTCCCAGCCGGCCGCCGCCAGGCGGGCGGCGTCGCCTTCCGAAGGAAGGCCTTTTTGCAGGCTGTGGAATTTCGCCGGCACGTCCTTGAGCAGCGCCAGTTGTTCGAGTTCGATATTGCGGCGCTGGTTGACGCTCCACAACACCGGCTGGTCGGCGCGAAAGCCGCCGTTCCACACCAGGCCGACGTGCAGCCGGGTTTTTGGCCCCAGCTTTTGCGCCCAGGCACGGCTCTTTTCGGCGTCAGCGCGCAAATAGGCGGGCGCTGCGGGAATCGAGGAGAGGTCGGTACCCAAGGCCAGCGGCAGGCTCAACAGCGGAAGACGGTAATCGACCGGCGGCGGCGGGCTACCCTCGGGCAGCAGCTGATGCACGCCTTCGAGGGTCTCGAACAGCGCGAGCAGGGCGCGCGGCGTGCGCAGCACCACGCGCGCGCCACGCTCGGCGATGGATTTGGCGTAGCGGCTGAACTGGATCATGTCGCCCAGGCCCTGCTCGGGCGTGAGCAGCAGGGTCTTGCCGGCGATGGGCGCCACGCCGTCCCACGGCGTTCCCGGTTCCGCTTTCTCTTCCCCAGGCTGGCGCCGCCACTCGTATTCCTTCCAGCCGCGCGCGAAGTCGGCGCGCATCAGGCACAACAGGGAGTGGTTTACATGCGCCAGCGAATACTCCGGGTCGAGCGCGATGGCGTGCTCGTAACTGGCGGCCGCGGCTTCCAGCTGGCGCAGGCCGTGCTGGATCAGTCCCTGGTTGCACCAGGCGACGGCATGCGCCGGGTTCAGCTCGACGGCGTGCGTGTAGGATGCCAGCGCCTCTTCGAAGCGTTGCAGATCACGCAGGGTATTGCCGCGGTTGTTCCAGGCTTCAGCATGGCCGGGCGCGAGTTGCACGGCCTCATCAAGGGTGGCGAGCGAGTCGGCGAAACGGCCGAGGTCGCGCAGGATCAGGCCGCGGTTGTTCAGCGCCTCGGCGTAATCGGGCCTCAAGCGCAGCGCGCTGTCGCAGCAGGCCAGCGCCTCTTCCATGCGCCGCATCTCCTGCAGCACCGCGGCGCTGTTGTTCCACGCTTCGGCGAAATCAGGGCGCAGTTGCAGGGCGCGCTCGTAACTCGTCAGCGCTTCTTCGTAGCGCCCGAGATCGTGCAGCGCCAGGCCACGATTGTTCAAGGTCTCGGCATTGTGCGGGTCGAAGCGCAGCGCGCTGTCGTAGGCGGAAAGCGCGGGGGCGAACCGCTTCAGGTCGCGCAGCACGTTGCCGCGATTGTTGTGGGCGGGAGCGAAGCGCGGCTCCAGGCGCAGCGTGCGCTCGTAGCTGGCGAGGGCGTCGTCAGGACGGCCAAGGTCGCGCAAGGCGTTGCCGAGGTTGTTGTGCGCGAGGTGGCTGCGCGGGCGCAGGATGAGCACGCGGGCGAACAGGTCGGCGGCTTCCTGCGCGCGGCCGCTGCGCCCGGCGATGGTGCCGACGATGTGCAGCGCATCGGCGTTTTCACGCTGCGCCAGGATCAGGCGGCACAGCTCCTCCGCGCGGCCGAATTCGCCGGCGCTGTAGGCAGATTGCGCGAATTGCAGGGCCTGCGCGGGGCTCAGCATGACCTGGCCGGCCGGTGCCTGCGGAAAAACCGTGGTGTTCATGGCGCGGGAGCGGGCCGCTGCGCGGGATGCGGCGTGGGTTATTGGCGTTATCGGCCTGCACTGTGAGCGCACACGGTTTCGCCGCAATGACAAGGGACTACGCGGGGTTGCGGCTGGCGCATAGTCCGGCGCCACCTTGCGTGGCACGCAGTTGTCACAATTTGGTCTGCTGGACCCGCGATCCAATCCAGGCGCCGAGCGCAGCCACCAGGGCGGCGGCGAAGTAGGCGTGCTGGAAGGCGTGGATCACCTGCTCGCGCTGCGCCTCGGTGAGCGCGGCGGGATCGTGGAGGTCCTGGTGGCCCATGAGCGCGAACACCAGCGCGCCGAAGAGGGCCGTGCCCAACGACGCGCCAGTGGAGCGCGCCAGCGAGGTGGTGGCCGACGCGATGCCCAGCCGGCTGCGGCCGGCGCGCGTCTGGATCACGATCTGCCCGGTCGGCATCACGGTGCCGACGCCCATGCCGCACACGAAGCCCAGGCCGCTGATCAACCCCGCGATCGGCGGGGCGAAGGCCATCAGCAGGAAGCCGACACAGGAAATCGACAGTCCGCAGACGGGGATCCATTTCGGCTTGCCGAATTTGGAAATCAGCCGCCCGGTGGTGGTGGATCCGAACACCATGCCGAAAGTGAGCGGCAGCACCATCAGGCCGGCATGCTGGGCGGAGACGCCGTGGCCCAGTTGCAGATAGACCGGCAGGAAAAAGATCACCGAGAACATGCAGCAGGCGGAGCAGACGATGGTAAGGGACATCAGCGCGATCGAGGGCTGGCGCAGCAGCTCCACCGGCAGGAAGGCGCCGGGCGTACGGTGTTCGCGCCATACCAGACCGGCCCAGAGCACGGCGCTGGCGGCGACGAAGGCGAGGCTCTCGGGCGAAGTCCAGTCGAAGCGGTGCCCGGCCTGCGACACCCACAGCAGGCTGACGACGCTGGCGGTGGTGAAGAGCAGCAACCCCGGCACGTCTTCGATGCCGGGCGCCTTGTCGTTACGCATGCCGCGCGTCAGCAGGGAAAGACGCCAGGCGGCGAACAGGCCCAGCGGCACGTTGACCCAGAACAGCCAGCGCCAGCTGGCGTGCGTCACCACCAGGCCACCCAAAACCGGCCCGCTGACCGAGGCGAAGGTGAAGACGGCGGCAAAATAACCCTGGAAGCGCGCGCGCTGGCGCGGCGGTACCAGCTCGCCGATCAGCGCCTGCGCCATCACCATGAGCCCGCCGCCGCCCAGGCCTTGCAGCACGCGCGCGCCGATCAGTTGCCCCATGCTCTGGGCGAAGCCGCAGGCGAGCGAGCCGATCATGAAACCGCCGAGCGCGGCGAGCAGCATCTCGCGCCGGCCGTAGCGGTCGCCCAGGCGGCCATAGAGCGGCACCATGACGGTGGAGGCCAGCAGGTAGCCGACGGCGATCCAGGCGCTGTCGCGCAGGTCGCCCAGGTCGGCGGCAATCGAGGGGGTGGCAGTGGCGAGCAGGGTCTGGTCGATGGCGGCCAGGAACATCGGCAGCATCACCGCGGAGAACAGCTGCAGGAAATCGCGCACGTTGACGTGCTCGCCGGAAAAGGCGGCGTCGGCCTCGGCAGGCACAGGGCGGGAATCGGAAGCAGAAGACATGGGGAGACGAATATGCCTGGCATTTGGTGCCGGCTGACACGGCGGCGCCGCGTCCTCTTATATCGGGCAGCAACGGCGTGAACGCGCCACCTTATATTGAAGAGATGCTGCGCCGCAAGCAAAGTTCTATGCGGCGGCGTCAAAACTTCGTAAAACCTGCGGCACCTCGATGCAAAACGGCCGGGTGGGTCCCGGCCGCTTTTCATGGATGCTCTGCGGCAATGGCCCGCTTAACGCAGCGGCCCGCTTAACGCAAAGGCGAAAAAGGCGCGGCGGTCAGGATCTTGTTTTCCTGCGCCTGCATGACGTAGCGCGGCTGGCCGGTGGCCGGGTCCTTGGAGGCAGGCGGCCACTTGCCGGAAGCCACCGCCTTGTTGCGCGTTTCCACGCGGTCGTTCAGGGTCTTGTAGGGCCAGAGATGGACGAACTTGTTGAGGCCACCGAGTTCCGAATACCACATCGCCGCCACCGGGCTCAAGGTCTGGCGGAAGGGAATCGCCGCCTCCCAGTCGGCCTGGATCTTCTTCAGGTCGCCGGCATGGTAGGTGTAGGTGCGCATCTCGAAAAACGGGCCGTGGTCGCCCTGCGGAAAAGCCGGCGAGAACGGGAAGGGGATGAAAATCTCCGAACGCATATTGACGATGAATTCGGAAATCTTCGGCGGCCAGATGCCCTTGGCCACGGACTCTTCGCGCACGCGGGTGCGCTCTTCGAAGTCCTTGTACGGCCAGATGTGGATGATCTGGTTCAGCGGGCCGATCTCGGTGGTGAAAAAAGCTGCCAGGGGCGAAAGCTCCTTGCGCTTTTCGTAAGCCTCGCCGAAGCGCTTGACCACCTCGGCCTGGGTGCGCGACTTCAGGTCATAGGTACGCATTTCGTAAATCATGGAATTGCCTCCGTCTGTTGCGGTGTTTTACGTGGAGAAAAGGGATGCGGTTTTACGCGCTGGCAAGATCGAGCGCGCGGATGGATTCGGCGTCCAGGTGCAGGCGCGCGCCTTCCATCACCTGCTGCAATTGCGTCACGCTGGTGGCGCTGACAATCGGCGCGGTGATGCCGGGGCGGGCGATCAGCCAGGCCAGCGCCACGGCGGCGGGATTGGAGGAACCGGCCTTGGCCACCGCGTCGAGCGCGGTCAGCACGCGCAGGCCGCGGGCATTCAGGTATTTTTTCACGCCGCCGCCGCGCGCGCTCTTGGCAAGATCGGCTTCGCTGCGGTACTTGCCGGAGAGAAAGCCGCTGGCGAGCGAATAATAGGGAATCACGCCGACATTGCGGGCACGGCACAGCGGCTCGAGCTCGGCCTCATAGCCGTTGCGCTCGACCAGGTTGTAGTGCGGCTGCAGGCTCTGGTACAGAGGAAAGCCCTGGGCCTGCGCGAAGTCGATTGCTTCGCCGAGACGCGCGGCGCTGAAGTTGGAGGCGCCAATGGCGCGCACCTTGCCCTCCTTGATCAATTGGTCGTAGGCGGCGAAGGTTTCTTCGAAGGGGGTGTCGGGATCGTCCTTGTGCGACTGGTAGAGGTCGATGTAATCGGTATTCAGGCGCTTGAGCGACTCTTCCACCGAGCGCATGATGTGCGCCTTCGACAGGCCCTTGCGCTCCGGCCCCATTTCCATGCCGACCTTGGTGGCGATCACCACGCGGTCACGCGGGCCGCCGCGCTTGAGCCATTTGCCGATGATGGCTTCGGACTCGCCGCCCTGGTTGCCCTGCACCCAGCGCGAGTAGACGTCGGCGGTGTCGATCAGGTTGAAACCGCCTTCGACGAAGGCGTCGAGCAGGCGGAAGGAGGTGGCGTCGTCCGCGGTCCAGCCGAAGACGTTGCCGCCAAAGGCAAGCGGCGCCACCAGCAGGCCGGAATTGCCGAGTTCTCGTTGTTTCATGCGGAAATTCGAAAAGCGAATTTTCAAAAAGGCACGCCGAACAAATCCCGAAATCGGGAGATACGCGCAGCCCACCCTCTGGAATCGGGGTTTTCTAAGGGGGCCAAAGCTCCCTCACTCAATCGTTTCAAGCGTGCAACTATACGCCTGCCTGCGCGGATGTTGCGCTTATGCCGCAAACAACACGTGCCGGGCGCATCCACTGTCCGGACAAGTTTGATATCCGCGGCGCTTTGAGCGACACTAGGCGCCGCTACAAAAAACCATCATCCATAAAGAGGAGACATCCATGAGCGAATCCTTCGGCACGACCTCCGCCGGCGATACCGGCGTGCCCCTGGCGCGCAATTTCAGCAGCCTGTGCTGCCCCTGCGGCCCCGACCTGTCGCGGCGCGGCTTCCTGGCCGGCATGGCCGCCGCCGGTGCCGCCACCATCCTGCCCGGCTGCGCCTCTTCGCAAGGAAGCGGCATGGGCGCGCCGACGGTGATCGGCAACCGTGACCGAATCGACACCCATCACCATTTCTTCGCGCCTTCACTGGTCGAGGCCCTGAAATCGCACAAGGCGGCACAGCCGCCCATGCTCGCCTGGACGCTCACCAAGACGCTGGACGACATGGACCGCGCCGGCACCCGCACCTCCATCCTCTCGGTGACCACGCCGCAGGTGAGCTTCGTCGGCAATGATCGCGAGCTTGCGCGCCGCCTCGCGCGCGAGAGCAACGAATACGCCGCCAAACTGGGCGGCGACCACAAGGGCCGCTTCGGCTCCTTTGCCATGCTGCCGATGGGCAATGTCGACGACGCGCTGAAGGAAATCGAATACGCGCTGGACGTGTTGAAAGCCGATGGCATCGGCGTACTCACCAGCTACGGCGACAAGTGGCTGGGCCACCCCATGTTCGCGCCCATCATGGACGAGCTGAACCGCCGCAAGGCCATCCTCTACACCCACCCGACGGTGGCCAACTGCTGCCGCGGCCTGATCGCCGACACCCCGCCCACCGTGGTGGAGTTCGGCACCGACACCACGCGCACCATCGTCAACGTCGTCTTCTCCGGCACCGCGGCGCGCTGCCCCGACCTGCGCTTCATTTTCTCGCACGCCGGCGGCACCTTGCCCTTCCTCACCGAGCGCCTGCAAAAGATGCCGGTGCTCAACAAGAGCCTGGAGGCGCGCGTTCCCAACGGCGTGATGCATGAGTTGCAGCGCTTCTACTACGACACCGCCTGGAGCGCCAACGGCTACGTCCTGCCTTCGCTGCTGCACCTGGTGCCGAAGGAGCAGGTGCTGTTCGGCTCGGACTACCCGTACCGCACCAGCGAAGACAACATCAAGGGCCTGATCGCCTACGGCTTCAGCGAGCACGACCTGAAGGTGATCACGCACGACAACGCGGCTCGCCTGATGCCGCGCTGGCGCGCGTAAGGCGAGGCCGGACCACGCAATGGGTTCGACAACATCAATAAATGGCTCAAGGAAGACAAAGTGAACTCTGACGCAAATGCCGGCCAATCCCTTGCCGGCCGCATCGGCAGCCTGTGCTGCCCTTGCGGCCCCGATTCCTCGCGACGCGGCTTTCTCACCGGGCTGGCCGCGCTGGGGGCGGCAGCGACGCTGCCTGGCTGTGCTTCACAAGGCGGCTCGATGGGGGCGCCCACCGTACTCGGCCGGCGCGACCGCATCGACACCCATCATCACTATTTCGCGCCGGGCGTGCTGGCGGAGATGAAGGCGCACAAGGTCGCCTTCGGGCCGGCGCTGACCTGGTCGCTGGCCAAGACTATCGACGACATGGACCGTGCGGGCACCGCCACCGCGGTGATGTCGACGACCACCCCGCTGGTCAACTTTACCGATGCCGCCCTGGGCAAAAAGCTGGCGCGGGAGAACAACGAGTACGCGGCGCGGCTGATGACCGACCACAAAGGCCGCTTCGGCTCCTTCGCCATGCTGCCGATGTTCAACGTCGATGACGCGCTGCGCGAAATGGAATACGGGCTGGATGTACTGAAGGCCGATGGTATCGGCCTGATGACCAGCTACGGCGACAAGTGGCTGGGCCATCCTTCTTTTGCCCCGGTGATGGACGAGCTGAACCGGCGCCGCGCGGTGGTATTCGTCCATCCGACCGCGGCCAACTGCTGCCACAACCTGATCCCCGATACGCCGCCGACGGTGGTCGAATACGGTACCGATACCACGCGTACGATCGTCAACCTGATTTTCTCCGGCACCGCCGCGCGCTGCCCGAACGTGCGCTTCATCTTTTCGCATTCCGGCGGCACGATACCGTTCCTGGTCGAGCGCCTGGAACATATGCCGCTGCTCAACCCCAGCCTCAAGGCGCGCATTCCCAACGGCGTGATGCATGAGTTGCGGCGCTTTTACTATGACACCGCATGGAGCGCCAACGGCTACGCGCTGACTTCGCTGCTGAAGATGGTGCCGAAGGAACAAGTGGTGTTCGGTTCCGACTATCCCTACCGCACCAGCGAAGACAACATCAAGGGCCTGATCGCCTACGGCTTTTCGCAAGGCGACCTCGATACCATCACGCGCGGCAATGCCCTGCGCCTGCTGCCACAACTCAAGCGCGCGTAGGCCTACCCGCCTGTCATAACCGGGCGGCAGGCCATCGCGCGAACAGGCCGGGACAAACGCCTTTGTTTGTCTTACAATAAATCCATGAGCGCGACTACCCCTGCCCCCGGTTCCCTGCCCTCCGATCCCGAGAATTTCGATTTCGACGCCTGGCGACGCTTGGCCGAGCAGGATCCAAAGGCATTTTTCGCCCAGCGCGAGCAGGCCATCGAGGCCTGCATCGCCGGCAACCCCAGCGCGGCCGGCCGCGAGCAGATGCGCGAGATGCAATCGCAGATTGACGGCATGCGCCTGATTTCGGCGAACCCGGACCGTGCCCTGCAAGGCATCGCCACCCTGCTTTCCGATCATCTGCAAGCGCTCGCCGCCAACCTGGCCGGGCTGGGCGAGGAAACGCGCCGCCTCTCCGGCCTGACGCAGCGCTTGCGCAGCCGCCTGGCCTGATCCGCCTCCGGCCAGAGGCGCCCGCGGCCTGGCCTAGCTTCCTTCCGCCGGGGCTTCCTGCCCGCTGAGCTTTTCCACCGGTGCCTGTTGCGCCTTGCCTGCCCTGGCATGTTCCACGCCGGCCTTCTCACCGCGTGCCCGCGCCAGGTTGAGCGCACTGTTGATCAGCGCGATGTGTGAAAATGCCTGCGGGAAATTGCCGACCATGCGGCCGACGCGCCTGTCGTATTGCTCGGAGATCAGGCCGACGTCGTTGGCCAGCGCCGCCACGCGGTCGAACAGTGCCTGCGCTTCTTCCAGCCGCCCTTGCAGCACCATGTTGTCCACCAGCCAGAAGCTGCACGCGAGGAACGCGCCCTCGCCCGGCGGAAAGCCGTCGGCCGATTTTTCGGTGCGATAGCGCATCACCAGGCCATTGAAGATCAGGTCTTTTTCGATCGCGGCCACGGTGCCGCGCACGCGCGGGTCTTCCGGCGGCAAAAAGCCCACCACCGGCATCAGCAGCAAGGCGGCGTCCACTTCCTTGCTGCCGTAGCTTTGCATGAAGCTGTTGCGCGTGCTGTCGTAGCCGCGCGCGCAGACGTCGGCATGGATTTCGGCGGCGCTGACGCGCCAGCGCTCCACCGGGGCTTCGAGCTTGAATTTCTCCGCCAGGCGCACGCCGCAATCGATGGCAAACCAGGCCATCACCTTGGAATGCACGAAGTGGCGCTCGCCGCTGCGGAATTCCCAGATGCCGTCGTCCGGCTCACGCCAGATTTCCTCGACGCGGGCGATCAGCGCGCGCACGAATTCCCAGCCGCCGTTGCGAAAGCGATAGCCGTCCTTGTGGGAGACGTAGATGGCGCCCATCAGCTGGCCGTAGACGTCGAGCTGGCGCTGTTCGACCGCGGCGTTGCCGATCAATACCGGCTTCGAATTCTCGTAACCGGGCAGCCAGGGTACTTCCCATTCCGGCTGCAGGCGCTCGCCGGCAATGCCGTAAAGGGTGCGGATTTGCGAAGGGCTGCCGGCAGTGGCGCGCTGCAGCCACTGGCGCCAGGCATGCGCTTCGTCGAAATAGCCGGCGCCCATCAGCGCGGTGACGGTGAAGGCGGCGTCGCGCAGCCAGCAATAGCGATAGTCCCAGTTGCGCGGGCCGCCCAATTGCTCGGGGAGCGAAGTGGTGGGGGCCGCGACCACGCCGCCGGTGGGCAGGTAGGTGAGCGCCTTGAGCACGATCAGCGAGCGGCGGATCACGCTGGGCCGGTCCTTCTTCAGCGTCGAGCTGTTGCACCACTTGCGCCAGAAGGCGTGGGTGCCGCGCAATAGCGACACCGCGGTCTCCTCCTTCGGCACCGCCAGGTGCGAAGGGCCATAGGCCATGACGAAGGGAATGGTCTCGCCGCGGCTGATAGTGAAGGCCGAAACGGTCTTCATGTCCTTGCCGATCAGATTCACCGGGCTGCGCAGCACGACCAGGTTGGGGCCGCCCACGGCCTTGATGCCGCTGCCGTCGGGCAACTGGCTGACCCAGGGCTCGACGGCACCGTAGTCGAAGCGGATGGTCAGTTCCATGCGCATCTCGACCTTGCCGCGCAGGCCCTTGACGATGCGCACCAGTTGCGGCGTATCGTCGCGCATCGGCATGAAGTCGATCACCAGCACCGCGCCACTGTCGGTTTCGAATATGGTCTGCAGGATCAGGGTGTCGTCGCGGTACTGGCGGTGCGTGGCACGAATGGTGCCGGCGGGCGCGATCAGCCAGCGCCCATGCTCCGGTGTGCCGAGAATGGCGGTGAAACAGGCGCCGGAATCAAAGCGCGGCCAGCACAGCCAGTCGATCGAGCCGTCACGCCCCACCAGGGCGCTGCTATGGCAATCGCCGATCATGGCGTAGTCTTCGATACGCAAGGGCATGATGAGGGGGCGTAAGAGTTGCGTTTATATTGTTGACACGTCGCGGGGCGACGATATCGTTTGGGCTGGCCCGGTTCCGATTGGTTCCCCGGCATCGGCACGGTTAATGCGTGAAAATCCTGCAAAATCTGCCGAAAGCCGAGGCGGGAACGCCTTTTCATGACTTCGGTCCAATGACCAATGGCGACGCCGCGATCTTCAGGCGCCGCCCCACATAGCGAGGAAAATCCCATGTCCAACAACACCCGCCTGCTGCGTGACGCCGGCCAGAGCCTGTGGCTAGACAACATCACCCGCGGCCTGCTGCAAAGCGGCACGCTGAAGCGCTACGTCGATGAATTCGGCGTCACCGGCCTTACCTCGAACCCGACGATTTTCGACGAGGCAATCAAGAAGTCGGCCGACTACGACCAGGCGATCGCGCGCCGCGCCGGCGCCGGGGTGGGCGAAGAGGAATTGTTCGTCGAGCTGGCCCTGGACGATTTGCGCAACGCGGCCGAATTGTTCCTGCCCGCCTATCGCGCCACCGCCGGAGTGGACGGCTGGGTGTCGATGGAGGTGTCGCCCTTCCTGGCACATGACGCCGCCGGCACGATTGCCGAGGCCAAGCGCCTGCGCGGACTGGCGCAATGCGAGAACCTGCTGATCAAGATTCCCGGCACCGCCGAAGGCGCGCAGGCGATCGAGGAATCGATCTTTGCCGGCGTCCCGGTCAACGTCACGCTGCTGTTTTCGACCGAGCAATACCTGGCATCGGCACATGCCTACATCCGCGGCATCGAGCGGCGCGTAGCAGCCGGGCTGGACCCGAAGATCACGTCCGTCGCATCCATTTTCGTTTCGCGCTGGGACAAAGCTACCGCTGATAAGGTGCCGACGGCGCTGAAGAACCGCGTCGGCATCGCCAGCGGCATGCGCAGCTATCGCGAATACGTGAGCCTGTTCAAGTCGGAGCGCTGGATCAAGCTGGAGCGCCAGGGCGCGCGCCCGCAGCGCCTGCTCTGGGCCAGCACCGGCACCAAGGACCCTGCCCTGCCCGACACGCTCTACCTCGAAGCCCTGGCAGCGCCGCATACCGTCAACACGATTCCGGAAAAGACCCTGATTGCCTTTGCCGATCATGGCAAGGTCGGCGGCACGATGCCGGCCGATGGCGGCGATTGCGAACAGGTGATCAAGCAGATCGAAGAGGCGGGCGTGAAGCTGGCGGACGTCGCCGCCACCTTGCAAAAGGAAGGCGAGAAGTCGTTCAACGATTCCTGGACCAGCCTGATGAGCGTGATACGCCAGAAGATGGGGACCGCGAGTGCCCAGCGTAAGTAAGGCGCAAGGCGCGGAAGAACGCGTTGCCGCCGTCGTTGGCGCCGTCAGTACGTTGTTGCGCGCGGCGTTGCGCGAGCGCGGCCAAGCCGGGCTGATCGTTTCCGGCGGCAGCACGCCGCGGCCGGTGTTCGATGCGCTGGCACGCGTGGACTTGGCGTGGGAACAGGTGACCATGACCCTGGCGGACGAGCGCTGGGTCGAACCGTCGGACAACGACAGCAACGAACATCTGGTGCGCCAGCATCTGTTGCGCGGGCCCGCGGCGGCCGCGCAATTCATTCCGCTGAAGAACGCAGCGGCGGATGCGGCCGGCGGCGCTGCCGCCACCGCGCAGGCGCTGGCCGCCTTCCCCTGGCCGGCCGATGTGCTGATGCTGGGCATGGGCGACGACGGCCACACCGCTTCGCTGTTTCCGCATGCCCCCGAACTCGCCGAGGCCCTGCGTACGCAGGCACGCTGCATCGCCGTGACGCCACCCGCCGCGCCGCACCGGCGCATGAGCCTCTCCGCTCATACGCTGCTGGATGCACGCAACGTTTTCATCGATATTACCGGCTCCGGCAAGTGGGCCACCTATGAGCGCGCCGCCGGTCCCGGGCCGGTCGAGGAGATGCCGGTGCGCCTGATGCTGCAACAACAAAAAGTCCCCGTCCATGTCTACTGGTCACCCTGATTCCGGGCTGCGCCTGGTCGCCGATATCGGCGGCACCCATGCGCGTTTCGCCGTCGCCGCGCCCGGCAGCGACAAGCTGTCGCACGACCTGGAATTGTCCACGCCGGACTATCCCGATCTCGCCGCCGCGGTAACCGATTACCTGGCGCGCGCCAAACCCGGCCGCGTGACGCAAGCGGCAGTCGCCATCGCCAACCCGATCACCGGCGATCGCCTGAAGATGACCAACGGCAAGTGGGAATTCTCGGTCAAGGAGACACAGAAAAAGCTCGGCCTGGAACGCCTGATCCTGCTCAACGATTTCGCCGCGCTGGCCCTTGCAGTGCCGGTGCTGTCCGCTTCCGCCCTGCGCAAGGTCGGCAGCGAAGGCAAGAAGGCGGCGGAAGCGCCGATCGCGCTGATCGGCCCCGGCACCGGCCTGGGTGTCTCGGCGCTGATTCCCGACGGCGGCCCGGGCATTCCGGTGGCGGGCGAAGGCGGCCACGTCACCGCCGGTGCCACCAATGCACGCGAGGAAGCCATTCTTGCGTTCCTGCGCCAGCGCTATGAGCACGTTTCAGCCGAGCGCCTGCTTTCCGGTCCCGGCATGGTGAACATCCACGAAGCACTGTCCGCCATCGACGGCAAGCCGGCGCAAAAGATCGAAGCGCCGCAGATTACCCAACAAGGCTTGAGCGGTGGCGACGCGCAATGCGTCGAGGTGCTGGAGTTGTTTTGCGCGTGGCTGGGATCGGTGGCGGGCGACTGCGCACTGACCCTGGGCGCGCGCGGCGGCGTCTATATCGGCGGCGGCATCGTGCCGCGCCTGGGGTCTTTCTTCGACCGTTCGACATTCCGCCGGCGCTTCATCGCCAAGGGGCGCATGGGCGTGCTGCTGGAGGGCATTCCGGTATACATCATCGACGCGCCCCACGCGGCGCTGGCGGGTTCGCTGGTGGCGCTGGAACACAACGTGCGTACCGGCTCGAACGTCGAAGCACGATAACCACCCTCCTCATGCGTAAAGCCCGGGGTAGCGCATAACGCACCGGCATTTGCGGCAGCGGCGCTTCGCGCCAATAATGCGCGTTGACAGAAACAAGGCCGGGCCACGACCCGCGCGCATTCTCTTTCCCAATGCTCTCTTTCGACACCATCGTCATCGGCGCGGGCGCAGCCGGCTGCGTCGTCGCCAGCCGCCTGAGCGAGGCTTCGGCGCGCTCGGTGCTGCTGCTGGAGGCGGGCATGGATACGCCGCCCGGGCAGGAACCGGCGGATGTGCGCGACACCTACCCCGCCTCCTATTTCAACAAGCGCTATTTCTGGACTGGGCTCTCCGCACAATGGCGCTGCACCGAGGCGCCGCCGACCGGCTTTCCGCAGGCGCGCATCATGGGCGGCGGCGGCGCAGTGATGGGCATGATCGCCCTGCGCGGCACGCCGCATGACTACGCCGACTGGCAAGCGATCGCCGGTGACGGGTGGAGTTGGGAGAACGTTCTGCCGTGGTTCCGCCGGCTTGAAGCCGATTGCGACTTCGACGGCGACCTGCACGGCAAGGACGGCCGGACGCCGATCCGCCGCCTGGCGCACGCGGCCTGGCCGCCGCTGGCGCGCGCCATCGAATCGTGGGCACAAGATCAGGGCCTGCCTTACGTGGCAGACATGAACGCGGATTTCCGCGACGGTTATTGTTCAGTGCCGATGAGCAACACCGGCAGCGAACGCGCTTCCAGCGCAACGTGCTATCTCGATGCCAAGGTGCGGGCGCGGCCGCATTTGCGCATCGTCACCTCGGCACGGGTCGATCGCGTGCTGTTTGAAGGTACACAAGCAGTGGGTGTGGAAGCCGAGGTCGAAGGCCAAGTCGTACGCTACGCGGCCAAACGCATCGTGCTTTGCGCCGGCGGCATTTTCTCGCCGACGCTCTTGCTGCGCTCGGGCGTGGGCGCGGCGGCGGACCTGGGTAACCTGGGCATTCCGGTGGTTGCCAACCTGCCCGGGGTCGGCGCCAACCTGCAAAATCATCCGGTGGTGTACATCGGCATGCACCTGCGCAAGCAGGCGCGCCAGCCGGTGGAAATCCGCCCCACCGCCGTCAGTTGCATGCGCTACTCCTCCGGTGTCGCCGAGTGCCCGCCGTCGGACATGTATGTCAACATCCAGAGCAAGACTTCGTGGAACGCGCTGGGCGCGCAGATCGGCAATGTCTCGCCGGTGATCCTGCGGCCGTATTCGCGCGGGCGGGTGTGCCTGAATTCTGCGGATGCGCGGGAGTTGCCGCGCATCGCGTTCAACTTCCTTTCCGACCCGCGCGATTTGCAGCGCCTGACCGCCGGGTTCGCGCGCGCGGCGCGCATCGCCACCTGGTGCGCAGCGCGGAAGCTGTGCGGCACGCCGTTCGCGGTGCGCTTCGGCGACCGGCTGCGCAGGCTCAACGAGCGTACGCGCGCCAACGAACGCAAGACTGCCGCGCTTGCGCAGTTACTGGATATGGTGCCGGCCTTGAGCGATTTCGCCCTCTCCAATCTCACGGGCAAGCACATCGACCTGGCGCGACTGGCCGAAGACCCGCATGGACTGGAAGCCCATGTATTGGAGAATGTCGCCGGGCTGTTCCACCCGGCTGGCAGTTGCCGCATGGGGCCGGCGAGCGACCACGCCGCCGTGGTCGACGCGCAGGGCCGCGTGCATGGCATCGCCGGGCTGTACGTGGCGGATGCCTCGGTGATGCCCAACCTCACCTCGGGCAACACCAACATCCCCACCCTGATGATTGCCGAGAAACTCGCCGCCGCGATGGCGCGGCACTAAGGAGCGACGATGGACAAGCTCATCATCACCAATTGCGCCGCCGACTGCTCGATGTACCCCGAGGTCAAGCCGGTGATCGAGCAGTCGGATGCACTGGCCGCCGCTGTCGAGGCCGCGTTCAATGCCGGCGCGGCGATCGCGCACATCCACGCGCCACCGGCCGGCTATGCGCTGTGGACTTCGCACACGCGCGCGATCCGCGAGCGCTGCGGCGTGCTGATCCAGTACGGCATTTCGATCCAGGACGTGGCGCAGCGCCGCGAGGTGGTGAAAAACCGGCCCGACATGATTTCGGTGGCGCTGGGCGCGCACAACCTCTCTTTCGTCGGCCGCGACCTGATGAAGCTGCATCCGCGTGCAGAGCTGGCTGAATTGATGCATATCTGCCGCGACAACGGCATCAAGCCTGAATTCGAGATTTGCGCCCTGGGCGACTTGTGGCTGCTGAACGACCTGGCGCAGCAGGGCTTGGTGGAACCACCCTTCGTGCTGACCTTGTTCTTCGGCCGCCCGGGCGGCTCGTGGTCGCCGGCGACGATAAAGGAATTGCTGCATCGCGTGGAAGCGCTGCCGCAGAAGTCGGTGTATTCGGCCAGCGTCACCGGCACGCAGCACCTGACGCTGGAGACGCTCTCGGTGCTCTCCGGCGGGCACGTGCGCGTCGGCACCGAGGACGAGCCCTATCTCAAGCCCGGCGTACTGGGCGACAACGCGGCGCACGTCGCGCGCATTTTGCAGATTGCGCAAACCCTCAACCGCGAAACCGCCAGCGTCGCCGAGACGCGCGCGATGCTCGGAATGTAGCCTCAGGCCAGGTGCTGCGGGCCGAGGTCGGCGATGTCGCGGCAGCCGATCAGGCCCAGCACGCGGTCGATTTCGTTGCGGTAAAGCTCGATCACGCGTTCGGCGCCGGCCTCGCCCGCGGTTGCCGTTCCATAGAGCGGCGCGCGCCCGAGCACTACCGCATCGGCCCCCATCGCGAGCGCCTTGACCACATCGGCCCCGCGCCGGAACCCGCCGTCGATCAGGATGGTGGTACGCCCCTTCACCGCCTGCACGATCGCCGGCAAGCTGTGGATGGTCGGCGGCGCGCTGTCGAGCACGCGCCCGCCATGGTTGGACAGGATGATGCCGTCGGCGCCCAGTTCCGCCGCCTTCGCGGCATCTTCGGGATGCTGGATACCCTTGATGATCAGCTTGCGCGGCCACAGGTCGCGCAAGGCCTTCACGTCCTCCCAGCTCATGCTCGGGTTGGTGGCCATCGAACGGCCCATCGGCAGCGCGGTGATGCGCGTCTGC
Organism: Burkholderiales bacterium; assembly: GCA_036498945.1. Classification (GTDB taxonomy): domain Bacteria; phylum Pseudomonadota; class Gammaproteobacteria; order Burkholderiales; family JAEUOS01; genus JAQGMJ01. Next base: position 635 of record DASYEQ010000077.1, on the reverse strand, counting down.
ATATGGGCCGGGAAATTCTCGTATTTCGGCAGGCCGCCGTTCAGCAGATACTTGCAGATGACCCCGAACAGCCAGCCGGGGTGCAGACTCACGTCCACCACGTTGCGGCGGGTGAACTTGAAGGGGATCATGAAGCCGTTGCGCAAGTTGTACTCGCGCCCCGGCGCCACCGGCGTATCCACCGTGAACACCAGCGCCTCGTAGCCGGCGTCGCGCGCGCGCCCGACCAGCTTGTGCGACAAGGCGCGCTCCGGCCACATGTAGAGCTGGAACCAGAGGATGCCGCCGGCTTCATTGACTACTCGCTCCATCGCCGTCATCGAGCCGGTGGCAAGCGTGAACGGGATGCCGGCCCTGGCTGCCGCCTTGGCAAGCGCGATCTCGCCCTGGTACCAGGTGAGGCCGGCCGAGCCGGTGGGGCCGATGCCGAAGGGCATTTTCCATTCGCGCCCCAGCACTTCGCGCGCGAGCTTGCGCGTGCTCACATCGGCCAGCACGCGCGGTTTCAGCTTGATGCGTTGCAGGGCTTCGACGTTGTCACGCATGGCGACTTCGTCGTCGTTGCCGCGGTCGATGAATTCGAACAGGCCGCGCGGCAGCTTGCGCCTGGCGATTTCGCGCAGGTCTTCGACGCT
>DASYEQ010000076.1:0-58484 GCA_036498945.1 Burkholderiales bacterium | reverse complement strand
AAGGGGGTGGCCCACCCCATTTGTGTTGACCGGTCATGGCTTACGCAAAGCGTGCCGTGAAACGCGCAGTGCTGCGCTGCGGCGCGGCTTTTTGCGGGTTTTTACCGGACGTAGGGGAATGCATGAGCGAAGATGCGTGTTAGCGGGCAAGGGTTATCCCTTGTTGCAGCGCATTCGCTTGCGGCGCGCTTGTGCCCTAGAATAACGGGTTGGGGGCAAGCAGCGGGCAGCGCGCCGAAAGCGGCCGCCTTCGCACAAAAACGAGCAGGCTGCCGCGAAAATAAACACTCATCCAGGAGACTACTTCCATGAACGATCGTCGCAAACTCCTCAAGACCATGGCCGCCGCACCGGCCATGTTCACCATTCCGCGTTTTGCTTTAGGCGCGGATGCGAAGGTGATCAAGATCTCGCACCAGTTCCCCGGCGGCACCATCGATTCGGGCGACTTCCGCGACCGCCTCACGCGCAAGTTCGCCGCCGAAGTCGAGAAGCGCACCAACGGTTCGCTGAAGTTCGAGATCTACCCCGGCTCTTCGCTGATGAAGACGGTGGCGCAGTTCTCCGCGCTGCGCAAGGGCGCGCTGGACATGAGCCTCTACCCCCTGGCCTACGCCGGCGGCGAGGTGCAGGAACTGAACATCGGCCTGATGCCCTGCATGGTCACCTCCTACGAGCAGGGCTTCGCGTGGAAGACCAAGCCGATCGGCACTGAACTGGTGAAGCTCTTGGAAGCGCGCGGCGTGAAGATGATCACCTGGGTGTGGCAGGCGGGCGGCGTGGCTTCGCGCTCCACCCCGATTCTCGAGCCGGGCGACGCCAAGGGCCTGAAGGTGCGCGGCGGCAGCCGGGAGATGGACCTGATGCTGAAGGCCGCCGGCGGCATCATCTCCTCCGTGCCGTCGAATGAAATCTACCCGGCGATGCAGACCGGCTCGCTGGACGCCGCCGTCACCTCTTCCACCAGCCTGATCTCCTTCCGCCTGGAAGAAATCAGCAAGGCGCTGACTTCCGGCTCGGGCAAGAGCTTCTGGTACATGCTGGAGCCGCTGATCATGAGCAAGCAGGTGTACGACAGCCTGACCCCGGCGCAGCAAAAGGCGATCACCGATGTGGGCCGCGAGCTGGAAAGCTTCGCCACGCAAAACGCCAAGCTCGACGACGTCGCCGTGGGCGCGGTGTACAAGAAGGCCAACGCCAAGGTGGTGGAGATGAACGACGCCACCGTGAACCGCTGGCGCAAGATCGCCGAAACGGCGGCCTGGACCGACTTCGCCAAGCGCAATGCGGATTGCGAGCGCTTCCTGAAACTGGCGAAAGCGGTGGCGTAACAACTTCCCCCGTTGTCATTCCCGCAGGCGGGAATCCAGTCACTTCTCCAACTGCGTTTTAGTTTGAATGACTGACTGGATCCCCGCCCACGCCCGCAGGAAGTCCCTGTGGGACGCGGGGATGGTTTGCGGCAGTGTGCCTGCAAAGTTGTTTCCCGCAGCACCCGGACGGTACCCTGATTTTCGAAAGAGACCTCAAGTGTCTTTTGCTTCACTCAACCCAAGAGCGTCATTGACGTGACTACCCCGCAACTCGATCTCGCGCAAGACACGCGGCCGCCCCGCAAGGGCGGCGTGCGCGGCGCCGCGCAATGGCTGCTCGGCTGGGTCAACCGTATCTCCGCCGTCGTCTCCGGCATCGCCATCGGCATTGCCGGCTGCGTGCTCACCTGGGAGGCGACGGCGCGCTACCTGTTCAAGATCCCCAGCGACTGGCAGGACGAGCTTTCGATCTTCCTGCTGGTGGGCGCGACCTTCATGTCGGCCGGCTGGGTGCAGGCGCGGCGCGGGCACGTCGGCATCCAGGCGCTCTCCGCCGTGCTGCCCGACGGCATCGACCGCGGCCGGCGCTATCTCGGCGACCTGATCACGCTGGTGTTCTGCGCCTTCTACGGCTGGAAGTCGTGGGCGCTGTTGGCCGATGCGATACGCGACGGCCAGATCAGCAATTCCGCCTGGGGCGCGCCGCTCTGGATCCCCTATGGCTGCATGGCGGTCGGCATGACCATCCTGTGCCTGCAACTCCTGCTTCAAGCCGTTACTCTCGAAGCCCTGGAAACTCCTCAATATAACGCTCACTGATGTCCACGCTCCAGATCGGCTTGTTGTTCGGCGGCGCCACGCTCATCATCCTGTTCTCCGGCATTCCCATCGCCTTCGCCCTCGGTACGGTGGCGGCGCTGTTCATGCTGATCTTCATGCCGGCCGCCTCGGTAGATACGATCGCGCAGAACGTCTACGAGGAGATGGCCTCCATCACGCTGCTTACGATTCCATTGTTCGTGCTCAAGGGCGCGGCCATAGGAAAATCAAGGGCGGGCAAGGATTTATATTCGGCGCTGCACATCTGGCTCAACCGCATTCCCGGCGGCCTGGGCATCGCGGTGACGATCGCCTGCGGCCTGTTCGCGGCGATGGCCGGTTCGTCCGCGGCTACCTGCTCGGCGATCGGCTCTTCCGCGATTCCGGAAATGCGCGGGCGTGGCTACTCGGCGCGCCTGGCCTCGGGCCTGGTGGCAGCCGGCGGCACGCTGGGCATTCTGCTGCCGCCGTCGATCACGCTGATCCTCTACGCGGTGGCGGCGGAGCAGTCGCTCGGGCGGCTTTTCCTGGCCGGTATCGGCCCGGGGATTTTGCTGGTGGTGCTGTTCGCCGGCTACGGCATGGTGCGCTACCGCCATGAGCACAGCGTCGCGCTGCGCAACCACGCCGCGGGCGGCGAGCGCGCGCGGATTCTCGACACCGAGAGCTACACCATGCGCCAGCGCTTCGCCGCGCTGCCGCGCGTGCTGCCCTTCCTGATCCTGCTCTTGGGCGTGATGGCGGCACTCTACGGCGGCATCGCCACGCCGTCGGAAACCGCCGGCCTGGGCGCGATACTGGCGCTGATCCTGATCGCGGCGGTGTACGGCGCCTGGCGGCTCAAGGACCTGACGCCGATCTTCGCCTCGACGCTCTCGGAAGCCACCATGCTGATGATGATCATCGGCATGTCGCTGCTCTACTCCTACGTGATGAGCTACCTGCACATCAGCCAGAGCGCGGCGGAGTGGATCGTGTCGCTGCATCTCTCGAAGTGGCTCCTGTTCTCGGCGGTGACCTTGCTGGTGGTGATCCTCGGCTTCTTCCTGCCGCCGGTCTCCATCATCCTGATGACCGCGCCGATCATCCTGCCGCCGCTGAAGGCGGAGGGTTTCGACCTGATCTGGTTCGGCGTGATGATGTCGGTGGTGATGGAAATGGGCCTGATCCACCCGCCGGTGGGCCTGAACATCTTTGTCATCAACAAGATCGCGCCCGACATCAAGCTGTCTGACATCATCTGGGGCACGCTGCCCTTCGTGTTCCTGATCATGGTGGCGGTGGTGCTCCTGTGCGTATTCCCCGGCATCGCCACCTGGCTGCCGGACTACTTCATGAAGAGCACGCGCTAGCGGCCGGCGCCGCCGGTGCGGCGCGCGTGCTACGTTGTACGTTGCGGGTATGGGCGGTACGCGGCACGCGCGCGGATGCGCGGCGCATGGCAAGACCGGAGGGCGGATCCACCGCCCCCGGGCAGCGGCAAAGGAGACAGGCATGAGCGGATGCACCCGGCGCACCCTCCTGAAGGGCGCTCTCGCGACACTGGCTTCACCCGGCTTCGCTTTCGCCGAGACCTGGCCGGCACAGCGTATCGACTACGTCGCGCCCTACCCCGCCGGCACCACCACCGATATCGTCGCGCGCATCATCGCGCAGATCCTCACCACCGAAAGCGGCCAGACGGTGGTGGTGGACAACAAGCCCGGCGCGGGCGGCACCCTCGGCAGCACCTACGTGGCCAAGGCGAAACCCGACGGCTACACACTGCTGCAGGCCTCCGTCAGCACCCACGGCATCAACGCCTCGCTCTACCCGCACCTGGCCTACGACCCGGTCAAGGACTTCGAACCGGTGGCGCTGATCGGCTCCTCGCCCAACGTGGTGGTGGTCAACCCCAAGCTGCCGGTGAAGACCATCGGCGAACTGCTGGCGTTGGCGAAGGCCAAGCCAGGCGCGCTGCGTTTCGGCTCGGCCGGCAACGGCTCTTCCCAGCACCTCTCCGGCGAGATGTTCAAGATGCTCGCCAGGGTTGACATGCTGCACGTGCCCTACAAGGGCGGCGCGGCGGCGATGACCGATCTGATCGGCGGCCAGGTGGACCTGATGTTCGAGATCATGCCCACCGCGATGGCGCAGGCGCGCGCCGGCAAGGTGCGAGCGATTGCGGTGACGTCCAAGGAGCGTTCCCCGGCTGCACCCGAGCTGCCGACGGTGAGCGAATCCGGCGTCCCCGGCTACGAGATGAACACCTGGCACGGCACGCTCGCGCCGGCGCATACGCCGAAGGAAATCATCACACAGTTGCACGCCTGGATCAGGAAGGGCCTGAACGCGCCGGAGATGAAAAAGCGCTTCGCCGAAATGGGCCTGACCTCCGACAATTCCTCGCCGGAAGATTTCGGCGCGCTGATCAAGTCGGAAGTGGCGCGCTGGGCGCCGGTGGTGAAAGCGTCGGGCGCGAAGATCGACTGAAGCCGGCCAGCGCCGCGCGGATCGTTCTCTTTGGTTGAGTTGCGCCGGCCACTGGCGCTGCGCCACGGATGTGGATATGCTTGGTAACAGCAAGATCGTCCGGCGCGTTGATGCGCGCGACTTTCAGTGCGCGCTTACCCGCTCATCGCGGACGTCGGACGACTGAAGATGCCGCGGAAAAAATCAGGGTTTATTGGCGGCGACCACAAGCATGTTGGGTTGCCGCTCAAAAAAGCCGGAATTCATGGGGTTTTGCAGGGGAGGCTATTGCCGGCCCTTACTGATCCGCCTTCACCCCTGCGGCCTTGGCCACCGCTGTCCAGCGCGCGATCTCGGTCTTCATGGTGGCGGCCAGCGCTTCAGGCGTTCCGCCGACCGGTTCGATGCCCAGGTTGGCAAAGCGCTCCTTGATGTCGGGCATCCGCACGATCTTCGCCGTCTCGGCATTCAGCTTGGCGACGATCTCGGGCGGCGTACCGGCGGGGGCGAACAGGCTGGTCCACAGCACCACTTCGTAGTCCGGCATGCCGGACTCGGCCATGGTGGGCAGTTCGGGCGCGAAAGGCACGCGGCGCCGCGAAGTCACGGCCAGGCCGCGCACCTTGCCGGCCTTCATCTGCGGCACCACCGGCGGGCTGTCGACGAAGGTGAGGTCGGCGTCGTGGGCCATCACCGCCTGCACCGCCGCCACGCTGCCCTTGTAGGGAATGTGGGCGATCTCGACCTTGGCCTGGTATTTGTAAAGCTCGGCGGCGAGCTGGAAGGGCGTGGAGCCAGCGCTGTAGTTGAGCTTGCCAGGCTTGGATTTGGCGAGCGCGGTGAGTTCCCGCAAGGTCTTCACAGGTACGCCAGGGTTGACGGTGAGCACCAGCGGGAAGGAACCCACCATGCTGACCGGCGCGAAGTCTTTCTGCGAGTCGTAGGGCAGCTTGCTGTAGAGGCCGGGATTGAACACCATCGCGCCGGACGCGCCGATCAGCAGCGTATAGCCGTCGGCAGGCGACTTGGCGACGATCTCGGTGGCGATGATGGCGTTGGCCCCGGGCTTGTTGTCGATCACCACCGACTGGCCCCAGGCTTCCTGCATCTTCGCGCCGAGCAGGCGGCCGAGGATGTCGTTGGCGCCGCCAGGAGGAAAGCCCACCACCAGGCGGATCGACTTGTTGGGATAGGCGTTTTGCGCGGCGGCGCCGGCGGCGATGAAAAGGCCGGCGGCCATGCCAAGGGCGAAGCGCAACGCCGGGCGCGCGATGGCCCGCTTGCTGGTCTGCTGCATGAGATTTGTCTCGGGAATTGTTTGTGGTCGACAGGCGAACGGCATGGCCGTAACGCATAGCTATCCTAGCATTGCCGTACCGGGCGGTGCCATGTTGTGCATCGCCCGGCGCGCTTATGTCATGTAGAGAGCGCTGATATGCGCGCTCCCAAATTGACAAAATTGACCGGATCAGTTACATTTCACATTGTGAAATAAACTTTCACTCAGTGGAAGTTCGCGTTTACCGTCACGCAGCATCCCCTCCCCTTGTCGCCCTGCCCTGCCATATGATGGAAGAGCATGTTGCGATGCGCAATTCGCCTGTGTCACACTAGTGTGCCGCATGCCGTCCCCTCCAGGTTCTTGATCCTGCTTCCGCCCCAGATTCGACCGCCTCGAAAGGAATCCCCGCATGAACGCCCCGCAACCGATTTTCGCGCCCGGCATTGAGGTCAGAGCGCCGATTTCCCCGGCTTTCGCCGAAATCCTCACCCCCGAGGCCCTCTCTTTCGCCGCCCGCCTGCAGCGCGGCTTCAACGACCGCCGCGCCGAGCTGCTGGCCGCGCGCGACAAACGCCAGCAGGAATGGGACGCCGGCAAGCTGCCCGACTTCCTGCCCGAGACCGCGCACATCCGCGCCGACGATTCGTGGAAGGTGAATCCCTGCCCCGCCGACCTGCAGGACCGCCGCGTCGAAATCACCGGCCCGGTGGACCGCAAGATGGTGATCAATGCGCTCAATTGCGGCGCCAACACCTACATGGCCGACTTCGAGGATTCGAACACTCCGACCTGGAGCAACCAGATCGAAGGGCAGATCAACCTGCGCGACGCCATCCGCCGCAACATCAGCTTCACCAACGAAGCCGGCAAGGACTATTCGCTCAACGACAAGACCGCCACCCTGATCGTGCGCCCGCGCGGCTGGCACCTGGATGAAAAGCACGTGCTGGTCGACGGCCAGCCGATCTCGGGCGCGATTTTCGATTTCGCTCTCTACTTCTTCCACAACGCGAAGGAACTGCTGGCGCGCGCAAGCGGCCCCTACTTCTATCTGCCGAAGATGGAGTCGCATCTGGAAGCGCGCCTGTGGAACGACATCTTCTGCATGGCGCAGGACGAGCTCGGCATCGCGCGCGGCACCATCAAGGCCACCGTGCTGATCGAAACCCTGCTGGCCGCCTTCGAGATGGAAGAAATCCTCTACGAGATGAAGGAACACTCGGCAGGCCTGAACGCCGGCCGCTGGGACTACATCTTCGGCGCCATCAAGAAGCTGCGCGTCAACAAGGACTTCTGCCTGGCCGACCGCGCGCAAGTGACCATGACCGCGCCCTTCATGCGCCCCTACTGCCTGCTCTTGGTGAAGACCTGCCACAAGCGCGGCGCCTTCGCCATGGGCGGCATGGCCGCGCAGATTCCGATCAAGAACGACACGCAGGCCAACGACGCGGCGATGGCGCGCGTGAAGGCCGACAAGGAACGCGAGGCCACCGACGGCTACGACGGCACCTGGGTCGCGCACCCCGGCCTGGTGGAAATCGCCAAGGCCGAGTTCGACAAGGTCATGAAAAGCGCCAACCAGATTTCGCGCCAGCGCGACGACGTCAACGTTGCCGCCCGCGACCTGCTCAACTTCGGCCCGGAGGCGCCGATCACCGAAGCCGGCGTGCGGATGAACGTCAACGTCGGCATCCAGTACATCGGCTCGTGGCTGGGTGGCAACGGCTGCGTGCCGATCTTCAACCTGATGGAAGACGCCGCCACCGCCGAGATTTCGCGCTCGCAGATCTGGCAATGGATCCGCTCGCCCAAGGGCAAGCTGGACGACGGCCGCAAAATCACCAAGGAGATGATCTCGGCGATGGTCCCTGAGGAACTGCCGAAGATCCGCGAGTACCTGGGCGAGGCCGGCTGGAACGCCGGCAAGTATGAAGAAGCGGCGAAGCTGTTCGAGGACCTGTGCCTGAACGACGAGTTCGTCGAGTTCCTGACCCTGCCGGCGTACGAGCGCATCGACTGAGGCAGCGCGGGCCGCATCGCGCCCGCCTGTTGCCATATTCCGCTCCTGGCCTTCCGTGATAGGCTCTTCAGGCCTGTCACGGGAGATCGACAATTTGAAAGCGTCTGGTTGGCGCCGGCTGCTGCGCAAGCGCAGCGTCTTGCTGGGTACCGGGCTTGCCCTCGCGCTCCTGGCCGTCCTGTTGGTCTATCTGCAGGCGCGCCGCGAGATCATGCAGGCGAGCGCGGGGCGGCTATATGCCGACCTGCAATCGGTGCCGGCGCGCAAGGTGGGATTGGTGCTGGGCACGTCGCGCCGCATCGCCAATGGCGGGGCCAACCAGTATTTCGTCAATCGCGTCGACAGCGCCGCCGCGCTCTATTGGGCCGGCAAGGTGCGGTACCTGCTGGTGAGCGGCGACAACCGTCACGCCAATTACGACGAGCCGGCGCAGATGCGTGCCGCCCTGCTGGCGCGCGGCGTGGCGCCGGCCGCGATCTATTGCGACTACGCCGGCATCACCACGCTGGACTCGGTGATCCGCGCGCGCGAAGTGTTCGGCCTGAACACGGACCTGATGATCATCTCGCAGGGTTTTCACAACCAGCGCGCGCTCTACCTGGCGCGGCATCAGGGCATCGATGCCATTGCATTCAATGCGCCCGACGTGAGCAGCTACAACGGCGCCCGCACTCTCGCGCGCGAACGCGCGGCGCGGCTGCGTGCCTGGTGGGACGTGCATGTCGGCGACCGCCAGGCGCGGCATCTCGGCGCGATGATCCCGGTCGGCACCGCGCCCTCCAGCTGCCAGGGCACGCCGCCGCCGGCGGCCTGACGCCTTACTTCTTCAGCACTTCCGGGTTGGCGATGTTGGTCGGCTTGCCTTCGGCGAAGGCCACCACGTTGTCCAGCGCGGTGCCGAAGTAAAGCTCGTAGTTGCCCTGCTCGACGTAGCCCAGGTGAGGGGTACAGACGGCGTTGGGCAGTTTCAGCAGCGGGTGGTCGGCCTTGAGCACCGGCTCGCTCTCGTAGACGTCGACCGCCCCGAAGCCCGGGCGACCCTTGGCAAGCGCGGCTTCGAGTGCGCCGTGTTCAACCAGTTCGGCGCGCGAGCTGTTGACGAACAGCGCATCGGGCTTCATCAGCGCCAGGTCGGCGGGCTTGACGATGCCGCGCGTCTCCGGATTGAGGCGTACGTGCATGGAGACGACGTCGCTCTCGGCAAAGAAGGCTTCACGCGAAGGCGCGGCGGCAAAGCCGTCCGCCTTGGCTGCCGCCAGCGAGCCTTCGCGGCCCCAGCACCAGACGTCCATGCCGAAGGCCCTGCCGTAGCCGGCGACGACCTTGCCGATCTTGCCGTAGGCCCAGACGCCGAGCTTGCGGCCCTTGAGCTGGCGGCCCACGGTCTGCTGCCAGCCGCCGGCCTTCATGTTCGCCACTTCCTGCGGGATGTAGCGCATCGAGGCCAGCACCAGCGCCCAGGTGAGCTCGGCGGTGGAAAAGGGCGAGCCGCTGCCTTCGGCCACGGCGACGCCGTGCGCGGTGCAATCCGCCACCTTGAGGTTGGAAGAGACCTTGCCGGTCTGGCTGATGAGTTTGAGCTTGGGCAGCTTGTCGAGCAGCGCGGCGCTGATGGCGCTGCGCTCGCGGATCAGCACCAGCACGTCGGCGTCCTTGAAGCGTTCGGCCTGGGCGGCGACGTCCTTCACGGTGTCGTTGTAGACCGTGACCTGGTGGCCCTTGAGTTTCTCGAAAGCCTTGAGATGGCGGACAGCGTCCTGGTAATCGTCGGGAATTACGATGTGCATGTTGGCTCCGTGTCGATGGGGCCGCGACCGCGGCCCGTTACAATCGCAGGCGCGCATTGTAGCCATCTTCCCAACCTGTCTGACTTATACCGCCTCATTCATGAAACTCGACGTCAAGATCCTCGACCCACGCCTCAAAGACAACCTGCCTGCCTACGCCACTTCGGGCAGCGCCGGCCTCGACCTGCGCGCCTGCATCGACGCCCCGCTTACCCTTGAGCCCGGGCAGACGCAGATGATCAACACCGGCATGGCGATCCATCTGGGCGACCCCGGCTATGCCGCGCTGGTGCTGCCGCGCTCAGGCCTGGGTTCGAAGTCGGGCATCGTGCTGGGCAACCTGGTCGGTTTGATCGATTCCGACTACCAGGGGCCGCTGATGTGCGCCATGTGGAACCGCGGCCAGGCGGCCTTCACCCTCAACCCGATGGACCGCATCGCGCAACTGGTGGTGGTGCCGGTGATGCAGGTGCAGTTCAACGTGGTGGAAGACTTCACCGCCAGCGAACGCGGCGCCGGCGGCTTCGGCAGTACCGGGCACAAGTAGGCGCGGAGGGCGCGGTGGCGGGCGGCAAGACGATCTACACCATCGGCCACAGCACGCGTCCGGCCATGGACTTCATCGCCCTGCTGCAGGCGGCCGGCGTGCAGCTGCTGGCGGACGTACGCGCCTACCCCGCCTCGCGCCGCCACCCGCAGTTCGGCCGCGAGGCGCTCACCATCGCCTTGCAGGCGCGCGGCATTGCCTACACCTGGATGGGCGCTGCCCTGGGCGGGCATCGCGAAGCGCGCGCCGATACGCCCAACACCGGCTTGGCGCCGGTGTGGCGCGGCTATGCCGACCATACGCAGACGCCGCGCTACCGCGCCGGCCTTGCGCAGCTTGAAGAGCAAGCACTGACTCAATCCACGGTCATCATGTGTGCCGAGCGCAATCCGGACGATTGCCACCGCAACCTGATCTCCGACAGCCTGGTCGGTCATGGCTGGAACGTCGTGCACCTGATTGGTGCGAAAGAGCGGCGCGTGCACCAATTGCATCCAGCGGCGCAGCCTGGCGAAGACGGTCTGATCTATCCCGGTGCCGGAGAGCGCCAACTCGGCCTGGAGTTCTAGGAGCAAAGGGCCGGCGCAACGGCCGGCCCGAACCGCTACTTGTCGTCGCCCTCGATTTTCAGGTCGGCGATCTTGCGGGTGATGGTGTTGCGCCCCATGCCCAGCAATTGCGCGGCTTCGATGCGCCGCCCGCCGGTGTGCTTGAGGGCATTCTTGATCAGCGCCGTCTCGAACTGGCGCGTAAGGTCGTCGCCGATGCCGGATTCGCCGGTCGCCAAACGCCGCGTCACTTCCTGTTCGAGCGACTTGACCCAGTCCGCATCCAGGAGGCTCATGCCGCCGGCCGCACCGTCACCGCCACTGCTTTTGGTGGCGCGCAAGTCGGCAGGCAGGTCGGCCACTTCGATGCTCTGGGCCGGCGCCATCACCGTGAGCCAGTGGCAGGTGTTTTCCAGTTGGCGCACGTTGCCCGGCCAGTCCAGCGCCGCCAGGTATTTGAGCGCGGCTTCCGAAATGCGCTTGGGGTCGACACCGAGTTCGCGCGCGCTGGTGGTCATGAAGTGTTTGGCCAGCAACGGAATGTCCTCGCGGCGCTCGCGCAAGGACGGCAGGCGCAGGCGAATGACGTTGAGGCGATGGAACAAGTCCTCGCGGAACAGGCCGTCGCGCACGCGCTTTTCCAGGTCCTGGTGGGTAGCGGCGATCACGCGCACGTTCGCCTTCACCGGTTGGTGACCGCCCACTCGGTAGAACTGCCCGTCGGAGAGCACACGCAACAGGCGCGTCTGCAACTCGGCCGGCATGTCGCCGATCTCATCTAAGAACAGGGTGCCGCCCTCGGCCTGCTCGAAACGGCCGCGGCGCATGGTCTGCGCACCGGTAAACGCCCCGCGCTCGTGGCCAAACAGTTCGGACTCCAGCAGGTCTTTCGGGATCGCGGCGGTGTTGATCGCAATGAAAGCCTTGGCGCCGCGCGGACTGTGGCGATGCAGGGCGCGGGCGACCAGTTCCTTGCCGGAGCCGGACTCGCCGTTGATCAGTACCGTCGCGTGCGACTGCGACAGGCGGCCGATGGCGCGAAACACCTCCTGCATCGAAGGCGCCGCGCCGAGGATTTCCGGCGTTTCCTCCACCGTCTCTTCGGCGGCGGTCTCGCGCATGCTCTCTTCAATCGCGCGGCGGATCAGCTCGATCGCGCTCTCGACGTCGAAGGGCTTGGGCAGGTATTCGAAGGCGCCGCCCTGGAATGCGGCCACCGCGCTCTCCAGATCGGAGTAGGCGGTCATGATGATCACCGGCAGGCCGGGATGCTTTTCCTTGATCGCCTGCAGCAGTTCCAGGCCGGAGGCGCCGGGCATGCGGATGTCGGAGACCAGCACTTGCGGCGCGTCCTCTTCAAGCGCGGCCAGCGCCTCGCGGGCGGAGGCGAACAGCCGGCACGAAATGTTCTCGCGCGTCAGGGCCTTTTCCAGCACCCAGCGGATGGACTTGTCGTCGTCTACGATCCAGATCGGCTTCATCGGGTCGTGAATCATGCGCGGCGGTTGGCCGGTTTCGAGGTGTGTTCCTCAGGTGCTGCGTTGAAGCCCCAGGGAATCCACGAAACCTGTCCCACGCCTCACAGTTTCACCCTTTATGAAAATGGCAAAAGGATTTTGAAACACGTGTATCCCGGCCTGCTCTCGACTTCTATCGTACCGCGATGCTGCTGCACGAAGGTTTGCGCCAAGGTCAGGCCCAGCCCGCTGCCGCCTTCCCGCCCCGATACCAGGGGATAGAACACGCGCTCGCGGATGTCGTCCGGGATACCCGGTCCGTTGTCCTCGATATGCAAGTCCAATGCCAGCCGGTAACGTTCCTTGTGCAAAGTGATGTTGCGCACCACCCGCGTCCGCAGGACGATGCGCGGATCCCTGGTTCCCGCGCCCAGCAGCGCCTGCGCCGCATTGCGCGCCACGTTGAGCGCCACCTGGATCAGTTGCTCCTTGTCGCCACGCAACTCCGGCAGCGAGGCGTCGTAATCCCGCACCAGGCTGATCTTTTTTGGGAATTCGGCCGCCAGCAGGCTGCGAACGCGCTCCAGCACCTCGTGGATATTCACCGCCGTGATGTGCGGCGGCCGGTGCGGGGTGAGCATGCGGTCCATCAGGGACTGCAGGCGGTCCGACTCCTTGACGATCACCTGGGTGTATTCGCGCAGGCGCTTTTCCGGCAGTTCGAATTCCAGCAGTTGCGCGGCGCCGCGGATACCGCCCAGCGGGTTCTTGATCTCGTGCGCCAGATTGCGGATCAGCTGGCGGTTCGCTTCCGCCTGCTCGTTCAGGCGCTCCTCGCGCTCCACCTTCAGTTGCTGGTCGATGGCGCGCAGCTCCAGCAGCACACGGCTACCCTGGTGCTCGATCGGCGTCACCACGCAGGCCATCGACACCGGATCGCGCCCGGCGAAGGAAAGCTCCAGTTCCTGGTGCCGGTGGCTCCACTGGCCTTCCAGCGCGCCTTCGAGCAGCCGGCCCAGTTCCTCGGACTGGGTCTGGTGCTCCACCGGCTGGCCCAGCAGCAGCCGCATGGACGATTCGAATAGCGCTTCCGCCGCCGGGTTGGCGTGGGTGATGCGGAATTCCCCGTCCAGCAGGAGCACCGCCGAGGGCAGCAAGTCCAGGCCGGGAAAGGCCGAAGCCGAGGGCGCGGCAGCAGGCAGGAGATTCGCGGGACGCAGACGCTTCATCGCAAGGACAGAGGGCTTTCAGAAAACAACAGGCCGGCGCGCGGATGGCGGCCGGCCCGGCTGGAACCCGGTCGAACGATACGGCCTTGCGGCCGCAGTGGATCAGTTCTTCAGGCCGTCCAGCTCGCGCTGCAGGGATTGGACGTTGGACTCGCTGCGTGCCACGTCATTCTTCAGCTGCTGGGTGCGGTCCAGGTATTTCTGGTAATTGCGCTCGCCGCCCTGGCGTTCGGGTTCGCCGTTGTTGTATTGCTTCTTCAGGTCGTCCAGGCGTTTTTGCTCGTTCGCCAACTCGTCCTGCAAGATGCGGCGACGGTCGGTATCGCGCGACTTTTGCGCCCCGGCATCCACCTTGGCGTCGGCCGGACGGGCGCTCGGCGTCGATTTCACCACCGTCACCGAATTGACTTCGCCCTCGACCTTCTTGCAGCCCTTGACCGAGCCGACGTTGGTATAGGTCACCGCGCCATCGGCGTCGATGCACTTGTACAGGCCGCCGCCTGCCATCTCCTGCTTTTCCGTCTTGGCTTTTTGCGCCAGCACCGGCGCACCCAGCGTGAGGCCGGCCACGGCCAGCAACGCCATCAGAGTGAATTTGTGAGACATGAGCGCCTCCCTTCCTTTGCCCCAAGCATTTCGTACAGAACGCTGAATATAACGCACGGCACCTCGTGCCGGTTGATTCCGCGGCTGTGGCGGGCGTCCCGGCCCTTGCCCCCAGGCGATCACACGAACTACTCCCAAGGACTTTGAGTTTACATGAAATCTCTCCGCCAACCTCATGATTTTACATATCAATGTTGTGTAGATGCAAAATCACGTCCGGGCCCGCACCAGGCAAAAAAACGGCGCGCCCAAAGGCGCGCCATTTTCACGTACCGTTAAATCTGGTTACGCGGGCAGCACTTGCGCTTAGGCGCTGTAGTACATGTCGTATTCCACCGGATGGGTGGTCATGCGGAAGCGGGTGACGTCGGCCATCTTCAGGTCGATGTAGGCGTCGATCATCTCGTTGGAGAACACACCACCGCGGGTCAGGAACTCGCGATCCTTGTCCAGGTGTTCCAACGCCATTTCCAGGCTGGAGCAGACAGTCGGGATCTTGGCGTCTTCTTCCGGCGGCAGGTCGTAGAGGTTCTTGTCGGCCGGGTCGCCAGGATGGATCTTGTTCTGCACGCCGTCCAGGCCCGCCATCATCATGGCGGAGAAGGCCAGGTACGGGTTCGACAGGGGATCCGGGAAGCGCACTTCGATACGGCGCGCCTTGGCGCTGTTGACGAACGGGATGCGGATCGAGGCCGAACGGTTGCGTGCCGAGTAGGCCAGCTTGACCGGGGCTTCGAAGCCGGGCACCAGGCGCTTGTACGAGTTGGTGGTCGAGTTGGTGATCGCGTTCAGCGCACGGGCATGCTTGATGATGCCGCCGATGTAGAACAGCGCGAACTCGGAGAGACCCGCATAGCCTTCGCCGGCGAACAGGTTCTTGCCGTCTTTCCAGATCGACTGGTGCACGTGCATGCCGGAGCCGTTGTCGCCGACGATGGGCTTGGGCATGAAGGTCGCGGTCTTGCCGTAGGCGTGCGCGACGTTGGCCACGGTGTACTTGAGGATCTGCAGCCAGTCGGCGCGCTGCACCAGCGGGGCAAACTTGGTGCCGATTTCGCACTGGCCGGCGGTCGCCACTTCGTGGTGATGCACTTCGACTTCAACGCCTTGCTGCTCGAGCAAGAGGCACATTTCGGAACGCATGTCCTGCAGCTGGTCCATCGGCGGCACCGGGAAGTAGCCGCCCTTGACCGGAGCACGGTGGCCGACGTTGCCCTGGCCTTCGATGCGCGCATCGCTTTCCCAGGCAGCTTCGGAAGACCACACCTTGCAGGAGGAACCGGACATGTCGACCGACCACGCCACGGAGTCGAACACGAAGAACTCGGGCTCGGGTCCGAAGTAGGCGACGTCGCCGATGCCGGTGGAATTGAGATACGCTTCGGCGCGATTGGCGAGCGAGCGCGGGTCGCGGTCGTAGCCCTTGCCGGTCGAAGGCTCAAGCACGTCGCAGGTGAGAATCAGGGTGTTCTCGTCGGTGAACGGGTCCATGCGCGCGCTGGAGGGATCCGGCATCAGCAGCATGTCGGAGGCTTCGATGCCCTTCCAGCCGGCGATCGACGAACCGTCAAAGGCGTGGCCAGAGGTGAACTTGTCCTCGTCGAAGGCCTTGGCAGGCACGGAAACGTGCTGTTCCTTGCCCTTGGTGTCGGTAAAACGAAAGTCAACGAACCTGACTTCGTTGTCCTTCGCCATTTTCAAGACGTCTTTGGCAGTCGTTGCCATTTTATGTATCTCCTGATAGTTCGATAGAAGCGTAGCGCGGGTGTCGTTCAAGACGCCGAGAGGGAAAAGCAGTTTCTGTGCCACGCAATGGCGCAGATCCGAGGGCGCACAGGCCCTCCTTCACCTCTTGCAGCGGCTTGCTGACTCCGTGTATCCACAAAACCTGGGCGCAAATCCGGGCCGCAAAAAGCCGCCGCGAATTGTGCCACAAGCGTGCACCAAATTCGCTTTTATTATTTGCACCATACCAGTGCATTCCTCCACCAATCGCACCGATATGGTGCCCACGCCGTAAAGCGCTGCGCGGGCATCGAGCAAACCATTCCCGGCGGACTGCATTCAACGAGCCGGATGACGCCGGCATCGGCACACAACGCGCGCCGTCGACAATGTGGGCTTGAAACTGAAAGTTCGGTAAGATATTGCGGTCCGCGCACATCGCTGGCGCGGGCTCCAACTCCATAGCCATCCATCGAGGAAGCAAAACAATGAAAATCCAACTCGCCGCCGCACTGATTTGTAGCGCCCTTCTGGCCGGTTGCGCCGTTCAGCCCGTCTACTCGGTGCCCGATCAACCGATCACCGCCGGCAAAAGCCTGAAGCATGACCAAGTGCGCGCCGCCATTGCCCGTGGCGCCGCCAGGTACGGCTGGAAAGTACGCGACGAAGGGCCGAACACCGTCGTCGCCACGATCGACCTGCGCACCCACCATGCTGAAGTGACCATCAAGTACGACGCGCGCCACTACAGCATCGAATACAAGAACAGCAACAACCTCAACTACGACGGCACCAATATCCACCATGCCTACAATGGCTGGGTGCATAACCTGCAGAGCGCGATCAACGCTGAACTGAGCGCAAGCTAAGACCGAAACGGTCCGTCGGTCCAGCGGACGAACCGCCTTGGCGGGCCTTGGGCTACGCTTTGCCCTTATGGCCCGCTTGCCGCATTTGCATGGAGTCCTGCGGTTTCGCGTGCCATAATCGCGCGCCATGAAAAACGCCCCCTGCCCGCTTGTCACCCGTTTGGCTGCCCGCCTGGCCCTGGGCCTGGCCGCCGTTGTCGCCTGCACCGCCGGCCTTGATGCCCGCGCCCAGGACAACTACCCCAATCACGCAATCCGCCTGATCGCCCCGCAGGCACCGGGCGGCGGCGTCGACCTGGTCGGGCGCATCATCGCCGACCGCGTGGGCAAGGCCCTGGGCCAGCCGATGGTGATCGACAACATCGCCGGCGCCGGCGGGGCCATCGCCACCGAGACCGCGGCACACGCGCCGGCTGATGGCTACACCCTGGAGATCGGCTACGTCGCCACCCACGCCACCAACCCGGCGGTGAAGAAAGTGCCGTACGACCCGGTGAAGGACTTTACCCCGATCGCCATGATCGGCGGCACGCCCAACCTGCTGATCGTCAAGTCCTCGCTGCCGATCAAGAACGTCAAAGACCTGATCAGCTATGCGCGCGCCCATCCGAACGAAATGAATTTCGGCACCTCGGGCAAGGGCACGCTGAACCACCTGGTGATGGAGCAGTTCAAGGCCGCCGCCAAGTTCCCCAGCCTCTCGATTCCCTACCGCAGCATCGGCCAGGCCTTTACCGACCTAATGGGCGGCCAGGTACTGTCGATCTTCCCGGGCCTCGCCGCCGGCCTGCCGCACGTGCGCTCCGGCGCCGCGCGCGCCCTGGCGGTGACGGGCGACAGGCGCCATCCGCTGCTGCCCGACGTCCCCACCCTGAAGGAGCTGGGCTACAACGATTTCGACGGCGTCACGTGGTACGGCATCGTCGGCCCCGCCAAGCTGCCGCAGGCCATCGTCACCAAGCTCAATACCGAGATCAACAAGGTGCTGGCGCAGCCCGAATTCAAGAACAAGCTCTCCAGCGAGGCGCTCGACACCATGCCGATGAGCCCGCCGCAGTTCGGCAAGTACATCGCCGACGAAGTCGCGCACTGGACCAAGGTGGCGCGCGCCAATAACATCCAGCTGACGGACTGATACTGATCCCGTCGCAATCCCTTCGCTTGAGTTGCTGATGAAAAACCTGCCGCAAGTCTCCGTCTCCGAACAACTGGCGACCGCGTTCGCACGCCTGCCCGCGGCGCTCCCGCCGAAGCTCGCCACCATGTGCGAGTCGGTGCTGATGGACATCGCGGGCCTGTGCGTGGCCGCGCGCAATGCCGATTACGTCAAGGCCATCGTCGCCGCCACCAGCGAGGCCGGCGCCTGCACCATGATCGGCCATACGGGGGCGTGGAACCTCGCCACCGCCGCCATGTGCAACGGCACCGCCGCCCACGGCGAGGATTACGACGACACCTTCGAGGGTGGCCCGGTGCATGCCGGCGCGGTGATCATCCCCGCGGTGCTGGCGGCAGCCGAGCAGCACAAGCTCTCGGGTGCCGATGTGATGCGCGGCATCGCCATCGGCGCCGAGCTCACCTGCCGCCTGCCGCTGGTGGCGCCTACGCGCACCCACAAAGCCGGCTTCCACCCGACCGCCGTATTCGGGGCGTTGGGCGCCGCCGCCGGCGTGGCCAGCGCCCTGCGCCTGACGCAGGCGCAATGGGTCAACGCGCTGGGCATCGCCGGCAGCATGGCCTCGGGCATCATCGAATACTTGGCCGAAGGCGCCTGGACCAAGCGCATGCACCCCGGCTGGTCGGCACAGGCGGGCTATCGCGCCGCGCGCATGGCGCAGGCCGGCTTCACCGGGCCGCGCACCTTGTTCGAAGGCGAGCACAACTTTTTCCACGCTTTCGCCAATACCAACGAAGGCGACATCGCGGCGATGATGCAAGGTGTGGGCGAGGAATGGATATCCGCCGGCATTGCGTTCAAGCCCTACGCCTGCGGCACCATGACCCACCCTTACATCGATTGCGCGCGCAAGCTGGTGCACGAAGGCCTGAAGGTGGAGGACATCGTCCGCATCGAATGCGAAACCGCCGAAGGCATCCTGCATCGCCTGTGGGAACCGCTGGCGGCCAAGCAGGCGCCGGTAAACGGCTACGCCGCCAAGTTTTCCACGCCCTACGCGATTGCCGTCGGCATCCTGCGCGACGATGCCGGCCTCTCCGACTATGAAGAGGCCGTGGTGCACGACCCGAAGGTGCGCGCCCTGGCCGGCAAGGTGTTCTACGTCGTCGATCCGCTCAACCCCTATCCCAAGCGCTTCACCGGCCATGTGAAGGTGACGCTGAAAGACGGCAGCGTGCGCGAGGCGCGCCAGGATCATTTCCGCGGCGGCGTTGACGAGCCGATGTCGGCCGACGCACTGGAAGCGAAGTTCCGCGCCAACTGCCTCTATGGCGGCTGGAGCGCGCAGGAAGCCGAAGCAGCGCTCCAGGTGCTGCGCGGCGTTCCGGGCGCCAAGCAGGTCAATCTCTCCGCGCTGTCGCACTGAACATGCAGACCCAACCCCTGGCCGGCAAGACGGCCCTGGTGACCGGCGCCGGGCGCAATATCGGCCGCGCCATTGCGCTCGCCCTGGCCGATGCCGGCGCCGCCGTCGTGGTGCACGTGCGCAGCAGCGTGGCCGAAGGCGAAACCGTGGTGAAAGAGATCACCGCCGCCGGCGGCCGCGCGCTGCTGGTGCAAGCCGACGTCGTCAAGCGTGATGAGGTCGACGCCATGATGGCCAGGGTAGCCCGGCATTTCGGCGGTCTCAACATCCTGGTCAACAATGCCGCGGTGCGCCTGGAGGCGCCCTTCCCCGAGCTTTCCTATGCCGACTGGCGCGGTGCCTTCGAAGCCTGCGTGGACGGCGCCTTTCACTGCACCCAGGCCGCCTGGCCGCTTCTGATCAAGAGCGGCGGCGCGGTGATCAACATGGGCGGGCTGACCGCGCATACGGGCGCCGGCGAGCGCGCCCACGTGGTGGCAGCCAAAGCCGCGCTGCTGGGCCTGACGCGCGGCCTGGCGCATGAATTCGCGCCGCACGGCGTTGCGGTCAACTGCGTGGTGCCGGGGCTGGTGGATACGGTGCGCGGCGGCGGCAGCTCGAAAGCGCTGCCCAAGCACCACGGCTCGCGCAAAAACCTGCTGGATCGGCGCGGTACGCCGGAGGAAATCGCCTCGGCCGTGTTGTGGCTGGCCACCCCCGGCGGGCAGTACACCACCGGGCAGACCATCCACGTCAACGGCGGCGCCTTTCTCGGCTCCTGACCCGCCGCCTAAAACTTGGGCAGCCGCCTCGGCGGCAAAAGGCCCTTGGTAGTACAATTTAGGGTTTGGGAGACTGGTCAAGCGGGCGTCATGCCGCTTGATGACTTGATTCCGGCATGGGGCGATGCAGCCCGCCAGCGGTTTCAGGGTTTTGTTCAGTGCTCCTTTTTCGATGATACGGTTGTCCACCCCCTGCGCCCCGGCCTGCAATATTGCGGCCACCCCCGTGCCCCGACCGGCAAGCGCTTTCGATCCGAGAGCTTTCCATG
The DNA here is from genome assembly GCA_036498945.1 of Burkholderiales bacterium. GTDB lineage: Bacteria > Pseudomonadota > Gammaproteobacteria > Burkholderiales > JAEUOS01 > JAQGMJ01. Next base: position 38,258 of record DASYEQ010000076.1, on the reverse strand, counting down.
TCTTTTGAAAGCTTTGGCCTGGCGCCGGAAATTCTGCGCGCCATTGCCGAAGAAGGCTACACAGAGCCCACCCCCATCCAGGCGCAGGCGATTCCCGTCGTTTTGCAAGGCGGCGACGTGATGGGCGCAGCCCAGACCGGCACCGGCAAAACCGCCGGCTTCACCCTGCCGATCCTGCAACTGCTCAGACCGATGCAGAATCCTTCGCCGTCGCCGGCGCGGCATCCGGTACGCGCGCTGATCCTGCTGCCGACCCGCGAACTGGCGTTGCAGGTGGCCGAGTCGGTGGCCACCTACGGCAAGCACCTGCAGATCCGCTCCACCTGCGTCTATGGCGGCGTCGATATCGCCCCGCAACTGAAGATCGTGCGCGCGGGCGTCGAAATCCTGATCGCCACGCCGGGCCGCCTGCTCGACCACGTCGAGCAAAAGAGCGTCAACCTGGGCCAGGTGCAGATGCTGGTGCTGGATGAAGCCGACCGCATGCTGGACATGGGCTTCATGCCCGACATCAGGCGCATCGTCGCCCTGCTGCCGCAAAAGCGCCAGAACCTGCTGTTCTCGGCGACCTTTTCGGAAGAAATCAAGCGCCTGGCCGGCGGCATCCTGCGCAACCCGCAGACCATCGAAGTGGCACGGCGCAACCAGACCGCCGACACCGTGCGCCAGGTGGCGTACGCGGTGGCCGAGGACGAGAAGCGCACCTTGCTGGTCCACCTGGTCGAGGAAAAGAAGATCACCCAGGCGATCGTCTTCTCCAACACCAAGCTCGGCACCGCGCGCCTGGCGCGCTACCTGGAACAAAAGGGCCTGAAGGCCGACGCCATCCACGGCGACAAGTCACAGGGCGAACGCATCGCCGCCCTGGACCGCTTCAAGAGTGGCGAAGTGACCCTGCTGGTGGCCACCGACGTTGCCGCGCGTGGCCTGGACATCCAGGAAATGCCCTGCGTGATCAACTACGACCTGCCGCATGCGCCGGAAGACTACGTGCACCGCATCGGCCGCACCGGCCGCGCCGGCGCCGAGGGTGATGCCATTTCGCTCTACGCGCCGGATGAAGAAAAGTACCTGATCGACATCGAGAAGCTGATCAAGAAGAATATCGAACGCGTCAGCGCCAAGGGCTTCGAGGCAGCGGCGTCCGAGCCGGCATTCCGCGCCAGTGGCCATGAGCGTCGCCACGGCCGCTTCGACCGCGACCATTCTTCGCGCCAGCAGAAAAACAAGGTGCAGATCGACCCCTGGTTCCTCAAGCCGTACGAACCGGCGACACCGGCGCCTGAAAACGCGCCCGCGGTGGAAGCCGCCAAGCCCGCCTCCGGCGCCAAGAAGCCGGCGATTGCCGCGCTCCTGGGCGGCATGGCGCGCAAGTCCGGCACCTGAGCCGGACCTGGCCAGCACCTTTTACGGGAGGTGCCGGCCGGCTTCTTCCGCGAAGTCCTGGAAGTCGCGGCGCCGGCCATCGCGCAGGCGGCGGAATTCACCCGCCGCCGTCCCCACCACCAGCTCGGTCTCGCCGACCACCCCCTTGTAGACCTTGTAGCCACCCCAGCCGATCAGGGGCAGCATCAGCACCCAGATCAGGCCACCGGGGATGTTGACATAGCGGCCATAAATGGTCTCGGCATCGCCCTGGTCGGTAGCGGGCGGCGTCTTGTCGGAGATGCGGCGCTGCGCCGAATAAATCAGCCCGTTGACCCCGGTCTCGAGCGACTTGTAGACCGAGCCGAAGCCCAGCCCGATCACCAGCAGGATGATGCCGACGATGATGGCGCCGAAATCGCGCAAATAGGCGGCCCGCACCGAAGCCACCGCCTTCAGGGGAATGGTCTCCTCGTAGCCCGGGGCACTGGCCAGCAGGCGCCGGTCGGTGAGACTCAGAGTGCCGCTGAAGGAAACCGGGCCCAGGGGTACTTCGGTGATCAACTGCTCGCCGTTTGCGAGTTGCATGAATTTCTCTCCTTGCTGTTTGGCGCGGCCGGATATGCGGTCCGTCGCGCCTTACTTCTTTTGCGACGCCACCAGTGCCTGGTCCAGGTCCCAGAGGATGTCGTCGAGGTTTTCGATACCCACCGATAGGCGGATCATGTCGGGCGAGACTCCGGCCTTGACCTGCTCCTCTTCGGACAACTGGCGGTGCGTGGTCGACCCGGGATGGATGATCAGGGTCTTGGCATCGCCGATGTTGGCGAGGTGGCTCATGAACTGCGCCGCCTCGATGAATTTTTCGCCTGCGGCAAGCCCGCCCTTGACACCGAAGGCCATGACGCCTGAGCACCCGCGCGGCAGGTATTTTTGCGCCAGGGCGTGGTACTTGCTCGATTTGAGTCCCGGATAGCTGACCCAGGCCACGTATTCGTGCGCCTCCAGGAATTCGGCCACCCGTTGCGCGTTCTCCACGTGCCGGTCCATGCGCACGTGCAGGGTCTCCAGGCCTTGCAGCAGCATCCAGGCGTTGAAGGGGGCGATCGCCGGCCCGAAGGTGCGCAGCACTTCCATGCGCGCCTTCATGGTGTAGCCGAAGTCGCCGAAGGTCTCGTAGAAGCGCACGCCGTGGTAACCACGCGAAGGTTCGGTCATCTCCGGAAACTTGCCGTTGGCCCAGTTGAACCTGCCCGACTCGACGATCGCCCCGCCCATGGAAGTGCCGTGCCCGCCCATGTACTTGGTGGCCGAATGCACCACGATGTCGGCGCCGAAATCGAACGGCCGACAAAGATAGGGAGTGGGAATGGTGTTGTCGATCATCAGGGGCAGGCCGGCGTCGTGGGCAATCTTTGCCACCGCCTCGATATCCAGCACGTTGATCAAGGGATTGCCCAGGGTCTCGGCATACAGCAGCTTGGTCTTGGAGGTGATTGCGCGGCGAAAGTTCTCCGGATCGTCGGGATGCACGAAAGTCGTCCGGATGCCCATGCGCTCGAAGCCGGCGCCGAACTGCCCGACGGTGCCGCCGTAGAGCGTGCTGGCGGAGACAATCTCGTCACCCTCGCGGAGAATCGCCAGGATGGCCGTCATCTGCGCCGCCTGGCCGGTCGCCACGGCCAGCGCCGCGCGGCCATTTTCCAGCGCGGCGACGCGCTCCTCGAACACTGCGGTGGTGGGATTCGACAGGCGCGTGTAGACGTTGCCGAAGGTCTGCAGGTTGAACAGGCTGGCGGCGTGCTCGGCGGAGTCGAACACGAAAGAAGTGGTCTGGTACAGCGGCACGGCGCGCGCGCCGGTGGCGGCGTCCGGAATCTGGCCGGCGTGCAGGGCCAGGGTCTCGAAGCCGAATTTGCGATCGGACATGAGTCGTTATTCCGGCAAAAGTAAAAGCCAGCTTTTACCGGGGGTTAACCGGCCTGACATCGCCGGCAAAGCCGGACGATTGCATGAGGAAACAGCCGCGAGAAACCCCGAGTTTGGCGAATGGGAAGGCATCACTGTGCTAATTGGCGATGTGGCGCGGCCGTTTGGACGAGATCACGCGGGTGTTGACGCCCACCCAGTTGAGGCCGCCGAACAGGCGCGCATGCTCGATTTTCACGCAGCGGTCGATCACCGCATCGAGCCCGGCTTCGTCGCCCAGGCGAACAGCTTCGAGGTTTTTCACGCCAAGCTGCTGCCACAGCACGCGGGCACCGATGGCAATCGCCTCGCGCGCGATCGGCAGGATATCCTCGGTTTTGCGAAAGCAATCGACGATGTCGACCTTCTCCGGAATCTCGATGAGCGACTTGTAGCACTTCTCGCCGAGGATTTCGTCGTAGCGCGGATTGACCGGGATCACGCGATAGCCATGCTCCTGCATGTACTTTGCAGCGAAATAGCTGGGCCGGAACCAGTCAGCGGAAAGCCCGACCACGGCGATCACGTGGTTCTCGGCGAGAACGCGGCGCAGGGATGGAATGTCGTCAACCATCGGACGGCCTTGGAATCCAATTTCGCGCGAGTGTAACACCGCGTCCCGCACCCTTTGCGGCAAAGCGCTGCTCAACGATGCCTTAGCCGTGATGGGCGAGCAGGAATTGCGCCGCGCGCGCGAGCGCGGCCGGCGCCTGCGCCGGTGCAATGGCGGTGGCCCCGGTCTGCTTGGAGAGCTTTTCGCCGGCGGCGTTGGTCAGCACGTCGACATGGGCATACTCGGGCGCGGGCAACCCCAGCAGGCGTTGCAGCAGGATCTGCCGTGGTGTCGAATCCAGCAGGTCGGCGCCGCGCACGACGTGGGTGATGCCGGCCGCGCCGTCGTCCACCACTACCGCCAGTTGGTAGGCCCAGGGGCCGTCGGCACGCCTGACGACGAAGTCGCCCACCTCGCGCGCCAGGTTCTGGGCTTGCGGCCCTTGCAGCACGTCGTCGAAGGCGATGGCCTCCTCCGGCACGCGCACCCGCCAGGCGCGCGGCGCGCGGCCCGGCGCCAGCCCGGCGCCACAGGTGCCGGGGTAGACCAGCTCGCGGCCAAAGGCGCGTTCGCGCTGGTTGAGCAGCGAATCGGCCACTTCCTTGCGGGTGCAGGCGCAGGGATAGACCTGGCCGCGCGCGGCCAGGTCGTCGAACGCGGCCTGGTAGGCGGGGTGACGCCCGCTTTGCCAGACCACCTCGCCATCCGCCGCAAACCCGCAGGCGGCCAGCGTCTCCAGGATGGCCTGCGCGGCGCCCGCCATTTCACGCGGCGGGTCGAGATCTTCCATGCGAACGAGCCACCGCCCACCGTGGGCGTGCGCATCCAGGTAGCTCGCCAGCGCCGCCACCAGCGAGCCCTGGTGCAGCCGGCCGGTCGGGGAAGGAGCGAAGCGCCCGACGTAAGGACGGCCGCTCGCCAGCCAGGCATTTATGCGGCCGGCATGGCGCCGTTTCCAGGCCTGTATCCAGTCTTCGAACATCTACGTATTATGGTGCAGCGGCACACGAAACCGGCCCCGGATTCCAATCGGGAGGCAGGCATGAGCGAGGGTGTGGGCATGGGCGGGCATGAAGGCGGCAGGCGGGCTGTTACACTTCAGGCCGCGCTTGCCCGGCGCGCGTGTCGATCACGCCATTCCGCGGCCGCGTGTCCTTAAAAGAAAAGCAAAATGTTCAGGGATTCCTCTACTCCCCCCACCCGCGCCGCCGCGATGGATGGCGCGCGCATGCGCGAGTGCTATCGCATCGCCCCGCAATCGATCATCGCGCTGACGGGCGTGTCGCTGCTGACGGCCGTGCTGTTGCACGAAGAGGCCGAGGCAGCGCTCATCTGGGGCTGGTGCGCTTTCGTTCTGGGCCTCAACCTCCTGCGCCTGTTACTGGTGTCGCGTTTTCGCCGCCAGCTCGCCGACCCGGCACTCACCGTGCGCAACGAAAACCTCTATGCACTGGCGGCGATGGGCGTGGGCCTTGCCTGGGCCCTCCTGTTGCTGCAGGTGGTGCCGCGCAGCCAGGCGCTGCAGATGGTGCTGGGCATCGTGGTGCTGGCGATCGTCTACTCCTGCGTGATCACCATCGGCATCAGCCTGAAGACCTATTTCGCGCTGGTGGTGCCGCTGGCGTGGGCCGAAGGCGTCGCCTTCGCCAGTCACACCAGCCTGGGCCAGGAAATGCCGGTGGTGATCCTCTACCTGCTGCCCCTGGCGGTGCTGGCGGCGCTGGTTTCCTACCGCCGCTCGGCGCTGCATGGCCTGGCGCAGCAACAGGAGTTGCAGGTGCTGACGCGCGAATTGCGCGCCATGTTCGACAACACGCTGGTGGGCATCGCGCACGTGCGCAACCGCCACTTCGTCACCCTCAACGCCGAATGCGCGCGCCTCTACGGCATGCCGGAGGAGCAACTGGTCGGCACCTCCATCGTTCAAATGTTCCACGCCGTGGAGGACGGCGAGCGCATCGTGGCGCAGGTGGAAGCCTCGCTGCGCGAGCGCGGCGAGGCGGTCTACGAAGCGCGCTACAAGCGGCCTGACGGCCAGCAGCGCCACTTGCTGGCGCAGGGCCACCGCTTCGACCGTGACGACCCCTCCAAGGGTACGGTATGGGTGTTGATGGACATCACCGCGCGCAAGGAGGCCGAACTGGCCCTCTTCGCCAGCGAGGACGCCTACCGGCGCCTGGTGGAAACCGTGCCCAGCGTGATTTTTTCGCTGGATGCCGACGCGCGCTTTTCCTTCGCCAACGACGCCGGCGTGCGGCAGATCGCCGGGGTGCCGGCTTCCGAGGTGCTGGGCCGGCAGTTCACCGAGTTCACCCCGCCGCAAGACCAGGAGCCCAACCTGGCGCGCTTCCGCCAGGTGCTGGCGGGCGACACCGTGGTGGGCCTGGAAACCCGGGTGCAGCGCCGCGACGGGCACGTGATCACCGTCACCGTCACCGCGCAGCCGCTGCGCGACGCCGGCGGCCGCATCATCGGCATTTCCGGCACGGCGGTGGACGTCACCGAAAGCAAGCGCCGCGAGTCCGAATTGCAGCGCACTCGCGACCTTCTACACAGCGCGATCGAGGCGATGAGCGACGGCTTCATCCTGTTCGACCGCCACGACCGCGTCGCCATGTGCAACAGCCGCTACGCCGAACTCTATGGCGACGGCCGCAATCCGGAAGACTTCGTTGGCCGCCACGTCTCCGAACTGAAGCTGTTCGGCAGCCAGCGCGCCGAGCAGATTCCGCCCGAGTTCCTGGGCGATACCGAGGCCTGGACGCGCGAGCGCATGCGCCGCCATCGCGAGGCCAACGGCACGCCTTACGTCTACGAGACCGGCGACAACCGCTGGCTGCAGATGATCAAGCGCCGCACCACCGACGGCAGCGTGGTCGGCATCTATACCGACATCACGCAGATGAAGCGCTCGGAGGAGGCGGTGCGCGTGCTGGCGCAGCACGACCCGCTCACCGGCCTGCCGAACCGCCGCCTGATGAGCGACCGCCTGGCACAGGCAATGGCGCAGGCGCGGCGCAACCAGGAGATGGTGGGCATCCTGCTGATCGACCTTGACGACTTCAAGCCGGTCAACGACGAGCACGGCCACCGCGCCGGCGACGAAGTGCTGCGCGTGGTGGCGCTGCGCCTGAAGGAATGCATGCGCGAGGTCGATACCGTGGCGCGCTACGGCGGCGACGAGTTCATCGTCATCCTCTCGGCCGTCAATCGGCCGCGCGACGCCGGCCTGGTGGCGGAGAAGATCATCGCCGCCCTGGCCGAGCCGATCCCGGCGCTGTGGATCAGCCAGCACGGGCGCCGCGCCGCCGACGTGCAGATCGGCTGCAGCGTCGGCATCGCCATGTTCCCGCAGGACGCCGCCCAGCCGGACGCGCTGATCCGCTGCGCGGACGCCGCCATGTACTTGGCAAAGGCGCGCGGGCGCGGCTGCCATGTGTTCCACGCGCCGATGCCCAACAAGGCGCCTTGAGCCGATTGCTTGAACCGGGCGCCCCCGCCCCATTCCGGCCACCACCGGATTGTGCAGCTTGCCGAACAATTAGTTCCAATTAGAACCTTTTTCTCCGGCGCGTTCGGCCTTATATTGTCTGCATCGCGGCAATGCCGCCAGACCACACGAAGAAGGAGAACATCATGATCACCCTGCGTAAAGCAAACGAACGCGGCCACGCCGACCATGGCTGGCTCAACTCGTATCACTCGTTTTCCTTCGCCGGCTATTACGACCCCAAGCACATGAGCTTCGGGCCCCTGCGCGTGATCAACGAAGACCGCATCGCGCCCGGCAGGGGCTTCGGCACCCACGGCCACCAGGACATGGAGATCATCTCCTACGTGCTCGACGGCGCCCTGGCGCACAAGGACAACATGGGCAATGGTTCGGCGATCGTGCCCGGCGACGTGCAGCGCATGAGCGCCGGCCGCGGCGTGATGCACAGCGAGTTCAACCATTCGAGGGAGGGCAAGACCCACTTCCTGCAGATCTGGATCGAGCCGAGCGAACTCGGCATCGCCCCCGGCTACGAGCAAAAGCATTTCGATGCGGCGGCCAAGCGCGGCCAGCTCAGGCTGGTGGCGGATGGCGCGGCTCGCGACGGCGCGGTGAAAATCCACCAGGATGCGTCGATCTACGCCGGCCTGTTCGATGGCGAGGAACGCGCCAGCCACGACCTCGCGCCCGGCCGCAAGGCTTACGTGCACCTGGCGCGTGGCAGCCTGATGGTGAACGGCCAGGCGCTTGAAGCTGGCGACGCACTGATGCTCGAAGATGTCGCGCAGATCACGCTGGAAAAAGGCAACAACGCCGAAGTCCTGCTGTTCGACTTGAGCTGAGCGGTTCGCCGCATCTTCTGCCTTACAATCGGCGGGCACCCCTACGGGGTGCCCGCTTTTTTTCCGTCACCACAACACCCGGACCGCTCCATGGCCCAGATGCTCGTCCAAGCCGTCATTTTTCTCACCTGCGCCGTGCTGGCGGTGCCGCTGTCGCGCAAGCTTGGCCTGGGCGCGGTGCTGGGCTATTTGTTCGCCGGCATGGTGATCGGGCCCTACGGCCTGAAGCTGGTGGACGACGTGCAGGCGATCTATGAATTCTCCGAATTCGGCGTGGTGTTGCTGTTGTTCATCATCGGCCTGGAATTGCAGCCTTCGCGCCTGTGGGTGTTGCGCCGCCAGGTGTTTGGCCTGGGCCTGTTGCAGGTGCTGGGCACCGGCCTCACGCTGGGGGTCATCGCCTGGGGCCTCGGGCTGAAATGGCAGGCGGCACTGGTGGCGGGCCTGGGCCTGGCGATGTCGTCCACCGCGCTGGTATTGCAGACCCTGGCCGAAAAGCAGCAGCTCACCGCGCGCCATGGACGCAACGCCTTTGCGATCCTGCTGTTCCAGGACCTGGCGGTGATTCCCATCCTCGCCGCCCTGCCCTTTCTCGGTGACGGCGGCCCCACGCACGACAGCCATGGCTGGCTGGACGCTGCCAAGGCGGTGGGCATGATTGTCGGCGTGGTGATCGGCGGGCGTTATCTCACGCGGCCGCTGTTTACCGCGATTGCGCGCTTTGGCTCGCGCGAGGTCTTCACTTCAGCGGCGCTGCTGATCGTCATCGGCGTCACCCTGCTGATGGAGCTGGTCGGTCTCTCCGCTTCGCTGGGCGCGTTTCTCGCGGGCGTGCTGCTGGCGGATTCCGAATACCGCCATGAACTGGAAGCCGACATCGAGCCGTTCAAGGGCCTGTTGCTGGGGCTGTTTTTCATCGCGGTGGGCATGTCGGCCAACCTGGCGCTGATCCTCACCAAGCCCTTGCTGTTGCTGGCACTGACTGTCGGGCTCCTGCTGGTGAAGGCGCTGGTGGTGATGGGGCTGGGCTGGATATTCCGCGGCCCGGGTTCCAGCACGCGCAAGCTCGCCCTGGCGCTGGCGCAAGGCGGCGAATTTGCCTTCGTGCTGTTCGGCGCGGCAGTGGGTTTCAACATCTTCACCGAGGCGCAATCGCAGTTGCTGGTGGTGGTGGTGACGATCTCGATGCTGCTCTCCCCGCTCTTGTTCATCCTCGAAGACAAGGTGCTGGGCCCGTGGCTGGACCGCAAGGCGGAACGCGAATTCGACAAGATCGAAGCCGACGGCAACCACGTGGTGATTGCCGGCATGGGCCGTGTCGGCCAGGTGGTAGCGCGGGTGCTGAACATGAAAAAGATTCCCCTCACGGTGCTGGATGTGGACGCGGCGCAGGTAGACAGCCTGCGCCGGTTCGGCGTGCAGGTGTACTACGGTGACGCCACCCGGCACGAAATGCTGGAAGCGGCGAAGACCGGCGAAGCGCGCCTGTTCATCCTCGCCATCGACGATCCGGAAGCTTCGTACAAAACCGCCGAACTGGTGCGCCGCCACTACCCCGACCTGCCGATCCTGGCGCGCGCGCGCAATCGCCAGCACGCTTACCGCCTGATGGACCTGGGCATCACCAAAATCTACCGCGAGACCTGGCACATGAGCCTGGAACTGGCGCATACCGCGCTGTTGCGCCTGGCGATTCCGCAGTCGGAAGCGGCGATGACGGTGGCGCGCTTCCGCGACCACGACATCCAGTTGCTGCACCGCCAGTACGCGGTCTACCAGGACGAGGCCAAGCTGATCCAGACATCGCAAGAAGTGCGCGCCGAATTCGACGCCCTGCTCGAAGGCGACAGCGAGGAACGCGACGACGAAGCCACACCCGAGCGCGACTACGTGGCAGTGGAGGAAGAAAAGTCGGCCGCGCCTGAATCTCAGGCCGGCGCGCAGGCCGGGCAGGAAACGCCGACCACGTAAGCCGCCGAGCACTGCTCCACCGGCGCCACCACGGCGCGGCAGTTGAAGCATTCGGCGTAGCCGGCCTCCAGCAGCGCCGGGGTCAGGGCGACACGGCGGTCGAAGACGAAGCAGTCGCCGCTGTAATGCGCGCCGCCTTCTTCCTCGAAATAGCGCAGGATGCCGCCGTCGAGCTGGTAGACGTGGCCGAAGCCCTGCTCCTGCATGTAAAGCACCGCCTTTTCGCAGCGGATGCCGCCGGTGCAAAAAGTCACCACGGTCTTGCCTGCGAGCGCAGGCGCCAGTTCCCGCACCTTCGCCGGGAATTCGCTGAAGGAGCGGATCTGCGGGTCGATGGCGTTCTCGAAAGTGCCGACCTGCACCTCGAAGGCGTTGCGCGTGTCCAGCAGGGCGATTTCGCGGCCGGCGTCGTCGCGCCCGGCATCCAGCCAGCGCCTGAGCGTGGCTGCATCGACATGCGGCGCGCGCTCTTGCATCGGGCGGATCTGCGGCCTTTTCATGGTGATGATCTCGCGCTTGATCTTCACCAGCATGCGGTTGAAGGGCTGCTCGGCGGACCAGGATTCCTTCACCGGCAGGCCGGCGAAGCGGACGTCTGCCGCCAGCCAGGCCAGCACGCCGCGCAGGCCCGCCTCCATGCCGGCAAGGAACAGGTTGATACCCTCCGGCGAGAGCAGCACGGTGCCCTTCAGGCCCGCGGCGGCGCAGCGTTCGCGCAACTCGGCGCGCAAGGCTTCCAGGGCGCCGAGTTCGACGAATTTGTAGGCGGAAACGTTCAGATAGGGCATCGGCAAAAAGTCAAGCGCCAGGAGTGAAATTATACTGTCCCGCGGGTCATTTTTTGGCTGCTTTCCGGCCCCGCTTTTGCCCGCCGTCGAGTAAAATCTCCGCCATGCCCGCCCCGGCCTTCGTCCACCTGCGACTGCACTCGGAATACTCGGTCACCGACGGGTTGACGCGTGTCGACACGGTGGTGGCGCAGGCGCAAAAAGACAATATGGGCGCCCTCGCGCTCACCGACCTGTCGAACCTGTTCGGCATGGTCAAGTTCTACAAGGCAACGCGCGGCAAGGGCGTCAAGCCCGTGGTCGGCGCCGATGTGTGGATTTCCAATCCGGAAGACCGCGACAAGCCTTCGCGCATCATCCTGCTGGCCGCTTCCAACGCCGGCTACCTGAAGCTGTGCGAATTGCTCTCGCGCGCCTGGCTCACCAACCAGCACCGTGGCCGCGCCGAGCTCGACAAGGCGTGGTTGCGCGAAGGCACTACCGGGCTGATCGCGCTTTCCGGCCTGCTGATTGGCCCGGGCGCCGGCGACATTTCACAGGCACTCGCCGCCGGCAACAACGGCCTGGCGGAGACGCTCGCCAACGAATGGGCGATGCTGTTCCCCAACCGCTTCTACGTCGAGGTGCAGAGAAGCCAGGGTGCGGTCGGCAAGGGGCCGTCGGCGGAGATGCAGTTGCGGCGCATCGTCACTCTCGCCGCCCAGGTGAAGCTCCCGGTGGTGGCGACCCACCCGGTGGAGTTTTCCACCACCGAGGAGTTCCGCGCTCATGAGGCGCGCGTGTGCATCGCCGAGGGCTACGTGCTGGGCGACCAGCGCCGTCCCAAGCTTTTCAGCGAGGACCAGTATTTCAAGACCCAGGCGGAAATGGCGGAGTTGTTCGCCGACCTGCCGCAGGCGCTGACCAACGCGGTCGAGATCGCCAAGCGCTGCAACATCGCCCTCACCCTGGGCAAGCCACGCCTGCCGGACTTCCCGGTGCCGTCCGGCCTGACGATCGATGACTACATGGGCCAGCTGTCGCGCGAGCGGCTGCAAAAGCGCCTGGAGGCGCTGTACCCGGATGCGGCGAAGCGCGAAGAGGTGCGCGCGCGCTACGAGGAACGCCTGGAGTTCGAGATCAACACCATCATCGAGATGGGTTTCCCGGGCTACTTCCTGATCGTCGCGGACTTCATCAACTGGGCGAAGAACAATGGCGTGCCCGTCGGCCCCGGCCGCGGTTCCGGCGCCGGCTCTCTTGTTGCCTATTCGCTGGGCATCACCGACCTCGATCCACTCGCCTACAACCTGCTGTTCGAGCGCTTCCTGAACCCGGAACGCGTATCGATGCCCGACTTCGATATCGACTTCTGCGAAAACGGGCGCGACAAGGTCATCTCCTACGTGCGCCAGAAGTACGGCGAGCACTGCGTCTCGCAGATCGCCACCTTCGGCACGATGGCGGCGAAAGCGGCGATCCGCGACATCGGCCGGGTGCTGGACCTCGGCTACAACTTCTGCGACGGCATCGCCAAGCTGATCCCCTTCGCCCCCGGCAAGCTGATCACCATCGCCAATGCGCGCGAGATGGAGCCGCAACTGGTGGCGCGCGAAAAGGCCGAGGAAGAAGTTGCCGGCCTGCTGAGCCTGGCCGAGCAGGTCGAAGGCCTGACGCGCTCGGTGGGCAAGCACGCGGGCGGCGTGCTGATCGCTCCCGGCAAGCTCACCGATTTCACGCCGCTCTACACCCAGGGCATGGGCGAAGGCGCGGTCAGCCAGTACGACAAGGACGACGTCGAAGCCGTCGGCCTGGTGAAGTTCGACTTCCTGGGCCTGACCACGCTGACCATCCTCGACTGGGCTGAGCGCTACATCCGCTGGCGCGGCGGCGATTTGCAGGACTTCAGTTGCGCCAAGCTGCCGCTGGCCGATGCGCCTGCCTACACCGTCTTCAAGAAGGCCAACACGGTCGCGATTTTCCAGTTTGAAAGCCGCGGCATGCGCGACATGCTGATCGGCGCCAAGCCGGACCGCTTCGAGGACATCATCGCGCTGGTCGCCCTGTATCGCCCGGGCCCGATGGACCTGATCCCCGACTTCATCGAGCGCAAGCACGGGCGCCAGGCGGTGGTCTACCCCGACCCGCGCGTCGAGCCCATCCTCTCCGAGACCTACGGCATCATGGTCTACCAGGAGCAGGTGATGCAGATGGCGCAGATCATCGGCGGCTATTCGCTGGGCGGCGCTGACCTGCTGCGCCGCGCGATGGGCAAGAAGAAGGCGGAAGAGATGGCGGAGCACCGCGAAATCTTCCGCAAGGGCGCCGGCAAGAACGGACTGAACGCCGACAAGGCCGACGAAATCTTCGACCTGATGGAGAAGTTCGCCGGCTACGGCTTCAACAAGTCGCACGCCGCCGCCTACGCTCTGCTGGCCTATCACACGGCCTACCTGAAGCAGCACTTCCCGGCCGAGTTCTACGCCGCCAACATGTCCTGCGCGATGAGCGACACCGACAAGGTGCAGATCTACGCCGCGGACGCGCGCGAGAACGGCATCGAGGTGTGGCTGCCGGACGTCAACCGATCCGCCTACCGCTTCGAACCGGTGGAAAAGGACGGCAAGATCAAGGTGGTGCGCTACGGCCTGGGCGGCATCAAAGGCATGGGCGAAGGGGCGATCGAGAACATTCTCGCCGCCCGCGCCGAGAAGCCCTTCATCGACCTGTTCGATTTTTGCATGCGCGTCGACAAGCGCCTGGTGAATCGCCGCGCCATCGAAGCCCTGGTGCGCGCCGGCGCCTTCGACGAACTCAATGCCGACCGTGCCGCCCTGTTCGCCTCGGTGGGCATCGCGATGGAAGCGGCCGAGCAGGCCGAGCAAAGCGCCGACCAGGTGAGCTTGTTTGGCGGCCCCGGCCAAGCCAGCGAAGACCACAAGCTGGAACTCATCCGTACCGTCAAGTGGTCGACGCGCGACCGCCTGCTGAACGAAAAGCTGGCGCTGGGCTATTACCTCTCCGGTCACCTGTTCGATGCCTATGCGCTCGAAGTGCGCAAGCTGGCGCGCACCCGCCTGACCGATGTGAAACCGCGCGGTGAGCCGCAATTGCTGGCCGGCGTGGTGACGCAGATGCGCAGCGTGATGAGCCGGCGCGGCAAGATGAACATCCTGGAAATCGACGATGGCACCGCCAAGCTCGAAGTCACGGTGTTCCAGGAATTGGTGGACGCGCACCGCGATTTGCTCAAGCCCGACGAACTGCTGGTGATTTCCGGCAAGGTGCGGGAAGACCAGTTCTCCGGCGGCGTGCGCATTTCCGCCGAAAGGCTCTACGGCATCGCCGACCTGCGCCGCGCCTATGCGCGCGTGCTGAAAGTCTCGATGAACGGCCAGGCCAACGTGAAAAAGCTGATGGAGTTGCTCACGCCCTATCGCGGCGGCGGCTCCTGCCCGGTGGTGATCGACTATCACAACGGCAATGCCGCCTGCGACATTCCGATGGGCGAAGAATGGCACGTGCAGCCGCGCGAGGAACTGCTGCAGGGTCTGCGCGAGTGGCTCACTCCGGCCGGCGTCGAGGTCCTGTACTGATGGCCGCAGCGGGCGGCCTTTCCCTGCCGAATGATGCGCCCGACCTCTCGCAAGTCCGGCGTGCGCTGGTGGTCAAGCTGCGGCACCACGGCGACGTGCTGTTGACTTCGCCGGTGTTCGACTTGCTCAAGCACCGCGCGCCGCATATCGAGATCGATGCCCTGGTCTACAGCGACACCGCCGAGATGCTCACCCTGCACCCCGCCGTCAGCCAGGTGCATGGGGTCGACCGACAATGGAAAAAGCGCGGCCCCATCGGCCATGCCGCCGCCGAGCTTGGCCTCTGGCGCCGGCTGCGCGCGCGGCGCTACGACCTGCTGCTGCACTTGACCGAAAACCGCCGCGGCATATGGTGGGCGCGCACCCTTGGCCCGAAAATCGCCGTGGCCCCGAAGCTGGCCGACGCCGATTCCATGTGGGAAGAAAGCTTCACCCATTTCTACGCGTTGCCGCGCCTGGGCAATAGCCGCCACACCGCCGAAGTCAATCTCGACGCCCTGCGGCGCATCGGCCTGATGCCGGCGGAAGACGAGAAGCACCTGACGCTGATCGCGGGGCCGCAAGCCGAAGAGAGCGTGGCGGCGCACCTTGCCGCGCACGAGCTGGGCGAGCATGGCTACATTCACCTGCACCCGACCTCGCGCTGGATGTTCAAGACCTGGCCGGCGGAAAACGTCGCCGCGCTGATTGATCGCCTCGCCGAACTTGGCCAGCGCGTCGTGCTGACCGCTGCGCCGTCGTCGGTGGAAATGGCGATGATCGAGCGCATCCTTGCCTTCACCCGCGCGGCGCCGGCGAACCTCGCCGGCAAGCTAACCCTCAAGGAACTGGCTGCGCTCACCGCACGCGCGCGCCTGTTCATCGGCGTCGATTCCGCGCCCATGCACATCGCCGCCAGCCAGGGCACGCCGACGGTGGCGCTGTTCGGGCCCTCCGGCGACATCGAGTGGGGACCCTGGCGGGTAGCGCATCGCGTCGTCGCTTCGCAAATCCATCCCTGCCGCCCCTGCGGCAACGACGGCTGCGGCGGCAGCAAGGTGAGCGAGTGCCTGACCACCCTGCCGGTGGAGCGCGTGCTCGAAGCCGCGCAGGAACTGCTGGGCACGGCCAACTGAACTGGGTTCGAGAACCATGAGACTGGCCATCGTCCGGCAAAAATACAATCCCTACGGCGGCGCCGAGCGCTTCATCGAGCGCGCCGTGGCGGCCTTGCGTGCAAAGGAAGAAGTCGAAGTCACCCTGCTGGCGCGCGAGTGGAAGGAGGCCCCTGGCTATCAGTACTGGCGCGTCAACCCGCCCTATCGCGGCTCGCTGACGCGCGACCGCGGCTTTTCCTCCGCCGTGCAGCGCGCGCTCGCCACCGCGGGCGACCGTTTCGACCTGGTACAAAGCCACGAGCGCATTCCGGGCATCGACATCTACCGCGCCGGCGACGGCGTGCACGCCACCTGGCTGGCCCTGCGCGGGCGCGCGCAAAACCGCTGGGAGCGCCTGCGCGTCAGGTTCAACCCTTACCATCCCTACGTGCTGAAGCAGGAGCAGAAGATGTTCACCCACCGCAAGCTGCGCGCGGTGATCTGCAACTCCGCGATGGTGCGCGACGACATTGCCGCGCGCTTCGGCACACCGGCCGCCAAGCTGCATGTGATCTACAACGGCGTGGACCTTGAAGCCTTTCATCCGCGCAATGCCGCCGAAGGCCCCGGCATGCGTGCCTTGCTTAACATCGAGCAAAAGGCACCGCTGTTCCTTTACGTCGGCTCCGGCTTCGAGCGCAAGGGCGTGGCGCGCCTGCTGCAGGCCCTGGCCGGCGTACCGGCGCCGGCCTGCGCGGTGATCGTCGGCGCCGACAAGCGTACCGCGGGCTACCAGGCGCAGGCAAAGCAACTCGGCCTCGCGGGCCGGGTACATTTCCTCGGCCCCCGCGAAGACCTGGCGGCGCTGTACGGCATGGCCGACGCCTTCGTGCTGCCCACCCTCTACGACCCGATGCCGAATGCCGCGCTTGAAGCCCTGGCAAGCGGCCTGCCGGTGATCACCACGCAGCAATGCGGCGCGCGCGAATTCATCCGCGCCGGTGAGAATGGCTACGTGGCCGATGCTTTGGACGTGCCTGCGTTCACCCAGGCGATGCAATCCCTGGCGGGTGGCGGCGCGGCTGATATGCGCGCGGCGGCACGCGCGAGCGTCGCCCACCTCTCCCTTGATGCGATGGCAACAGAACTCATGGCGCTTTATCGCGGGCTCTCGGCGTAGAGCCCCGGGTGTTAAAATTTCGGTTTAGAAAACAAGGCTTTGCGCTCGACGCATAAACGCGCTCGGGTATCGATCGCACCAATGGCAGACAAACCCAAGGACCGCCCCGGCCAGATGAGCAGCGCGCGGCTGTATGCGCGCCTGCTGGGCTATGTGCGCCCCTATCGCACGGTGTTCGGTGCCGGCATCATCGGTATGGGACTGGCGTCGCTTACCGAGCCGCTGTTCCCGGCGCTGATGAAACCCCTGCTCGATGGCGGCTTCGGCAGCGCCAGGCACGGCAGCCTGTTCTGGATGCCGCTTGCCCTGGTCGGCGTATTCGTACTGCGCGGGATCATCAACTTCTTCACCTCCTACGCGCTCGCCTGGGTGTCGAACCGCATCCTGCTCGACATGCGCGACGAAATGTTCGCGCGCATGGTGCGCCTGCCGACCACCTTCTACAACAACAACGCCTCCGGCGCCCTGATCTCACGCATCACCTACGACGTCAACAACGTCACCAGCGCCGCTACTACGGTGCTGACAGCCTTGGTCGGCGACACCGTGACGGTGATCGGGCTGTTCGCCTATTTGTTTTACGAAAACTGGCTGCTGACGCTGGTGGCGATTTGCGTCGTTCCGGTCACGGCCGGGGTGATCCGCATCTTCTCCGGCCGCCTGCGGCGCATGAGCCGCGAGGCGCAGCGCGTGATGGGCGACATCACCCAGGTGCTGGGCGAGACCATCGAGGCCAACCGCGTGGTGAAGATCTACGGCGGCCAGGAATACGAAAAGAACCGTTTCCACAAGGCAAACGCGCGCCTGCGCGGCTTCAACATGCGCCAGACCGTGGCAGCTTCCGCCACCGTACCGATCACGCAGTTCTTCGGCGCCATCGCACTGGCGGTGGTGATCAGCATCGCGCTTTACCAGGCCTCCGGCGACCAGACCACCGTGGGCGGCTTCGTCGCTTTCATCACCGCCATGGTGATGCTCCTGGCGCCGCTCAAGCACCTGGCGGACGTCAACGCGCCGTTGCAACGCGGCCTGGCGGCAGCCGAATCGGTATTCACCTTGCTGGATGAGGCTGAAGAAGAGGACACCGGCACCCGCACCCTGGAGCGCGCGCAAGGTGCGCTGCGCTTCGACGAGGTGGTGTTCCGCTACCCGAATGCCGAGCGCAATGCCATCGATGCGCTGTCGCTGGAGATCGCGCCGGGCGAGACGGTGGCGCTGGTCGGCACCTCCGGCGGCGGCAAGACCACGGTGGCCAATCTGATTCCGCGCTTTTTCCATCCCGAGTCCGGCGGCATCTTTCTCGACGGCATCAATATCGAGGATCTGAAGCTCGAGTCCCTGCGCGCCAACCTGGCGCTGGTCTCGCAGGACGTGGTGCTGTTCAACGACAGCATCGCCGCCAACATCGCCTATGGCATCAAGCGCAAGGTAGAGCGCGAGGAGATCATCAAGGCCGCCACTGCGGCCGACGCGATGAAATTCATCAACGAGCAGCCGCAGGGGCTGGATACGCTGATCGGGGAAAACGGCGTGCGCCTCTCCGGCGGCCAGCGGCAGCGCCTGTCGATCGCGCGCGCGCTGCTGAAAGACGCGCCGGTGCTGATCCTCGACGAAGCCACCTCGGCACTGGACACCGAGACCGAGCGCACCGTGCAGGCCGCGCTCAACATGCTGATGCAGAATCGCACCACCATCGTCATCGCCCACCGCCTCTCGACCATCGAAAAGGCCGACCGCATCCTGGTGATGGACCATGGCCACATCGTCGAGGCGGGCAATCACGCCGAGCTGATGTCGCGCGACGGCATCTATGCCAGCCTGCACCGCTTGAGCGACGCCGAGCAGGGCGCGCTGCCCGAGAGCGCGCCGGTGGACGCCGCCGCATGAGCCTGCCGCGCACGGGCGGAGGCGACGCGTGAACATCGTCCATACCGAAAATTCTTGCGGCTGGGGCGGGCAGGAGATCCGCATTCTCAGCGAGATGGCGGGCATGATGGCGCGCGGCCACCAGTTGCATCTGCTGTGCCCACCGGAAGCGCGCATCTACGAGGAAGCGCTCAAGCGCGAGATTCCCGTCACCGCGCTGCCGATGGCGAAAAAGAACCTCACTGGGCTGCTGGCGGTGCGCACCTGGCTGAAGGCACATCCGGTCGAGCTGATCAATTCGCACAGCTCCACCGACAGCTGGCTGGCCGCGCTCGCCTGCGCCACCTTGCCCGAACCACCGGTGCTGGTGCGCACGCGCCACATCTCCGCACCGGTACCGGACAACGCGGCCACGCGCTGGCTGTACACCCGCGCCACCCACAGCATCGTCACCACCGGCGAGGCGCTGAAGGCGCAACTGGTGCGCGACAACGGCTTTCCCGCCGCCAACATCACCTCTGTGCCCACCGGCATCGACCTCGCGCGCTATGCGCCGGTCGCCGGCGATGCGGCGCGCGCGGAATTGCGCGAACGTTTGGGCCTGCCGCGTGACAAGAAGCTGATCGGCATTGTCGCCACCCTGCGCAGTTGGAAAGGGCATCGTTTCCTGATTGAAGCTTTCGCGAAATTGCGGCACACGGATACCCATCTCGTCATTGTCGGCGATGGCCCCCAGAGAAGCGCGTTAAACGACGACGTGCTTCTCTTTGGTTGCGACGATCATGTGACGTTTGCGGGCAATCAGTCCGATGTCGTGCCCTGGCTGCAGGCACTGGACATGTTCGCGCTGCCCTCCTATGCCAACGAGGGCGTGCCGCAGGCCATCCTGCAGGCCTTCGCCTGCGCGCTGCCGGTGGTCACCACAGCGGCTGGCGCGATTCCGGAAGTAGCGCGTGATGAAGACACTGCGCTGGTAGTAGCCATGCAGGACGCACCGGCGCTCGCCGCCGCACTGGGCCGCCTGCTGGACGATGCGCCGTTGCGCGCCCACCTTGCCGCCAATGCGCTGGCGCAAGCCAGCGCGCATCACGGTATCGACGCCATGCTCGACCGCATGGAAACGGTTTTCCGCGCCGCGCTCAGCCCCAAAAAATGAGCCGCTTCGCCACCCGCCTGCACGTGCTGCCACGCGCCGTCGTGCGCGGCGGGGCACGGCGCCGGCAACCGGCGGAGGTGCGGCGCATTCTGGTCGTGCATCACCTGCTCTTGGGCGACACCTTGATGCTGACGGCGCTCCTGGCGCGCCTGCGCCGCCTGTATCCGCAAGCCGCGATCGATTTCACCGTGACGCCCGCGCTGCTGCCTTTGTATACACAGCGCCCCTATGGCGTCGAAGCGATTGCGTTTGATCCGCATCATCCGGGTCTCACACGCGCGCTCACGCGCCGCGGGCCGTACGATCTCGCATTGGTGCCAGGAGACAACCGCTTTTGCCTCCTGGCCCGCGCCGCTGGCGCGCGCTGGGTGGTGGCCCTGGACAACGATACTCCGGGGTGGAAAAATAGCGCCGCCGATGCGCTCGTGCCCTGGCCCGCCACACCCGCCAATCTCGCCGACATCCTTGCTTCACTGGCCGGAGATGGCGACGAGACATACGACCCCGCGCAATGGCTGGCGCCGCCGTCTGCGCCGTTCGAGCGCCCGCAGGCACCCTACGCGGTGCTGCATGCCGGCGCCGGCTCGGTGCTGCGCCACTGGCCTGCCGAGCGCTGGATGCATCTCGCCCAGCAGTTGGAAACACGCGGCATCACGCCGGTCTGGTCCGCCGGCCCACAGGAAACCGGGCTGATCGCCGCCATCGATCCGCAGCAACGCTATCGTTCGTTCGCCGGGCAACTCGACCTGCCGCAGCTCTGGCATCTGCTCGCCGGCGCGCGCCTGCTGGTGGTGCCGGATACCGGCATCTCCCATCTCGCCAAGCTCACCGGCACGCCCACCGTCTGCCTCTATGGCCCCGGCTCAGACGTATTGTTCGGCGCCAGCCGCTTCTGGCGCCATCATCGCTTTGCCGCCGCCATCGTCGCCGACTTTCCCTGCCGCGACCAGAAGACCTTGTTCAAGCGCGAACTCGAATGGGTGCGGCGCTGCCAGCGCGGCACCGACCGCTGTGCCGCGCCCGCCTGCATGCATGCGCTGGAACCGGACCACGTGCTTGCCGCCTGCGCGCAACTGCTGGAAGCGGGTACCTGAATGCATTGCCACGTCGTCAACCAGCAGCCGACCTTGGGCGGCGCCGAGGTCTATACACTGTTTTTCACCCGCGTCCTCCTCGATCTCGGTTGCGAGGTGACGCTGTATACGCATCCCGACGCGCGGCATTGGCAAACACTTTCGCATCCGCAACTTCGCATCGAAACCGTCGCCGACAGCGACGCGCTGCCCGCCCGCTTGCCAGCGCAGCGCGGGTGGATCGTCACCCACGCGCCAGTCTCCGCCGCGTTTGCCGATTTCGCCGCTGCCAGGCATCTGCTGACCGGTTTTTGCCACATGCCCCTGGCCGGGCGCCGGCCCGGCGTGCTGATGCAATATCACCGCGTGTTCGGCGTTTCCCGCTACGTGCTCGATACCGCGCGCGAGGCCGGCCTGACGAACCTCGATGACCAGCCCTGCTACGGCATGGTCGATTTCGACCGTTACGCCGATCCGGCTCCCGGCCCCATCCTGCCCGGGCAGCTCTATACCTGGGACCAGCGCAAGTTCCGCGACAGCGCCTATGGTTTCATCGAAAGCGCCACACGCCCCCTGCGCGCGCTGCTGCACACACCGCAACCTTTCGTCAAACGCCCCGGCCGCACCCTGGGCCTTATTTCAGGCATCGCGCCGATCAAGCAATTCGATCTCTTGTTCCGGCGTATCGCTCCCATCATCGCCGCCACCTCCGACGTGTCGCTGGAGATTTTTGGCTGGGGCGGCTACCGCTCGGTGACCGATTTGCGCATCGCGCTGAAGCCACTCGGCAATCGCGCGCGCTTCTGGGGCCACCAGGCGCACCCGGAGCGCATCTACCCCCAGCTCGACTACGTGCTCTCCGGCCTGCCGGAAAAGGAAGCGCTCGGGCTGAACCTGCTGGAAGCGCAAGCCCTGGGCACGCCGGTGCTGGCGGTGAACGCGCCCCCCTTCACCGAAACCGTGGCGGACGGCGCCAGCGGCTACCTCTACCGCGACCCGCGCGAAGACGGCGGCGAAGATTTCCGCCGCGTCTTTGCCCAGGCGCTCTCAGTGCGCCCCGACCCGCGCGCCGCCACCGCCCATCTCGCGCGCTTTTCCCGCACTACCTTCACCGCGCGTGTCGCGCGTATGCTCGAAGACATGGGCCGCGCGCTGTAAACTGCGTCAAACTCATCAATACGTCCAAAACATGACAGCCTCGCCAGAGGCATGTTTTGTCATTATTTTGCGGTTCTCAACTTTCTGAGCGAGGCAAACATGAGCTTTCCCATCAGCCGTTATCCGGTACCGGAAATCCTTGATCTGCCGGAAGACATCCGCGGCCGCATCCTCGAAACCCAGGAAAAGGCCGGCTTCGTGCCCAACGTGTTCCTCGCCCTGGCGCATCGCCCGGCCGAGTGGCGCGCGTTCTTTGCCTACCACGACGCCCTGATGCTGAAGGAAGACAGCGGCCTGACCAAGGGCGACCGCGAGATGATCGTGGTGGCCGTCTCCGGCCGCAACCATTGCATCTACTGCGTGGTCGCGCATGGCGCCATCCTGCGCATCTATGAAAAGAAACCGCTGATCGCCGACCAGGTGGCGACCAACCACCTGAAGGCCGACATCACGCCGCGCCAGCGCGCCATGTGCGACTTCGCGGTGAAGATCACCGAGGAATCCTACAAGGTGGGCGAGGAAGACTTCGCCGCCTTGCGCGAGCACGGCTTCTCGGACGAAGACGTGTGGGACATCGGCGCCATCGCCGCCTTCTTCGGCCTCTCCAACCGCATGGCCAACCTGACGGCGATGCGCCCGAATGACGAGTTCTATCTCATGGGCCGCGTGCCGAAAGAAAAGAAGTAGCCGGCAGGCGCCCTCAGGCGCGCTCGGCGCGCCACATCATGAAGCCCGCCAGCAGCAGGAACAGCAGCGACGGCACCACCGCCGCCAGGAAGGGCGGCCAGGTGTTGATCGCGCCCAGGTGGGCGAAGAGGTTGTTCAGCAAGTGGAACAGCAGGCCCAGCATGATGCCGGCGAAAATCTTCAGCGACACGCCGCCGGAACGCACCTGCATGTAGGCGAACGGCAGCGCCAGCAACATCATCACCAGCACCGCCGCCGGATACACCGCCTTTTTCCACAGCGCGATCTCGTAGCGCTCGACCTTCTGCCGGTTCTCGCTCAGGTGGCGGATGTAGAGGTACAAGTTGACAATCGACATCTTGTCCGGCTGCACCAGCAGCACCGAGAGAATGTCGGGATTCAGTTCGGAAGACCACTCCATCTCCGGCACCTCCTCCAGGCGCGTGCCTACCGGGGTGAACACCGTGCGCTGCACCTGGGTGAGCTTCCACTTGTTGGGCGGCTCGTATTCGCCCCTCGCCGCGGTGCTGATGGAGCGCAGGCGGTAGTCCTTGTCGAACTCATAGATCTTCACCCGCAGCAGGCTGGTGTCGGGCCGCACTTCGCCGACGTTGACGAAACGTCCCTCGTCGCGCACCCATAGTCCGGAGCGGAATTCCTGGGCGATCGAGGAACTGGTCTTGTCGATACGCAGCCGCTGCGCGGCGCGCTCGGAAATCGGCGCCACCAGCTCGCCGAACAGGAAGGTGATGATGACGAAGGTCAGGCCGATCATCGCCATGTGGCGCAGCGCCAGCCCGGTCGAGAGTCCCGAGACCCGCATCACGGTGATCTCCGAATGCGAGGCCAGTTGCGCCAGTGCATAGATGGTGCCGATCAGCGCGGCAATCGGCATCAGCTCATAGACATGCCCCGGAATGGTCAACAGCACGAACAGCGCGGCGTGCTGCAGCATGTAATGGCCCTTACCGACGTCCCCCAGTTCATGGATCAGGTCGAAAAAGGCGAACAGCGCGAGAAAGGCCGCCAGCACCAGGATGGTGGAGCTATAGATTTCGCGGGCCAGGTAGCGGCGGATGACGGTCATGGCGGAATACTAGCGACGCAGCATGCGGAACACCGAATTCACCGCCAGGCGGTGCCAGAACAGCAGCACCAGGAGCGCGAACATCGCCACGTGCACCACCCACCAGCCGACGTGAAAGCCGATCTTGCCCTGCGCCACCCAGGCCTGGGTGATGCTGACGGCATTGCTGTACACCATGTACGTGAGCAGGGCCAGCAGCAGATTGGCCGAGCGCCCGGCCCGCGGATTGACGAAGGAAAGCGGGATCGCCAGGAGCGCGAGGGTAAAGGCGGAAAGCGGCAGGCCGATGCGCCAGAGGAATTCACCCTTGTCGGGATTGGTGCGTTTTTGCAGCAGGTCGAGCGTCGGCATCTGTTTTGGACCGGTGCCGGGCTCGCTGGTTTCGGTCTTCGCCTGGATGCGCACCGCGTATTTCTCGAAATCCATCACGCGGTAATCCAGTTGCCCGGGTTGGCCTTCATAGCGGCGGCCGTTGACCAGCACCAGGAACTTGTCGCCGTTGGGCGCCACCTCGGTGTAGCCGCGTTTGCTGACGATGATGCCGACGCGTCCCTCGTTCACGGTGTTGACGAACACGTTCTGCACGTTGGCGGTCTCGCCGATCTGGCCCTCGACGAAAAACACCCGCTCGCCGTGCGCCGATTCCTGGAAGGCACCGGGACTGACGTGCGAGGTGTCCTCCTGCCCTTCCAGGCGCTGGCGGTAGCGCTCGCTCTGCTCCACCGCCCAGGGTGAAACCAGGAGCGACAGGCCGGCGATCATCACCACGAAGGGCAGCGCGAAACCCAGCACCGGGCGGATCCAGGCGGTGAGCGACATGCCGCTGGCGAACCACACCACCATCTCCGAATCCTTGTACTGGCGCGAGATGGTCATCAGTACCGCGATGAACACCGTCAGCGACAGCAGGACCGGCAGGTAATTGAGCGCAGCGAAGCCGATCAGCGCCAGCACGGCTTCGGATGCCAGCTTGCCACCGGCGGCCAGACCCAGCAGCCGAATCGACTGCGTGGTCAGCAGCACCGTGAACAAGGTGACGAATATCGCGCCCGCCGATTCGGCGAACTCGCGCTGCAGAGCGCGACGGAAAATCATGGATATAGGAGAAAAATCCGCTTACCCCGGTGTCGGGGTGCAAAACACCCCCCGCCTTGACCCGTTCCCGCCCCGGATGCGGTCGGAATGGACCGGATCAAGGGAAGGAAATGCCATGCCGCCGGGGAGAAACTCGTAAAAATTCAGCAATATTTGAATTTTGTCCCGAAATCGGGTCATAATTCAAATTCATACCTGCCATGTGCCGGAGACGCGAACCATGGAATTTAGCATAAAGAGCGGCAGTCCCGAAAAGCAGCGTAGCGCCTGTATTGTGATCGGCGTGTTCGAACCGCGCAAGCTCACCGCTCCAGGCGAACTGGTCGACCAGGCCAGCAAGGGCTATCTCTCCGACATCATCCGCCGCGGCGACATGGAAGGCAAAGCCGGCCGCACCTTGCTGCTGCACAACGTTCCGGGCCTCCTGGGCGATCGCGTGCTGCTGGTGGGCCTGGGCCGCGAAAAGGACTTCCGCGAGCGCGAATACCGCGAAGCCATCCGCGCCGCCGTCACCACGCTGAACGAAACCGGCGCCTTTGACGGCGCTGTCTACCTCACTGAAGTGCCGGTGAAAAAGCGCGACGCTGCCTGGCGCGTACGCCAGGCAGCCCTGGTGGCGCAGGACGCGGTCTACCGCTTCGATCAGATGAAAAGCAAGAAGGATGAGGTGCGCCGCCCCCTGCGCAAGCTCACCCTTACTGTCGAACGGCGCAACGAGCTGCACCTGGCTGAAAAAGCCGCTGCCGAGGGCGAAGCCATTGCCCGCGGCATGGCGCTGGCGAAAGACCTGGGCAACCTGCCGGGTAACGTCTGCACCCCCACCTATCTGGCCGAGCGCGCGGCCGCCATGTGCAAGGAAAACGGCATCGACTGCAAGGTGCTGGACCAGAAGGAGTGCGAGGAGCTGAAAATGGGCTCCTTCCTCTCGGTGGCCGCGGGTTCGCGCCAGCCGCCCAAGTTCATCATCATGGAATACAAGGGCGCCAAGGCGGAAGACAAGCCCATCGTCCTGGTCGGCAAGGGCATCACCTTCGACACCGGCGGCATCTCGATCAAGGGCGGCGAGGCGATGGACGAGATGAAGTTCGACATGTGCGGCGGCGCCTCCGTCATCGGCACCCTGCAGGTAGCGGCCCAGTTGAAGCTGCCGCTCAATATCGTGGGCCTGGTGCCGGCCACTGAAAACATGCCTGACGGCCAGGCCACCAAACCCGGCGACATCGTCACCACCATGTCCGGCCAGACCGTGGAGGTGCTCAATACCGACGCCGAAGGCCGCCTGATCCTGTGCGACGCCCTCACCTACGCCGAGCGCTACGAGCCGGCCTGCGTGGTCGACGTCGCCACCTTGACGGGTGCCTGCGTGATCGCCCTGGGCCATGTCGCCGCGGGCCTCTACAGCAACAACGATACCCTGGCGAAGGAACTGTTCCACGCCGGCGAAGACGCCTACGACCGCGCCTGGCACCTGCCGTTGTGGGACGAATACCAGGAGCAGCTCAAGTCCAATTTCGCCGACATGGCCAACATCGGCGGGCGCCCCGCCGGCAGCGTGACCGCCGCCTGCTTCCTGTCGCGCTACGCACGCAAGTACGACTGGGCCCACCTGGACATCGCCGGCGTCGCCTGGAAAAGCGGGGCCGCCAAGGGCTCGACGGGGCGCCCGGTGCCGCTGTTGACGCAATTTTTGCTGGGGCGGGTGAACTGAAGCAGGCGCTACCGGTCAACCGCAGTAACGAGGATGTTCTGACGCGGCCAATGCAGCCACGCCGCGCCGCCGTGTTTGTCCAAGCTTGCCCTGTCGTCCGTATTTTGTCCGCGCTTCCGTTCCCTCGCCCCGCCCCATGACCCGGATCGATTTTTACTTCAACGCCCCGGACAAACTCGCAGTAGCCGCGCGCCTGGCGCAAAAGGCCTATACGGCAAAGGCGAAACTGCTGATCTTCTCGCGCGACGCGCAAATGATGGGCCTGCTGGACCGCAAATTGTGGGAGGTGCCGGCCACCGGTTTCCTGCCGCATTGCCGCGCCAGCGACCCCGCCGCCGCCGAGACCATGGTGCTGCTCACCAGCGACCCGGAGGCCTTGCCGCACCACGACGTGCTGCTCAACCTGGACGACGAGCGCCACGCCAATTTCAGCCGCTTTGAGCGCGTGCTGGAGGTGGTGAGCCGCGACGACGAAGACGATCGCGCCCGCGCCCGCCTGCGCTTCAAGTTCTACAAAGATCGCGGCTACGAGATCAAGAGCAACGACCTGGCGAAAGAGGCCGGCTGATGGCCACATCCGAAGCGCCGGACGACGGCATTCCGATTCTGACCGACGTCGTCGACGCGCGCCTGCCGCAGATTCCGCCGCCGCGCCCGGCGGTGCGCAATGCCGGGCCGTCCTCGGAATTCGGCAACAGCGGTTTCGGCAGCTCCGGCTTCGGCCCCAATTCCGCCTTCGTCCCCAATTCGATTCCCGGCGCCGTGCCGCTGGAGCGTTCCGGCCCGGTCACTGCCGGCCCCAAGGCGCCGCCGATTTCCGGCCCGCCGTCGCTCTCCGAATTCGGCGGCGCGGACGACCGGCCGCTGACCGCGACCGCGCCGCTGCATCCCAATTCCGCGGAGGCCTTCGCGATGCGGGTGGAAGAGGCGGTGCTGGAGCGCCTGATGGGCCGCCTGGACCCGCTGCTGGAATCGCGCCTGAAGGAAAATCTCGCCGACCTGCTGGAAAAGGTGCTGGCCGACATGATGGCCGAACTCAAGCACAGCGCGCGCGGCATCATCCGCGAAGCCGTGGCGCAGGCGGTGGCCGACGAAATCGCCGCGCAGCGCGGCAACCCGTAGCTTGGCCGGCAGCAGGCCCGGCGTTCTCTAGATTTCGGCCAGCGCCTTGACGTGGGCCACGGCGCTGCGCCCCAGCGCCGACAGGTTGTAGCCGCCTTCAAGCATGGAAACGATGCGCTTGTTCGAATGGCGCGCCGCCACACCCATCAACTCGCGGGTCATCCACGCATAATCGGCTTCCACCAGCGCCATGCCGCCCAGCAGGTCTTCGCGGTGGGCATCGAAGCCGGCGGAAATCAGGATCATCTCCGGCTTGAACTCTTCGAGGGCAGGCAGACAGACTTCAGCAAAAGCCTTGCGCGCGGCCGTGCCGTCGCTACCGGCGCGCAGGGGCACGTTGGCCATGTTGGGCGCCGGGCCGTTGGTGCCGCTATAGGGGTAGAAAGGATGCTGGAAAAAGCCCGCCATCATCACGCGGTCCTGCCATTGCGCCTCGCCGAACATGTCCTCGGTGCCGTTGCCATGGTGTACGTCGAAATCAACCACGGCGACGCGCTGCAAGCCCTTTTCCTCCAGCGCATAGGCGGCGGCTACGCCGATGTTGTTGAAAATGCAAAAGCCCATCGAGCGCGCGCGGGTGGCGTGGTGGCCGCAGGGGCGCACCGCGCAAAAGGCGTTCTCGGCACGGCCCTCCATCACCTCATCCACCGCCAGCAGCCCCGCGCCGGCGGCACGCCGCGCGGCGTCCAGGCTGTACTGGTTCATCGCGGTGTCGGGGTCGAGCTGCACGTAGCCGGAATCGCCGTGCTGCGGCGCGTTTTCGAAGATCAGGTCGACGTAGTTGGCGCGATGCACGCGCTTCAGGTCGTCCGGGTCGGCCAGGGGCGCTTCCAGGCAGTTGACGTAGTCGAGCACGCCGGAGGCGCGCATCTGGTCGTTCACCGCGGCCAGGCGGTCCGGGCACTCGGGATGGCCCTCGCCCATTTCATGGCGCAGGCAGTCGGCGTGGGTGATGTAGGCGGTCGTCATGGGAATTCCTGGGACAGGCAAAAACGGCTCGACCCATTGATGAGGTTGGTTGTTGCTATCATCGACTTTTTCATGCGGCGGTGCAACCCGATTGCCCTCCCAGCCGTAACAATTTGCGGCAACAACTTCGCAGCAGCAACCCGCAGTGATAACCAAGGGTAGCCGATTCCGGCCCCGCCTTCAGTCCCGCACCATGGCTGCCATTCCCATCTCCAGCGCCCACCCCAAACTCAACAGCCTGATCGCCCAGCTGAACCAGATCATCCTCGGCAAGGACCGGC
Organism: Burkholderiales bacterium; assembly: GCA_036498945.1. Classification (GTDB taxonomy): domain Bacteria; phylum Pseudomonadota; class Gammaproteobacteria; order Burkholderiales; family JAEUOS01; genus JAQGMJ01. Next base: position 9,245 of record DASYEQ010000076.1, on the reverse strand, counting down.
AGATCCGCCTCGCCGTCTCCTGCATGCTGGCTCACGGCCACCTGCTGATCGAAGACGTGCCCGGTGTCGGCAAGACAACGCTCGCCCATGCGCTGGCCAAATCGCTCGGCCTGCAATTCCAGCGCGTGCAGTTCACCAGCGACCTGCTGCCGGCCGACGTGCTGGGCGTGTCGATCTACGATCGCGAAACCGGCAAGTTCAAGTTCCATCCCGGGCCGATCTTTTCGCAGTTCCTGCTGGCCGACGAAGTCAATCGCGCCACGCCGAAGACCCAGAGCGCGCTGCTGGAGGCGATGGAGGAGCAGCAGGTGACGATGGATGCCGAAACCCATCCGCTGCCACAGCCGTTTTTCGTCATCGCCACGCAAAACCCGTCCAACCAGGTCGGCACCTTCCCGCTGCCGGAATCGCAGCTCGACCGTTTCCTGATGCGCATGGAAATCGGCTACCCCGACCGCGCCGCCGAGCGGGCACTCCTGGCCGGGGTGGACCGCCGCACCCTCACCGCGCAATTGCAGCCGGTAATGAGCGTGGCCGATTTCAGCACCTTGCAAAAGCAGGCGGCCGCAATGCACGTGGCGCCGGCGTTGCTGGATTACATCCAGGCGCTGATCGAATCCTCGCGCCGTGCCCCGCAGTTCATCGGCGGCCTGAGCCCACGCGCCGGGCTGGGCCTGATTGCCGCCGCCCGCGCCTGGGCCTTCGTCGCCGGCCGCGAAGCGGTGCTGCCGGAAGACGTGCAGGCGGTGCTGCCGGCGGTGGCCGGGCACCGCCTGAAGCCGGCGCAAAACCTGTCGCGCGCCGCCACCGCCGACCTGCACGCCGAGTGGGTCAAGTCGGTGGCCATCCCTTAAGCCGCCTGCCGGACGTTTCATCATGGAAGCCCCGACCGCGAGCAAGCTGTTCCGCTTCTCGATGATCTACAACTGGATCTTCCAGCCAAGAGGGCCGGAGACCGGGGAGATCTTTCTCAACCAGCGGCGCGTGTTCATCTTCCCGACGCGCTATGGCTTCTTTTTCGCTTTCTCCCTGCTGGGTTTTCTTGCCTCGTCGATCAACTACGACCTGTCACTGGGCTTCGTGCTGACCTTCTTCCTCGGCGCCGCGGGTCTGGTGACCATGCTGCACACCTTCCGCAACCAGTTGCACCTTTATCTCAGGCCGCTGAAGGCCGAGCCGGTGTTCGCCGGCGGCGATGCCACCTTCGAGCTGCTGCTGGAAAACCGCCGCGGCTACGAGCGCGCCGCCATTTGGCTGAAGACCGCATACGCCCAGACCGTCACCGACATTCCGCCGCAGCAGGGCGTCACCGTTACGCTGGCCGCCCCGGCGCAACAACGCGGCTGGCTCACCTTGCCGCGCATCACGGTGGAGACGCGCTATCCACTGGGCCTGTTGCGCAGCTGGAGCTATTGGCAGCCGAACCTGCCGTGCCTGGTCTACCCCAAGCCGGCGCCGCAGGGCCGGCGCTTTCCCGACGCCCCCGAAGGCAGCGGCGAGGGTGCGCCCACTGGTCCCGGCGCGGAAGATTTCGCCGGCCTGCGCGAACACCAGGTCACCGACAGCCCGCGCCACATCGCCTGGAAAAACGCGGTGCTGGCGATGGAAACCGGCATGCCGCTCCTGGTCAAGCATTTCCACGGCGCCTCCTCCAACGAAGTGGTCCTGGACTACGACACCCTGCCGCCCAACATGGACATGGAAGAGCGCCTGTCGCTCCTCACCCGCTGGGTACTGGATGCCGACGCGCAGAAGTTCACCTACACCTTGAAGCTGCAGGAGACAGTGCTGGGCCCCGCCGGCGGCGACGCGCAACGCATGACCAGCCTGCGTGCCCTCGCGCTATTCGGGACGGCGCCATGAAATCCCCGGCGTTCCTGCGCATGACGCGCGAATCGCTCAATGCGGACAAGAAGGCGCAAAGCCTGCCGGCCGGGCGCACCGCCATCCTCACCCTGCTGGTGGCCCTGGTACCGGTGCTGGGGCCGCATATCGCGCACCTGCCGACGTGGTGCTCCGCTTTCGCCGGGCTGATGTTCGCCTGGCGTGCCTACATCACCTGGCGCGAAGTGAAGCGGCCGACGCCGCTGCCCAAAACCTGGCTCCTGATGCTGCTGCTGATCGTCGCGCTCGCCGCCACGCTCTACACCCACCGCACCCTGTTCGGGCGCGACGCCGGCGTCACCTTCGTCACCGTACTGCTGTCGCTGAAACTGCTGGAGACCCGCACCAAGCGCGACATCGTGGTGGCGATCTCGCTTTCCTACTTTCTCATCCTCACCAATTTCTTCTATTCGCAATCGATCGCGGTGGCGGCGCTGATGCTCGTCGCGCTGGTGCTGATCACGTCCGCCCTGATCGCCGCCAACCGCGACGCCGATGCCATGCCGTTCCTCAAGCAGACGCGCCTGGCAGGCGTGGTGATCCTGCAAGCCTTCCCGATGATGCTGGTGCTGTTTCTCCTGTTCCCGCGCGTGCAGGGGCCGCTGTGGGGCCTGCCGGCGGACGCCAACGCCGGCGTCACCGGGCTGTCGGACAGCATGTCGCCGGGCATGATCACTTCCCTTTCGTTGTCCGACGGCATTGCCTTTCGCGTCGTTTTCAACGGCGCCGAACCCAAACCCGATGAACTCTACTGGCGCGGGCCGGTGCTCTCCGCCTTCGACGGCCGCAACTGGCGTGTCGGCGCCGCCGATCCCGAGCGCCCCTCGCGTTTCAAGGCGGAAGGCCCGAGCATCAGTTATTCGGTGACGCTGGAACCATCCAACCGGCCGTGGATTTTCGCCCTTGAAATGCCCACCAAACTGCCGGACGACGCCCATCTGACGCCCGACCTGCAGCCGGTGGTAAGAAGGCCGGTGAACAGCCGCCGGCGCTACGACGCGGTCTCTTCGCCGCAATACGTCTCCGAACCATATGAGATGCAGGCCGACCTTGCGCCCTATCTCTACCTGCCGCCGGGCAGCAACCCGCGCACCCGCAATCTTGTAGCCGGCTGGCTGTTCCAGGGGCGCAACCCGGCGCAGATGGTCGACATGGCGCTGAACTATTTCCGTCACGAAGAGTTCTTCTACACCCTGGAGCCGCCGCTGCTCGACAATAACCCGATCGACCAGTTTCTGTTCATCAGCAAGCGCGGCTTTTGCGAGCACTACGCCTCCGCCTTCGTGGTGATGATGCGCTCGGCCGGCATCCCGGCGCGGGTGGTGACGGGCTACCAGGGCGGCGAAATCAACCCGGTGGACGGTGTGTTCACGGTGCGCCAGTCCGACGCCCATGCCTGGGCCGAGGTGTGGCTGCGCGGCCGCGGCTGGACCCGCGTCGATCCCACCGCCGCGGTATCGCCCGCGCGCATTTCGCTCGGCATGCACGGCGCACTGCCGCAGCGCTTCGAGCCCCCGCTGATCGCGCGCTTTGCCGGCACCTGGGGCGCGAGCTGGCTGGAGCACGTGCGCTTCGACTGGGAGGCGCTGTCGAACCGCTGGAACCAGTTCGTGCTCAACTACAGCCCGGACCGCCAGCGCGAAACCCTGGAACGCCTGGGCATGAAGACGCCGGACTGGCGCGACATGGCCATTGCCATGGTGGTGGGGCTCGGCCTGGTCGGCCTGGTGGTGATGGGCTGGATGTTGCGCGCGGTGCGCGAGCGCGACCCGGTGGAACGCGCCTGGAAGGCGTTTTGCCGGCGCCTGGGCCGCGCCGGGGCGCCGCGCCAGGCCTATGAAGGCCCGCTGGACTATGGCTGGCGCGCGGCGGCACGCTTGCAAGGCGGCCAGGCGCAGGCTGTGGAAGTGATTGCCGGCACCTACGCAGGGCTGCGCTACGGGCCGAAACCGGATAAAGTTCGGGTACGCCAATTCACCCAACTCGTGCGGGATTTTCACCCTTGACTTTCACTTCGCTGCGCACCGCGCTGCTGCTCCTGGCGCTGGTCATGGCCACCCTCTCCGGCCCCGCGCAGGCGCGCAAGAAAGCGGTGAAACCGGTGGCGGCCGAGCCGCCCGGCGGTACCCTGGTGCAATACCAGAACCGCCCCGAGGTGCAGGCCTTCATTGCCGACATGGCGCAAAAGCACGGCTTTGTCGAAACCGAGCTCAAGTACCTGTTCTCGCGCACCCGCTACTACCCCGGCATCATCGACCTGATCACCCCGCCCGCCAATCCGCGCGTGCGTTCCTGGCAGGCCTACCGCTCGCGCTTCCTCGATTCACTGCGCATCGACGGCGGCGTCGCCCTGTGGCGCCGCCATGCCGCGGCGCTGGCGCGCGCCGAGAAAGAATATGGCGTGCCGCCGGAGATCATCATCGCCATCATGGGCGTGGAGACGGTATACGGCCGCAACACCGGCGGCTTTCGCGTGATCGACGCCCTCACCACGCTGGCGTTCGACTACCCGCGCCGCGGCGACTTTTTCCGCGACGAACTGGAAAATTACCTGCTGTTCGCACGCGACGAAAACATCGACATCTTCGCGCTCAAGGGCTCGTACGCCGGCGCCATCGGTATCCCGCAGTTCATGCCCTCTTCCTGGCGCAAGTGGGCGGTCGATTTCGACGGCGACGGCAAGATCGACCTGCGCAACAGCTTTGACGATGCCATCGGCAGCGTCGCCAACTATCTCAAGAGCTTCGGCTGGGTGGCGGGCGCACCGATCGCATTCCCGGCGGTGGTGCAGGGCGACGCCTGGCGCTCGCTGCTGGAACAGGACATCACGCCCTCGGCGAAAATCGGTGACCTGGCGAAACTGGGTATCGTCTCGCCCGCGCTGGCGCGCCGCAACCTGCCGGACGACACGCTATGCGCGCTGGTCGATCTGGCGACGCCGGACGCGCCGACCGAATACTGGATCGGGCTGCAGAATTTCTACGTCATCACGCGCTACAACCGCTCCAGCTTCTACGCCATGAGCGTGATGGAGCTGGCGCAGGCGGTGAAGCAGGCGCGCGGGATCTGACCGCACTAAGCCTTCAGATCCAATAGCTCGGCGGCTGTTTTATCCTCATTGGCCTGTACCCAAAAGGCGGTGAGCTGGCTCTTTTCAACGACCTTGCTCGCGGCATCGCCCTGCTCACGCAGGCTCCATATTTCGACGCCGCTTTTCAGCCCGTCAGTCATCACCTCGGCCAAGTCGTGCAAGCCGACAAATCGCCAGGTGACGACATGTCCTTCAGCATTCTGATACGACGCATTCTCGGACTCGCCGATGGAAAGCGCGTCGGTATAGGCCGCGTCGGGTGAATCCGCCTGAATCAGACGAATCTGCCGATCGAAAAGACGCGACGCCGGTGCACTATCCGGGACGTTGCACTCAACCACCAGGACGGCAGCAAACCACGACATGTTTTGCCCTATGCCGGGAAAATTCCCGTCGACAAATAGCGGTCGCCGCGATCGCAGACGATGAACGCGATGGTGGCGTTCTCCACCTGCTCGGCGATGCGCAGCGCCACTACGCAGGCTCCCGCCGCCGAAATGCCGCAGCAGATGCCTTCAACCGCCGCCAGCTTGCGGCACGTGTCTTCGGCATCGGCCTGGCTGACGTATTCGATGCGGTCCACGCGGCTTTTGTCGTATATCTTCGGCAGGTAGGCTTCCGGCCACTTGCGGATGCCGGGAATCTGCGAGCCTTCACTGGGCTGGCAGCCGACGATCTCGATCTTCGGATTCTGCTCTTTCAGATACCGCGACACGCCCATGATGGTACCGGTGGTGCCCATGGCGGAGACGAAATGCGTGATGCCGCCCTTGGTGTCGCGCCAGAGTTCCGGACCGGTGGTCTCGTAATGGGCGCGCGGATTGTCCGGGTTGGCAAACTGGTCGAGGATGCGCCCCCTGCCTTCGCGCTGCATCTTTTCAGCGAGGTCGCGCGCGTATTCCATGCCGCCCTCTTTCGCCGGGGTGAGGATCAACTGCGCGCCGTAGGCGGTCATGCTCTGGCGGCGTTCGAGCGACAGGTTGTCCGGCATGATCAGGATCATCTTGTAGCCGCGCATCGCCGCCACCATGGCAAGCGCGATGCCGGTGTTGCCGGAGGTGGCTTCGATCAGGGTGTCGCCCGGCTTGATCTCGCCGCGCTCTTCGGCGTGCGCGATCATCGACAGCGCCGGCCTGTCTTTCACCGAGCCGGCGGGATTGTTGCCTTCGAGCTTGCCCAGGATGACGTTGTTGCGCTTTGCAATCGCGGCGCCGGGCAGGCGCTGCAGGCGCACCAGCGGCGTATTGCCGACGGCGGCTTCTACGGTGGGGTACATGATGAGGGCGGGAGTCGTTGCGGTCCCTGGAATTGTACCCGCGCGCCCAAAAACAAAACCCCCACCGGCGGCGGGGGTTCAGTCGGCCGTTGCGGGCTCTACGCGCGCAGCAAATCGCCCTTGCCCTTGATCTGCGAGCGATGCATGGTGCGGATCGCCGTCGGGTCGAAGGCGTCACGGCGATGCATGGTGCTGCGGTTGTCCCACAGCACCACATCGTGGAGGCGCCAGACGTGCTTGTAGATGTTCTGCTCCAGTGCCGCGTATTGCCACAGCGTGTCGAGGATGCGCTCCGACTCCGCCAGGTCATACCCGGCGACATAGGCATTGCGCCGCCGCCCCAGGTACAGGGTCTCGACGCCCGACTCGGGATGGCGGATCACCGCCGGATGCAGGGTGCCGGCGGACGTGCTCGGATCGTCGTTGGCCTGCATGCCGCGGCGCAAATTGCCGCCGGAGTCATAAGTGCCGTCGTGCTTGATCTCGACCTTGCGCGCGAGCGCCTCGATTTCCGGCGGCATCGACTTCAGCGCGTCCGGCATCGAGCAGAACCAGGTATCGCCGCCGGTAGGCGGAATGCGGATCGACCAGAGCATGGAAGCCGCCGGCGGCAGCGGCAGGTAGGACATGTCGGTGTGCCAGGTCGCCTCGCCGTCACCAAGGGCACCCAGCGCCTCGCCGGCCGCCGTCTTTTCGTTCGACACCACGTAGAGCATCGGGTAACCCGGCACGCTCTTGCGCCCCGCGCCCTGATTGGGCGGCGGGTCGAGCACGCCCAGGCGGGCGGAGAAATCCTCGAAGCCCTGGTTGGTCAGCGTCTCCTGGCCGCGAAACAGCAGCACGTGATGTCGGAGCCACGCGGCGTACACCTGCTCGAACTGCGCATCGGTGATGCGCGCGAGATCCAGCCCCAGCACTTCGGCGCCGAAATTCGGCGTCAGCGGGCGCAGTTGCAAGGCACTGCTTGAGGAAAGAACGGCGGACATGGAACCCTCCAGAAGTCACGAGGCGGCGGCATTCCGTAAAGATGATGCCACCCTTTGACCATCCAGTTTACCGAATCGGCCGCAATATACCTGCTGCAACGCACAATCCGTTGTGCCGGCAATACAATGAAAAAGCCCCGCGCGCGGCGGGGCTGGTGCGGGGTTTGGCCCCTGTTACTTCTTGGTGTCGCTCTTGGCTGCCTTGGCATCGGCTTTCGCCGGCTTGGCGTCGGCCTTGGCCGCAGGCGCGGCGGCGCCGCTGCCGCCAATCACCGCCGAGCCATCCTTCTTCCAGGCCGCCACGGTCGCCGGGCCGATACCCTTGACACGCGCCTGCACGTCGTCGATGTTCTTGAACGGGCCATTCTTCTTGCGCTCGTCGACGATCGCCTTCGCCTTCACCGGGCCGATACCCTTCAGGCCGTCGATGGCGGTCTGGTCAGCGGTGTTGAGGTCGACGGCGGCGAACGCCATCCCGATGGACATGAAAAAGGCCAAGAAGGCCAGAATCAGCTTTTGCATGCGCTTCCCCTTTTGAGTTTGACGGTGCCGCCGCAAATGCGGCGACAGCCTTTATAACGCGAACCGCAAATCCGCGTTGACCGCAGCCTGCTCAAGCGACCTTGAGCAGGCTTTGTACGTAGCGCCCCACGCCCTCTTCCACGCTCAAGAACGGCGCGCTGTAACCCGCCTCGCGCAGCAACTCGATATCGGCCCGTGTATAGCTCTGGTACTTACCCTTGAGCGCTTCAGGGAAGGCGATGTATTCGAGCAACCCCTGCGCGACGCACTCCTCCAAAGTGAGCGCCCCCTTGCCTTCGGCCGCGCGGCAGGCGTTGACCACCGCGCGCGCGACGTCGTTGAACGGCTGCGCGCGCCCGGTGCCGAGATTGAAAATGCCGGACTTGTCCGGGTTCTCAAGGAAATACAGGTTCACCGCGACCACATCTTCGACCGAGACAAAATCGCGCGACTGCTGGCCGGCCGCGTAGCCGCCGTAGCCCTCGAACAGCTTGACCTTGCCCTCGGCGCGAAACTGGTTGAAGTTGTGGAACGCCACCGAGGCCATGCGCCCCTTATGCGATTCGCGCGGGCCATAGACGTTGAAATAGCGAAAGCCCGCAATCTGCGCGCTGGCGTCGTCGAAACGCCGGCGCACGATCTGGTCGAACAGGAACTTGGAATAGCCGTAGACGTTGAGCGGCTTTTCGAACTCGCGCTCTTCCCTGAAGGTGGAAGAGGCGCCGTACACCGCCGCGGAAGAGGCATAGATCAGCGGCACCTCTTGCTCTTGGCAGAAATCCAGCATGGCGATGGAGTAACGGTAGTTGTTCTCCATCATGTAGCGGCCGTCGGTCTCCATCGTGTCGGAGCACGCGCCCTCGTGCAGCACGGCGTCGACCTTGCCGAACGCCTTCGCGGCGAAGCGCGAGACGAAGTCGCCGCGGTCGAGGTAATCGGCGATCTCGCAGTCGACGAGGTTGACGAACTTGTCGGCCTGCGTCAGGTCGTCGACGGCGACGACGTCGGTCTCGCCACGATCGTTGAGCGCGCGCACGAGGTTGCTGCCGATGAAGCCGGCGGCGCCGGTGACGATGATGGTCATGGGGTCGAAGGTCGCCGCGCCGCTCGCGCGAGGGCGCACATCATATCGCCGTGCCGACGACGCGGCGCCGGGCGGCGCGCTACGGCACGAGCTCGGCGATCCGCGCGCGCAGGCCGGCCGCGTCGAGCCGCGTGTAGTCGCGATCGACCTCGAACTTGACGAGCGACGCGACCCGCGGATCGAGCTGGCCGCGCAGCATCCCGAGGAATTCGGGCGCCGCCGTCAGGACGAGGCGCCCATAGCGGCCGTCGGCGCGTCCGCGGGCGAGCGTCTCCGCGACGCTCCGCGCGAAGCGCTCGGCCTCGTGTTCCGCCGGCGTCTGATGCGGCTCGTCGGCGCTCGCCTGCATCGGCGTGCCCGCGCGCCCGCGCGAATGCGACCGACGGCCGAGCTGATCGGACT
>DASYEQ010000075.1:0-20637 GCA_036498945.1 Burkholderiales bacterium | reverse complement strand
TCGATATCCTCCAGTGGAACGAGGGTACCGAAGGCGTGCTTGCGTGGCGTTATCCGATGCAGGATTTCGAAATCCAGAACGGCGCGACACTGACGGTACGCGATTCGCAGGTCGCCGTCTTCGTCAACGAAGGCAAGATCGCCGACGTGTTCGGCCCCGGCAACTACAAGCTCACCACGGCCACGCTGCCGGTGCTCACCTACCTGAAGAACTGGGACAAGCTCTTCGAGTCGCCCTTCAAGAGCGACGTCTACTTCTTCAGCACACGCCAGCAGGTCGACCAGAAGTGGGGCACGCCGCAGCCGATCACGATCCGTGACAAGGACTTCGGCGCGGTGCGGCTGCGCGCCTTCGGCAACTACAGCTTCCGCATCGGCGACGCCAAGCAGTTCCATACCGAGATCTCCGGCACGCGCGACGTCTACACGGTCGCCGACCTGGACGGCCAGCTGCGCGGCCTGGTGCTGCAGAACATCAGCAACGCGATCGCGTCCAGCGGCGTGCCCTTCCTCGACTTGGCGGCCAACCAGATCCAGTTCGCGCAGGCGCTGGCGGCGCAGCTCGTGCCCGAGTTCAACAGGATCGGCATCAAGCTCGAGAACATCACGGTCCAGAACGTCTCGCTGCCCGAAGAGCTGCAGAAGATCCTCGACCAGAAGATCGGCATGGGCATGGTCGGCAACGACATGGGCAAGTTCATGCAGTACCAGACCGCGCAGGCGATCCCCAAGTTCGCCGAGAACGCCGGCGGCGGCAGCGGCATCGCCGGCGATGCGATGGGCCTCGGCGCCGGCGTCGCGCTCGGCCAGGTGCTGGCGCAGAACCTCGCGCAGGGGCTGAGCCCGAATGCCGCGCCGGCCGCCGCCGCAGCGGCGGCCACGCAGCAGCCCGCCGTGGCCGTGGTCGATCCGGCCGACGTGATGACCACGCTCGAGAAGCTCGGCGAGCTCAAGGCCAAGGGCATTCTCACGCAGGAAGAATTCGACGCCAAGAAGGCGGACCTGCTGAAAAAGCTGGTGTGACGCCCGCCGGCTTCGCCCAGCGCGTGTCGATTCGCCCGCCCCCCGGCCGCCATGGCTGAGGGCGGCGAGAGCCAGCGCTCCTACCGCGCGCCCTGCCCCGGCTGCGGCGCGCCGGTCGAGTTCCGTTCGGCGCAATCGGCCTACGCCGTCTGCCCCTATTGCCAGAGCACCGTGGTGCGGCAGGGCGAGACGCTCGCCCGCATCGGCAAGATGGCGGAGCTGTTCGACGACTTCAGCCCGCTGCAGCTGTTCGCGGCCGGACGCATCCAGGACAAGCCCTTCACGCTGGTCGGCCGCCTGCAGTACAGCTACCCCGGCGGCCGCTGGACCGAGTGGATCGCGGCCCTCGACGGCGAGCGCACCGGCATCCTGAGCGAAGACAACGGCGCCTTCGTCTTCGCGCTGCCCTTCGAGCCCCAGCGCGCGGCACCGCCGGCCTTCGAACTGCGGGTCGGCGCCACCACCGCCTTCAACGGCCAGAACTACACGGTGGCCTCGAACGAGCAGGTGGCCCTGGTCTCGGCGCAGGGCGAGCTGCCGCGCCTGCCCGAGCTCGGGCGGCCGTTCCCGGTGGTCGAGCTGCGCAACGACAAGGGGCTGGTGCTCAGCCTCGACTACGACACCGACCCGCCGGGCGCCTACCTCGGGCGCGCGGTGCGGCTCGAAGACCTGCAACTGACCGGCCTGCGCGAAGACTCGGCCAAGGACGAGAAGGGCCGCAGCTTCAACTGCCCGAACTGCGGCGCGCCGGTCACGGTCAACCTCGCCGACAGCAAGAGCGTCACCTGCGCCTCGTGCCACAGCATCATCGATCTCTCGCAAGGCATCGGCGGCGAACTGCGGCACGCGGTGCAGGACGAGCCGGTGCGCCCGCTGGTCGCGCTCGGCAGCATCGGCCGGCTGCAGGGCGTGCAGTGGCAGGTGGTGGGCTTCCAGCACCGCATGGGCGCCGCGCCCGGCGACGACGAGCAATTCGGCTGGGACGAATACCTGCTCTACAACAAGAAGCGCGGCTTCAGCTTCCTGGTCGATGCCGAGGACGGCTGGAGCGTGGTCAAGCCCACCACCGGCGCGCCGACCATGACCGAGAACGGCAGCAGCGCCAGCTACCTCGGCACGCGCTACCCGCAGCAGTACGCCTACAACGCCGAGACCTCCTATGTCGCCGGCGAGTTCTACTGGCAGGTCGAGCGCGGCCAGAAGACCTTCAACCGCGACTTCGCCAACGGCGCCGCGCTGCTGTCGATGGAACGCTCGGCCAACGAGCTGACCTGGTCGAGCGGCAGCAAGATCGACAGCGCCGCGGTCGCGGCGGCCTTCAAGCTCGATGCGAAGAAGGACATGTTCAAGCGCAGCGACGCCACGCCGCTGAGCTCGGCATCGAAAATGGGCTGCAGCACCATCATCCTGATCGTCGTGGCGATCCTCATCCTGCTGATCATCCTCAGCACCTGCAGCAGCAGGTCGTCGGGCGGCAGCGGCTACCGCAGTTCGGGCGGGTCGTACGGCGGCTATTCGAGTGGCGGCGGCCACAAATGATGTTTTCTAACGGAGGTCCTCATCATGGGATTCGAATCGTTGAAGCCGGGCCTGGTCCTCGGATCGCTGGTCTACGCGCTGATCGGCGTGATCGTGTTCTGGCTCTGCTTCCTGATCATCGACAAGCTCACGCCCTATGACCTGTGGAGCGAGATCGTCGAGAAGCAGAACGTGGCGCTGGGCATGGTCGTGGCGGCGATGAGCCTGGGCATCTCGATCATCGTCGCCGCCGCTATTCATTGAGCCCCCCGGCTTGCCACGTCGTGTGCTTCGCCACCCGCCGAGGGGGAGGCTCGGCCGCCTTGGGGCGGCCCGGCGGCGGCCGATTTCGCTCGTCATGACCTCCGACGCCATGGAAGCACACCCCCAGCCCGCGGCGGCGCCGAGCGCCGTCGAGATCGCGCTGCTCGCCAGCGTGTTCGTGGTCGCGGCCTGCGGGCTGGTCTACGAGCTGAGCGCCGCGGCGCTGAGTTCCTACCTGCTCGGCGATTCGGTGCTGCAGTTCAGCACCGTCATCGGCACCTACCTGTTCGCGATGGGCGTGGGCTCCTGGCTGTCGCGCTACTTCGAGCGCCAGCTGCCGGCCCATTTCCTGCGCATCGAGCTGATGGTGGCGCTGGTCGGCGGCGGCCTGCCGGCGCTGCTGTTCCTGGCCAGCGCCTACATCCCGGGCGCCTTTCGCCTGCTGCTCTACGGCCTCGTGCTGGCGGTCGGCGTGCTGGTGGGGCTGGAGATCCCGCTGGTGATGCGCATCCTGCGCCGCAACGTCGTGCTCAAGGACCTGGTCTCGCAGGTGCTGACCTTCGACTACCTCGGCGCGCTCGCGGTGTCGATCGCCTTCCCGCTGATCCTGGTGCCGCAGCTCGGCATGATCCGCACCGGCCTGCTGTTCGGGCTCATGAACGCGGCCGTCGCGCTGTGGGCGCTCTGGCTGTTTCGCCACGGGCTGCGCCGCATCTCCGCGCATGCGACGGCCTGCGCGCTGACGCTCGGCGTGCTGGCCTGCGCCTTCGTGTTCGCGAACCGCATCACCAGCCTGGCCGAGGACAAGTTCTACCAGGACCCGATCGTCTTCAGCGCCACTTCGCCCTACCAGCGCATCGTGGTGACGCGCGGGCACGTGGCCGGCCATCGCCTGTTCCTCAACGGCAACCTGCAGTTCGCCGAGCGCGACGAGTACCGCTACCACGAGGCGCTGGTGCATCCGGTGATGGCGGCGCAGGGCGCGCCGAAGAAGGTCGCGGTGCTCGGCGGCGGCGACGGCATGGCGGTGCGCGAGATCCTCAAGTACCCCTCGGTCGAAAGCGTGACGCTGGTCGAGCTCGATCCGAACATGACGCATCTCTTCACCGAGCACGAGACTCTCGCAGCGCTGAACGGTGGCTCGCTGAAATCGCCGAAGGTGCACATCGTCAACACCGATGCCTTCCAGTGGCTGCAGCAGCCGGGCGACACCTTCGACGTCATCGTGGTCGACTTCCCCGATCCGACCAACTTCGCAATCGGCAAGCTCTACACGAGTTCCTTCTATGCGCTGCTCGAAAAGCGGCTGGCCGCCAGCGGCTATGCCGTGATCCAGACCACCTCGCCGCTGGTCGCGCGCAAGAGCTTCTGGACCGTGGCCACCACCATCGAATCGGTCGGCCTGCTCGCGACGCCGTACCACGCGCACGTGCCCAGCTTCGGCGAATGGGGCTACATCATCGCCAGCCATCGGCCCTACCGGATGCCGGATGCACTGCCCCCGGGCCTGCGCTTCCTGTCGGTGGGCACGGTGCCGCTCCTGTTCGACTTCCCGCGCGACATGGCGCGCGTGCCGACGGAGGTGAACCGGCTTTCCAACCAGATCCTGGTCACCACTTACGAACGGGAATGGGGCAAGGTCGCCGCACATTGATGACCCATGAAACGGCGTGAGTTCATCGGTGCGACGGCGGGCGTCTTCGCGCTCGGCGGCTGCGATGCGTCGCGGCCGGCCATCGACGGCGGCTTCACCGGCATCGACGTCGCGCGCGGCCATGCCTTGCGCGATGGCGCATTGCGCTCGGGCACGCCCGCACGGACGCGCCGCACGCGCGTCGTCATCGCCGGCGGCGGCGTTGCCGGCCTGGCGGCGGCGCGCGCTTTGCGCCTCGGCGGCATCGACGATTTCGCGCTGCTCGAGCTGGAGGACATCGTCGGCGGCAACAGCCGCGGCGGCGCCGTCGAGGGCATCGCCTGCCCGCTCGGCGCGCACTACCTGCCGGTGCCCGGGAACGACGCGACCGAGGTGCTGGACCTGCTGGAAGAGCTGGGCCTGCGCCAGCGCATCGCGGGCCGCTGGACCTATGACGAACGCCACCTCTGCCACAGCCCGCAGGAACGCCTCTTCATCGGCGGCGAATGGCAGGACGGCCTGCTGCCCGTCAACGGCATCGGCGAGCCCACGCTCGCGCAGTACCGCCGTTTCGCGGCGCTGGTCGATGGCCTGCAGCACGAGGCGCGCTTCTCGATACCGACCTTGAAGGCGCCGCTGTCCGCCACGCTGCTCGCGCTCGACGCGCTCTCCTTCAGCGCCTGGCTCGACCGCCGCGGCCTGGACGACCGCTACCTGCGCTGGTACCTCGACTACTGCTGCCGCGACGACTACGGCGCCGGCCTGTCGCAGGTCTCGGCCTGGGCCGGCATCCACTACTTCGCGAGCCGGCACGGCTTCCATGCGCCGGGCGACGACAGCGGCGAGCGCGATGCCGTGCTCACATGGCCCGAAGGCAACGGCTGGCTCACGCGCCGGCTCGCGGCGCCGCTCGGCGAACGGCTGCGCGCGGGCCAGGTCGTCGTGCGCATTGCCGAGACGCGCAGCGGCGTGGTGGTCGACAGCTTCGACGCCGCTTCGCGCTCGCTCGTGCGATGGGAGGCCGAACACTGCATCGTCGCCCTGCCCGCGTTCATCGCCGTCCGCGTGGTCGAAGGGCCGCCCGGGCCGCTGCGCGAGGCCGCCGCGCAGCTGCGCTACGCGCCGTGGCTGGTCGCCAACGTGCATCTGCGCGCACCGCTGGCCGACCGGCGCGGACCCGCGCCCAGCTGGGACAACGTGGTCTACGGCACGCCCGGCCTCGGCTATGTCGATGCGCGCCATCAAAGCCTCGACCCGACGCCGGGCCCGACCGTGCTGAGCTGGTACCGCCCGCTCGGCCCCAGCGGCTACGACGGCCCGGACGGGCGCCAACGCCTGCTCGACCGGCCCTGGGCCGGGTGGCGCGACGACCTGCTGGCCGAGCTTTCAGTGCCGCATCCCGACTTCGCGGCGCAGGCGACGCGCATCGACATCACGCGCTACGGCCACGCGATGGCGATTCCCACGCCCGGCCTGCTCGGGTCCGCGGGCGCGCCGATCGGGCGCAGCCTGGTGCAGAGCGGCCGGCTGCTGTTCGCGCATGCCGACTGGTCGGGCTATTCGATCTTCGAAGAGGCGTTCACGCGCGGCCACCTGGCCGCCTCGGCCCTGGTGGCCTGAGCGCAGCGCCGGGCCGCCCCAAGCAAGCTCGCACCCCCTCGGGGGCAGCGAAGCACACGAAGTGGCGAGCGTGGGGGTCCTGTGAACGGGCTCAATTGCGCGCCGCGCCGGCCGCGCCGAGATGCCTGTCGATGAAGGCCATCGCGGCGTCGCCGTCGAAGTCGTGCCGGCCGACGAACTCGTCGAATTCGAAGCGGTCGCCGATGCCCAGGCGCTGGTAGAGCGCGGCCGCTTGCGGTGCCGTCTTGCGCGCACCGGCGATCGGGAACAGCTGGTCCTGGTTGCCGGACTCGATCAGCAGCGGCCGCGGCGCAACGAGGGCGACGACCGAGGGATCGCGCCACAGCGTCAGCGAATCCGGAAAGCGCCAGTCGAGAAAGCCGTGCGGCTCGGAGCTGTCGAGCACCGCCTCACGGTCGTTGAAATAGGCCGCGGCGACGGCGACGCGGATGCGCGGATCGAGCGCGGTCGTGTAGAGCGTGTAGAAGCCGCCGTAGGACTGGCCCATCATCGCCACGCGTTGCGGATCGATATCGGGACGCTTGAGCAGCACGTCCAGCGCCTTCACGGTCTTGGCGATCTCGATCGCCGGCAGCGAGGTGCCGGCCTCCCAGGCGCGCACCGTCAGGCGGTCTCTGAAGTCGTCGCCTCCCTTGCCGTAGTGCACGTAGGTCGGCATCCAGACCGCGTAACCGTGCTTGAGCGCGTCCCAGGCCAGATCGCGGCGGCTTTTGGCCATGCCGCCCAGCGTGCCGTCCGGGGTTTCCGAGGGCATGCCGCCGCGGCCCGCGGCCGAGATGACGAGCGGCAGCTTCTGCTGGGCGCCGGCGGACTTCGGGCGCAGGTAGACGCCGGTGGCGTAAACGCCCGGCAGCACGGGAATCTTCAGCTCGCGGTAGCTCGCGAACGCATCCTCGCCGATGGCGGATTCGACCACCGGCTCGGTGAGCGGCATGTCGAAGCCGGGCGGCGGGTAGTGCAGGCTCTGGCGCAGGCGCGCGCGCACGGCGTCCGTCGAGCGCGAGAAGGCGTCGATGCTCGAGAAGTCCAGCGCCGGCGAGGCCGCGGCCTGGGGCACGGCGTCGCGCAGCGCGCGCAGGTAGGCCGAGAGCTCGTCGCCCTGCGCGAGGTTGCGGTCGACCACGACCTGGCGCGGCACGCGCAGGGTCGGCGAACCGATCCGGGCGGTGGCCATGTCGGCCAGCCGGCCCGAGGCGATCCAGGCGAAGTCGTAGATCGGGCGGGCGAAATAGGACCAGACCAGCAGGATCAGGACCAGCAGAAGCCAGGAGCGTTTGCGCATGGGGCGTTCGGGCGTGAAAAGGCTTGGGGCGATCAGGCGCGCATCAGCGCTTCGATCTCGTCCGCGGCGACCGGCACGCCGCGCGAGATCAGCTCGCAGCCGGCGTCGGTGACGATCGCGTCGTCCTCGATGCGGATGCCGATGTTGTGGAAGGCCTCGGGCACGCCCTCGGCGGGCCGCACGTAGATGCCCGGCTCGATGGTCAGCACCATGCCCGGATGCAGGATGCGGCTGGGCCGGTTCTTGATGACTTCGTTGGACAGCGGGTCCTTGCGTTCGCTCACCTCGCCCACCTCGGTCGGCTCGACGTAGCTGCCGCAGTCGTGCACGTCCATGCCCAGCCAGTGGCCGGTGCGGTGCATGTAGAAACGGAAGTAGCCGCCTTCGCGCTTGTTGCCTTGCTCGATGGCTGCTTCCACGCTGCCGCGCAACAGGCCGACGTCGACCATGCCCTGCGCCAGCACCTTCACTGCCGCCTCGTGCGGCACGTTGAAGGGCACGCCGGGTTTGGTCTTGGCAATCGCCGCCGCCTGCGCATCGAGCACGATCTGGTACAGGTCGCGCTGCGGCCCGCTGAATTTGCCGTTGACCGGGAAGGTGCGGGTGATGTCGCTGGCGTAGCTGTTCAGCTCGCAGCCGGCGTCGATCAGCAGCAGGTCGCCATCCTTCATCTGCTGGTCGTTGCTGATGTAGTGCAGCACGCAGGCACTCGCCCCGGCGGCGACGATCGAGGTATAGGCCGGATACTCCGAACCCTGGCGGCGGAATTCGTGCAGCAACTCGGCTTCCACTTCGTACTCGAAGGCGCCCGGCCGGGCGGCACGCATGGCGCGCTTGTGCGCCTCGGTGGAAATCGCGCCGGCGCGGCGCATGGTGTCGATCTCGTGCTTGTCCTTCACCAGGCGCATGGCATCGACCATCGTGCGGGCATCGCGAATGGCTTCGGGCGCGTTCAGGCCCGAGCGTGCCATCGCGCGCACGGCGTTGAGCGCCTTCATCACGCGGTCGTCAAAAGCGGCGTCGAAGCCCATCGAATAGAACAGGCTGGGCGCGCCGGCCAGCAGGTTCGGCAGGCGGGCATCGAACTCTTCCACCGGGTACGCCTCGTCAAAGGCGAAGGTGCTCTTCGCCGCCTGCGGGCCATAACGAAAGCCGTCCCAGATTTCGCGCTCTTCGTGCTTGGCGCGGCAGAACAGGATGGAGGTCGCGCTTTTCTTGCCGGCGATCAGCACGATCACCGTTTCCGGCTCGGTGAAACCGGAAAGGTAATAGGCGTAGCTGTCGTGCCGGTAGGGGTAGTGCGTGTCGCGGTTGCGCGGCGCTTCCGGTGCGGTAGGAATGATGGCGATGCCGCCGCCGGCATCTTTCAGTTGCTTGATCAGGCGGGCGCGGCGCGCGGCGTAGGGCTTGGGATTGAAGGTCTTCATGAGGCTATTTTATGCCTGTGCGGGTTTGCCGGCGCGCAGTTCGGTGTCCAGCAGCGCCAGGCGCTCGGGCGTGCCGATATCTTCCCACCGCCCGGAGTGGAATTCGCCGCCGCATCGGCCGCGCGTCATCGCGGCACGCAGCAGCGGCGCCAGCGGTGCCTTGCTGCCGCGCGCGATGCCCTGGAACAGGGTGGGCTGGTAGACGCCGATGCCGCTGAAGGTATGGCGCGCGTCACCGCTGTCGCGAACCGCACCGTGGCGCAGGGTGAAGTCGCCTTTGGGGTGATGTGGTGGATTGGGCGCCAGCACCAGCCAGGCTTGCGCGCCGGTAAAGCGCATCTGCTCGGCGATGGTATGGGCGCGGCCGACGTCGAAGTCGCAATAGATATCGCCGTTGACCACGAGAAAGGGTTGGTCGCCCAGGAGCGGCGCCGCGTACGCGATGCCGCCGGCGGTCTCGAGCGCCTCGCCCTCGGAGGAATAACTGATGCGCACCCCATAACGGCTGCCGTCGCCGAGCGCCCGTTCGATCTTCGCGCCGAGCCAGGCGTGGTTGATCACGATGTCATGGAAGCCGGCGCGCGCCAGCCGTTCCAGGTGCCAGGCGATCAGCGGCTTGCCGCCGACTTCCAGCAGCGGCTTGGGCGCGGTGTCGGTCAGGGGGCGCATGCGCTCCCCACGCCCGGCGGCGAGGATCATTGCCTTCAATTCGGTTCTCCGTTGCATGCCGCCGGGTACGTAAATCGTGCGGCGGCGAGGATCATTGCTTTCATAGCCACCACTGTAACCCCCACAAAACCCCCATGCCGACGCCGATGGTGAGAAAAATGTTTTGCGTACGCCAAGCGATGAGGCCGGCGACGAGGCCGGCGATCAGGCGCGGGTTGGCGGGCGTGAGGAGTAACTCGCCCGCCGGCATCAGCATGTCGGGCCAGATCAGCGCGGTGAGCGCCGCGATCGGTACGAAGCGCAGCATGCGCCGGAACCACGGCGGCGGGCGCAGGCGCCCCGCACTGCCGATGAAGGAGTAGCGGATCAGGAAGGTGGCAAGCCCCGCCAGGAGCATGGTGAGCCAGAGATTCATGCCGCCTCCTTTCTGCGGTTGGCGATGCGCTCGAGCAGCACGCCGGCGCCCATGCCGGCGAACGCGGCGACGATGATGAACAGCTTGTGCGGCAAGGCGAAGGCGACGATCGAAATCACGCCGGCGGTGAGCATGGCGCCCAGCGAGGCGCGGTCGCGCAACAGGGGCACGACGATGGCGATGAAGGTGAGGGTGCCGGCGAAATCCAGCGACCACGCCGCCGGAATGCGGCCGCCCAGCAGCACGCCGATGATGCAGGCGATCTGCCAGGTGAACCACAGGCCGAAGCCCGCGCCCAGCAGGTACCAGTGACGCGTGTCGGGGTCGCGCTCATCGTCCATGCGCCGTAGCGCAGTGGCATAGGCTTCGTCCGTCAGCAGGTAGGCGAGCAGGGCCTTCCAGCGCAGTGGCAGGTGCGCGAGCTTTTCGGCCAGCGCAGCCGAATAGAGGGCGTGCCGCAGGTTGATCACGCCCACCGCCAGTACCATCAGCGCACCGGGCGTGGCCGCGGCCACCAGCTTGGTGATGAGGAACTGCGCCGAGCCGGCGAAAACGATGCTGGAGATCAGGATCGCCGGCAGCGGCGGGATGCCGGCCTTCACCGCGAGGGCGCCGTAGATCAGGCCGAAGGGCACGGCACCGAACAGCATCGGCGTGACGGCGGCAAGGCCCGCGATGAATTCACGGCGTGGCGTGGCGCCCGTGCCCGTGATGCTCAAAATGTGTAGCCGGTCTTCACCTCGACCTGTTCCAGCGCGTCGAGCAGGCGCAACAGGGGGTTGAACACGGTGTAGCGTTCGCAGGCGCGGCGGGTGTAGCGCATCACCAGCGGAATGTCATCGAGATAGTTGGCCTTGCCGTCGCGGTAGTTCAGGCGCGCGAAGATGCCCAGCACCTTGAGGTGGCGCTGCAGGCCCATGAATTCGAAGTCGCGGTAGAACTCGCCGAAGTCTTCCTGCACCGGCACCCCGGCCTTGCGCGCGGCTTCCCAGTAGCGCACGCACCAGTCGAGCACCTGCGCCTCCTCCCATTCGATGTAGGCGTCTTTCAGTAGGGACACCAGGTCGTAGGTGATGGGGCCATGCACCGCATCCTGGAAGTCGAGGATGCCGGGCTCGCCCGGCTGCCCCACCATCAGGTTGCGCGAGTGGTAGTCGCGGTGGACGTAGACCTGCGGCTGCGCCAGGTTGTTGGCGAGCAGGGTCTCGAAGGCCTGGGTCAGCACTGCCTGCTGCTTCTCCGAGAGCGTCACGTTCTTGTGGCGCGCGATGTACCAGTCCGGCAGCAACTGCATCTCGCGCAGCAGGAGGGCGCGGTCGTAAGGCGGCAGTGCGCCCGGGCGGGTGCCCGCCTGGATGCGGATCAGGGCGGCGAGGGCGTCGCGGTAAAGCGCGTCGGCGCGCTCCGGCTCGCGCTGCATCGCGGCCAGGTAGGTGGTGTCGCCGAGGTCGGTGAGCAGCAGGAAACCCTGGTCGAGATCCTGCGCCTGCACTTGCGGCACATTGACGCCGGTGGCGCCGAACAGTTGCGCGACGTGGATGAAGGGTTTGCAGTCTTCGTGCTGCGGCGGCGCGTCCATCGCGACGCGGGTGCTGCCGTCGTCGAAACGCGCGCGCAGATAGCGCCGGAAACTGGCATCGCTGGAGGCGGGCGCAAGGGTGAAAGAGCGGCCGGGAAACAGGCTTTCCAGCCAGGCGGTCAGTGCGGTGGTGCGGTCCAAAATGGGGGTTCCGGGGTGGAGGACAGGCAAATGGGAGAGCCGGGCACGGTATTTGTACGCGGCTGGCTTATAATCCGTTGAATTTTATCGGATTCACCGTTCGGGCCGGACAGGGCTCGCGGACTTTCGTGAGCCCATGTATCTGCCGACTGTCTCTCGTCCGCGTCTTAAACCCTTAGCGCAAGTGCTGATGCTCTTGGGCACCTTGCCGCTGGCGGCATGGGGCGCAGAGCAGGGTGTCGGCGCGGCTGCACCACAATCGCAGGCCGCCGAGGCGCCGCAGGTGGCGGCAGCTTCGGTCACCCTGCCGGCGCCGGCTGCCGACAGCACGCCCGCTCCGGCCTTGGGGCCGGAGCCCTCGATCACCGCGACGCCGGCAAGCGCGCCGGGCACCAGCCTCGCGCTGAAGTCCGACGATACCCTGCATCCCAACCTGCCCAGCGGCGAGGACGTGCCGGTATTCATCCAGGGACTGAAGATTTCCGGCCAGACCGGGGTGCAGACCACGGTGGAAGGCGAGGCCGAGCTGCGCAAGCGCGGCAGCCTGATGAAGGCCGACAGCATCACCTATTTTCCGGTGGCCGATGAAATGCTGGCCAACGGCGAGGTGCGCGCGCTGAAGGATGGTGACCTGTTCACCGGCTCGCAGATGCGCCTGAAGCTTGACGCCCAGACCGGCTACTTCCTCGACGTGCACTACCTGCTGGCGGGGGAGAAGGCGCGGGGCGAGGCACTGCGCATGGACTTTCTCGGGCAGAACGCCTACCACGCCGAGAACGCCACCTACACCACCTGCGGACCGGGCAACGATGACTGGTTCCTCAAGGTAGGCCAGCTGAACCTGGATTTCGGCCGCGACCTGGGCGAGGCGGAGGATGCGCAGATCGTCTTCCTCGGCCGCGAGATCGTGTCCTTGCCTGGCATGTCGTTTTCGCTCAACGACAAGCGCAAATCCGGATTTCTGCCGGCGTCCTTCGGCAGTTCGATCCAGAGCGGCCAGGAACTCACCATTCCGTATTACTGGAATATCGCGCCCAATCGCGACATGACCCTGTCCGAGCGATATATGTCCAAGCGGGGCATGCAAAGCAGCGCCAGCTTCCGCTATATGGGGGAGACGTACAAGGGGCAGGCCAGTGCCGAGTTCCTGCCGAACGACGAGCAGACGCACACCAACCGCTATGGCTACTCGCTGCTGCACACCCAGTCGCTGGCGCCGGGCCTGACCACCAACATCAACGTCAACAAGGTCTCCGATAACACTTATTTCACCGACCTGTCGGCCAAGCTAGCGCTGACCGCGCAGACCTACCTGACGCGCGAGGGCTCGCTCGACTACACCCGCGACGGCTATACCTTCTCGATCCGCGAACAGGCCTTCCAGACACTGCAGGATCCGCTGGGGCCGACGGTGGCGACACCGTATTTCCGGTTGCCGGAAATCAGCTTCGGCACCCAGCGCTACGACGTCAAGGGCTTCGACATCGGTGTCAGTACTGACATCACGCGGTTTTCCAGCGCCACCCAGGTGATGGGCACGCGCAGCTACATTGCGCCGACGATCAGCTATCCGTTCATCAAGCCCGGTTACTACATCACGCCGACCATCAGCTACAGCGCCACGCACTACAGCCTGACGGACCTGTCGGCCTGGCAGACCGGGCTGGCGCTGCCGGCAAACGCCACCAACTCGATCAACCGCAGCCTGCCGATCATCAGCCTCGACAGCGGCATGACCTTCGAGCGCCCGGCGGAGTATTTCGGCAAGGCCTACACCCAGACCCTGGAGCCGCGCCTGTACTACCTGAAGGTGCCGTATCGCGACCAGTCGAACATTCCGATCTTCGATTCTGGCCTGGCAGACTTCAATTTTTCCCAGATCTTCTCCAACAATATCTACAGCGGCTACGACCGCATCGCCGATGCCAACCAGCTGACGATGGCGGTCTCGTCGCGCCTGCTGAACACCGAGAACGGCGCCGAGCGCCTGCGCGTGTCGATCGGCCAGCGCTACTACTTCACCACCCAGCAGGTGACCCTGCCGACAGAGATCGCGCGGGTGGACAAGCAGTCCGACTTCCTGGCGGCGATCTCCGGCGACATCGTGCCGAAGGTGCGCTTCGATTCCGCCATCGAATACGATCCGAACCAGAAGCAGATCCAGCGCGTTACCCACGGCATCCGCTGGTCGCCGGAACCGGGCAATACGGTGTCGGCGGCCTACCGCTACCAGCGCGACCTGCTGGAGGAAGTCGATTTCGCGGGCCAGTGGCGGGTGACGCCGCGCTGGTACGCCGTAGGCCGGTACAATTACTCCCTGCACGACGGCCACCTGGCCGAGGCGCTGGCCGGCTTCGAGTACGATGGCGATTGCTGGGTCGGCCGGGTGGTGATGCAGCGTTACGCCCTGGCGACGCAGCGCGCGAGTTCCTCGATATTCATCCAGATCGAACTGAACGGCCTGTCGAAGATCGGGTCCAATCCGCTGGACATCCTGCGCCGCAATATCCCTGGTTACACCAAGCTGTACGACAACCAGTCTCCAGCGACGCCCACCTTCAACAACTACGAGTAGAGATTCATGCAGTCACGATTTTCCCGCCTGATGCTGCTGGCCGTCACCGCCGGCCTGCTGCTGACGGCGCTGCCGCCGCCGCTGGTGCTGGCGCAGACCCAGCTTTCGCCCGCGCTGTCGAATGCGCCGCGGCCGCGCGCGGTGCTCGCCGACCGCATCGTCGCGGTGGTCAACGACGAAGTCATCACCCGGCGCGAGCTCGATGAGCGCGTCGGCGTCGTGAAGACCGACTTCAACCGCAAGAACCTGCCACCGCCGCCGCCGGACGTGCTCGACTCGCAGGTGCTGGAGCGCCTGATCACCGACCGCGCGCAATTGCAGTACGCCAAGGAAAATCAGATCCGCGTCGATGACGCGGCGCTTGACCGCTCCATCGCCCGCATCGCCGAGGACAACCACAAGACGCCTTCCGAATTCCGCGACATGCTGGAACAGCAGGGCATTCCCTTTGCCCGCTTCCGCGAAGACATCCGCAGCGAAATCATCATCAACCGGGTGCGGGAAGCGGTGGTGGAAAAGGTCACCTGCACCGACGGCGAAATCGAACAGCTGATGGCGGAAAACGGCGCCCAGCAGGCGCAGACCGAGGTCAACCTCGGCCACATCCTGGTGGTGGTGCCGGAAAACGCCAGCCCCGAACAGATCGAGCAGCGCAAGAAGCGCGCCGAGGAAGCGCTGGCCCAGTTGAAGGGCGGCGCCGATTTCGCCAAGGTGTCGGTAAGCTTTTCCGAAGCGCCCGAGGCGCTGAAGGGCGGCGAACTCGGCCTGCGCACCGAAGACCGGCTGCCGCAGCTGTTCGTCGATGCCGAATCCAAGCTGCAGCCCGGCGAGACCAGCGGCATCCTGCGCAACGCCAACGGCTTTCACATCATCAAGCTGCTGGAGCGCAAGCGCGGCGGCGGCCCCAAGGTCGAGGTCGAGCAGATCCACGCGCGCCACATCCTGATCAAGACCAACGAGCTGGTATCGCAGGACCAGGCCAAGCGCCGCCTGGAGGATTTGCGCGAGCGCCTGGTGAATCATGCGGCGGACTTCGCCGAACTGGCGCGCCTGTATTCGAATGACGGCAGCCGTGACCAGGGCGGCGACTTGGGCTGGATCTACCCGGGCGACACAGTGCCCGAATTCGAACGCGCGATGTCCACCCTGAAGCCGGGCGAGATCAGCCAGCCGGTGCAGACGCAGTTCGGCTGGCACCTGATCCAGGTGCTGGAGCGCCGCAATGCCGACATGAGCCCGGAGCGTGTGCGCGCCGCGGCGTGCAAGACGGTCCAGGATCGCAAATCCGACGAGGCCTACCAGGAGTGGGTACGCCAGCTGCGTGACCGCACCTACGTCGACCTGCGTCTGGAAGACCGCTGATCCGCCGCGCGTAAGGCCGCCATGGGAGCCGTCTTGCGCCAACCGCCCGCCGCCGCGCCCCTGATCGCGCTGACCACCGGCGAGCCGGCGGGTATCGGGCCGGATCTCGCCCTGATGCTGGCCGCGCGCCCGGCAGTGCGGCGCGGTACGCGCCTGGTACTGGTGGGCGATGCCGGCATGCTGCTGGAGCGTGCCAAGCGTCTTGGCCTGAAGCTTACCTTGCGCGCCTGTGCCGATGCGGCCGCCTGTGCCGCGCCGGGCGCGGGCACCGCCGTGCTGCATGTGCCGCTGGCGCGCCCCGCGCGGCCCGGGCGCCTGGATGCGCGCAATGGCGCCTACGTGCTGGGCACGCTGGATGCCGCGCTCGCGGGTTGCGTCTCCGGTGCCTTCGCCGCCATGGTGACGGCGCCGGTGCACAAGAGCGTGATCAACGAAGCCGGCATCGCTTTCACCGGCCACACCGAATACCTCGCCGAGAAGACCGGCACGCCGCGGGTGGTGATGATGCTGGCCGGCACCCGGCCGCAGTCACCCAACGTGGGACCGCTGCGCGTGGCGCTTGCCACCACCCACCTGGCGCTGAAAGACGTGCCGCGCGCGCTCACGCGTACCGATCTGCGCACCACCCTCGAGATCCTCGCCGCGGACCTGCGCGACAAGTTCGGCATCGCGCGGCCGCGCATCCTGGTGGCGGGCCTTAACCCGCATGCCGGCGAATCCGGCCACATGGGGCGCGAGGAGATCGAGGTCATCACGCCGGTGCTTGCGTCCCTGCGCAAGAAGGGCATGCGTCTGACCGGCCCGCTGCCGGCCGATACCTTGTTTACTCCGCGTGTGCTGGCAGGCGGCGACGCGGTGCTTGCGATGTACCACGACCAGGGCCTGCCGGTGCTCAAGTACGCCACCTTCGGCGAGGGCATCAACATTACGCTGGGCCTGCCGATCATCCGTACTTCGGTCGATCACGGCACCGCGCTGGACCTGGCGGCGACGCCGGCGAAGGCCAAAAGCGCCGACCCCGGCAGCCTGTTTACCGCCTTCAGGCTGGCAGCCGAGCTTGCCGCGCGCGCCAGGCGCAAAGCGCCAGCACGAGCGCGCAAAAGCTGACCATCGGCCAGTTGCCCCAGAGGATATAAGGCGTGGTGCCGCGGCGCGGCTGTACCGTGGCCGAAAGCGCGCCTACCGTGAAATAGGGCAGTTGCGCCAGCACGCGGCCGTGTTCGTCGATCGCCGCGGTGGCGCCGGTGTTGGTGGCGCGCAGCATCGGCCGCCGTGTTTCCAGCGCGCGCATGCGGCTGATCTGCAGATGCTGCGGCACCGCCAGGCTGTCGCCGAACCAGGCGATGTTGGAAATGTTCACCAGCAGGTTGGCGCGCGGCAACTGGCGGATGATCTCTTCGCCGAACAGGTCTTCATAGCAGATGTTGATCGCCACGTAGCGCCCGCCCAACTGCATCGGCTTGGGCCGGGTGGTGCCGCGCGCGAAGTCACCCAGCGGAATGTTCATCAGCGCGACGAACCAGCGAAAGCCATAGGGAATGAATTCGCCGAAGGGCACCAGGTGCGTCTTGTCGTAGCTTTGCACCGGATCGGCACCCAGGCTGATGGCGCTGTTGTAGTAGCCGTGCTCGTCCGCCCGCGGCACGCCGGTGATCAGGTTGGCGTTCCGGCTGGCGGCGAACAGGGCCAGCTCATGCAGGTAGTCGCGTGGGATGTCACTCAGGAAGCGCGGCAGCGCGGTCTCCGGCAGCACCATCAGCGGTGCGGGATGCGCCTCGACCAATTGCTTGTAGGTGGCAAGCGTGGATTCGAAGCGCCCCGGCACGAACTTCAACTCCTGCGGGATGTTGCCCTGGAACAGGCTCACTTGCAGCGGCGCACCTTCCGGCTGCGTCCACTCGACGTGCCGCAGTTCGATGCCGGCGAGCATGGTAGCGGCGATGATCGCCAGCGGCACCCAGGTATCGCGCAGGCGCGCCTTGTCGCACAAGAGCGTGGCGCACCAGGCCAGGAGCGCGGCGATGCAGGCACTCAGGTAGTTGAGCCCGCCGACGCCGAACAGCGGCGCGTAGCCGGCATACGGGCCGCCGGTATGCGCGTAGCCCAGCGCCGCCCAGGGAAAACCGGTGAACAGCCAGCCGCGCAGCCACTCGGCGAAGGCCCAGGCCGCCGGCACCAGCAGCAGGGCGTGCCAGTGGGGCGCCGGGCAGCCGGCGCGCAGCTTTGCCTGCAGCCAGCCGGCCAGCGCGGGGAACAGCGCGAGGTAGGCGGCGAACAAAAGCGTGGCGAGGCCCGCGATCGGCGCCGGCATGCCGCCGACATCGTGCATGCTCACATAGACCCAGGAGACGCCGGCGCAAAACCAGCCCAGGCCAAACAGGTAACCCAGCCATGCGGCACGCCTTGGACCTGCATTGCGCCACAGCAGCATCAGCGCGCAGAGCGTGATCAGCGGCAGCCACCACCAGTTGAGTGGTGCCAGGCCCGCGACACTGAACGCGCCCAGCACCAGGGCGCCTGCGGGCACGCCCCAGCGTATAAGCCGCGATGCAGGTGCTACGGCTCCGGCTGGCGCGGCGCCGTTGCCGCGCTTACGGCGCATCATCCGGCAGCCGTTCCACGCGCAGGATGTGGATCTGGCGGCTGTCGGCGCGCAGCACCTGGAAACGGTAGCCGCTGATCACCGCCACTTCGCCGCGCTTGGGCACGCGCCCGAAGCGATGCGTCACCAGGCCGCCGATGGTGTCGGCCTCGTCCGTCGGCAGTTGCGCGCCGAAGTATTCGTTGAAGGCGGAAATCTCGGTGAGCGCGCGCACGCGGTGGCGGCCGTCGCGGTCGACCAGGATATTGTCTTCGGCTTCGTCGAAGTCAAACTCGTCGTCAATCTCGCCGACGATCTGCTCCAGCACGTCCTCGATGGTCACCAGGCCCGCGACGCCGCCGTATTCATCGACCACGATGGCAATGTGATTGCGATTGGCGCGGAACTGGCGCAACAGGTCGTTCAGGCGCTTGCTCTCGGGGATGAACACCACCGGGCGCAGGATCTCGCGGATCTTCAGGTCGTGGCCGGCGTAGACGCGCAGCAGGTCCTTCGCCAGCAGGATGCCGATCACTTCATCGCGGTTCTTGTCGATCACCGGAAAGCGCGAGTGCGCGGTCTGGATCACGCTCGGCATGAACTTGTCGAGCGTATCGTTGATGTCGATCACGTCCATCTGCGCGCGCGGCACCATGATGTCGCGTGCGGAGAGTTCGGAAGTCTGCATCACGCCTTCGATCATGGCGAGTGCTTCCGCGTCGAGCAGGTCGCGCTCGCGGGCCGAATGCAGGAGTTCGATGAGTTGCCCGCGGTCTTCGGGCCGGCGCATGATCAGCGCCGATAAACGTTCCAGCAGGCTTGCTTTAGGCGGCGGACTAGTCGCGTCGTCCATGGTGCCTTGCGGCGGAAAAGAACAGGGTCATAGCATACACGTTATGCGCCGCGCCGGTGTGACAACGGCGTTGCGCCAGAGGGGATTTCAGGCGGCGGGCGCGGACAAATAAGGGTCGGCATAGCCCATCCCGCGCAGGATTTTTACTTCGAGTGCCTCCATGCGTTTGGCCTCGGCCGCCTTCTCGTGGTCGTGGCCGTGGGCGTGCAGCACGCCGTGCACCACCAGGTGCGCATAATGCGCCTCCAGCGTCTTGCCCTGCTCGCGTGCCTCGCGCGCCACCACTTGCGCGCACAGCACGATGTCGGCCTCTGGCGGATCGTCCCCGTAGGAGAAGGTCAGCACGTTGGTGGCGTAGTCCTTGCCGCGAAACTCGCGGTTCAGCACGCGGCCCTCGGCGGCGTTGACGATGCGCAGGTTGAGTTGCGCATCGGCATGCGCCGCTGCCTTGGCCCAGCGCTTCAGGCGCGCTTCACTCGGCAGTCCGCGTACGCGGCTCGCGTACTGCACGGTGATGGCCATCAGTGCCGCCCGGGGCCGCGCGTGTGCATGCCGCGCAGCAGGTTGTCGGCGACGTCGCTTTTTCCCTCCTGCGCCTGCTTCACCGCATGCGCCTCGTAGGCCTCGACGATGCGCCCCACCAGCGGGTGGCGCACCACGTCACTGGCGTTGAATTGCGTGGTGGCGATGCCGCGCACGTCCTTGAGGATGTGCATCGCCTCGATCAGACCGCTCTGCGTGCCGCGCGGCAGGTCGATCTGCGTCGGGTCGCCGGTCACCACCGCCTTGGCGCCGAAGCCCATGCGGGTCAGGAACATCTTCATCTGCTCCGGCGTGGTGTTCTGCGCTTCGTCGAGGATGATGAAGGAATGATTGAGCGTGCGGCCGCGCATATAGGCCAGAGGAGCCAATTCGATCGTTCCGCGCTCGAGCAGCTTGCCGGTCTTCTCGAAGCCCATCAGGTCGTAGAGCGCGTCGTACAGCGGCCGCAGGTACGGATCGACTTTCTGCGCGAGGTCGCCCGGCAGGAAGCCCAGGCGCTCTCCCGCCTCGACCGCCGGGCGCACGAGCACGATGCGCTTCACCTTGTCGCGCTCGAGCGCGTCGACGGCGCAGGCGACCGCAAGGTAAGTCTTGCCGGTGCCCGCCGGGCCGATGCCGAAGGTGCAGTCGTGCGCGAGGATTTTCTCGATGTACTCGAGCTGGTGCGGCGTGCGGCCGTGCAGGTCCTGCCTCCGGGTCAGGAGCTGCGGCGCTTCACCGTCGCCGCGCGGAAGACTGTTCTTCGAAAACTCGACCAGGCCGAGCTGCACGTCGTCGATCGTCAACTCGCCCGTGGCGCGGTCGTAGAAGTGCTCGATCGCCTGCGCCGCGCGCTCCGCCTGCGCGCCGCGGACGGTGAAGCGCACGCCGCGGCGCGCGATCGTGACGTCGAGCGCGGATTCGATCTGCCGCAGGTTCGCGTCCAGGGCGCCGCACAGCCGCGCGAGGCGCGGGTTGTCCTCGGGATCGAGCCTCACTTCCACGGGTTTGCTTCTCAAGGGCAGGCTTGCTCTTCGGTGACGAGTTCGCCGCGCAGCGAATGCGACAGGACCGCGCTGATCCGCACGTCGGCATAGCTGCCGACCCGCGCGCGCTCCCCAGGGAAATTGACCACCCGGTTGTTCTCCGTGCG
>DASYEQ010000074.1:0-43044 GCA_036498945.1 Burkholderiales bacterium | reverse complement strand
GATATAGTCGCCGTCGGCGTCCGGCAGGGCGGCGGTGGCGACGTGCAGGGAGCGCAGCATCAGGCCCATGCCGGGCAGGATGTTGCCGCCGGGAAAGTGGCCTTCGGGCGTGAGCAGGTCGATGGTGGTGGCGGTGCCGCATACCACCACCAGCACTGCCTGGTCCGGCAACAGGGCACGCGCGCCGATCAGCGCGGCCCAGCGGTCGGTGCCCAGTTGCGCCGGGTTGCGGTAGCCGTTGGTGACGCCGCATTGCGCGGGCGAGGACACCACCCAGTGCGTCTGCACCTGCGGCCACCGTTCGACCGCGCGCATCAGCGGGTTGCGCACGCGCGTGCCGGCGACATTGGAAATGACGATGCGCCGCGGCGGCGGGTAGCGATTGAACGCCGGGCTGATGCCGGGAATTTCGTCGATCAGCCGGCGTTCGGACTCGATCAGCGCGTCCAGCGCGGTCGGCAGGCCGACGCGATAACGGCCCCACTTGACGAAGGTATTGCCGATGTCGATCAGCAGGTCTTCGGAGGTCGGCGCGGGAAGAGGGGCGGACATCCTGCGGATTTTACGACACCGCCCGTCCGGCCGCGAAAGACGCGGCGCCGGCTATGCTGCGTATAACGGCTTGCGGCGGTATCAGCCAGGTTTACCGCCGCTGACGCATGCTAACGTAGCGCCGCTTCAATGCGCAGGTCATGCGGCCTGCGATGCCTGTGGCAGCAAAGAGAAGAGGAGACTACGTGCGGAAAATCTTGTGGAATCTGGCGGCACCGGTGTTTGCCGCGGCAGCGTTGCTGCAAACACCGGGAGCGTTGGCGCAAAGCTATCCGACCAAGCCGGTGCGCATTGTCCTGCCATTCGGCAGCGGCACGCCGGACGCGCTGGCGCGTCTCGTTGGCCAGCCGCTAGGTGCTCTGCTGGGACAACCGGTGGTGATCGACAACCATCCGGGCGCCAATGGCCTCATCGGCACAAAACTGGTGGTAAGCGCGCCGCCGGACGGCTACACCCTGCTGCTCACCACGTCTTCAATCGCGATCAACCCGAGCATCTACAAGAAGATGCCTTACGATACGTTGAAGGATCTGACGCCGGTAACGCGGGTGGCCGCGACCGAAGCCCTGGTACTGGCGGTGAACCCTGGCGTGCCGGTAAATTCGGCGCGCGGCTTGCTGGCGCTGATGGCGAAGCCCGGCGCAAGGGTCTCCTATGGCTCCCCGGGGGTCGGCAATTTGCTGCACCTGGCGGGTGAATTGTTTAACGCGCAGGCGGGATTCCACGCGGTGCATATTCCGTACAACGGGTCGGGGCCGGCGCTGTCCGCGCTGCTGGCGGGAGACGTGCAGTTTGAGTTTTTGACGGCACCCCTGTCACTGCCGTATCTCAAGTCCGGCAAGCTGCGCGGACTTGGATACACCCACGAGCGCCGCTCGCCATTGCTGCCGGAGGTGCCGACGATGCGTGAGCAGGGCATCGAAGGCATGGAGATGGATGGTGGCTGGTTCGGCCTGTTCGCGCCGGCCGGCACGCCCGCGGCAATCATCGATCGTCTGCAATCGGAGGTCAAAAAGGCATTGGCCGACCCGGCAACGGCGCAACGGATGAAGGAGATCGCCTTCGAGCCGGTAGGCAGCACGCCGGCCGAATCGAAGCGCATGATGGAAGAGGAAGTGGTGAAGTTTCGCGAACGCGTCAAGGTTGCACGCATCC
Source organism: Burkholderiales bacterium (assembly GCA_036498945.1). Taxonomy (GTDB): domain Bacteria; phylum Pseudomonadota; class Gammaproteobacteria; order Burkholderiales; family JAEUOS01; genus JAQGMJ01. Next base: position 41,337 of record DASYEQ010000074.1, on the reverse strand, counting down.
AACCGGAATAGGAATACGGGTAGAAACATGGCGTTGAACATACGCAGGGTAGTGACCGGCCACGACGAAAACGGCAAGGCGGTGGTGAAAATCGACGGCCCGCTGAACGCAGTGAAACAGAACCGGCCAAAGGTGCAGTCCAGTGTGGTCTGGACTACGCAGGGTTTTCCGGTGGACAACGACGACGAGACCGATGGCGCGTTGCGGCCGGTGAGTACCAGCGATCATGACGGCACGGTCTTCCGCGTCGTTTCCTACGAGCCAGGGGCCACGCCCCGGAATCATCGCACCGACAGCATCGACTATGCGGTGGTGATATCTGGCGAGATTGTGATGGACCTTGACGGTACAGAGGTGACCCTGAGGCAGGGTGACCTTTTAGTGCAGCGAGGCACCATTCACAACTGGGTCAATCGCGGCAGCGTGCCGTGCGTGATCGCGTTCGTGCTGGTGGGAGCGAAGCCGGCGCGGCCAAGTGGGAAGGAGCTGCCCGCGGTAGGCTGAAAATGCCGGTAACGCGTTTGCAGGACTACAGGCGTTGCAAGGCGGCCGACTTTTGCGTCGCCAGCCGCAGGATATGGCTGTGCAATTGTTCGGCTCGTTGCCTGAAGGTGTTTTCTCGAAGCGTGCGTGCCTGGCCCGCGGCGCCGATTTCGCGCGCCTGCGCCGGGTGATCAATCAGCCAGCGCATTTTTTCGATGCAGTCGTCAAGACCGTCGTAGATTACCGCTTCGCGGTCCGGCGCGAACAAATCGGCAATATTGCGCCGCTTGTCGGTCAGCAGGCAGGTACCCATACCGGTGGTTTCGAATAGACGCATGTTGGAGGCGTAGTCCGGCGTGTTGTCGGCGTGGATGTTCAGGCAGACCGATGCTCGCCCAATGCTTTCGTACATGGCCAGCCCATATTGTGCAGGCCGCAAGTTGGGCCGCAGGCGCGGGTGAACCGGCAATTGCGGAAACGGGCGCGCCGGATCGGCCAGCACGCCCCAGGGCAAGCGGGCCACCCTGCCGCGCAGGCCGGGTGCCCGCGACAAGGCGCGGTAGCCCAAGCATAGCGCCATCATGACGCGAGCCAGCAACATGTCACGGGTGCCGTAACTGTAGCTGGGCGAATAGAGATCGAAAGGCAGGCCGCTGGCGCAAATACGCACCAGGTTCTGCTCGCGGCGCAGGTGAAAATCGCCTTCGCGCACCAGTTGCCCAAAAAAGGCGATGCGGTTTTCCCGCGCCGGTGCGCCGAGTTGCTCAAGCACCGCCGGGTTGAATGCGTGGTGCATGTGCGCGGCATTCGCGCCGGCTGCGCACAGGGTGGCGACCGATTCCGGCGCGCAGGAGAGGATGAGGTCGAAATCGGGCCAGCAGGCCTGGCGGCTCAATCCCCCACCCTCCCAGCCGATCACCAGCGGTGGCCGGGCGGCGGCTTTCAGGGCGCGCAGCAGCTCGGCATCGCCGTGGTCGTAGAGAATGACTTCTGGATCGAATGCGTCCAGCTGCGCGAGCACGGCCGGGGCATCCGCACCCCCATGCTCGCGCCGCCAGGCCTGGTCGAGGTAGGGATTGCCGGCGTGGAATTCGCGCGCCTCGTAGCCCAGTTCGGCCATGGGCGTCGTCCAGGCACCGTTCCACCCGAATCTGTCAAGGCGCAGTGCGTCTTCCTGGACCACAAAGGGCTCCAGTGCGAGCAGCGGGCGCGCAGCGTAGAAACTGCGCAGATAGGAAACATAACTCGCGCCGACGTAGGCAAATCGCATGGCTTTAGGAGGCGCGCGGCCGGCCGATCTGGCGCAGGTCGCTGAGAAAGATCTTCCAGGTCCGGTACAGGTTCACCAGCTTCCAGCGCGGTGGGCACGCGAGCAGGATGAACATGCTTTGATACCACGGGTTGGCGACGTAGCGCTTGGAGAAGACCGTGCGCAAGTGGCGGCGCAGGGAGATTTCGGTGAGCTTGCGCACCCCGGTAGCGGATTGGTTGACGGCAAGCCGCACGGCGGGGTCGGTCAGCAGGCGGCGGCCGCGACGATGGGCGCGGATGGTGTATTCGTAGTCGCTGGCGTAGTGCGGTAGCAGGCGTGGATGAAAACCACCCAGGCTCAGGTAGTCGTCGACGCGCTGGAACAGGCCGCGGGTGGCGAAACAGTTGATGCGCGCGGGATCGGCCACGCCGGTGAAGGTAAGATGGCGCCAGTCCACGTGCACGCCCGACTCGATGAAGCCGTTGTGGCTGTCATCGTAAAGCTGGGCGAGAAGCATACAGTTGCGCTGGCCCTGCATCACCGCCACCGCGTTGCCGAGGAATGCCGGATCGAAGCTGGTGTCGTCGTTGCAGATCAGCACCAGGTCGCCGGGCGGCAGTCGCGCGGTTTTTAGGTGAAGGTAGGCCTGCTGCAGAGCGCCGGCCCACCACCAGTCGCCGGCACCATGCAGAACGGCGGTGGTGGGCAGCAGTTCGCGCACTGCCTGCGCCGTGCCGTCGGTGGAACCGTCGTCTACCAGCAGAAGCCTGTGGTGGGCATAGGTTTGCGCGAGCAGGCAGCGCACAAAACCCAGGGTAATGACCTTGCGGTTGTGCACCGGCAGTACCACATGGACCGTCGGCTCGTAGGGCGGGCGTTGCGTGGCCTCAGCCATGCGCGGGCTTGCGCACGAAGTACAGCCGGTTGTCGCCGCGCCCAAGGGCATCGAACAATCGGGTCAGCAGATGGTTGAGCTTGAAGCGATGCATCTGCTCCAGCAGGCGCGCCAGTATCGCACTGAAGGAACGGCTTGGCTCGACGCCATGCGACCAGAAGGGCGACGGCTGACCCAGGCGGGGAAAGCGTGCACTGTGGGCCCATTGATAGCGCAGCCATTCGGCGTTGGTGAGGCTGCGCGTGCTGACCAGCTCCAGCCCCGCCTGCTCGCAGGCCTGGCGGAAAGATTCGCGGGAATAGTGCTGCAAGTGATAGGGCGTGTGCCAGTTGAGCCAGCGCCGGCCGAACAGCATCGCGGGGATGCTGCGCGAAAAAGGTGTGCTGAAGATCGCCGTGCCGCCGGGCTTGAGTACCTGGCGGATGCCGGAAAGCACCTCGTGCGGCTGGGTGACGTGCTCGATCACCTGGTCCATGGTGACGTAGTCGAAAAAATCCGCCGGATAGTCAGCCGCGGAAAACAGGCCGATCTTGACCTTGAAGCCGAACTTTTCCGCGACGCGCCGGGCGTTGCTGTCGGCTTCGACGCCATAGACATCGCAGCCGCGGGCTGCATGGTAGCCAAGGGTGCTGCAAAAGCCGCAACCGATATCCAGGATCCGCACGTCGCGCGGTACCCAGCGGAAAGCCGAGCAGCGCTCTCCCTGGAACCAGGCACGCGCGCCACCGACCTCAACGTAGGGCGCATAGTCATCCACCGAAATCGAGGAACGCGGGTAGTACTCGGAATAGAGGATGCCCAGTTGCTCGGGACGGAAGTCTGCATCGAGATGGCGATGCCCGCAGCCGTCGCAGGCGCGCAGGGTGAACGTACCGGGATAGGCGTAGCGGTCGTCGTACATGCCGTCGTACATCACACGGGTCGGCGCGGCACAGATCGGACAAGCAGGGCTCTTGCTCTGGGTCATTGCAGCAGGTTTTAGCTGGCCGGGAAGGGAGCCTGGGTCGGGCCGGGTACCGGGCGGAACGTCGGGGGATCGGCGCCACCAGTGTGGACTATCCGAACGGGCATAGGAGCCACGCAAGCCTTAAATTATACAGGCGGGGACTTGCGCAGCAGAGCCGGACCTAGAAGCGGGGCACGATCGCGCCCGGGGGGGCCAGGCGAAGGGCCCGTTTGAAGCTGGTCGGACGGTTGGCGTTGCCGTCGTTTGCGTCGGCCCGTCCCAGCAGGCGGCCCAGGGTCTCGCGCAACCGGGCGCGCAGCCCGACGCGCGGCGCGGGTTGCGCACCGTGCGGATCCAGGGCAACGCCCTTGTTGCGCAGGCGCGTGGCAATCGAGGAGAGATGGGCGAGGTAAGGCGCGTAGATCAGGCGCATTACGGAGGCGTCGAAGACGTAGCTGGTATTGGTGGGCTGAATGCGGCCGTCATCCCATGGCTTGAGAGCGTGAAAGTGGTAGAACACCAGGTCAAATCCCGCGCTATCGGCGAGGCGTTTGCCGCGGACCTTGCCATCCGCGCTCTTGCCGGCTTCGAAGAATGTGTATTGCTGAACGTTCCACGGCGCCACGCCGCCGCCCAGGTGGCGCAGCACGTGCACGTGACCGGCGAAGCGTTCGGTCCAGTCGTCGAGATACTTCTGGTCGCCGCACTTGCCTTCTTCCGGTTTGAGTTCGCAGGACTCCAGGCAGGCATCGCGCCACCATTCAAGAATGGCGCTGCCTTGCGCGGTGGCGCGAAAGGGCATGAACTGCACGTTGTAGATGCCGGAGGTGGCGCTGCTGTCGTGCTCGGGCGTGTAGCGGTGCTCGATGATCATTGCATCGGCCGCGCCCATCTCGTCGAGCAGTACGGTGGCGTCGGCGAAAAAGAATGTATCGGCGTCGACATAGGTGCACATGTCGAGCGCATAGGTGTGGATGCAGTAGCGCACGATCGACGGCGTGCAGGTCCAGCAGTATTCGACCGGCGAGCGTGCGGACTTTACGCGCAGCAACTCGGCATCCTCGAACTCGGCGAGAGGGACGATGGTCGCGGCCGGCAGGTCGAGCGCGCGCAAAATGCGCAATGCTTCGTCGTCGAAGGGAAAGATGTAGAGATGGCTGTCCGGCGTCAGGCTGGTCAGCGACTCGTACATCGCCAGGCCGCGCGAAAGATAGCGGGAGTCGAACAGGGTGCAAAATGCTTTCATGTGGGAGACCGAATTCCGGGCCGCGCAGGCGCAGTATTTTCGAATAGGTAACCGCGATAGCGTCCCGTTGCGCCCTCAACCGCGATTGTCGAACCGATGTTGGCGTCGAACTGGTCGGCCAGGGCATATTGCGGCGCGAACAAGGAGATGAATTCGGCTTCGTTATACAGCCGGCAGGGATAGGAGGCGGAATAGATCGACGGCGGCACATGCTGCACAACGATGCGCGTCCGCACGTCCGGCAGGATCGGCGCGCGGTCTACCAGCAGGGTCGGCGCGCCGGTAGCGGCGAGCGAAGGCAGAATGTCGATCGGCCGTTCGAGGTATTGCAGCACGCTGGAAAGCAGGATGAAATCAGGCGCGTGAAACGCCGCTGCGGCTTCGATGGTCTCGTGGAAGCTTAGCTTGCCGTCGGCGAAATCGGCTGTGCCACATGCAACGAAGTGTGGCTGCTCGACCACCATCCAGTGCAGGCTATCCAAGTGTGAGAGGCAGGCGCGATTTTGATAGTAGGAACTACCCAGGGCGCCACCGAAGTCGAGGACTGCAAGCTTGTTGCCATTGCGCGCGGCAGTGTGCAGGAGGTGAGCCAGCAGGGGATAGGAATACTCGATGTGATCAAAAGTGACCGTGTCGCGCTCGCAAGCCGCTTGGCCGTTCTTTACCTTCAGTACCGCCGTGCGGGCTTTTTCGAGAATGTTGGCGGCCGCGTAGCCGCCAGCCTGCGCCTGTGCCTCTTCCCACGTAGCGCAATCCCCGACAAAGTCGATTCCCCGCGGCGCACCGGGTACGCCGGCGCTGCGTGCAAGACGCAGGAGAGCGGGTGGCAGCCAGTCCTTCAGAATCGATTTGACACGGGGGGACATGACGGATCAGGCGGGCCGCAGGGCCGACGCAAACAGGGAATCGAAATCCACGCGAGGAAACTCATCGAGTTCGCCGCCAGCGGTGGCGTTGAATATCCGTACCCCGTTTGCCTGCGCGATGTGGCCAAGTGTGCGGTACTGCTCCCACAGCCTGACCAGTCCGGTCAACTCCTCGTACCATCCGCTGCGGCGTTTGCCTTGCTCATCGGCGGAAATATCCTTGCCGGAAAGTGCTGTCGATTTCGACTCGTAGAAATACTTGTACTCGCCGGTGCGGAAATGGTCGTGGTCCGTTCCCAGAAGATAAATCTGGTCGAAGCCCATGTACATGGCAATCATGATGCACATGACCGGCACCGACTGTACGCGGGGAATCCGCGCTGCGATGTCAGGCACAGTTGCTTCAGGATAGTCGGAGAAATTGCCCGAAAGCACGATATAACGTACGTCGCGGCCGGCAAACAGCCCCTCCTCCCTTACCAGCGGCTCTTCCGTGCTGCTCAGGAACAGGGTCGCGTCGCCCAGCGCGGCATCCATTTCCTTGAACCACGCAATTGCATCCTCACGGGTGACAAGGCCATAAGTCAGTTGCGGAACGCAGTGATAGCGCGGCGCGATCTGCGCATATAGCGGATGATGGTAGCCACTGGACACGCTGACGACGTGTTCATCCTTGAGGGCGGCCAGATTCTGGCGCTTGACACTGGGCCCATTGCAAAGAATAAAACACCGTTGCCCTGCGTGCCGTCCGAGGAATTCGGCGTTGCGCCCGGCCTTCTCGAGAGGCAGGCGCAATCGCATCTCCTCCTCCGCCTCGCGCCGACGCGCCGGCCGCGTGACGTAGAGGTGTTTGTGGAGTGCGTAAGGCAATGCGCCCCGGAAGGCGCGGGCAAGCCGGCTCACCGGCGCAAGCCTTCCGTGGTCAGTCGATCCATTTCAGCACCTCGAACACTTCCGCATAACGCCTGCCAATGCGCTGCCCGGCGTTCTCGGCTTCATTCTCGAAAAACGAAACCCACTTGCGGCCGGTACGTTCCACTTCCGAAGCGTGAGTCAGGATGGCGTCGCGCTTCCGGCTCCAGGTTTCGGTGATGTCGACGTAGAAGTTGCCGCGGAAATCCATCGGCGAGTGGTACCAGTTGCTGCGATACATCAACAGGCGCGGCACGTGGCGGCTGCTGTGCAGGGCGGCGCGGCCGACGGCCTGGTGGTCGTGATGGATGTCTCCAACCCAGTGCGAGTAGACCAGATCAATCTGATGATCCTCGATGATGCGCAGGATCTCGATGTTGAGCGCGTCGACGAACTCGACTTCCAGGGTGTTGAAGTTGCCGCAAAGCAGGTGCTGCACCCCCAGCGCGCGCATCGCCGCTTCGCCCTCGGCCTGGGCGACATCGTTGGAGCGGACCTCGCTGTTGCGGTGATTGGAAAAGCCGGAACGGGTGGCGACATAGACCACCACCTTGTCACCCTTGGCGACGTGCTTGGCCAGGGCGCCACCGCAGCCAAGCTCCACATCGTCGAAATGCGCGCCGATGGCCAGTACGTTCATGAAGGCTTCCTCAGAATTTCCCGCGATCGGGCTATGCCGCAGTTAAACAGCAGGTCGATGCTGCTGAGATACGGAATGAAGTCCCCATGTAACTGCGGATAGACCGGATGGGGGAAATCCTGCCATTTTACTTCGATCCCGGCAGCGTCGAAGGGCTCGGGATGGAAATAGGCGCGCGCGCCAACGCCGGAAAGATAACAGTTCGCGCCGACCTCTCTGAGAATCTCCGCCAGCAGTTCATTGCTGCGCCCGCCTGCGCTCAGGGTACTGGCCAATACCGTTTCGACGTGGATGTCGAACAATGCCAGCAGGAAGTCGATCGACGCGCGGTTGAAGTCCGCCAGCAGGGTGAACGGGTGCGCATAAAGCGCTTCCACCTGCGGATAGATCTCGCCGAAGAACGGTGCCTGGCGGTAATTTTGCCGCAGCAGGTTCAGATGGTCGCCGCGCCAATCCACGTGGTCCGACAGTTCTATCTGGTTGATCGCGGTATCGCGGGGCGCTTTCTTGACGCTGATGGTGATCCAGCGCTCGCCCTGCGGCGTCTTGATCTTGTCGCGGTTGGTCCAGCTGCGGCTGGTGGCGTTCACGTACTGCGCGTTGTCCAGCAGCACGAATACGTCGGCGTGCAGCAGGCGGTCGAAAAAGCCCAGGTAGGGCATGAAGTCCGGCTGGTGGATGACGGCAGTGCGGCTCATGCCAGTTCCATGAGGGCAGCGCAGACCCGCTCGACACCGGTGAGCGGCACATGCGCCAACCCCGCCGCGCTCATCGTCGCGATATCGGGCGGAATGGAGAAGGCCGATTCGTCCAGTGCCGAATGATGTCCGGCGAACCGCGCCGCACCCAGGCCCGCCAGGTGTTGCGCCATCGGCACCTCAAACCATTCATTGGCAATCGCGATCACCGGCAGGCCGGAGGCGGCGGCCTCGAAAGAGGTGACGCCGCCGCCGGTGACGGCCAGGTCGTGGCGGCTCATTTCCTCGATCATCGAGGGCACGCCGATCTTCATTTCGAAATCGGGCGTCAATTCGGCGCGCAGCGCGTCGTGGTGCTGGAAGCCGGGGCCGACGATCACCGTGGCGGCGCGGCCGAGCTTGCGCAGCAGCGCCACCGCCTTGACCGTGGCGCCATAGGTGTCGGTACCGCCCAGGGTGACCAGCAGGCTCTTGAGGTCGGTACGCAGGCGGCGGCGCTGCGCGATCTCGGGATTGAGAATCAGGTAATCGAGCCCGCGCAGCACGCGGCGGCCGGCCAGAGGCTCGCCGGTAAACACCAGCGAGGCAATGTGCAGGTCGGCCAGCGTGGCGCCCTCGCCGCGGTCTTCGATGGTGGCCAAGGCGAGGCCGGCGGCCTTGACGGCCTGCGCGTGCGCCAGGTCGGTATCGAGGCGGTCGTTGAGCCAGATGCGTGGCTGGTGGCGGGCGATCACGTCCGGCGCCCATTGCGCCGCCGTGGCCAGGTCGATCACCTCGAACGGCAATCCGTCAGCGCGTAGAACGGCCAGCGCCGGCGCATGGTCGTTGATCAGGAGAATGAACGGGATGCTCCGCGCGCGCAGCAGGTGCGCGAGGTTGCGCATGCGGAACAGGTGGCCCATGCCGCGCGCATGGGAGCTCTCTACGCAAATTGCGAGCATAGGGCGATCGCCTGTTCGGTGGTCACGTGGCCGGGGGCGCGCTCGGCAATGAAGCAGGCGCGGCGGAAGTCGGTGTCATCGTCCACCGTCAGGCGTACCTGAGGGTGGTTCTTGGCGGGATCGACATCGAGTCGCCGGGTTTTGAAGCGCTCGGGATGCTCGATCAGGTATTCGTCCACATGCTCGAAGTGGTGCGGCGCATGCGACTTCCGCATCGATTCTTCCAGGCCGGCAAAGGTGAAGATCTCCGCGCCCACGCCGATTGGCAGGACCGGGAATGAATGGGTGAAATCAGCATCCGAGGAAAGGTGCAGCTCGATCAGCCGATCCAGTTCCTCGATGTCGGTAAACGGATTGTCCGCGGTCATGCGGATCACCTGGTCAAACCCGTATTGCCTGGCGCAGAGGTAATACCGCTCCAGTACGTTGCTCTCGCTGCCGCGAAATACGTGGGCACCGCGCTGCGCGCAGTAAGCGGCAATGGCATCGTCCCGCGCCTCCGTGCTGGTGGCTACGACCACGGTGGCGGGGTGGCGCAGGTACTCCAGGCGGTCGAGGATGCGCCCGAGCAACGGCGTACCGGCGATCTCGCGCAACACCTTGCCCGGCAGGCGGGTGGAGCCCATGCGGGCCTGGATGATGATGCCGAGCTTTATTGCAGTGCTTCCCACGTCAGCACGTCATCGGCGTCCAGCGCCTGGCGCGGGAGGCGGCCGACCAGTTCGGCCAGATGCTTTGGGGCGATGCCATAGCCGGGGCGCTTGACCGCCAGGTGCTCCGCGGTCAGCGGCTCGCCGGCAGCGGCGGCGCGCGCCATTACGATGCTTTTGCGGTTGTTGACGCGGGTCTTCGCTTCGCTTGCGGCCGGATGCTTGATGCCGTCGCCGCGCATGACCTCAAAACTGCGCACGGCGTCCACAATCGCCTTCATTTCGCGCGGGTCGGCGGAGAGCATGTGGTCCGGGCCCGGGGCGTTCTTGTCCCAGGTGAAATGCTTCTCCAGGATGCGCGCGCCCATCGCGGCGGCGCAGATGCAGGCGGTGGTGCCGATGGTGTGGTCGGAATAGCCCACGTCCAGGTCCGGAAATTCGCGCATCATCGCCTGCATGGCCCCGAGGTTCACGTGCTCGGGGTGGGTCGGGTAGCTGGTGATCGCATGCAGCAACATCAGTTGCTTGACGCCTTCGGCGCGCAGCGCCGCCACAGTCTCTTTCACTTCGTCCATGTCGCACATGCCGGTAGAGACCAGCATGGGCTTGCCGGCGCGCGCCACCGCGCGCAAGAAGGGGATATTGACCGCATCGTCCGAGCCGATCTTGTGCGCCCCCACTCCCAGGGCTTCGAGCATTGCCAGGTCGGATTCGTGCGAGGGCGTAGAGAACCAGTCCAGCCCTTTGTTCTCGGCGTATCCGAACACGGCCTTGTGCAGGTCCATGTCGATCTCGTACTGCTTGAACAGATCGTGCTGCGAGACCACACCGGTGTTTTCCATGTCGAACACCGCCTTGCGGCTGGCCACCGTGTCGGCCTTGTAGGTCTGCAACTTGACCGCGTCCACCCCGGTGCCGGCGGCGGCGTCGATCAGCGTCTTCGCTTCCTCGAAACGCGTGAAGTTGCCGCCGATCTCGGCAATGATGTAGCAGCGGTCCGGGCGGTAGTTGCGGAACATGGGCGCCTGGTCAGGTATTTATTTGCCGATCAGCTGGATGCGGCGGGTGTAGTTGCGCACCACGAAGGTACGGCCGCCGACCTCGCCCACGTCGTCCTGCGTCTTGCGCGGCAGGTAGCACTTACGGCACACGGCGCTGTTCATGAAGCCGCGGGGCTGCAGGTGCATCTCGCGCACCTTCTGCATCTTCTCGCCGTGCCAGATCTCGTGCACGGTCTGGGTCCTGGCGTCGCCGATGACCTCGCGGTTCTCTTCGTCGTTGGAGCATTTCATCACCAGGCCGTCGGCGCCGATCACCAGGCGCTGGTACTGCTGCGGGCAGGTGAAGTCTTCCAGATACTCGATTTGGGTGTCGTTACCCAGATAGTCGATCAGCGGGTTGAAGGCCACCAGGTCGGTGATCGGCTCGAAGGTGTCGTAATAGCCCTGCGGATTGTCCTCGATCGCCGGCCAGATGCCCTGCACCTTGATTACCGGCTTGACCAGTCCGTTGGCTTCCTTGTACTCCTTGATCGCCCGAAGCTTGTCCAGCAGGTCGTCGAACTTGAGCGGCTTGCGGATCTTCTCGTAGGTTTCTTTCAGCCCGTCGATGGAGATGGTGATCCAGTCGATGCCGGCTTCCTGCACCTGCTTGAAGTACTCAAGCGTCAGGCGCCCGCCGTGCGTGAGAGTGGAGATTTCCTTGACGCCGTGCTCCTTGGCGTAGCGCACGGCATCGACAAATTTCGGGTGCACGGTGGATTCGCCGCGCAGCGAGAGGCGCAACGCAGGCACCTTGCCGCCGATCTCGTCGATGATGCGCTTGAACATGTCGAAGTCCATGATCTTCGCATCCACGTGATCGCGGAATTGCGGCGAGATCGTGTAGCACATCGGGCAGCGCAGGTTGCACACCGAGGAAAGCTCAAGATCGACCAGGGTGGGGTAGTCGGCCACCACCTGATTCTTCGCGTTCTCCGCCCAGTCGCTGCGGTACTTGGCGTAGCCCTCGGGCCAGTCCGAGCCGAGCTTCTCGTGGAAACGCGCCTCGCGCTCGGGCGTGTCCATCGAATAGTTGCCCTTGTTGATCGGCACGTAACGCTGGTTCATGAAGCCTCTTGCATGGCGTTGATGATGGCCCGGATGCCGGCGCTGAAAGTGTGCTTCGGCATCCAGCCGAGCTCGCGGTACGCGCGAGTGGCGTCAGCGCGCGTGTCATCGATTTCCTGCGCGCGCGGAACCTGTGCGCTGTGCACGGGTTTGGAGGTGGCGGCTTCGGCTTGAGCAGCGGCAATTACCTCTGCCACGCTCAGGGATATTCCCGTGCCTCCATTATAAATGTTATGGCCGGCAGGCGCTTGCAGCGTGGCCAGCAGCAGGTCTACCAGGTCGTCGACAAATACGTAGTCGCGGCGGGGCGCCAAGTCGAGCACGCGGATCTCCGGCGCCTCAAGCACCTGCTTGACAATGGAGGGAACCAGGAAGCGCTCGTTCTGGCCCGGGCCGTAAATGTTGAACGGACGGACGATGGTGACCGGCAGCCCGTGCACACGGGAGTAGAAGCCGCAGGCCTCCTCGGCCATCGCCTTGGACAGGGCATAGGGATTGTTGGGTTGCAGCGGATGGTCTTCGCGGATCGGCTGCACCTTCGGCATGCCGTACAGGTAGGCGCTCACATGGGTGAGGGCAATACCACGGGCGCGGCAAAATTCCAGCACGTTGAGCGTGCCGCCCACGTTGACGCGGTGCGTTTCCACCGGGTCTTCCCAGCTTTGCGGGACGAAAGTGCGTGCGGCCAGGTGGAATACCCGGTCCAGCGCGACCGATTCGAAACGCTGTAACACGGCTTTGTCGGCGATATCGCCGTCACGACTGGCGAGACGCAACACCGTATCGCCGCGGGCCTCCAGGGCGCCGGCCAGGCGGCTTCCGATGAAGCCTCCGGCGCCGGTGATCAGGTAGGTGGCCAAGGCCGGCTCACACGCGGCTCGCCATGAAGCGCGCCGGGTCCTTTTCATATTCTTCGATCGCCCTGGCGTAATCGTCGGGCCGGCCGATATCCAGCCAGTAGCCGGCATAGCGCTGCACGTGAGGCAGGGTGCCGGCGGTGATCAACTGGTGCATCAGGTGGTCGAAACCGAAGGCGACCTCCGGCGGAATGCCTTCGACCGCGCGCCGGCTCGCCATGTAGACGCCCATGCTGACTTCGTAGCTATGCCGGGGCTTTTCGCGAAAGCCGGTCAGTTGCCCCCGGGTATCGGTGTCGAGCACGCCGTAGTCGATCATTTCCTCACGCACGTGCGACGAGATGGTGAAGATCGAGTTCCGCTGGACGTGCGCCTCGTGGAAGGCGGAAAAATCCAGGTCGGTAAGGATGTCCCCGTTCATCACCAGGAAGTGCTCCGGCAGGTCGTGCACCAGCTTGAGCGGCGCCATGGTGGAAAGCGGCTTGTCTTCCAGCGAGTAATCGATTTCCAGGCCCCATTTGGCGCCGTCCTGGAAAAACGCCTTGATGATCTCGGCCTGGTGGTTGACCGCCATGGTGATGCGCGTAAACCCGGCGCGCGCCAGCTGCCTGACAATGATTTCCAGGATGGGCGTATCGCCCACCGGCACCAGGGGCTTGGGCAGGGCGATGGTGTAGGGGCGAAGGCGGGTGCCTTTGCCCCCGGCGAGGATGACGGCGCGCTTTTGCATGGGAAATTACAATCCGGTACCCGGAACGGCCATCAGGCCGCGCTGGTACGCGATAACAATCTGCATTTTAGACCAGGGGCGCGACCGGAGGTGGCCGCCCGGCGGAATGGGCCTACAGGTTGTAGATGTCCGCCTTGTAGCGGCGCAGGTTCTCGGCTTTGCCGAACCACTCGATGGTGCGGGCCAGCCCCTCGCGCAGGCCGACTTGCGAGGCATAGCCGGTGAGGGCGCGGATGCGTGTGTTGTCGCACCACAGGCGCTCTACCTCGCTGGCGGCGGGCCGGATGCGCGCATCGTCGGTTTCGATGCTGATCGCCGAACCCATCAGCTCCTTGATCAGGTTCACGGTATCGCCGATGGAGATTTCCGCGTTCGAGCCGATATTGACGGTCTGGCCGATCGCCGCGTCGCACTCGGCCAGGGCAATGAAGCCCCGGCAGGTGTCCTCGACATAGTTGAAATCGCGGGTCGGATGCAGGCTGCCGAGCTTGATCGACTGGCGGCCGGCGGCGATTTGCGTAATCACGGTCGGGATCACCGCGCGCGCCGACTGGCGCGGGCCGTAGGTGTTGAACGGGCGCACGATTGCAACGGGCAGGTTGAAGGCGCTGAAGAAGCTGTACGCGATGGCGTCGGCGCCGATCTTGGTGGCGCTGTAGGGCGATTGCGCCTGCAGCGGATGCTCCTCGTCGATCGGCACGCGCAGGGCGGTGCCGTAGACCTCGCTGGTCGAGGTGTGCAGCACGCGCGCCACGCCGTTCTCGCGCGCCGCCTGCATCACGTTGAGCGTGCCGGTGATGTTGGTCTGCACGTAGTTGTCCGGCGCCACGTAGGAATAGGGGATGGCGATCAGGGCGGCGAGATGGAAGATTACCTCGCAATCCTTCACCGCGGAACGCACGAAATTGGGGTCGCGCACGTCCCCGGTTACCACCTGGACCTGGTCCAGGCAGGAAGAGCCTTCCAGCCAGCCCCAGTTGTTGAACGAGTTGTACAGGCACATGGCACGCACCTGCGCGCCGCGCGCGGCCAGCATTTCGGTCAGGTGCGAGCCGATGAAGCCGTCGGCGCCGGTGACAAGGACTTTCCTGTTTGCGATATCCATCCTGATTTCCTGTCTATTCCCTGATCCGGACTACCCGGGCCGGAGTGCCGACGCTGATCGACCGGTCCGGAAGGGGATCCCGCACCAGAGATTGCGCCCCGACCACGGCGTCGTTCCCGATGGATGCGCCCATCATCACCATCACGCCGCTGCCCAGCCAGACATTGTTGCCCAGCCTGACCGGGCTCGCCGAAATCGGTGCGTGCTTGGTAGCGGTCGCCAGGTCGGCAATGCCGTGCGTCGCGTCCGTGATGTAGACGAATGCGGCGAAAATGCAATGGTCGCCGATCTCCACACCGGCACTACTGCCGATCACGTTGTAGCTGTTGATGTAAGTATCCACGCCGACGCGCAGGCTCGCGCCAGACGCGGTCGACATGACGGTATGGTCGCCGACCACGCAGTCCTGCGCGAGAGACACATTGCCATAAAGTTGCGTGTCGCGGCCAATGCTGCAGTTGTCCCCGATCGCAATTTCGCCGGTCAGCTTGACGCCGTGATCGAGCGTCACGTTGCGGCCGATCCGGATGTTGCCCGACAAGTCCAAGTCGCGCCCAAGCTTGCAGCTGGAGGAAACCCGTACACCGTAGAGCCAATGCAGCCGCTGGCGCCGGAGCGACTGAAGGATGCTTTCTGCGAGACAGCCGAGGCGGGTCATTGGCGAAGGATTATTTGACGAAACGGGCCGGGCTAGGATTCGCGCTGCAAAGTCCAGGGCTCCTGCAAGGCCAGCAGCGAGCCCTTGCGCTCGAATCCCAGGAACATCACGATACCGACCGAATCGATGATACGGAAATTCATGCCTTCCGCCGTGTCGAGAATGTCGTGCCGTCCCTTGGAAATCCCCAAGCGTACCGAATATTGCCCGGTATTGAGCAGCCGGTCCGGAAGCTGCACTTCCGAGACGTAAATGCCGGCAGCACGCTCCTCCAGCCGCGACTGTTCCAGTTCGGTATCCGAGAGTGAAATGACGCACTCACCGGTTTCCTCCGAAATGATCTGCAGACCGACGGTGACTCCGCGCATGGGCTCGGCCAGCTGATAGCGCATGCGGATGCGGACAGGCTTGGTGAGCTCGTAGCCTTCGCGCAGTTCTCCGTCCGGATCAAGGACCATCACCTCCCGGACTTGCGCGCGGCACCCCGCCTTGACATCGAATTTCCAGCGGGACTCCCCCTGGATCAAAGCGTTGCGCATGTATTCGCGGGTCACATCCGCGCTCGGCCCGTCGGCGATTACCCTGCCTTTGCTCAGCAGGATGGAGCGGGAGCACAGGCTGTTGACCGCCGTCATATTATGACTGACGAACAACACCGTGCGGCCTTCGGCACGCACGTCGCGCATCTTGCCCAGGCATTTCTTCTGGAATTCGTGGTCGCCGACCGCCAGCACTTCATCGACGATCAGGATTTCCGGCTCCAGGTGCGCGGCGACGGCGAAAGCCAGGCGTACGTACATGCCGGACGAATAACGCTTGACCGGCGTGTCGATGAACTTCTCGACCTCGGCAAAAGCGACGATCTCATCGAACTTGCGGGTGATCTCCGCCTTGGTCATGCCCAGGATCGCGCCGTTGAGGTAGGTGTTTTCGCGCCCAGTCAATTCCGGGTGGAAGCCGGTGCCTACCTCCAGCAGGCTGGAGACCCGGCCGCGGATGCGCACGCGGCCGGCATTGGGTGCGGCCACGCGCGACAGGATTTTAAGCAAGGTCGATTTGCCCGCGCCATTGCGCCCGATCAGGCCGACGGTCTCGCCGGCTTCGACTGTGAAACTGACGTTGTCAAGGGCATTGAAGATGCTCCCGGCCTCGCCGCTGCTGCCGAGCTCCCGGTTCGGGTCGGCGCGGCCGCGCGCGCGCGCCCACCAGCTCTGCAATTCCCGTTGCAAAGTGCCGTGATTGATGACGCCGAGCTTGTACTGCTTGGAAACCGACTCGATCGAGATGACTTTGACACTCATCGGCCGGCACGTCCGGAGGCGCGACGGGCCGGCTGGCGCGGATTGTGGGGGCGGCGCATTGTCAGATGGTATCCATGAAAGTGCGCTCGACGCGCGAGAACAGCGCCAGCCCCAGCGCCAGGACCGCCATTGTTGCCACGGCGCTGTAGGCGGTCGCATGGCCGGGCGCCAGGGCGGCACCCAGCAGCATATGGCGGAAGTTCTGCACCATCGCAGCCATCGGATTCAGATAGACCAGCCATTGCCAGTGCGCGGGAACCTGCGAGACCGGGTAGACGATGGGCGTGGCGTACATCCACAACTGCATGCCGAAGCCAATCAGGTGACTGAGGTCGCGATAACGAGTCGTCAGGGCCGAAACCGCCAATCCCATGCCCAGGGCGAAGGCGGCGATCTGGGCGAGCAGCAGCGGCAAGAGCAGTACGCCAACCGTCGGCCCCACCTGTGTGCCGCGCGCGATGAACCAGGCAAGCACGCAGGCCAACACGCTAAACTGGATGCCGAACTGCACCAGGTTGCTGATCACTACCGATGCCGGCGTCACCAGGCGCGGGAAATAGACTTTGCCGAAGATCGCGGCATTGGCGCCGAACGTATCGGACGTGCGTATGACGTTCGCTGCGAAATATTGCCAGCAGACCACTCCGCCGAAATAGAACAGAAACGGCGTCAGCCCATCGGTAGGGATGGAGGCGATGTTCCCAAAGACAACGGTGAACACCAGCGTGGTCATCAGGGGCTGCAGCACAAACCACAGCGGCCCCAGCAGCGACTGCTTGTAGACGGCGACGAAATCGCGCCGCACGAACAGCAGCACCAGGTCGCGGTAAGCCCACAATCCCCGTAGGTCCGGCGCATACCAGCCGCGCGCCGAATCAATGGTCGTGGTCCACTCTTCTGTCGTTTCCGCTTTACTCATTCTTTGTCTGTCGAGCCCGGCTGACGCAGGCGTTAATCGTCGGCCAGCACGCTCAAAAGGTAGCTTCCGTAGCCGCTGTTCAAAATGGGCTTGGCCAGTTTTTCCACCTGCGCGGCGTCAATATAGCCGCGGCGGTAGGCGATTTCTTCCGGGCAGGCCACTTTGAGTCCCTGGCGCTTTTCGATGGTCTGGATGAATTGCCCGGCCTCCAGGAGAGAGTCGTGCGTTCCGGTGTCGAACCAGGCATAGCCACGGCCCAGAGTCACCACGTTGAGGAGGCCATCCTCGAGGTAATGGCGGTTCAGGTCGGTGACCTCAAGTTCGCCGCGCGCCGACGGTTTCAGGCGTCGAGCGCGCTCCACCACACTGGCGTCGTAGAAGTACAGCCCGGTCACCGCGTAGTGCGATTTCGGCGCGCGCGGCTTTTCCTCCAGCGAAATGGCGCGACCCGCCCGGTCGAACTCCACCACGCCGTAGCGTTCCGGATCATGCACGCGATAGGCAAACAAGGTGGCGCCGGCCTCGTTGGCGGCCGCGCGCTGAGCGTTGGAGGAAAGCTCGTCGCCATAAAAAATATTGTCGCCCAGCACCAAGGCCGCGGGATCGCCGGCGAGGAATTTCTCGCCGATCAGGAAGGCTTCGGCGATGCCGCGCGGGTGGTCCTGCTCGGCGTATTCGAAACGCATGCCCAAATCGGCGCCATCGCCCAGCAACTGGCGGAATTGCGGCAGCGCCTGGGGCGTCGAAATCACCAGGATGTCGCGGATGCCGGCCAGCATCAGCGCCGACAGCGGATAATAGATCAGCGGCTTGTCGTACACCGGCAGCAACTGCTTGGAGACGGTCAGCGTCAACGGGTGCAGGCGTGTACCGGCCCCGCCCGCGAGAATGATGCCCTTGGTGATGCGTTTTGCCATATCCGCTTGCCGAAAGTTGGGCGCGTTGATTGTTGCCCGGCGCCATGTGGCGTAACCCCTTATTATAGTTTTTTGCGCGCTGCCGCTGCGGGCGGCTGAAGTGTGCGACCCCAGGCGGTAAAATCAAAGGTTCTCTTTCCTGGCCAACTCTTGGTCAATCCCTTGTCGGCATGCCTGATCCCCGCTACGCCCCGATCGCGTTTTTCGCCTACAACCGGCCCGAGCATACCCGACGCACCCTGGCATCCCTTGCGGCAAATCCTGGGGCAGCAGACAGTGCGCTCTATGCTTTTTCCGATGGCCCGCGTACGGCCGACGCCGTGACGGCGGTGGCCGAAGTGCGGGCGCTGCTGCGAGGCCTCCAGGGCTTTTCCTCCGTGGAGGTGATCGAGCGCGAGCGCAACTATGGCCTGGCCGGCTCCATCGTCGACGGCGTCGGCCGCCTGTGCGCCAGCCACGGCCGGGTGATCGTGGTGGAAGACGACCTGCTGCTCTCGCCGCATTTCCTGCGCTACATGAACGACGGGCTGGCCCGCTATGAGAGCGAGCCGCGGGTGGCGAGCATCCACGGCTACACCTATCCGGTGGATACGCTTCTGCCGGAGACGTTTTTCATGCGCGGCGCCGATTGCTGGGGCTGGGCCACCTGGGCACGCGCCTGGGCGGTTTTCGAGCCAGACGCCGGTGAACTCCTGCGCCAACTTGAGGCGCGCAAGCTGGGCGCGGATTTTGACTTTGGTGGCGCCGCTGGCAACCTGTCCATGTTGAGAAACTTCATCGCGGGGCGCAACAACTCATGGGCCATACGCTGGCATGCCTCCGCCTATTTGCGCGACATGCTGACGCTCTATCCGGGGCGCAGCCTGGTGCGGAACATCGGGCATGACGGCTCCGGTACTCACAGCGGTGCCGTCGACGCTTTCGACGCGGGCTTGACCGAGCAGCCGGTGATAGTGGCACCGATCGAAGTCGCCGAAAGCCCGGCGGCGCGGGCCGCCTTCGGCCGCTACTTCCGCTCCCTGCGGGTCGGGCTGGCGCAAAGGGTACTGCGCCGCCTCCGGCGGATTCTGGGTGTAGCCCCGAAGACGGCCTGAACCCGTGCTGACGTGCCGGGCGGGACGGTCGGATGGGCTAAAATCACGCTCTTAAAGCGGCTGGACGGAAGCAACTAAATATATGAATCGCCTGGAGGAATACCGCGGCGCGCGGATACTGATCACCGGCGGACTGGGCTTCATCGGCTCGGTACTGGCGCGGCGCTTGGCCGAAGCCGCGGCGCATGTCACCCTGGTCGACAGCCTGATCCCCGAATACGGCGGCAACCTGCACAATATCGCCGGCATCGAAGAGCGGGTCAAGGTCAACATCGCCGACGTGCGCGACGAGCATGGCATGCGCTACCTGGTGCGCGGGCAGGACTTCCTGTTCAACCTCGCCGGCCAGACCAGCCACCTCGATTCGATGAAGAACCCCTATGCGGACCTCGACATCAACTGCCGTGCCCAGCTCTCCATTCTGGAGGCCTGCCGCCAGTTCAATCAGCAGATCAAGATCGTTTTCGCCAGCACCCGCCAGCTCTACGGCAAGCCGGAGTACCTGCCGGTGGACGAATCCCACCCGCTGCGCCCGGTGGACGTCAACGGCATCAACAAGATGGCCGGCGAGTGGTACCACGTGCTGTACAACAACGTTCACGGCATCCGCGCCTGCGCCCTGCGCCTGACCAATACCTACGGCCCCGGCATGCGCGTGGTTGATGCGCGCCAGACCTTCCTCGGCATCTGGGTCCGCCAGCTGCTCGAAGGCAAGCCCATCACCGTGTATGGCGACGGCAAGCAGTTGCGCGACTTCAATTACGTGGACGACGTCGTCGATGCCCTGCTGACGGCTGCACTCGATCCGCGCGCCGCCGGCCAGGTCTACAACCTCGGCGGCACCGAGCGCGTCGGGCTGATCGACCTCGCCCGCCTGATGGTCGAGCTGCACGGCAGCGGCCAGGCGCAACTGGTGCCGTTCCCACCCGAGCGCAAGGCGATCGATATCGGTGACTACTACGGCAGCTATGCCAAGTTCGAACGCGAGCTTGGCTGGGCGCCGCGTGTCGACCTGCGCGCCGGGCTGGCGCGCACTCTCGAATACTACAAGGCAAATCTGTCCCACTATGTCTGATGTCGTGATGAATGATTTCCGCGCCGAGCCCGCGGCCATGCGCGCGGAAATGCTGGAAGCGGCGCGCGCGGTGTTCGATTCCGGCTGGTACGTGCTGGGCAAGCAGGTGACCGCATTCGAAGCCGCCTGGGCGCAGGCCTGCGGTGCCGCCCACGCGGTCGGCGTGGGCAACGGCATGGACGCCATCGAGATCGCCTTGCGTGCGCTCGGCATCGGTCCCGGCGACGAAGTCGTCACCACGCCGATGACCGCCTTTGCCTCCGTGCTGGCGATCCTGCGCGCGGGCGCCGTGCCAGTGCTGGCGGATATTGACGCCGCCACCGGCCTGCTGGATCCGGCCAGCGTCGAACGCTGCCTTTCAGCCACCACCCGCGCAGTGATGCCGGTGCACCTATATGGCCGCATCGGCGACATGGACGCCTGGACGGCGCTATGCGCCGCGCGTGGCGTGCACCTGATTGAAGACTGCGCGCAGTCCCACCTGGCGCGCTGGCGCGGCCGCTGCGCCGGCACCTTCGGCGCTGCCGGGGCCTATAGTTTCTATCCGACCAAGAATCTGGGTGCGATTGGCGACGCCGGTGCCCTCATCACCCAATCGCCCGAACTCGCGGCCATTGCCGCGCGCCTGCGCAACTACGGGCAAAGCGAGCGCTATCACCATCCGGAAGTCGGTATGAACAGCCGCCTGGATGAATTGCAGGCGGCGCTCCTGCTGGTCAAGCTGAAGTGGCTGGAGGAATTCACCGCCAAGCGCCGCGAAATCGCCGGCCAGCTTTTCGCCGGCATCGCCAATCCCGCCGTGCGGCCCTTGGATGCGCCGGTGGAGGCGGAGAACCATGTGCATCACCTGTTCGTCGTGCTGTGCGAAGAGCGCGACCGCTTTCACGCACACCTGCGCGCCGCCGGTATCCAGGCGCTGATCCACTACCCGGTGCCGATGCACCACCAGAAGCCTTGCGCGGAATTGCGCCGTGATCCGCAAGGCCTCACTCGTGCCGAACGCCACGCCGGCGAGTGCCTGTCGCTGCCGTGCCACGCGCAAATGGACGCCGGCCAGGTGGCGCGGGTGGTCGCCGCCGTCAATTCCTTCCGCTAGGCCGCCTTGGAGCATTTTGTCACCCTGTTCGACCAGGCCTTTCTTGCCATGGGCCTGGCCCTGCACCGCTCGTTGCAGGCGCAAGTGGGCAGCGGACGATTCATGCTGTGGATGGTCTGCATGGACGAGGAGGTGGAGGCGTCGCTGCGCCAGCTCAACCTGGCTGACGTTACCCTGATTCCCCTGCGCGAAATCGAGACCGAAGCCCTGCTGGCGGTCAAACCCGGCCGCAGCCGCGGTGAATACTGCTGGACCATGACGCCGTTCGCGCCCTCGGCGGTGATGCAGCGTGCACCGCAGGCCGAGCGCGTCACCTATCTCGACGCCGACCTGTATTTTTTCGACGCTCCGCAGATACTTTTCGACGAGTTCGAGCAAAGCGGCAAGCACGTGCTGATTACCGACCATGCCTACGCGCCGGAATATGATGTCACAGCGAAAAGCGGCCGCTTTTGCGTGCAGTTCATGACCTTCCGCCGCAGCGAGCCCGGGCTCAAAGTGCTGCATTCGTGGCAGGCGCAATGCATCGAGTGGTGTTTCGCGCGCTACGAGCCGGGACGCTTCGGCGACCAGAAATACCTCGACGAATGGCCGACGAAATTCGCCGGCGAAGTGCACGTCCTGCGGCAGGTGGAGCGCACTCTGGCGCCGTGGAACGCCTCGTATTTCGCCGCACGCGGCCCGCTGCGCCCGGTGTTCTATCACTTCCAGGGCTTTCGCCTGATAAAGGGGCGCACCGTCGTCTGCAGCCTGGCCTATCGCATCACCGCGCCAGTGCGCAAGCTCTACGAAGCCTATATCGGCGCGCTCGGCGGCGAGGTCGATGGCCTGGAAGCGCGCGGCATCCGTGTCGTGCGGCTGCCGCGGCCGCCCGGCATCAGGCGCATCCTGCGCGACCTGCGCGACGCCATGCACGGCAAAGCCTATTGGAGCCAGATTTGAGCGCCGCCGACCGTCCGCTCATCAATGTCATCACGGTGGTCTTCAATGGTCGCAGCTTCGTGGAAGAGACCATCGAAAGCGTGCAGGCGCAGACCTGTCCGGGCGTCGCGCACTGGCTCATCGACGGCGGTTCCACCGACGGCACGCTGGACATCATCCGCAAGCACCAGGCCCGTCTGGCCGGCTGGAGCAGCGAACCCGACGCCGGCATTGCCGACGCCTTCAACAAGGGCCTGGCGCGCACCGGCGACGGTTACGTGATGTTCCTCAACGCCGACGACGCGCTGGCGCGTCCCGAGGCGCTGGCCGACCTGATGGCGGCCGCGCGCGCGCATGGCTGGCCCGACGTGGTCTATGGCGACATGGACATCTGCGATCCGCAGAGCGGCGCGGTGCGCTACCGCATCAGTACCGAATACGCGCGCGAATACCTGGTCAGAGGCGGGGCACTGCCGCACCCGAGCATGCTGATGCACAGCCGCTACTTCCATAAGTACGGCGTCTTCGACACCTCCTACAAGGTCGGCATGGACCTGGAATTGTTCCTGCGCGGCATTCCCGAGACCGGCGCCTTGCACGTGCCGGTGCTGGTGAGCCGGATGCGCGCCGGCGGCATCAGCGTGCGCGCACGCCATTGGGTGGTGGACGAGACCGTACGTGCGCTGCGCAGCCACGGTTACCTCGGCGCCGCCGGCGAGGCGCGCATGCGCTGCGTTTACGCATTGCGCGGCCTGGCGCGGCGCACGCTCGAGGGACTCGGGTTGTACCGCGGCTTCGACGCCCTCCGCCGGCGCCGCGCATGACGCCGTCGGCCGTGCCGCTCGTCAGCATCATCATGCCGGTGATGAATGCCGCGCACACCTTGCCGGCGACGCTACGCTCGATCCGCTGGCAGACGCATGCCGACTGGGAACTGATCCTGATCGACGACGGTTCCATCGATGCCACATGGCAATTGATCCGGGCAGCGTCTGCCGGCGATGCACGCATCCGCGCCGTCGAAGGCGGCGCCAACGCCGGCCTGGCGGCGCGCCTGAACCAGGCCATCGACCTTGCCCGCGGCAGTTATATCGCGCGCATGGACGCCGACGACGTCGCCTACCCGCAGCGTTTCGCCACTCAGGTAGAATTTTTGCTGGAACATCCGGAATGCGACCTGGTGGGCGCTTCCGCGCTGTTTTTTGACAATGACGGCATGGTGCGCGGGCGTTTCATCCGCAGTGCCACGCATGAAGAGATTTGCGCCGCGCCGTGGGTCGGATTCCCGCTGCCGCATCCCACCTGGATGGGGCGTCGCATTTGGTTCGAACGCTACCGCTACCGCGCCGGCTTCAAGAAGGCTGAGGATTTCGATTTGCTGCTCCGCTCCTACCGATACAGCCGGTTCGCCTGCCTGCCGGACATCCTGCTGGGTTACCGGCAGGATAGTCGCACGCTGAAAAAGCTTCTCGGCGGGCGCCGTTATACCGCGCGTGCCATCATCGATGCCGCGCGCGAACAGGGCGCCTGGCTGGCCGGCGCTGCGGCGCTGGCCGGGCAGGGCGCCAAGGCGGTGGCCGACGTGCTGGCCGTGCCGCTGGGCCTGGACGCCCGCTTGCGTGGCGAGGCAGCCGCCGCCGTCACCCCGGCGGAACAGCAGGCGTGGCATGCGGTCTGGCGCGCGGTGACAGCTGAGGACCAAATGCAATGAAAATTCTCGTCACCGGCTGCGCCGGTTTCATCGGCATGAACACCGCCGAGCGCCTGCTCAAGGCAGGGCACGAGGTGGTGGGTATCGACAACGTCAACGACTACTACGACGTCAACCTGAAGGAAAACCGCCTCCGGCACCTGGGCGGCTATTCCGGTTTTACGTTTCATCGTTTCGACCTCGCCGACTACCAGGCGCTCGCCGTTGTATTCGCCGCGCAGCGCTTCGATCGCGTGCTGCACCTGGCGGCGCAGGCGGGTGTGCGCTATTCGCTGATCAACCCGCACGCCTATGTAAAGGCCAACCTGGAAGCCTTCATCAATATGCTGGAATGCTGTCGCGCGCAAAAGACGCCGCATTTCGTCTATGCCAGTTCTTCCAGCGTCTACGGCGCCAACGCCAAGCAGCCGTTTTCCACCCGCGATGCGATCGACCACCCGGTCAGCCTGTACGCCGCCACCAAGCGCTCCAACGAGCTGATGGCGCACAGCTACAGCCACCTGTTCGCCCTGCCCACCACCGGTTTGCGCTTTTTCACCGTCTACGGTCCCTGGGGCCGGCCCGACATGTCGATGGCCCTGTTCACCGATGCCATCATCGCCGGGCGCCCGATCAACGTGTTCAACCACGGCAAGATGAGCCGCGACTTTACCTACATCGACGATATCGTCGAAGGCGTGGTGCGCGTGCTCGACCACCTGCCGCAGGCCAGCCCCGCCGGCCCGCACAGCTACGACGACCCGGCGAAAAGCGCCGCGCCTTTCCGTGTGTTCAACATCGGCAACAACAACCCGGTGCCGCTGATGGAGATGATCGACATGATCGAGGCGGCGGTGGGCAAGAAGGCGGTATTCAATTTCATGGACATGCAGCCCGGCGACGTGGTCGAGACCAGCGCCGACACCAGCGATCTCGAGGCCGCCGTCGGCTTCCGTCCCGCCACCGCACTTCCCGAGGGCATCAAGCGCTATGTCGCCTGGCATCGTGGCTACCACAAGGTCTGAAGGCACACGTCAATGAGCGCACAGAAATTCTCCACCATTGGCGTGATCGGCCTGGGCTATGTGGGCCTGCCGCTGGCGGTGGCCTTCGCCAGGCACTTTCGCGTGATCGGCTACGACATGGCGACCGCCAAGATCGCGGCTTACCAGAGCGGCGTCGATCCCACCGGCGAAGTGGCACCGGAAGAAATGCGCGCCGCCACCGGCCTGGAATACACCAGCGATGCGGCATTGCTCAAGGAAGCGGACGTCATCATCGTCGCCGTACCCACGCCCGTGGACGAGGCGCATAACCCCGATTTCAGCCCGCTGATCGGCGCCAGCGAAGCGGCGGGTCGGCACATGCGCGGCGGCGCTACCGTGGTATTCGAATCCACGGTTTATCCCGGCGCCACCGAAGAGGTGTGCGTGCCGGTGATCGAACAATACTCCGGCCTGAAGTGGAAGAGCGGTTTCAACGTCGGCTACTCCCCCGAACGCATCAATCCCGGCGATCGCGAGCACACGTTCACCAAGATCCTCAAGATCGTCTCCGGCGATACCCCCGAGACCCTGGAGGCGGTGGCGCAACTCTATGGCAGCGTGGTGACGGCAGGCGTCTACCGTGCTTCGTCGATCAAGGTCGCCGAAGCCGCCAAGGTGATCGAGAACAGCCAGCGCGACATCAACATTGCCTTCATGAACGAACTGGCGATCATCTTCGACCGCCTGGGGCTCGACACGGCCGAAGTGCTGGCCGCCGCCGGCACCAAGTGGAATTTCCTACCGTTCAAGCCGGGCTTGGTCGGCGGGCATTGCATCGGCGTCGATCCGTATTACCTGACGCACAAGGCGCAGATGAGCGGCTACCACCCCGAGGTGATCCTGGCCGGCCGGCGCATCAACGACGGCGTCGGAAAATTCGTCGCCGAGAAGACCATCAAGCTGATGATCGCCGCCGGCTGCGGCATCGCCGGCGCCAGCGTCAATGTGCTGGGCCTCACCTTCAAGGAAGATTGCCCCGACCTGCGCAACTCGCGCGTGATCGACATCATCCGCGAGCTGCAAAGCTACGGCGTCAAGGTGCACGTGCATGATCCGCATGCCGAAGCGAAGGACGCCCTGCACGAATACGGCGTTACGCTGACGCCGTTCGAACAACTGCCGCGGGCCGACGCTCTGGTGGTGGCGGTAGCGCATCGCGAATTCCGTGCGCTGCCGCTGGGGGAACTGCGTACCAAGCTGCGCGAGGGCGCTTCGATCGTCGACGTGAAATCCATCCTCGACCCCACGGCCGTGCGCGCCGCCGGCCACCCATTCTGGCGCCTGTAGACCCGGCATGTGCGGCATTGCCGGCTTGATCCGCTTCAATGCCGGCCTGGCGCCGCAGGCGCTGGAAGCGCTTGCGCTCACCATGTCCTGCGTCATTGCCCATCGCGGGCCGGATGCCGACGGCGTGTGGAGCGATCCCGCCTGCGGCATCGCCCTGGCGCACCGGCGCTTGTCGATCATCGACCTGACCGCGGCCGGCGCGCAGCCGATGGCAAGCCATTCCGGGCGTTTCACCGTCACCTTCAACGGCGAAATCTACAATTACGAACAGTTGCGCGCGCAGTTGCCGCCGATGCAATGGCGCGGCCATTCCGATACCGAAGTGCTGCTACAGGCGTTTGAGGTCTGGGGCATCGAAGCCTCGCTCAAGCGCGCGGTCGGCATGTTCTCGCTGGCGGTGTGGGATGCGAAAGAGCGCGAACTGATCCTCGCCCGCGACCGCCTCGGCGAAAAGCCGTTGTATTACGGTGTCGCCGGCGGCGCGCTGTTGTTCGCCTCCGAACTCAAGGCGATTACCGCGATTCCCGGCTGGTCCGGCGAGATCGACCGCACGGCACTGGACGCCTTCATGCGCCACGCCGCCGTGCCGGCACCGCACTCGATCTACCGCAACGTGAAGAAGTTGCCCGCCGCCTGCTGCCTGCGCATTCCGCTGGCGCAGGCGCCGCGCGCCTTGGAACTTGAGCCCACGCCCTACTGGTCGCTGGAGCAGGTGGCCTCCCAATCGCCGTTGCAACTGGACGATGCCACCGCCATCGACGAACTCGAAGCCCTGCTCAAGCAGGCCATCGCGGGCCAGATGGTGGCCGACGTCCCGGTGGGCGCCTTCCTCTCCGGCGGCATCGATTCCTCCACCATCGTGGCGCTGATGCAGGCCCAGGCCACGCGCCCGGTGAAAAGCTTTTCCATCGGCTTCAACGAGCCGGGCTACAACGAGGCCGAGCATGCCAAGGCAGTGGCCGGGCACCTGGGCACCGACCACACCGAGCTCTACGTTACGCCGGAGGAGGCGCGTGCCGTCATCCCCATGCTGCCGGCGATGTTCGACGAGCCGTTTGGCGATTCCTCGCAAATCCCCACATATCTAGTTTCCAAACTGGCGCGCAGCCAGGTGACGGTGAGCCTGTCGGGCGACGGCGGCGACGAACTGTTCGGCGGCTACAACCGCTATTTCTGGGCACAGAAATACTGGCGGCGAATGCGTAGCCTGCCGGGTTTCGCGCGCTCTCTGGCAGCTGCCGGCATGCATGCCTTGCCGCCGGACGCCTGGAATCACTTGTGGAAAATCCTGCCACGCCGCGCCCAGCTGGCGCAGCCGGGCGACAAGCTCTACAAACTGGCCGATTTGATGCGGGCGCAAGATGGGCGCGAAGCCTATAGCTGGCTGACCGCCCAGCACCGCGAGCGCGAATCCCTGGTGCTGGGGGTGGAGGCGCCGCCGCTTGCCGGCGGCCATGCGCTGTGGAACGTGCCCGGGCGCAACCTGGCCGACAACATGATGCTGGCCGATGCCCGCGGCTACCTCGCCGACGACATCCTGGTAAAGGTCGACCGCGCCACGATGGCGGTCGGCTTGGAGGGCAGGGCGCCCTTTTTGGACCACCGGGTGGCGGAATTCGCCTTTCGGTTGCCCGTCGCACAGAAAATTCACAACGGTATGGGAAAATGGGCGCTGCGCCAAGTGCTTTACCGTTACGTGCCGGCGGCGCTGATCGAACGACCGAAAATGGGCTTCGGGGTACCGATCGATAGTTGGCTGCGCGGCCCTCTCAAGAACTGGGCCGCTGGCCTGTTGGATCCATCGCGTCTGCGGGCGGAAGGTTACTTACATGTCGATGCGGTACGCCGCGCTTGGGACGAACACCAGTCCGGGCGGCGCAACCTGCAGCATTTCCTGTGGAACGTACTGATGTTTGAAGCCTGGCTTGAAGAAGGAAAAATACGATGAGCGCAGCCTTGACCCCCGTCATCCTTTCCGGCGGCTCCGGCACGCGCCTGTGGCCGCTGTCGCGTGCGCAGTTGCCAAAGCAGTTCCTGCCGCTGGTCTCCGAAGCGACGATGCTGCAGGAAACCTGGAAGCGCCTGGACGGCCTGGCTTTCCTCACGCCGCCCCTGATCGTCTGCAACGAAGACCACCGCTTTCTCGCCGCCGAGCAATTGCGTGAAGCCGGCGCCGGCGATGCGCGCGTGCTGCTGGAACCGATCGGGCGCAATACGGCCCCGGCGATCGCCGCTGCCGCCTTCGAACTGGCGGCCAGCGATCCCGACGCGGTGATGCTGGTACTGCCGGCCGATCACCTGATCCTCGACCTGCCGGCGTTTCACCGCGCGGTCGAGGCCGCGACGGCGCTCGCCCTCGACGGCAAGCTGGTGACCTTCGGCATTCCGCCCGATGCGCCGGCCACCGGCTTCGGTTACATCGAGCGCGGCACTGCGTTGGGTACGGGCAGCTATACCGTCAAGCGTTTCGTCGAAAAGCCCAAGCGCGAAGTCGCCGAGGGCTTTCTTGCCACCGGCGCCTTCTACTGGAACAGCGGCATGTTCGTCTTCCGCGCCCGCGACTATCTGGCCGAACTCAAGGCCTATCGCGCCGATATCCACACCGCGAGCGAAGCGGCCTGGAAGGCAGCCAAGCGTGACCCCGATTTCTGCCGCCTGTCGAAAGCCGAATTCCTCGCTTGCCCCTCAGATTCGATCGACTACGCGGTGATGGAAAAGACCGCGCACGCCGCGGTGATCGAGGCCGGCATCGGCTGGAACGACATTGGCTCCTGGGAAGCGCTGTGGAGCACGGCGACGCGCGATACGTCCGGCAACGTCACCCGCGGCGACGTCGAGGTCGAGGCGGTGACCGGCAGCTACATCCGCGCCGAGGAGCGCCTGGTGGCCGCTGTCGGCGTTTCCGACCTGGTGATCGTCGAGACGGCCGACGCCGTGCTGGTGGCTCACAAGGACCGGGCGCAGGACGTGAAACTCACCGTGGACAGCTTGAAGCGCAAGGCGCGCGGCGAGCACATGAACCACCGCCGCGTCTACCGTCCCTGGGGTTACTACGAATCGCTGGACAGTGGCAGCCGCTACCAGGTCAAGCGCCTGATGGTCAAACCCGGCGGCAAGCTGTCGCTGCAATTGCACCGCTGCCGTTCCGAGCACTGGGTGGTGGTTTCCGGCACTGCGCGGGTAACCCGCGACGAAGAGGTGTTCGACCTGCTGCCGGACCAGTCCACCTACCTGCCGATCGGCACCAAGCACCGCTTGGAAAACGTCACCAACGAGCCGGTGTACATGATCGAGGTGCAGTCAGGCGACTACCTGGGCGAAGACGACATCGAGAGATTCGACGACATCTACCGGCGCGAGTAGGTATACGGAGCGAAAAATGATGCTCCCGGCCTGACGGCAGGCCGACGGCCGTGGAGTGTGGGGGAATGGCGCGTTGCCGCCAGCGGGCCGGCGCGTGCGATGATTGCGACAATGCCGTCTTTTTCAAACATAAAACTCCTGCGTTTCGGTGCCCTCGCGGGGAGCACGTGGCTGGCCGATATGCTGGGCTTCTGGCTGCTGGTGCAGGCAGGGCTGGCACCCTCGTTCGCCAACATGATCAGCGCCGGGCTGGTCGCGCTGCTGGTCTACGCCCTGTCGGTGCGCCACGTTTTCCGGGAACACCGCGGCAGTTACGCGATGAAGATCGCCCTCTACCTGGGCTATCAGGTGGTCGCGATCAGCTTCTTTTCCTGGCTGATCAGCCTCCTGGTGCAGCGCGGCTGGCCGCCGCTTTGGGCGAAAGTCGGCGTGACGCCGCTATCGTTCTACGCGCATTTCCAGGTGATGTCGCTGCTGCTCACGCACCGTATGCGCTGGGTTTAGGTTTTCCTCAGCGGGCGCCCGCCGGTCCGGCGTGATACAGGCGCCAGCCGTTCGCGTCTTCGAGCAGCAATTGCGCGCCGGGCTTGAGCGCGGCGATGACCCGCGCCGCGGTGGCGAGTTTTTCGGGGCCCAGGCGCTCGATCTCGACCGGCTGCAGGTTGTCGCGGGCAATGAAGTAGGCGATCTGGTTCTTGCTGACGAAGGACTGCACGTCGCCGAGCTCGGCCGGTGTTTGCCCGATATCGATGAACCAGTCGCCCGGCCGGCCGCCGTTGTAGGCGTTCGCATAGAGCTTCACGCCGTTGTCGTAGGGCTGGAAAACGCGATGCAGGTTGTTTTGCGTCACGTATCGATAGAGGGTGTAGCCATCGCGTTCTTCACCCAGGTAGCGGTCCAACCCGTGGGGATCGATCAGCATGAACATCCGCTCGGCCGGCTTTTCGGCACCGGTCTTGTCGAGTATGCGCATGTAGACCGGCGGTGGGTGGTGGCCCCACGGCATGGCGTAATTGAGGATAGCCGCTGCCGCCACGATCGAGATCATGGCGGCGTTTGATCCCGCGATGCGCAGCGTGGGCCGGCCTAGCCAGCGCAGCGGCGGAGATAGCAGGATGGCGTGGATGCGCGCCCGGGTCCACCACGGCAGATACTGTTCGGCCAGCAGCATGAGGGCATTGCAGCCGGTCACGTAGAGCATCATGTCCGCGGGGATGGCCCAGCGGACGTGGTTGAACATCACCTTGTACCAGAACACGAAAAGAAAGCCCGCGGTCAGGAGCAGTGGCGCGATCCGCCGGGGGAATCGCGCCGCGCCCACGATGCCCAGCATCAGGCTGGTGATGGCGAGCGTCTGCCCTTCAAAAAAAGTTTTCCAGAGCACGCCCAGCATGTCCCGCCAACCGGACACCGACAGGAGGTTGTGGTCCAGGTAGCGCATCCCGGGATAGAAGGGACGGGTCATTTCATTCATGTAGTCCGACATCCATGCGTCGCTCAATCCCGGGTGGCCGAAAAGAAAGGGGTAGAGCGGGTTGCCCAGCAGGATCAGGTTCTTCACGTACCAATAGCCAGCAATGGCAGCGACGACGACGGCGCACTTCAGTGCCAGCGCCCGCCCCCGGGCCTGGAGCAGCGAAGGCGTCAGCATCAGTCCGCACAGGCCCAGGCTGACCAGTTCGGTGAACTTGGTGGCGACGGCCGCGCCGATACATATTGCCGCCAAGCCGGCGTAGTAGGGGATGCGCCTGCCGAAATAGTGGGCCATCGAACACAGGCCCAGCACCGTCACGCAGGAGCGCGGCATGTCCGTCAGTACCGTCGCCACCTGGCTGGTGAAAAACGGATTGGCGCCGATCGTGTGCAGCAGCAGGAGCAGCGCGAGCGCGCTTCTCCCCCACATCGCCGCCAGCGAAACGAACATGAGTAAGTAGACCATGACGCTGGCGAGACTCGCGGCGGCGAAGTGCGCCCAGAGGGAATAGGCTTCCGCGAACAGCACGTTCATGAACAAGGGCTGGTTCGAATAGAACGGATGCCCGATCTGCGGATAGACGAAGCCGTGATGCTCGACGATGCTTGTCGCCAGCGGCAATTGAAATGCCCAGGCGTCGATGTTGGCGGTCGGCAGGAAGCTGTCACCGACGAGCTGTGCCGCGAGCAGTAGCCAGCATAGCAGCGCGAGCGGGCGCAAGAAACTAAAGGCGATCGCGCCGCGCGGCGGGAATAGCGCCAGGCGCGCCGCCGCCAGCGATCGGCGCGTATCCTCGTGCAGCAGCAACAGGCAGGCCGCGAAAAAGACGGCGAAAGCCAACGGATGAAACAGATGGAACAGCGCCAGCCAGGTACCCGCGGCGCCGTTCAGGAGCACCGACACAAGCAGGCCGTGGGCCAGGATCTCCTGCTCGCTCAAGTCTTCAAGTGCGCCAAACCAGCGGCGCGCCAGCCAGCGGTGCAGGACCACGCCGCCGCAAAAGCAAACCGCCAGGCAGATCAGGTTCAGGACGACGCCCATGCGCCGTTCAGGCGTCCGTGCCGGGCTTCCAGCCCATGGCGATATCGAGTACCGCGTGCAGCAGCGTCAGGTGGCCGACCTCGACAAAACCGTAGTTGCTGTCGGCGAGGTAGAAGTTCAGGTCACCCAGCTTGCGCAGCGGATTGTCGGCGCTGAAGCCGGACAGGGTGATCACCGCGGCTTTCTGGCGCCGCGCCGCCGCCACCGCGTTCAGGATGTTGGGCGATTGGCCGGAGCTGCTGATGGCGATCAGCAGGTCGCTTTCGCGGCCGTGGAACTCGATCTGCTTGGCGAACACGTGTTCGTAGCCGAAGTCGTTACCCAGGCAGGTCAGGAAGGCGCCGTCGTTGAAAGCCAGCGAGCGCATGCCGCCGTTTTTTGAGTAGTCGGTCGCCATGTGGCTGCAGATGCCGGCACTGCCGCCGTTGCCGATGAACATCAGCTTGTTGCCCGCTGCGTGGGCGGCACGCGCCATTGCGCCGGCCCGGGTGACGGCCGCATCGCTGTCGACCTCCGCGCCGTCGCCGTCGGTGACCCGGGTTTCGCGCACGCGGGCGGCGAGGGTCTGGATATAGCTGTTCAGGAGATTCACGGCAAGGCTCGCATCGGGCGGACGTTGGGCTGGATCATCAAGGGCACTGCCTTGGAAAGCAGCAGGAAAGTGAAGGTTTGCGCCGCCGCGATCGTCAGCCATAAGCCGGCCACCGCGGGATAGACGACCGCGATCGCGGTCGATGGCAGTACGTAGTCGGCGCGCACGTAGGACACCGCCAGCGGCAGCGCGAGGCAGATGGCGGCCAGCAGCATCAGCCCGACGATGACCATGGTGCGGTCGTACGGAAACCAGTATTCCAGCTTGCGCCGCTGCGCCGCGTCGTAGTCGAACAAGAGACGCGCCAGCGCGCCCGCGTAGCAAAAGCCCAGGCCCACGGTGGCCAGCGTCGTGCCCAGCAGCATCCAGTTCAGCGACAGTTCCAGCGCGCCCACCCGCATCGGGCCGAACACCAGGGGCACGATCAGCAGCAGGCCCAGCACGAGTGCCAGCAGCCCCGGCTTGGCGAGGAAGAAATCCGCGCCGTAGACGAACATCGCCCGCAGGTTCTGCCAGCCCGCGCGCCAGGGTTCCAGCCAGCCGCCGCGTTTCATGTGACTCAGGCGGCCTTCCTGGTCCTTGAAGAAATTGATCGGCACTTCAGCGATGCCGAGGTTCATGTGCACGGATTTCAGCACCATCTCGGAAGCGTATTCCCAGGACTGCGATTGCAGCTGCATGCGCATCAGCGCATCGCGCGAGATGCCGCGCATGCCGCAGTGGATGTCCGAGAAATGGCTGCCGAACATGAAATTGAGGATGAAGGTGGTCAGCGGCGTCCCGAAATAGCGATGCAGCGCGGGCATCGCGCCGTCCTCGATGGTGCCCTTGAAGCGCGAGCCCATCACGAACCCGTGCCCGGCGCGCATCTGCTCGAGGAACAGGCCGACCTGGCGGAAGTCGTAGGTGCAGTCCGCGTCGCCCATCACGATGTATTGGCCGCGCACGTAGGGCATCGCGTCGATGTAGGCGCGGCCCAGGCCGCGCTTGGGCGTGCAAAGAACGCGCGCCCCGGCTGCCTGCGCAATCTGCGGGGTCTGGTCGCTGGAACTGTCGACGATCAGGATTTCCGCCCTGCAGCCGGCCATGCGTATGCCTTCGTGGCACCATTCGAGAAAGCGGCCGATGGTGAGCTGCTCGTTCATCGCCGGCACCAGAATGGTCAGCTCCGGGCTCTCCACGTCGTCGGCGGGAATCAGCAACTTGACCTGCGGGTCGGTGAGAGGGGCGGTGTGCGGCGCATTCATGGGCGGAAGATGCCCCGTCGAAGGGGGCTCTGGGAGATAACCCAACATGCTAACATTCGCGCTGTTTTGCCGTGAAATGCAACAATGAAAATTCTTGTGACCGGCGGTGCCGGATTTATCGGCAGCCACCTGTGTGACGCCCTGCTCGCGCGCGGCTGGGAGGTCTGGGCGCTGGATAACCTGTGGCTGGGCCGCGAGCGCAACATCGCGCACCTGGCGGGTAACCCCAAATTCCATTTCGTCAGGCTCGACCTGCTGGAGCGCGAATCCCTCGCTGCGCTGTTCGCGCAGGCCGGCTTCGACGCGGTGTTTCATCTTGCCGCCAACTCCGACATCCGCGCCGGCACGGCCGATACCGGGCTGGACCAGCGCCTGAATTTTCAGACCACCGTCGAGATACTGGAGGCGATGCGTGCCCACCAGGTTGGACGCCTGCTGTTCGCCAGCACCTCTGCCGTGTTCGGCGAAAATGAGGTCAGCCTGAACGAGACGGCCGGCCCGCTGCAGCCGATCTCTTTCTACGGCGCCAGCAAGCTGGCCGCCGAAGCCTACGTGTCGGTCTACTCGCACACCCTGGGACTCAAGTCCACTATCCTGCGCTTTCCCAACGTGGTCGGCGAACGCGCCACTCACGGCGCGATCTACGACTTCATTGCCAAGCTGGAAAAGACACCGGCGCGCCTCGAGGTTCTGGGCGACGGCCGCCAGTCCAAGCCCTATGTCTACGTCGGTGACCTGATTACCGCCATGCTGCTGACCTTCGAGAAGCGCGAGGCGGCCCTCGAGGTCTACCACGTCGCCGGCGAAGGTTCGACCTCGGTGCGCGAGATCGCCGAGATTGTCGCCGCCGCCTCGGCCAATCCGCAGGCGCGCATCGAATACACCGGCGGCGACCGCGGCTGGCCCGGCGACGTGCCGCATTTCAGCTACGACACCTCGAAGATCCGCGCGCTGGGCTGGCGCCCGCAGCGCGACTCCACCCAGGCTGTCGCCCACGCCGTGCGGCGCATCCACGAGACCGGGTTCTGACGTGCTTGCGGTGATCGTCGCCGGCGGCCTGGGAACACGCGCCCGGGCGATGACCGGCGACGACCTGCCGAAGGCCCTGCTGCCGGTCGGCGGAGCCCCCATCCTTGAGCATCAGATGCGCGTGCTCGCCGCGCATGGCGTCACGCGCCTGGTGATCCTGGCCGGCTACTTGGGTGGGGTGATCGAATCCTACCTGCGCGAGCATCCGCCGGCCGGGCTGGAAGTCTCGGTGCGCACCGAGGCCGCGGTGCTGGGCACCGCCGGCGCGGTGATCGACGCGCGCGAGAGCCTCGGCGCCGAAGACTTGCTGGTGATCTTCGGTGACCTGCTGTTCAACCTCGACTTCGCCCGCCTCGCCGCCGATCACCGCGCGTCGGGCGCGGCCGCCACCATCGTCTGCCGCCCGAACGATCATCCCGTCACCTCCGACCTGGTGGAAGTCGACGACGCCGGCCGCATCACTGCGCTCCTGCCGCGCAAGGGCCGTGCGCCGGGGGACTATCGCAATCTGGTGCCCAGCGGTATCTACATGCTGGCGCGGCGCGACATGGATGGTTTTCCGCGCGGCGAAAAACTGGATTTCTTCCAGGACTATTTTCCCGCGCTGCACGCGCGAGGCGGCGTCCTGCAGGCGCATCGCAGCACCGGATACATGTGCGACATTGGCACGCCCGAAGGCCGCGCCGCCGCCGAGCGCGACCTGGTCTCGGGTCGCTTCGATCGCCTGGGGCCGGGCAAGCCGCGCCCGGCGATTTTTTTCGACGTCGACGGCGTGCTCAACGAGGAGGTGCCCGGCATGGGTATCCTCGCGCCCGACGAAGTCCGCCTGGTGCCCGGCGCCGGCGCCGCGCTGCGCGCGGCCAACCACGCGGGCGTGCTCTCGGTGGCGGCGACCAACCGCCCGCAACTCGCCAAGGGCCAGGTCACGCGCGCGCAGCTTGAACGGATCTTCGGCCGCCTCGAGACCGGCCTGGCCGGGGAGGGCGGCTTTCTCGACCGGCTGTATTTCTGCCCCCATCACCCGGAGCGCGGCTTTGCCGGCGAAGTCGCGGCCCTCAAGACCGACTGCGATTGCCGCAAGCCGCATGCTGGCATGCTGCTGCGCGCGATGCGGGAGTTGCCCGTCGATTGCGCGCGCTCAGCGATGATCGGCGACACCTGGCGCGACATCGCCGCGGCGCGTGCAGCCGGCGTCTACGCCTACGGCGCGCGCACCGGCTACGGTGTGCGCGAACTGCGCCCCGGCCTGCGGCCCGACCTGATGTTCACCGATATCGCCGCCGCCACCACTTTCTGCCTGAACTATGCCGCGCTCGCCGCCCCGCTGGTCGAACGTATCGAAAGCCTGTGCGCCGGTGGCTCGCGCGTCCTTGTGGGCCTGTGCGGTCATTCGCAGGCCGGCAAAAGCAATCTTGCTCACGCGCTCGAACGCATCTGGCGTGAACATGGCCGCCCGGTGCTGCGCGTGCACCTCGACGACTGG
The DNA here is from genome assembly GCA_036498945.1 of Burkholderiales bacterium. Lineage (GTDB taxonomy): Bacteria > Pseudomonadota > Gammaproteobacteria > Burkholderiales > JAEUOS01 > JAQGMJ01. Next base: position 4,775 of record DASYEQ010000074.1, on the reverse strand, counting down.
CTGATGACCCTTGCCGAGCGCGGCGACCAGGACGTCTACTTGCGCGCGCGCGCCGCCTGCTATGTCGAACTCTATCGTGGCCTGCGTGCCGGCGAAACCGTCACCGCGCCCGGCTACGACCCCGTGACCCGCGGTCCCGCACCCCCAATGCCCTACGCCGCGCCCCCGGGCGCCTTGGTGCTGATCGACGGCGTGCTCGCGTGCAGCGACCCCGGCCGCGCGCATCTCGACCTCGCCGTGCTGGTGCATCGCGGCGCCGCAGACCTGGTCGCGCGCCAGCGCGCCTTGTTGTGCTGGAAGGGGTTGGGCGAAGTCGAACTGGCGGCGACCCTTGAGGAGCGTGGCGGCCGCGAAGCCGCTACCATCGAGGCGCAACGCGGTGCCGTCGACATCGTATTCGAACCCCCGGAGCTTGTTCCATGATCGTTTCCTGCGCCCCGTTCCGTGTTTCCTTTGCGGGAGGCGGTTCAGACATTGCCTCGTTCTATCGCCGGTCCGCCGGCGCCGTGCTGTCCTGTGCGATTACGCGCTACAGCTTCATCATGATCCACCCGTATTTCAACAGCGACCGTATCCACCTCAAGTACTCGCGCACCGAACTGGTGGACAGGCGCGAGGATATCCAGCATCCCATCCTGCGCGAAAGCCTGGACCTGACCGGAGTGCAGGGCGGCGTGGAAATCGCCTCGATCGCCGACATCCCCAGCGGTACCGGCCTGGGCTCCTCCAGCGCCTTTACCGTCGCCCTGCTGCACGGCCTGTACGCCTACCAGAGCCGCTTCGTCACCAAGGAGGCCCTGGCCCGGGAAAGCTCGCACATCGAGATCGATCGCCTCGGCGAGCCGATCGGCAAGCAGGACCAGTATGCCTCCGCCTACGGCGGGCTCAATTTTATCGAGTTCAACTCCAACGACAGCGTCACCGTGCACCCGCTCAACCTGCCGACCGCGCTGATTGCCGAGCTTGAATCGCACCTGATGCTGTTCTACACCGGTGACCAGCGCTCCGCGCGCGCCGTGCTGTCCGACCAGAACCAAAACGTCGCCTCTGACCAAAAGAAGTTTGGGACCCTGCAGCAGATGGTCGAGCTCGCCTACGAACTGCGCGACCGGCTGGTGAAAAGCGACTTGATCGGGTTCGCCGAAGGCCTGCACCGCGGCTGGCTGATGAAGCAGTCGCTGTCCGCCCGGATCAGCACCTCGCTGATCGACACCATGTACGAGAAGGCGATCGCCGCCGGGGCGCTGGGCGGCAAGCTCGCAGGCGCGGGCGGCGGCGGCTTCCTGGTGCTGTTCTGCCCGCGCGAGAAGCAGGCCGCGGTGCGCGAGGCACTGACCGGTTACCAGGAGATGGCCTTTCGCATCGACTGGAGCGGCGCCCGCGTCGCCTTCGCGCAGTAGGCGGCATGGCGCGCCTGGTCATCACCGGGGCCAGCGGCTACATCGGCGCAGCGCTGTGCCGGGCCGCGCTTGAGGTCGGGGATGAGATCGTGGTGCTTGGCGGCGGGCCTCCGCTTACACCCTCGCCCAGCCTGCGTGTCCATCCCTGGCGCCTGGGCGAGGCCCTGCCGGAGGGTGTGCTGCAAGGCGCCGATGCCCTGATCCATCTCGCCCACGCCTGGGCGGCGGATGCGGCCGGCCCCGGCGAAAACAATCCCAATTTCAGCGGTAGCGTCGCGCTCGCCGCGCAGGCCGCGGCGGCTGGATGTCCGCGCATGGTGTTCGTCTCGACTACCTCGGCGCACGAGGAAGCGCTCAATACCTACGGCCGGGTCAAGCGCGACACCGAGGCGGCCCTGCTGGCGCGGCATCCGGGGCGCGTGCTGGTCGCCCGTGTCGGCCTGGTCTACGGCGGCCAGCCGAAGGGCTTGTTCGGCCTGCTGTCGATGCTGGTGCGCGTGTTTCCTGTGCTGCCCCTGGTCGGCGGCGCTACCCAGTTGCAGCCTATTCACGTGCGCGAAGTGGCGCACGGGGTGCGCAAGCTCGCCACGCTTGCGCGGCCGGATCGTGAACGCTACGTGTTGGCGCAGCCGCATGCCGTGCGCTTCGACGACTATCTGCGCCTGCTGCGGCGTACCGCGGTTGGCAGGCGGCTGTTCCTGCTGCCGATCCCGGTCGGCGCTGCGCTGGCCTTGTGCGACCTGACGCAAAAGCTGCCGTTCTTGCCGGGCGTCAGTCGCGAGCGCGTCTATGGCCTGGTCGCGGCGCGGCCGATGCCCAGCGCGGACGATCTTGCCGCCCTGGACATGCATTTGATGGAATTGCGCGACGGCCTGCTGCGCGCCCCGCACGCCGGGCGGCGCCGGCTGATCGCCGAGGCGCGCGCCCTGCTGCGTTACCTTGGCATGCGTCCGCCGGCCCAGGTGCGGATTCTCGCGCGCGCGTTCGAGCGAAACGACGGCGGTGAACCCCTGCATCTCCCGGCGCTGTTGCTGCGCTTCCCCGCGTTGCTGCGCTGGGCCGACCCCTTGCCGCGGCGTCCGTCGAACGCCCTGGCGCGGCGCCTGGAAATGGCGCTGGCCTTGCAGGCCGTTGCCGCACCGTTGCCGCGCCCGGGTCTGGCCCAACTGGCCTGGCAATGCGCGTGGGACGGCGTCGCACTACCCGCGCGGCTGCTTGCAGGGGTTTTGCGCCGATGAACGACACCGTCCACGACGTGCTGATCGTCGGCAGTGGTCCCGCCGGCGTGGCCGCCGCGTTTCCCTTGCTGGAAGCGGGCCTGAAGGTGGCGATGGTCGATGGCGCGCGCGACGAAGCGCCGGCCCCGCAAGACCGTATGCGCGCCAGCTTCGGGCCCGACTATTCCGCGCTCTTGCCGCAGGACGATCGCTCGCCCAAGCAGCGCCTGTACCGCAGCCGCGCGATGACGCGCGCGCACGCCGAACGGGTGGGCTTGGCCGCGCGCGGTTTCCGCGCCTCGGGCGCGGTGGCGCGCGGCGGTCTATCGACGGTCTGGGGCGCATACGCGGCCGAGTTCGATGACCAGGACCTGTGCGGCTATCCTTTCGGCGCGGCCGACCTGCGCGCTTCCTACGACGCGGTGGCGAGGCGTATCGGGATCAGCGGCAGCGCGGATGATGCCCTGGGCGCTTTTCACGGCGCCGCCACGCCGTTGCAGGCACCGCCGCCCCTGCATCCCGCCGCTGCCAGGTTGCTCGCGCGCGCGCAGCCCGCGGGCGCTCTCACGCTGGGCCGGGCGCGCAACGCGCTGTTGACGCAGGCGTGGGAGGAGCGGCGCGCCTGCGTGCTGTGCAAAGGCTGCCTGTGGCCTTGCGCGGGCGGGTCGATCTACGCCAGCACACACGATCTCGCGCGTCTTCGCCGCCATCCGGGCTTCACCTTGGCGGACGACTTCTACGTGACGTGCCTGGAGCGCGCCGGCGAGGCATGGGACGCGGTGACCACGGGCAGGCGCCTACGCGCGCGCCGCATATTGCTCGCCGCCGGTGCGCTCGGCACCGCGTGCATCGCCATGCAAAGCCTGGATATGCGCGGTCAGGCGCTGCCGCTGCTCAGCAATCCCTTGATTGCCATGCCGCTCTGGCTCCCCGGTGCCGCCCTGTTGCCCGTGCCGGCAGCAGGGCATACGCTGGCGCAACTGGGCTTGCGCCTGACCCTGGGCGATGGCGGCTACGCCGCCGGCGCCCTGTACAGCCTGGATGGCCTGCCGCTGGACTTCATCAGCGCCAAGTTGCCCTTAAGCCTGGCCGCGGCGGCGCGGGTGAGCGCCTGGCTGGCTGGCTCCGTCCTGGTGGCCACGATGTACTTTCCCGGCGGCTATTCGGCCAGTACCATGCACCTGGAACGCGGCACGCTGCATATCGACGGCGGCGTGCGCGAGGACTTCGATGCCGTTTGCGAAACTGCCTTGCGCTGCCTGCGCGCCGAACTGCGCAAGCTCGGCGCCGTCCCTCTGCCTGGCACCGAGCGCGCGCCGATCGGGCTGGACAATCATTACGCAGGTAGCTGCCCGATGGGCGGGACCGGGCCGCTCGCCACCGATGCAGCCGGCGAGTTCGGCGCGATGCCCGGCGTATTTGCCGTCGACGGCGCCGCGCTGCCGCGCCTGCCGTCCAAGCACCTGACCTTGACAATCATGGCCAACGCGGACCGTATCGGCAGGCACATCGCCGCACGCGGACGTTGACTCGCACACGGCCGGTTCCTGGCCTGTGGGCGAAAATTCCCTTTCGTTTCGGATAAACTGCAAGGCCCGCGCCGACGGCCGGATTCGCTGCACCGCCGTCGTTGCCGCAGCCCTTCCCCAGTCCCGGAATTGCGCCAATGAGCGAGCTCTCCCCCCAACTGCGCCAGCTGCGCGATTTCTACTACAAGATCGCGCTGAAGCTGCCGCCCGAGCAGCATTTCGTGCGCGGCGAGAAGGTGATCGACGACCCGTCGTTCTTCACCATCGAGCACCTGAAGCAGCACCTGAACAACCCGGCGCTGATGCCCAGTTATCTCGCCCTGATGTTCCAAGGCAAGAGGGTGGACCTGACACCGGCGATAGGGCACAAGGTGATCCAGGCGGCCGAAGTTTCCTTTCTCAATAAGGGCATTCTCGAGGACTACCTGAACCACGGCGCCTCGCTGGTGCTTGAGGGTATCGACATCCTGCAACCCGACATCAACGCTTTTTGCGCCGCGCTGGATGCGCCGCACGACTGCGTCATGTCCAACGCCGTCGGCTTTTTTTCGCAAAAAGGCAACGAGGCCTATCGAGGCCACCTGGATCTCGATGACGTGCTGGTGGTCCAGCTCGCCGGGCGCAAGAAA
>DASYEQ010000073.1:0-3489 GCA_036498945.1 Burkholderiales bacterium | reverse complement strand
TCGCATTGCTGCTGGTTCCGCTTGACCGGGTCGCGTTCGGCTGTTGCCGCCGCGAGGAGTTGCGGCGCGGAGAGTTGCCCGAGGTAGAACCGCACCACCGGCGCCGGCCACACCTTGAGCCAGGCGGTGTTGCGCGCCAGGGTGAAGTTGTCGGCGTCGCCCGCGCGCAGGCTGGCGAGGTAGTGCCAGATGGCGGCGTAGGCGTCCTGCTCCAGCGCGATGGCGGTGGCGTAGTCGGCGCGTGCTGCGGGGAAGCTGCCCTGGAAGAAATGCGTCAGGCCGCGGTTGCGGTAGTACAGCGAGGACTTGCCGTTGATGGCCAGCGCGCGGTCGTAGTCGGCCAGGGCGCGCGCGTAATCGCGGCGGCGGCGCCAGACGTTGGCGCGGTCGTTGTAGGCGTCGGCGTAGGTCGGCAGCAGGCGGATGGCCTCGTTGTCGTCCGCCAGCTCGTGCTCGTCCTCGCCCTTGAGCAGCCAGGCGCCGCCGCGGTTGTAGTAGTAGGCCGGCACCCGTGGGTCCAGGCGGATGGCCTCGCCGTAATCGGCCAGCGCGAGTTCGGTGTTGCCCTTGATCATTTGCAGCAGGCCGCGATTGTTGTAGGCCATCGAGAGACTCGGGTCCAGGCCGATGGCGCTGGTGTAGTCGGCGATCGCGTTATCGATCATCCCCTTCTCGGCCCACGCGGTGCCGCGCCCGAAATAAACGTCCGCACGCCGCTGCTCCGGCGTGAGGGGCGTGTTGCCGGCGCCGGCCGGCGGCGTTTGCGCGCCGGCGGCGGCGCAGAAGAACAACAAAAGAAGGCAGGTCAGGGCGCGCATTTATTCTTGTCAGTCTGTCTGGTGGATGAAATAGCCGGGATTGCGATGCAACGCGCGAAGCTTAGCGGATATGATGGGCAGGTGATCGGGCGAGTGGTCATGCCCGATCAGCCTCAAGCCCCTCCCGCCGCACGCAACCGGCACGCGTGCAATAGCGAAGGCACATCCCCCTTCAGTTCGGAGAGCACCACCGAGATTGCCAAACCCTCCAGGTCCGCGACGATGCCCGCGTAAACCGCCAGGCTCAGCCAGATGCCCTGGTGGCCGAAGCAGAACAGGCCGAGGAAGCCGGCGAAGAGGAAGATGCTCCAGGCTTTTGACGACCACATGTGATACGCGGCTTCGCGCCTGAATTTGGCGTAGTCATAGGCGTATCGCACCAGCTCCAGCGCCGCCAGCACGATCAGTGCGGTGGAGCGCTCGCTGACGGCATTCGGGTAGAGCCGCCACGCCGCGATGCCCGCGCAGACGTAGAAGAGGCTGTCGGCAATGCTGTCCAGGCGCCGCAAGGTGGCGGTCGCAATGCGCAAGCGGCGCGCGATGATGCCATCGAAAACATCCGAGAGAAAAGCCGCCACCAGGCAGGCGCCGAACAACGCCTTGTCGGGATACCAGGTCGCAAGCAACAGCAGGGCCGGGCCCAGCAGCGCGCGCAGCAGCGTGAGTGACAAAGGGAGGTAGCGGACGAGCGGCATGGGCGCGCACGCCTCGTCTCCGGCGCCAGGCATGCCGGGCTGCATCGAGGCGGCGGTTTTTATTTCCGGCATGTTCATAGCGGCGCAGGCTACGGGCCGCGCCGCCGCAAGCCAAATCCTTCCCCGCGCGTATCGCCTGGCGATACGCCGGGTATCACCGAAGTGAATAATGGGCCTCCAATTCGCGCCGGAATCTCCCTATAGAATAAAAGGGACCGGCCGCGAACTTATCCCCCGCCGGTGAATCTGAAAAAAACCGACCCCAAACGCCAGTCCATGGGCGCAAATCCCTGCCGCCGGCGACAAACCCAGGAGACTCACCATGCCCAAGAACACCATCTGCATCTGGTACGCCAGTGAAGCCGAAGAAGCCGCGAACTTCTACGCCAAGACCTTTCCCGACAGCAAGGTAACCGCCGTGCATCGCGCGCCCTCCGATTACCCGGGCGGCAAGGCGGGCCAGGTGTTGACGGTGGAATTCACGGTGTGCGGCGTGCCCTGCCTGGGCCTGAACGGCGGCGACGTATTCAAGCACAGCGAGGCGTTCTCGTTCCAGATCGCCACCGACGACCAGGCCGAGACCGACCGCTACTGGAACGCCATCGTCGGCAACGGCGGCAAGGAGAGCCAGTGCGGCTGGTGCAAAGACAAGTGGGGCCTGTCGTGGCAGATCACGCCGCGCGCGCTCACCGATGCACTGGCCAAGGGTGGCGACGTCGCCAAGCGCGCCTTCGCGGCGATGATGGACATGGGCAAGATCGACGTCGCCAAGATAGAGGCGGCGGTGCGCGGCTAGGCCGGCAGGCGCGGCGGGCCGTCGCGGCATCGAAGGCGCGCGGCCCGATGCATTTCTCCGTTAACCGAATGGCTGTGGATCGGGGCGCGCCCCCCTCCAGCGCCCCGCCCCTCCATCCCCGGCTACACTGCGGCCTCGCGCCATCCTCGCCGCCCCCCATGTCTTCGCTCCAGCCGCTGCAACTCATTGCCTCCGACACCGCCCGCGCCGCCACGCCGCAGCAAAAGCGCTTCAACACCCTGGTGCAGCAGATCGAGCGCGCACGCGGCGATCTGCAAACCTGGCAGGACAATCTGCCGGCCTACTGGCAGACCTATGCGGCGCAAGTGGAACCACTGCATGACGAGCTGGACGCAGCGCGCCGCCAGTGGGTGCTGGCGCTGGACGGCCTGACCGATGCGCCCGGCTTAAGCCGCGCCGAGACCGCCCTGCTGAACGAGCTGATCGTCGCCACCGCCGGCGACCTGCTGGCCGCCAAGCGCGATGACGCCGAATTGCGCGCCCTGTTCGCGCGCTACAGCGGCGCCGAATTCGACACCGAAGAAGAGCCGCCATCGCCGCAAGCCCCGGAGACAGCGCAGGCACCGGCCGGCGCGGACCCGGCCGACGCCGCGCCGGCCCAGCCCGACGCCGCAGCCGAAGATGAGCAGGCCTGGCAGGCGCAGGAAGCGATGCGCGAAGCAGCGCGCGAGCAACAGGCGGCCGAGCGCGAACGCCAGTCCGCAAGCCGCCGCCGCGGCCATGCGCAAAAAAAGCGCGAAGCCCAGGCGCAACAGTCCGTGCAATCGGTGCGCGAAATCTTTCGCAAGCTCGCCAGCGCCCTGCACCCGGACCGCGAAGCCGACCCGGCGCAGCGCGAAGCCAAGACCGCCCTGATGCAAAAGGTCAACCAGGCCTATGGCGCCGGCGACCTGCTCACCCTGTTCCAGCTGCAAGTCGAAATCGAGCAGGCCGACGCCGCCGCCATCGCCGGCGCCGGCGAGGAAAAGCTGCGCCATTACAACCAGGTGCTCACCGAGCAACTCGGGCATCTGAAGCAGGAGATCAACCGCGTCGCCACCGGCTTTTGCTACGACACCGGCCTGCAGCCCGGCGCGCACGTCAACCCCGCCAAGCTCAGCGGCCTGATCGGCAACATCAAGCTGCAACTGCGCGAAGACCTGCTCGACCTGCAGGAAGA
>DASYEQ010000072.1:0-10654 GCA_036498945.1 Burkholderiales bacterium | reverse complement strand
GCGGAAGGCGTGCGCGCCAGCACCAGGTGGATGATGTTATCCGCCATGTCGTGCTCGCCGTAGGTGATGAAGATCTTCTGGCCGAACACCCGGAAGCTGCCGTCGCCCTGCGGCACGGCGCGGCTTTTCACCAGCGCCAGGTCGCTGCCCGCCTGCGGCTCGGTCAGGTTCATGGTGCCGGTCCACTCGCCGGAAATCATCTTCGGCAAATAGGCGTCGCGCTGCTTGTCGGTGCCGACGAGAAGAATTGCCTCGACCGCGCCGTCGGTGAGCAGCGGGCACAGCGCGAACGACAGGTTGGCGCTGTTGATCATCTCGATGCCGGCGGTCGCCACCAGCTTGGGCAGGCCCTGCCCGCCGTAATCCGCCGGGAAGTGCAAGCCCTGCCAGCCGCCGGCGCCGAATTGCTTGAACGCCTCCTTGAAACCCTTGGGCGTCTTCACCGAACCATCCGGCTGGCGCACGCTGTGCTCGACGTCGCCGGTATGGTTGAGCGGCGCGATCACCTCGCCGCAGAAGCGCGCGTCCTCGTCGAGAATGGCTTCCACCGTCTCCAGCGTCGCATCTTCGCAGCCGGGCAACTGGTTGATGGTCTCAAGCCCGGCCAGTTCCTGCATCACGAACTTGATGTCTTTGACGGGTGCGGCGTAGCTCATTGTCTTCTCCTGTTTTTCATCGCTGCACGATGAAAAAGCGCCGCCCCGGTTCCGGTGGCGGCGCCTTGCTTTACATCTTCGTGCTTAGCCGAGTTCTTTGACCAGCTCGGGCACGATGGTGAACAAATCACCAACGATGCCGTAATCGGCGACGCTGAAAATCGGCGCCTCCGGGTCCTTGTTGATGGCAACGATCGTCTTCGAATCCTTCATGCCCGCCAGGTGCTGGATCGCGCCGGAGATACCGACCGCGATGTAGAGCTGCGGCGCCACGATCTTGCCGGTCTGGCCGACCTGCCAGTCATTCGGCACGAAGCCGGCGTCCACCGCGGCGCGCGAGGCTCCCATGCCGGCGCCCAGCTTGTCGGCCAGGGGTTCGAGGATCTTGAAGTTCTCGCCTGAGCCCATGCCGCGGCCGCCGGAGACGATGATGCGCGCGGCGGTAAGCTCCGGGCGCTCGGACTTGGCGACCTCGCGCCCGACGAAGGAGGAGATGCCGGCATCCGGCGTCGCGGTCACGGTTTCGACACTGGCGGAGCCGCCGGTGGCAGCCGCGGCATCGAAGCCGGTGGTGCGCACGGTGATCACCTTCTTCGCATCGCTCGATTGCACGGTGGCAAGCGCATTGCCGGCGTAGATCGGGCGCACGAAAGTATCGGGCGATTCGACCGAGATGATGTCGGAAATCTGCTGCACGTCGAGCATGGCGGCGACGCGCGGCAGGTAGTTCTTGCCGGCGGCAGTGGCGGGCGCAAGGATGTGGCTATAGGCGCCGGCAAGCGCGACGATTTGCGCGGCGACGTTTTCCGCCAGGCCTTCGGCCAGGGGCGCTGCATCGGCCAGCAGCACCTTGGTGACGCCGGCGACTTGCGCGGCGGCATCGGCCGCGGCCTTGCAGTTGTGGCCGGCCACCAGCACGTGTACTTCGCCGCCGCACTTGAGGGCCGCGGTGACGGCGTTGTTCGTCGCGACCTTGAGGGTAGCGTTGTCGTGTTCAGCGATGACGAGAGCGGTCATGGTCTATCTTTCCTGTGTGAGCGGTCAAGGGTCACGATTAAGTGGGCTACGCCCCCTTAACAACCCCCGAATCCAGCCCAAAATCTTTAAATAACTTTGGCTTCGTTCTTCAGCTTGGCAACCAGGGTCGCCACATCCGGCACCTTGACACCAGCACTGCGCTTGGGCGGCTCCACGACCTTCAAGGTCTTCAGGCGCGGCGCCGGATCGACCCCGAGATCGGCCGGCTTCACGTTCTCCAGCGGCTTTTTCTTCGCCTTCATGATGTTGGGCAGGGTGACGTAGCGCGGCTCGTTCAAGCGCAGGTCAGTGGTGACGATCGCCGGCAACTGGATCTTGATGGTCTCAAGGCCGCCGTCGACTTCGCGCGTGACTTGTGCCTGCTTGTTCGTTCCCTCGCCTTCGATGACCACCTTGGAAGCAAAGGTAGCCTGCGGACGGCCCAGGAGCGCCGCCAGCATCTGGCCGGTCTGGTTCGAATCGTCGTCGATCGCCTGCTTGCCGAGGATCACGAGATCGGGGTTTTCCATTTTCACGATCGCCGCCAGCAGCTTGGCCACGGCCAGGGGCTGCAACTCGACGTCCGTCTCGACCAGGATGCCGCGATCGGCGCCGATGGCCATCGCGGTGCGCAGGGTTTCCTGGCACGCGGCCAGGCCGCAGGTGACGGCGATGACTTCGGTCGCGGTGCCGGCTTCCTTCAGGCGCACGGCTTCTTCCACCGCGATTTCGTCGAAGGGATTCATCGACATCTTGACGTTGGCGGTCTCGACGCCGGTTTGATCGGCCTTGACGCGCACTTTCACGTTGTAATCGACAACGCGCTTGACGGGAACCAGGATTTTCATAGCTTGAATGGTGGGTTGGGCATGGAATTCAGCCCTTGAATTATAAAAGAAGGGGGCTGGCGGAAGACTCGGATTCCCCTTATCCGCCAGTCATCGGCTTGGGCGCTGCCAGCAGGCCAAAACCTTATAAAACCTGATAAAAAACACATACTCCGCGCGCCGCCTGCCGGCCGACCACGGTAAACCACGGTGTTTCTGACAGGCGTTGCACTGCCAGGCTTATTAAAAGACGGTGTTTTTCGGCAAAAATTCCCGGCGCGACCACATTCGTGTTATTGCCGGGCCGGCGGCAAAGGCCGGAGGCGCCGATGCGGTGAGAGCCGGAGGGCCCCGACCTGCCCTGCGCGACGGTGGGCAAGCTGCAATCCCTTGTCCCAAGCATACCCAAGATCGCGCTCCCCGTGTAGCCGGCGCCTGCGCTGGCTACAATGCCGCCATCGCCCCTTCAGCACGCGCCATGCCGCAAAAAACCTACGACGCCGCCATCATCGGCGGTGGCATCATGGGCTTGTCCACGGCCTATTTCCTCAAGACCCTCGATAGCAGCCTGGACGTGTGCGTGATCGAGCCCGATCCCGCCTACGAGTTCTGCTCCACCCTGCGCGCCTCCGGCGGCGCGCGGCGCCTGTTCTCCTGCCCGGAGAACATCGCCATGTCGAATTTCAGCATCGAGTTCATCAAGACCTTTCCGCAGGCGATGGCGGTGGACGGCCGCGAGGCGCCGGTGGACTGGGTCGAGGGCGGCTATCTCTTCATCGTGCCGCCCGAGGGCATGGACATCCTGGAGCAAAGCCACGCCGCGCAAATCGCCCAGGGCTGCGTGGTGGACCTGCTGACGCCGGCGCAACTGAAGGAACGCTTTCCTTCCATGCACGTGGACGACCTTGCCGGCGGCGCACACTCCATCGGCGACGGCTGGTGCGACCCCAACGGCCTGTTGCAGGGCTTGCGCCGCAAGGTGCTGGCGCAGGGCACCGAAATCCTCCAGGACCGCGTCACCGGCCTCACTCGCGGCGGCGCCGCCATCACCGCCGCCAAGCTTGCCTCCGGCGCCGAGATCCGCGCGCGCCATTTCGTCAACGCCGCGGGCGCCTGGGCCGGCGAAGTGGCGCAATTGGCCGGCATGCGCCTGCCGATTGCCCCGCTGCGCCGCTTCGAGCATTACTTCACCTGCGGCAACCCGATCGAGCGCCTGCCCTACGTGAAGGACATGGCGCGCCTGGCGTTCCGCTCCGAAGGCGTCGGCTTTTCCGGCGGCCTGGTGGATGGCGATGAAGCACGCGGCTTCAATTTCGAGGTGGACCACGATTATTTCGAGCGCGTGGTCTGGCCGGCGGTGGCCCACCGCTTTCCACCGTTCGAAGCCGCCAAGTGTCATCGCACCTGGGCGGGCCTGTACGAGCAGTGCGAGCTGGATGGCAACCCGATCATCGGCAACTGGCAGGGCGAGGCGGAGAACTTCTGGGTGATCGGCGGCTTTTCCGGCCACGGCATGATGCACGCGCCCGCCGCCGGGCGCGGCCTGGCCGAATTGATGCTGCGCGGGCAATATCAGACCATCGACCTCATCCGCCTGGGCTACGCGCGCGTCGAGCGTGACGAACCGTATCGGGAAGCGGGCATCCTCTGAGCGGCGGTAATCCGGGCGCGGTTTCGCCCACGCAGGCACGCGCGCTGGGAGCGCTGCTCTCCGCAGGCGCCGCGGCGCCTGCCTACAGGTCCAGCCGCAAAATCACCGCTCCCAGCTTGAACCCAAAATGATGCTGCACAGGTTCACCCGCTGAAAGCCTGGATCCTTGTAAGCAAGGAAATCGTCGTTGAAGGTGCCGAACGTGCTGCCGGGCCGATGCTTCATGCCTTCGTAGAACGCGTCGATCATCCGCTGCGCAAAGCCGGTGCCGCGCGGGTAGGCGGCGATCACCGCTTCGCGCTGGTCGTCCGTGAACTGCTCGAAACCGCGCCCGGCCACGTCCATCCCCGCGCCCGCCTGCACCAGGGCGATTTCCGCATGCATGTGTTCCGGAACGCCCGGCGTCGTATGCAGCGCGATCGCGGCCCAGACCTTTTCCACATCCGCCGCGGGAATCTGGTGGCTGCGCAGGAAATCGCGCGCGGCGTTGGCACCATCCACCTCGAAGCGCAACTGGCTTTCGCCATATGCCGGCGTCAAGCCGATATCGTGGAACATGGCGGCGACGTAGAGCAGCTCCGCATCGAAGCTCAGGCCCTTGCGCATGCCGATCAGCGCGCCCCACAGGTAGACCCGGGTGGAATGGGAAAACAGGAATTCGCTTTCGGTGTCGCGAATCAGTTGCGTCACCTCGCGCGCCAGCCGGCTGTCGGGGACTTTGACGCTGGAAATGTCGGGGCTTGCCATGGTTTGATCCTCCTGTGTCGGGCAGACGGTGGCTTCGTTGCCGATGCGCCAAAGATACGCTTCTCACGGCGCATGAAAAAGTGCCAAGATCGGGCATTTTGAATGCACCATTGAATCCATGGCGAACCTGCGCATCGGCCTCAAGCGTTCCGCGAGCACCTCGCTCTCCATGCAGATCTATAGCGCCATCCGCGATGCGATCGAGACCGGGAAGCTTGCCTCCGGCGCGCGGCTGCCCTCCTGGCTGGACCTGGCCGCCCAGCTCGGCGTCTCGCGCGGCACCGTGCGGGTGGCCTACGAGCGCCTGATCGACGAGCAATTCGCCGTCGGCCTGGGCGCGGCGGGAACCCGCGTCGCCGAGCGTCCGCCGCGCGCCGCGGCTGCCGGTTTTTCGCCCGAAGCATCGCCGTTTCCCGATCTCTTTCCCGACTTCGGCGCCGTACCGCTGGTGTTCCAGATGGGCGTGCCGGCCCAGGACGCCTTTCCTTTCAAATTGTGGTCGCGCCTGATGACGCGCGCGGGGCGCCGCGCGGCGGCGGCACCGGTGGCCTACCCGGACCCGCGCGGCGATGCGGAGTTGCGCAAGGAGATCGCGGCTTACCTCGGCGTGGCGCGCGGCCTGCGCTGCCACCCCGCCCAGGTGCTGGTGACGGCGGGCTTCGCCGGGGCGCTTGGCCTGGCGATCCGCGGCCTGGGCCTGGAAGGCCGGGACGCCTGGATGGAAGACCCCGGCTTCCCGCTCACGCGCAGCGGGCTCGAAATGGCGGGCATGAAGGTGAAAGCCGTTGCGGTCGACCCCGAAGGGCTGGACATCGGCGCCGGCATGCGCAACGCCGCCGGCGCGGCGCTGGCGGTGGTGACGGCGGGGCAGCAGGCGCCGCTGGGGATGGCGATGTCGCTGCCGCGGCGCCTGGCGCTGCTCGACTGGGCGCGGCGCAACGACACCTGGATCATCGAGGATGATTACCTGAGCGAATTGCAATTGACCGGGCGGGCGGCGCCGGCACTGGCTTCCCTCGACCAGGACGGCCGGGTGCTGCACATCGGCACCTTCAGCAAGACCATCAGCCCGGCGCTGCGCCTGGGCTTTCTGGTGGTGCCACCGGCGCTGACGCGCCGCTTCGGCGAGGTGGCGGCGAGCCTGGCGCCCGCGCCGGGGGCGGCCACGCAACACGCGGTGGCGGAATTCCTGCACGAAGGGCACTACCTGCGCCACCTGCGCCGCATGAAGCGCCTCTATGCCGCGCGGCGGGAAGCGTTGCTGCGCTGCCTGGAGGAAGTGGCACCGGCCCTGGTCAAGGTGCAGGCCACCGCCGGCATGGCGGTGGTCATCGGGTTGCCCGAGACCGCGTCGGACACAGATGTCGCCTTGTGTGCCCTGCGCTTCGGGCTGGCGCCGGCGCCGCTCTCGCCGTGGTACGTAAAGGCGCCGCGCCAGCAGGGCCTGCTGCTTGGCGTGGCCAACCTGAATGAGCGCAAGCTGGCCGCGGATTGCCGCCGGCTGCGGGATCTGGTGCGATAGCCGCCCGGGCCGCGGATGGTACAGTGGAAATGTGCATTTTTGGTTCTTTTTAATGCCTCCCGGCGGAGGCAGAATGACACCATGCATTCAAGGAGAACTCTCATGAAGACCAAACGCTTCCTGCTGCCGCTGCTGGCGGCCGGGATGATGTGCGCCGGAGCGGCCATTGCTGCCGGCGACAGCGTCAAGCCCAATTTTTCGCAGGCGATTCCGAACATTCCCGGCAAGTCCCTGGTAGCGGTGGAGGTTTCCTATGCGCCGGGCGGCGCCTCGCCGCCGCATCACCATGCCGGCTCGGCTTTCATCTACGCTTACGTCCTTTCCGGCCACATCACCAGCCAGGTGGAGGGACAGGCGCCACGCACCTACGGTGCGGGCGAATCCTTTCATGAACTACCGGGGGCGCACCACGTGGTCAGCCGCAATGCCAGCCAGACCGAGCCTGCCCGCATGCTCGCCGTGTTTGTCGTCGATAGCGGCGACACGGCCTTGACCATCAGCGACAAATAGGAGCCTGCCATGACCCAGCGACTGAACTACGAAAAAGCCTCCCCCGGCGGCGTCAAGGCGCTCGGCGGCGTCTACGGCTACATTCTGCAATCCGGGCTCGACGAGGTGCTCGTCGACCTGGTCTACCTGCGCACCAGCCAGATCAACGGCTGCGCCTATTGCATCGACATGCATACCCGCGATCTGCTCAAAAAGGGCGTGAAGCTGGAGAAGATCGTGCTTGTGCCGGTGTGGCGCGAAGCCCAATCGCTTTTCAGCGAACGCGAACAGGCGGCCCTGGCCTGGGCCGAGTCGGTGACGCGGGTGGCGCAATCCGGTGTGCCGGACCAGGATTTCCGGACGGCAAGCGCGGTGTTCAGTGAAAAAGAACTGGCCGACCTGACCATCGCCATCGGCCTGATGAACACCTACAACCGCCTGGCCATCAGCTTCCGCAACACGCCGCAAGCCGCGCTGCCCGGGCAAGCCTAGCCCTGCGGGAGCGGCCCGCCGCGCCTTTTTCCGCGCGCGGCGTTACAGCTTCTTACAAAGGCTTCGTTAAACAATGTCACGCGCCTCAAGCGCGTGGGGTTTTCGTGCGTTATACGATGCATGGGAACCCGCCTTTCTTTCATCACCCGCCGTTGCCTGGCTGCCGCCTGCGGCACGGCGCTCCTCGCCGGCAGCGCGCAGGCCGCCCCGCTGGGGGCGCTTGCCACGCCGCACGAATTGGCGCATGCGATCAAGCCGGTCGAGGTGCACCAGCGCCTGGTACTGACGCCGGAAGACGGCAAGACGGTAGCGCTGACCCTGGACGCCTGCGGCGGGGCGTATGACGCCCAGTTGATCGATCTCCTGATCCGCGAACGCATTCCCGCCACCCTGTTCGTCACCCGCAAATGGCTGGCGCGCAACCCGCAGCCGCTGGCAGTGCTGCGCGCGCATGCCGACTTGTTCCAGATCGAAGATCACGGCGCCAACCACGTGCCGGCGGTGATCGGCCCGGGGCGCCGCGTCTACGGCATTGCCGGCGACTTGGACCTGGCGCACCTGCACAGCGAAGTGGCCGACGGCGCCGCCGCGATCAGCGCCACCGGCGCCAGCGCGCCGCGCTGGTACCGCGACGCCACCGCCGTCTACGACCCGGCGGCGATCCTGGCGATCAACGCCATGGGCTACAAGGTGGCGGGCTTTTCGCTCAACGCCGATGCCGGTGCGACGCTCAAGCGCAACGCCATCATCGAGCGCGTGCGCCGCGCGCAGCCGGGCGACATCATCATCGCCCACATGAACCGGCCCAATGGGGACACCGCCGAGGGCCTGGCCGCGGCATTGCCGGAACTCCTCGCGCGCGGCTTTCGCTTCGTCACCCTGAACGACCGCGAAGTCCGGCGCATCGACTGAACAACCCAAGCCGGCCGCGGGCGCCCCGGGTCCAGAATAAAAACCGGGCGCCCGCGGCATGCAGTCGACTGCCGCGAGTGCGGCACCGCCAATTCCCGCTATGATGAGGGCGCAAAAACCATAACGTGCCCGCCCAAACAGATCATCATGGCCACCCGTCCTTCCTCCAAACGCCCTTCCGTGCGCCCGCGCAAGGCGCCGGTGCAAAAACGTTCCCAGGTGACGGTGGACGCGATCATCGAGGCGGCGGCACGCATTTTCGTGCGCGAGGGTTACCCGAACGCCACCACCAACCGAATCGCCGAACTGGCGGGGGTCTCGGTGGGCTCGCTGTACGAATATTTCCCCAACAAGGCTTCGCTGCTGGCGGCGCTGGTCGAGCGCCAGGCCGAGATCATGTCGAGCGTGATGCGCGAGCGCCTGGCGCAGGTCCCGGGACGGCCGCTGCAGGAAGTCGTGACCACCATCGCGCGCGCGGTGATCGAGGCGCATTACCAGAATGTGGACCTGAACCGCCTGCTGATCGCCGGCATGCCGCGGGTGGCGCTATGGCGCCGCATCGAGCAGGTGTCGTTTTCGCTCGCCGACCAGATCCGCGGCGCTTTGGCACACTTGATCGCCGATCCGGTGCGCCTGGAGCATGCCTCGTTCACCGCCGAGACCGTGGTCGAGGGCCTCTTGCAGCGGACCATCCTGTTCGCCCACCGCCTGCCGGGCTACCGGCTGGAGGAGGAGATGACCAGCGTGCTGATGGGCTACCTGGGGCCGCTGGCGCGCCCCTGACGCTTTAGCGCCCCTTCCAGGCCGGCTTGCGCTTGGCCGCGAAGGCATCCAGGCCTTCGGCGCCGTCTTCGGTGAGCACATTGCAGGTCATGGTGCGCCCGGCGATTTCGTAGGCACCGGCAAGACCTGTCTCGATCTGGCGGTAAAACGCCTCCTTGCCGAGCGCGACGGCGGCGCCGCTCTTGGCCTTGATCGAATCGGTGAGCCTGCGGATTTCGGCGTCGAGCTGATCGGCCGGCACGGCGCGGTTGATCAGGCCCCATTGCAGCGCCGTCGGCGCATCGATCATGTCGCCGGTGAGCAGCATTTCCATCGCGCGCTTGCGGCTGACGTTGCGCGCCACGCCCACCGCCGGGGTCGAGCAGAACAGGCCGAAGTTGATGCCGGAGAGCGCGAAGCGCGTATCGTCGGCGGCCACCGCGAGGTCGCACATCGAGACCAGCTGGCAGCCCGCCGCGGTGGCGATGCCGTGCACCCGCGCGATGACCGGCAGCGGCAGGCGGGTGATTTTTTGCATCATCGCCGCGCAGGCGTCGAACAGCCCCTGCTGCCAGGCTTCGCTCTGGTTTGCCTGCATCTCTTTCAGGTCATGGCCGCCGGAAAAGCCGCGCCCCTTCGCCGCCAGTACGATCACGCGCGCGTTTTTGTCTTGCGCGATGGCATCGAATGCCTCGCTGATCGCCGCGATCATCGCGGTGGAAAGCGGGTTCATACGGTCGCCGCGATTCAGCGTGAGGGTGACGACGCCATCGGCATCTTCACGCAGCACGTAGGGTTCGTTGAGGACGTCGGCGGAAGTGGGGGCGTTCATTTAATGCTCCTTACTCGATGGCGGCGGCCGACCTGGCACGCTCGCGCAGCACGAATTTCTGGATCTTGCCGGTGGAGGTCTTGGGCAGCATGCCGAATCCGACCTTGCGCGGCACCTTGAAGTGGGCGAGATGGGCGCGGCAATGGGCGATCACCTCGGTATCCGTCAGTGTTGTTCCCTCCCGCAGCTCGACGAAGGCGCAAGGCGTCTCGCCCCACTTCGGGTCGGGCGTGGCGACCACGGCGCACGCGAGGATCTGCGGCAGGCGGTACAGCACGTCCTCGACTTCAAGGGACGAGATGTTTTCGCCGCCGGAGATGATCACGTCCTTGCTGCGGTCGCGGATCTTGACGTAGCCGTCGGGGTGCATCACCGCCAGGTCGCCGGTGTGGAACCAGCCGCCAGCGAAGGCATCGGCGGTGGCCTGCGGGTTCTTCAGATAGCCCTTCATCGTGATGTTGCCGCGGAACATGATCTCGCCCATGGTCTCACCGTCCGGCGGGACCGGCAGCATGGTCTGCGGATCGACCACCAGCGCGTCTCGCTGCAAGTGATAGCGGACGCCCTGCCGTGCGTTGAGGCGTGCGCGCTCGCCGATGTCCAGCTCTTCCCATTCCGCATGCTTGGGGCACACGGTGGCGGGACCGTAGACCTCGGTAAGGCCATACACATGGGTGAGTTCGAAGCCGAGTCGCTCCATGCCTTCGATCATCGACGCCGGCGGCGCGGCGCCTGCCACCATCGCCT
>DASYEQ010000071.1:0-17906 GCA_036498945.1 Burkholderiales bacterium | reverse complement strand
AGTTTCGCGGAAATGTGCAATTTTTGCTTGAAAACCGGGCTAAAAGCCTTATTTGGAGGTCAAGCATTTACTTTTCGGAGCATGACACCTCATGCGCATGGACAAACTCACCACCAAATTCCAGCAAGCCCTGGCCGACGCCCAAAGTCTGGCCAACGGCGCTGACCAGCAAT
Source organism: Burkholderiales bacterium (assembly GCA_036498945.1). Lineage (GTDB taxonomy): Bacteria > Pseudomonadota > Gammaproteobacteria > Burkholderiales > JAEUOS01 > JAQGMJ01. The sequence goes on along the minus strand of DASYEQ010000071.1, from coordinate 17,733 downwards.
TCATCGAACCCCAGCACGTGCTGCTGGCGCTGCTTAACCAGGAAGGCGGCTCGACCGTCTCGCTGCTTGGCCGCGCCGGCGCCCAGGTGCCCAAACTCAAGCAGGAACTGACGCGCTCGATCGAGCGCCTGCCCAAGGTCGAAGGCCATGGCGGCGACGTGCAGGTCTCGCGCAGCCTGACCAACCTGCTCAACGTCACCGACAAGCTGGCGCAAAAGCGCGGCGACGAATACATCGCCTCGGAAATCTTCCTGCTTGCCGTCGCCGAGGAAAAAGGCGAAGCCGGCCGTATCCTCAAGGAATCCGGTGTCACCACCAAGGATCTGCTGGCCGCCATCGAGGCCGTGCGCGGCGGTTCCACCGTCGATAGCCAGGAAGCCGAAGACCAGCGCGAAGCGCTGAAGAAGTACACCGTCGACGTCACCGAGCGTGCGCGCAAGGGCAAGCTCGACCCCGTCATTGGCCGCGACGACGAAATCCGCCGCACCATCCAGGTATTGCAGCGCCGGACCAAGAACAATCCCGTGCTGATCGGCGAACCCGGTGTCGGCAAGACGGCGATCGTCGAGGGCCTGGCGCAGCGCATCGTCAACGGCGAAGTGCCGGAGAGCCTGAAGAGCAAGCGCGTGCTGTCGCTCGACATGGCGGCGCTGCTCGCCGGCGCGAAATATCGCGGCGAGTTCGAAGAGCGTTTGAAGAGCGTGCTGAATGACCTGGCGAAGGACGAAGGCCAGACCATCGTGTTCATCGACGAGTTGCACACCATGGTCGGCGCCGGCAAGGCCGAAGGCGCGATGGACGCCGGCAACATGCTCAAGCCCGCGCTCGCCCGCGGCGAACTGCATTGCGTCGGCGCGACCACGCTGGACGAATACCGCAAATATGTCGAAAAGGATGCTGCGCTGGAGCGCCGCTTCCAGAAGGTGCTGGTCGATGAGCCCAGCGTCGAGTCGACCATCGCGATTTTGCGCGGCCTGCAGGAAAAGTACGAGGTACACCACGGCGTCGAGATCACCGACCCGGCGATCGTCGCCGCGGCCGAGCTCTCGCATCGCTACATCACCGACCGCTTCCTGCCCGACAAGGCGATCGACCTGATCGACGAGGCCGCCGCGCGCATCAAGCTGGAAATCGACTCCAAGCCGGAGTCGATGGACAAGCTCGACCGCCGCCTGATCCAGCTGAAGATCGAGCGCGAAGCTGTCAAGAAAGAAAAGGACGAAGCCTCGCAGCGCCGTCTTGCCCTGATCAACGAAGAGATCGACCGCCTGTCGCTCGAATATGCCGACCTGGAAGAAATCTGGAAGGCCGAGAAGTCGCAGGTGCAGGGCACCCAGCACATCAAGGAAGAGATCGAGCGCGTGCGCGCGCAGATCGCCGAATTGCAGCGCAAGGGGCAGTTCGACAAGCTGGCCGAGTTGCAGTACGGCAAGCTGCCGCAGCTCGAAGCGCAGCTGAAAAAGGCCGATACCGCGCAGGCCCCGGTCCAGCACAAGCTGTTGCGTACGCAAGTGGGCGCCGAAGAAATCGCCGAGGTGGTGGCGCGTGCCACCGGCATCCCGGTCTCGCGCCTGATGCAAGGCGAACGCGACAAGCTCCTGAAGATCGAGGACAAGCTGCACGAGCGCGTGGTCGGGCAGGACGAAGCCGTGCGCCTGGTGGCCGACGCGATCCGCCGCTCGCGCGCGGGTCTCGCGGACGAGAACAAGCCCTATGGCTCGTTCCTGTTCCTCGGGCCGACGGGCGTCGGCAAGACCGAGCTGTGCAAGGCGCTGGCCTCGTTCATGTTCGATTCGGAAGACCACCTGATCCGCATCGATATGAGCGAGTTCATGGAAAAGCACTCCGTGGCCCGCCTGATCGGTGCGCCTCCGGGCTATGTCGGCTATGACGAGGGCGGCTATCTGACCGAAGCGGTGCGGCGCAAGCCCTACAGCGTGATCCTGCTGGACGAAGTCGAGAAGGCGCATCCGGACGTGTTCAACGTCCTGCTGCAAGTGCTCGATGACGGCCGCATGACCGACGGCCAGGGCCGCACGGTGGACTTCAAGAACACCATCATCGTCATGACCTCCAACCTGGGTTCGAACAAGATCCAGAGCATGGCGGGTGATGATGCGGAAGTGATGAAAATCGCGGTGATGGCCGAGGTACGCTCGCATTTCCGCCCCGAGTTCATCAACCGGGTGGACGAGATCGTGGTGTTCCATGCGCTGGATGAGAAGAACATCCAGTCGATCGCGAAGATCCAGTTGCAGCGCCTGGAACAGCGCCTGGCGAAGATGGAGATCACGCTGTCGCTCACCGATGCGGCGCTGGGAGAAATCGCCCAGGCGGGCTTCGATCCGGTGTATGGCGCGCGGCCGCTGAAGCGGGCGATCCAGCAGCAGATCGAGAACCCGCTGGCCCGCCGCCTGCTCGACGGCAGCTTCGGGCCGAAGGACACTGTGCGCGTGCACGTGAAGAATGGCGCTTTCGTGTTCGAGAAAGAATAAGCCGGCTCGCCGGTATCGCCAAAGCAAACGGGCCGCAAGGGCAATCCTTGCGGCCCGTTTTTTATGCGGCCCGGCTCAGCCCTTGGTCGTCAGGGTGGCGCTGGCGCGGTGGGGGCAATCGACCTTGATGCAGTCGGCGTACAGCGCCAGCGAATGGTCGTGCAGCGCGAAGCCACGCTCCTTCGCCACCTTGCTCTGGCGGCGCTCGATCTCGGGATCGTAGAATTCCTCGACGCGCCCGCATTGCAGGCACACCAGGTGGTCGTGGTGCGAACCTTCGTTGAGCTCGAACACCGCCTTGCCGGATTCGAAGTGATGGCGCTGCAACAGGCCCGCCTGCTCGAACTGGGTCAGCACGCGGTAGACGGTGGCCAGGCCCACCTCGATGTTTTCGGCCAGCAGCTGGCGATAGACGTCTTCGGCGGAAAGGTGGCGCGTGCCGCTGGTCTGGAACAGTTCGAGGATGCGCAGGCGCGGGCCGGTGGCCTTCAGGCCAATGTTGCGCAAGTCGTCCTGGTTGTGTTCGGCGGCGCCGGGACCGGCAGCCGGCGGCCGGGGCGCTGATTGGGAGCGGGGCATGATGGGGAACCGGGTGGAGGTTTCAAGTATCATAACGGGTTTGACGGCTACAAGCCATCCGTTGACCAACCTGCGTCGCCTCTTGGCCGGCAATCCGGCATGTGGCCGCTTTCACGGCGGCCTTCCCGCGTCTTTCCTCCGGGCTGCCGGCCCGCCCTTACCCTGGTGAAATCCTTGTCTTCCTTTGCTTCTGTGCCGGTTTCCCGCTCCGGGTCGGCGGTTTCGTTCGTCCGGCGCCGTACCGGCGTGTTTTTGCATCTGGCGCTGCCTTGTGCCGCGCTGATTCTGGCGGGCTGCTCCGCCGAGTCGAAGGTCAACCGCTACGTGCCGAACGTCATCACGCCCTACCGGATGGACATCCAGCAGGGCAATTTCGTCACCACCGACATGGTCGACAAGCTGCAAAAGGGCCAGACCCAGCAGCAGGTGCGCTTCATTCTCGGCACCCCGCTTTTGACCGACGCCTTCCACGCGCAGCGCTGGGATTACGTATTCCGCTCCTCCAAGGGCTGGAACGACCCGGAGCAGCACCGCCTGACTGTGTATTTCGACGACGGCGGCAAGCTGGACCGCTGGGTGGCCGACGACGTGCCGCCGCCCAAGGCGCTGGGGCCGGTGCCCGACGATCGCGGTTTCTTCGGCGGCCTGTTCGGCAAGAAGAGCCCGCCGACCGCCGCCGCCACCCCGGCTCCCGCCGCACCGGCCGGAGCCGCGGCCGACGCTGGTGCGGCTGCCGCACCCGGCGTGGGCGCGGCAGCGGTCGCCTCTACCACTACGCCGGCGGCCCCGGCCGCCGTGCCGGTGCCGGCGGCGCTGCCCGTCACCGCCGGCACAGTGGTCACTGCGCCGGCCAGCACGCCCGCCATCGGCGCGTCGGCGCAAGCCGAGCCGGATAAAAAGCAGCCGGGGCTGATGCGCCGCATGTTCGGCTGGCTGCCCGGGGTGAGCACCGAGGATTCGGCCGCTTCCGTGGCGCGCGCGAGCTCGCCCGACAACGTACCCACGCCGCGTCCTTCGATCTCGCAACCGCCCCCGCCGCCGGAGCCGAAGACCGAGCCCACGGTGCCGCCGATCACCCCGCCGCAGCCCGCCGGCGGTGGCATTGCCCCCTCTGCCGCCACGCCGGCGCCGGGGGCCCCGGCCGCTTCCGGCTCCACTTCCCAGGCGCCTGCCGCGCCTGCGGCCACCCTGGCCGCGCCGCCGCCGATTGCGGCCGCCGAGCCGCCCGTCGTGCAGGCGCAGTCGTTGCCTAACCCGAATGGCGTGGTAGCCGAGCCGACGCCGCCCGCGGCATCACAGGCGCCCACTGCGGCACCGGCTGCCACCGCGCCCGCGATCGTGTCGCCGGACGGCGTGCTGACGGCCCTGGAGCGCTGGCGCGCCGCCTGGCAGGCGAAAAACGCGGCGGCCTATTTCGCTGCCTATGCGCCCGACTTCCGGCCGCCCAGCAACCTCTCGCGCGCCAAGTGGGAGGTGCAGCGCCGCGATCGCCTGATGAAACCCAGCTTCATCAACGTCAAGGTGCAGGACCCCCAGGTCACCATCGGCAGCGACGACATTGCTGTGGTCACGTTCACGCAGGTGTACGAATCCAACCTGGTGAAGGAAAGCGGGCGCAAGACCCTGCGCATGGCGCGCTATGGCAGCGACTGGCTGATCGTCGAAGAAATCAACAGGTAGGCAAGAGCATGGAAAAGATGCGCATTGTGATCGCCGGCGCCTCCGGGCGCATGGGCAAGACCCTGATCGAGGCGGTGCTGGGCAGCAACGATGCCGCCCTGGCGGCGGCGCTCGACCTCAAGGCCTCGCCGGCCCTGGGGCGCGAGGCAGCCGAGTTCATGGGCCGCGACATCGGCGTGAAAATCGGTGCGGACATCGGCGCGGCCGTCAAGGGCGCGGATTTTTTCATCGACTTCACGCGCCCCGAGGGCACGCTCGAACATCTCGCTGCCTGCGTCAAGCACGGCGTGAAAATGGTCATCGGCACCACCGGTTTCGACGCAGCCGGCAAGCAGGCGATCGAAGCGGCCGGGCAAAAGACGGCCATCGTGTTCGCCCCCAACATGAGCGTGGGAGTCAATCTCACGCTCAAGCTGCTGGAAGTGGCCGCTTCCGTATTGCAGACCGGGTACGACGTCGAGATCGTCGAAGTGCATCACCGCATGAAGATCGACGCCCCTTCGGGCACGGCGCTGCGCATGGGCGAGGTGGTGGCCAAGGCGCTCAATCGCGACCACGACGCCGTGGCGGTACACGGCCGCGAAGGTGTCACCGGCGCGCGCAAGGACGAGAGCATCGGCTATGCGGTGCTGCGCGGCGGCGACATGGTGGGCGACCACACCGTGATGTTCCTGGGCCAGGGCGAGCGCGTGGAAATCTCCCACAAGGCTTCCTCGCGCATGACCTATGCGCAAGGCGCCCTGCGCGCCTGCCGCTTCCTGCGCGACAAGCCCAGCGGCCTGTTCGACATGCAGGACGTGCTCGGGCTTTAAGCGCGGTTTAAGCGCCGGGCGTGCCTGCCAGGCGCATCACCCGCATTTCATAGCCGAGTTCGACGCCGCTCTTCTCCGTGTAGCCGGTGACGGGCGCGGTGTCTTCCGGCGTGGCGCCCACGGCCAGCGGAATGTAGCCCGCGCCGGCGAACCCGCCCATGGACGGGTCGACGCCGACCCAGCCGGCATCCGGCAGATACACCTCGCACCAGGCGTGCAGGTCGGCGGTGTTGCCCGCCGCGCCGGCGGCGGCCAGGTTCCCCGCCTCCAGGTGGATCAGGTAGCCGGAAACAAAACGCGCCGCCAGCCCACGGCGGCGCAGCAATTGCACCAGCAGCCAGGCGAAGTCGCGGCAGGAACCACTGGCGCGTTCCAGCGTTTCCTCGGGCGTCTGCACCCCCGGCGCCTCGCGGACCAGATAACGCAATTCGTGCCGCAGTCGACCGGCGAGGCCGGCGACGAAGTCGAGGGGCGGCGTAGTGTGGCGCGGCAGTGTCTCCAGGTATTTTTGCAGGCGCGCCGTGGCCGGGGGTTGGTGCAGATAGGGAGCAAGTGCGGGGACCGGCGCAGCGCCTGCGCCGGCTGCGGTGGCCTGGGGCGCGGGGCCGGGCTCGGTCATCGCTGCGGTGAGTTCGACTTCGATCGTCAGTTCGTCCGCCGGGTGTGCAAACGTCAGGTGTGCGACCTGGTTGCCGTGCGCATCGCACTGCCAGTCAATCGCATGGTCCGCGGGTGTGACCTTGAGCGCGTAACCGAGCACCGGCGTGGGCGAATGGGGCGCCGGGCGCAGGCGCACGATCTGCGGGCCGAGGGCCACCGCGCGGTCGTACTTGTAGTGGGTGACGTGGCGGAGGGCAACGTGGACGGTCAAGGCAGGCTCTCGTGTTTTCGGCCAATGCGCCGAGGGAAGAGAGTATGCCCAATTCGCCGCCACCGGCAGGGCGGCAGAACGCAGTGCGTGCCACTATCAACGGGCCGGCGCCAGCGGCCCGACCGGGCGCTTCAGGCTTGCGCCGGCGCCAGCGACGCTTCGTTTTCGCTCGGCAGCAGGGTCACCATCAGCGAGGTGCAGGCGGCGATCACCGCCATGGTGATCAGCAGGGCGTCGAAGCCCATGCCCTTGACCACCGGGCCCAGCAGATAGACGGCGAGCGAACTGATGCCGAAGGAAACGCCCAGGCGCATGCCGGCGACACGCGAGCGCAGGCGGTCATCCACATAGCGCACGATCATCGCGTCGGTGAAAGGAATCGCGCCGAAGATGAAGATCATCACCGACAGCAGCGCGGCGAACATCCACCAGCCCTGCGCGTGCGCGGCGAGCAGGAGCAGGGGGATTTGCATCGCGGTGATGCCGAAGTACAGCGGCTTCAGGGCCACCTTGTCGATCAGGCGCCCGACCACGATCTGCGCCAGCGAAGCAATGGTGTAGATGATCGCCAACAGGGTGCCGATCACCGCCGGGTCTTCGATCACGCCGGAAAAACGCTGGCCCAGCAGTTGCGCGTTGCCATTGGTGGTGAAGTTGAACAGCAGGCTGCCGGTAATCGCCGCGGCGGTCATGACGAGAAAGGCGCGCGCCAGCATCGCCGGGGTGAGCACCACTTTCGCCTTGCCGCCGCGCTTGTGCGGCGCCTCGGTCTCGCGCGGACAGACGATGGCGAAGGCGATGCCGCAGGCGATAGCGATCACGCCCGGCAAGGCGAAGGCGGCGCGCCAGCCGATCCACTTGATGAGAAAGCCGGTGACCACCGCAGCCACCGCCACCCCGAGATTGCCCGCCAAGCCGTTGACGCCGATGGTGGCGCCGGGATTCTTCGCGTTTTGCACCAGCATCGGAATGCCGACCGGGTGATAGATCGAGGCGAAGGCACCGACCAGCGCGAGCGCCGCCGCCAGTTGCCAGGCGTTTTGCGTCAGCGAGACCAAAATCGCCGCGCCACCGATGCCGAAGAAAAACAGCAGCATCATCACGCGCCGGCCCCACAGGTCGCCCAGGCGCCCGGAGGGAAGCGAGCCCAGGCCGAACAGGAAAAACGCGCCGACGCCGTAGGGCATCAGGTCTTCCCACTTGGAAAAGCCGAACTGCGCGGCGATGCTGGTGACGGCGGCGGCGAAGATCAGCAGGAACATGTGGTCGAAGGCATGCGCGATGTTGAGCAGCAGTGACACCGGGCGCGGCCATTCGGCGTGAGTGGGGATGGAGGCGGACGTAGTCATGGCCCGCAGTGTGCCCGACCGGGCGCCGTCAGGCTTGCGACTTTTTGCCAAGAATTAGCGCAAAAACGCCATCCCGCCCCCGGCTGTTCCAGGTGTCTCAGAGGCCGACCACCGGAATGCACAACTCGCACTCGAACGACCCCGTGGCGGGGTGGTAGCGCGCGCCGCGCGGGTAGTACTCGAGGAAGGGGCGATTGTCGAGTTGCATGCCGCTTTGCGGCAGCCAGTCGCGCAGCAGCGCCTGCCAGGGCACGCCGATGTCGGCGCCGTTGCCATAGTAGGCGGTGCAGGCGTATTTGCCGCCGGGCAGGGTGATGACGAGCGCGCCGCCGCCGACGGTGAAATCGGTCGGGATTTCGACGCAGGCGTCGTAGCGGCATTTCTCCGGCGCGGTGATCGCCGGGTCGTCGTGGGCGATGCCGTAGCGCGGCTCGCCCATCAGGTTGTTGTGCATCATCCAGGGCGCGAACTGCTGCTGCCAGAAGTCCGCGACGCCCTGGCCATAGGGGCCGGTATGACGCATGTAGGCGATGCGTACGGGCTGGCGATCAACGATGCTGACTTTCATGAAGTTCTCCGCGGGTATTGGGGAGGCTTCATGTTCGCCATTCGCGGTGCCGCTGGCTTGATCGGGATTGCGAAACGCCTGACCAGGATTGCTGTTTTCCCGCGCCTGGAGGCGCCGCCCGCGCTGCTGTTCGCGCCATTCGGTGGCGGTGCAGCCAAAGCGCGCCTTGAAGGCACGCGCGAAGGCCTCGGCCGAACCGAAGCCGACGCCAAGCGCGATTTCCAGTACCGCCGATTCCGGCTGGGCGATCAGGCGCTGCGCCGCCACTTCCAGCCGGCGCCGGCGCAGGTATTCGCCCAGGGTTTCGCCCATCCAGGCGGAGAACAGGCGGTGGAAATGAAAAGTGGAGAAGTGCGCGACTTCCGCCAGCGCGGGCAATTCCAGGGGCTGGTCGATATGCGCGTCGATGTGCGCCTGCACCGCGTGCATGCGGCGCGCGTATTCAGCCCGGCTATTTTGCGCCATGGGCAGGCCTAGAGCGGCGTGAAGCGCAGGCGGCCGTCGTCGATATGGCCCTCGAACATCTCCTTGGGCCGCACCCATAGGCCGGGGGGATTCGGCCACAGGTGTTCGTAGACGATCATCGGCTCCAGGGTCTCGGAGTGCTTCGCCACACCGACGACGCGATACAGGCCGCCCTTGTAATGGCGGTGGGTGGCAACCTGCAGGGCTTCGGATTCGGTCACGTAGTTTGGTCGCCGGCCACGCGCCGGCTCAGTGCCGCAGCGCTTCGATCAGGTCCTGCTCGATGGCGAGGATGGTCTTCTGGCTGCCGAGGTCGCCGCCCTGGATCAGGAACACGTCTTCCGCGCGCTCACCTAAGGTCGTGATCTTGGCGGTGATGATGTCGACGCCATGGTCGCCCAACACGCGCGCGATGCGGTAGAGCAGGCCGGGGCGGTCGCCCGCGGTCACTGCCAGCGCGTGGCGCTGGCCTTTTTCGTCAGGGCGGATGTTCACCAGCGGCTCGATGGCGAAGTGGCGCGCCTGGCGCGACACGCGCCCGGTCACCGGCGGGCCCAGCGGCGCCTGCGCCCCGAGCGTGGCGGCGAGTTCATGCTCGGTGCGCTCGGGCAGGCCGTGCTCGGTGGGGTCGTCGCCGGTGGGCATCACCAGGAAGGTGTCGAGCGCGTAGCCGTGCTTGGTGGTGTGGATCTTGGCGTCCACCACGTTCAAGCGCATGCGTTCGAAAAAGCCGCAGATGCGCGCGAACAGGTCGGCCTGGTCCTTGACGTAGACCATCACCTGCAAGCCTTCGCCGATCGGCGCGAAGCGCGCGCGCACCACCGGCGCTTCGGAGTTGACGCGGTAGTGCAAGGTGCGCGTCTGCCAGGCGATTTCCTTGGCGTCGTGGCGCATGAAGTAGGCCTGGTCGAGCTGGGTCCAGAGTTCCTTTTGCGCGTTGTCGGAAAAGCCGTAGAGCTTGAGCACGCGCAGGGCTTCGGCCTGGCGTTCCTGCATGTCGGTATCGAAATCGACGCCGCCGCCGCGCAGCACGCGGCGCGTGGCGCGGAACAGGTCTTCCAGCAGCTTGCCCTTCCAGGCATTCCACACCTTCGGGCTGGTGCCGCGGATGTCGGCCACTGTCAGGAGGTAAAGGGCGATCAGGTGGCGCTCGTCCTTCACTTTCGCGGCAAAGGCGCGGATGGTGTCGGGATCGTTCAGGTCCTGCTTTTGCGCCACCGACGACATGGTGAGGTGCTGCTCCACCAGGAAGGTGACGAGTTCGGTGTCGACGGCGGAGAGGCCGTGCCGGACGCAAAAGCTGCGCGCGTCCGATTTGCCCAGCCTGGAATGGTCGCCGCCGCGGCCCTTGGCAATGTCGTGGAACAGCGCGGCGACGTACAGCAGCCAGTGGCGCTCGAAATTGCCGATCAGGCGCGAGCACAGCGGGTATTCGTGGGCGAATTCCAGCATGGTGAAGCGGCGCACGTTGCGCACCACCTGCAGGATGTGCTGGTCCACCGTGTAGACGTGGAACAGGTCGTGCTGCATCTGGCCGATGATGCGCTTGAAGGCCGGGATGTAGCGCCCGAGAATGCCCCACTGGTTCATCCGCCGCAACTCGTGCACCAGCCCGCGCGGCGCCTGCAGCATCTTCAGGAACATCTTCTGGTTGGCGGGGTCGGCGCGAAAGGCGGCATCCATGCGGTTGCGCGCGCGCCACAGCGCGCGCAGCGTGGGCGCGGTCATGCCGACCAGCTCGGAATGCTTTTGCATCAGGTGAAAGCATTCCAGCAGGGCGGCCGGTTCCTGCTCGAACACCTGCTCGTCGTTGGCGGCCAGCAGGTCGCGCTCGGCGTGAAAGCGGTCGTTGATCGGCCGTGCCTCGAAAGCGGCGCCGGGGAACAGGCTGCCGGCGATGTTCTGCAGCAGGATGGTGTTCAGCTGGATGATCCAGCGCGCGTTGATGTAGTAGCGCTGCATCAGTTGCTCGCTGGCGCGCTTGTGCTCGGTGGCATGGTAGCCGAAGGCCTCGGCCACCTGGTCCTGGTAATCGAACAGCAGGCGGTCTTCACGCCGGCCGGCGATCAGGTGCATGCGCACCCTGAGATGGCGCAGGAAGGCTTCGCGCTTGGCCAGCATCGAGGCTTCCGGGCGCGTGATGATGTGGCGCGCGGCCAGCTCGCGCCAGTTGGTTCCGAGGCGCGCGGCGCGGGCGATCCAGAGAATCACCTGCAGGTCGCGCAGGCCGCCCGGGCTTTCCTTGCAGTTTGGCTCCAGCGAGTAGGGCGTGTCCTGGTACTTGTTGTGGCGCTGCTCCAGTTCCAGCTTTTTCGCGGTGTAGAAATCCTTCGCGTTGACGCCGCTGGCCACGCCGATTTCGAGATCGCGGAACAGGCTCTTGTCGCCGGCGACGTAGCGCGCCTCGATCAGGTTGGTCTGGATGGTGATGTCGCCGGCGGCCTCGCTCAGGCACTCGTCGATGGTGCGCACGCTGTGCCCGGCCTCGACGCCGATGTCCCAGAACTGCCCGACCATGGTTTCCAGGCGGGTGCGAATCTGCTCGTTCTCGCCGTTGGCCTGCAGCAGCAGCACGTCGACGTCCGAATACGGATACAGCTCACCGCGGCCGTAGCCGCCTACCGCGACCAGGGCGGCGCCCTTGCTGTCCAGTCCCGCCGCATGCCACAGGTCGACCAGGATATTGTCGACCAGCTGGCGGTGCCGGCTCAGCAGGCGCTGGGTGTGGCCGTCCGCGGCGAAGGCGTCGAATAACTGGCGCCGGCCGGTGGAAAGCCGCTGGCGCAAGTCGAGGGCGGGGGCGGGCGGGGGCGCGACGGCGGCGGAGGGGGAAGGAGCGTTCAAGGCTTGCTGGAGCTTGATCGGTGGAAAAATGTTGCAGCGCGATCTGCAACTATTGCACAAATCCGGGCCGCGCGTGGCGCCGCCACGCCACTTCGGCCCGCAAGGGGAAAAGCGCGGGCGGCCCTCAGGCCGCCTGGCGATTCTCCAGGGTGGCGGGCATCGCCGGCATGCCGGGCGATACCGTCAGCACCTCGAAGCCGGTCTCGGTCACCAGCACCGTGTGCTCCCACTGCGCGGAAAGGCTGTGGTCCTTGGTGACGATAGTCCAGCCGTCAGCCAACTCGCGGATTTCGCGGCGCCCGGCATTGATCATCGGCTCGATGGTGAAGATCATCCCGGCCTTCAGTTCGGTGAGAGTGCCCGGCTTGCCGTAATGCAGCACCTGCGGCTCCTCGTGGAACTTGGTGCCGATGCCATGGCCGCAGAACTCGCGCACCACAGAGAAACCGTTTTTCTCGGCGTGCTGCTGGATCACGTGGCCGATGTCGCCCAGGTGCGCGCCGGGCTTGACCTGCAGGATGCCCAGCCACATGCATTCGAGCGTGATTTCGCACAGGCGCTTGGCCGCGATCGACGGTTCGCCGACATAGAACATGCGGCTGGTGTCGCCGTGGTAACTGTCCTTGATGGTGGTGATGTCCAGGTTCACCACGTCGCCCTTTTTCAGCACCTTCTCACCGGGAATGCCGTGGCATACCTGGTTGTTCACCGAGGTGCAGATGGCTTTCGGGTAAGGGCGGTAGCCCGGCGGGCAATAGCCCAGCGGCGCAGGAATGGTGCCCTGCACGCCTACCATGTACTCGTGGCACAGGCGGTCGAGCTCGCCGGTGGTAACGCCGGGCTTGACGTAAGGGGCGATGTAATCCAGCACTTCGGCGGCAAGCTTGCCGGCGACGCGCATTTTTTCGATGTCTTCGGGGGTCTTGAGACTGATGGCCATGGCGGGTTGCTGCTCCGGCGCGCGTCTGTGACAAAGCGCCGAAACCCTTTGATCCGTTAGGAGAATACGCTATAATATCGGGCTGCCTGATGATTTTCAAAGGCTTTGTCAAAAGGGTTTTAAATCCTTTTCCAGAGTGGGCGCCTGCCCGGAAAATACGTCGGCAAATTCGCACTTTCGCCCCTTTAGGGTGCCGCAACTGGCTGTTTTCACGGAGTTTTCCGTAAAAGCCGCGCGGCTCTTGGCGAAAGGTGGTTAACCCTAATCGGAGTACAAGCAATGTCCACGACCATGCGTCAAATGCTGGAGGCCGGCGTTCATTTCGGCCACCAGACCCGCTTCTGGAACCCCAAGATGGCTCCCTTCATCTTCGGTTCCCGCAACAAGATCCACATCATCAACCTCGAGAAGACGTTGACGATGTACAACGATGCGATGAAGCACATTCGCCAGCTCGCCGCCAACAAGGGCACCATCATGATGGTCGGCACCAAGCGCCAGGCGCGCGAGATCATCGCCGAAGAGGCGCAGCGCGCCGGCGTGCCTTACGTCGATGCCCGCTGGCTCGGCGGCATGCTGACCAATTTCAAGACCGTCAAGGCCTCGATCAAGCGCCTGAAGGAAATGGAAGTCATCCAGCAAGAGGGCGGCACCGAGAAGATGTCCAAGAAGGAAGCGCTGATGTTCCAGCGCGAGATGGACAAGCTCAACAAGTCGATCGGCGGCATCAAGGACCTGAACGGCCTGCCGGACGCGATTTTCGTCATCGACGTCGGCTACCACAAGATCGCCATCACTGAAGCCAATAAGCTGGGCGTCCCGGTGATCGCCGTGGTCGACTCCAACCACACCCCGGACGGCATCGATTACGTCATCCCGGGCAATGACGACTCCTCCCGCGCCATCCGCCTGTACGCCCGCGGCGTGGCCGACGCCATCCTCGAAGGCCGCGCCCAGTCGATCAACGAGATCGTGGCCGCCGGCGACGACGAGTACGTCGAGGTGCAGGAAAACGCCTGATACAGGCCCCAGCCGGATGCTGCAAACAGCGGCGGCAAAAACAAAGGGGCAATTGGTTGCCCCTTTTTTTTAACAGAATTCGACGTATTGTCTAGACACATTCACGTCCTACAATTCACCGAACAACCGACTTACAGGTAAACAAGATGGCAGCTATTACCGCAGGCATGGTGGCAGAACTGCGCGCGAAGACCGACGCGCCGATGATGGAATGCAAGAAGGCGCTGACGGAAGCTGACGGCGACATGGCGCGCGCTGAAGAGCTGCTGCGTGTGAAGCTGGGCAACAAGGCCAGCAAGGCAGCATCGCGCGTGACGGCCGAAGGCGTGGTCGCCTCGTTCATCGGCGGCAACGCGGGTTCGCTGGTCGAGCTGAACTGCGAAACCGACTTCGTTTCGAAGAACGACGACTTCCTGGCTTTCTCGAAGAAGATCGCCGAACTGGTTGCTACGGCCAATCCGGCTGACGTCGCGGCGCTGTCGGCTCTGCCGCTGGACGGCTCGACGGTCGACGCAGTTCGCCTCGCGCTGGTCGGCAAGATCGGCGAAAACCTGTCGATCCGCCGTTTCGTGCGCTTCGACACGGCCAACAAGCTGGCTGCGTACCTGCACGGCACGCGCATCGGCGTGCTGGTCGAGTACACCGGCGCGGACGAGCAGATCGGCAAGGACGTTGCGATGCACGTCGCCGCCATGAAGCCGGTTTCGCTGTCGTCGAACGACGTGCCGGCGGACCTGATCGCGAAGGAACGCAGCATCGCTGAACAGAAGGCTGCCGAATCGGGCAAGCCGGCTGAAATCGTCGCCAAGATGGTCGACGGCAGCGTGCAGAAGTACCTGAAGGAAGTGTCGCTGCTGAACCAGACGTTCGTTAAGAACGACAAGCAGACGATCGAACAGATGCTGAAGGCTGGCAACGCGAGCGTGCAGAAGTTCGCGCTGTTCGTAGTCGGCGAAGGCATCGAGAAGAAGCAGGACGACTTCGCAGCAGAAGTGGCCGCGCAAGTCGCTGCTGCAAAGCAACAATAAGTCTTACGCAAGCTTCACGTAGTACTGTTGGACCCGCGGCGAGGCAAGACTTTGCCGCGGTCGGCAGCGCCGCAAGGCTGCGCGCGGGTCGACCCCCGCTGTGCAGCCGCCGGCGGACCCCAGGGTCCGGCAATTTGGCGGCGCTTGCCCGAATCAGCGTTTCACCCCTACATTAGTCCCTTGTTGTTGCCCTGTTCTGCGCGATCTGGATACCCCTATGCCCACTGCCTACAAACGCGTCCTGCTCAAACTCTCCGGTGAAGCTCTGATGGGCGACGATGCCTTTGGCATCAATCGCGCGACCATCGAACGAATGGTGGCGGACGTGGCCGAAGTGGTCCGTCTCGGAACGCAGCTCGCCGTAGTGATCGGCGGCGGCAATATCTTCCGCGGCGTCGCGGGCGGCGCGGCCGGTATGGATCGTGCGACGGCCGACTACATGGGCATGCTCGCCACGATGATGAACGCGCTGGCGCTGCAGGATGCGATGCGCCACGCCGGTATCGAAGCGCGCGTGCAATCGGCGCTGCGCATGGACCAGGTGGTCGAGCCGTACATCCGGCCCCGCGCGATTCGCCAGCTCGAAGAAGGCAAAGTCGTGATTTTCGCGGCCGGCACGGGCAACCCATTCTTCACGACCGACACGGCCGCCGCGCTGCGCGGCTCGGAAATCGGCGCTGAAGTCGTGCTGAAGGCGACCAAGGTGGACGGCGTCTATTCGGCCGATCCCAAGAAAGATTCGAGCGCGACCCGCTACAACACGATCAGCTTCGACGAGGCGATCGGCCGCAATCTGCAGGTCATGGACGCTACGGCGTTCGCGCTGTGCCGCGACCAGAAGCTGCCGATCCGGGTGTTTTCGATCGTCAAGCCGGGCGCGCTCAAACGCATCGTACTAGGCGAGGACGAGGGCACCCTCGTCCACGTGTAAACTCTCGTTCACACAACGTGGGCTTTGACGCGGGCCCAGGCCGCCGCATCTCGCGCGCGCTGGCCGGCTCGCACCGTTTTGAAGGTTCGGAGGTTTAAAAATGTCTGTGGCTGATATCAGGAAGGGCGCTGAACAAAAGATGCAGCGTTCGATCGACGCGTTCAAGAACGACCTGTCGAAGATCCGTACGGGTCGTGCGCACACGGGTCTGCTCGATCATATCCAGTGCGATTACTACGGTTCGCCGGTGCCGATTTCGCAGGTCGCGAACCTCACGCTGATCGACGCACGCACGATCGGCGTGCAGCCGTGGGAAAAGAAAATGGTCCAGGTCGTCGAAAAGGCGATCCGCGAGTCGGACCTCGGTCTGAACCCGGCCACGCAAGGCGACGTGATCCGCGTGCCGATGCCCGCGCTGACCGAGGAACGCCGCCGCGAACTGACCAAGGTGGTCAAGAGCGAAGCGGAAACGGCCAAGGTTGCGGTCCGCAATCTGCGCCGCGACGCCAACGAGCAACTGAAGAAGCTCGTGAAAGACAAGGAAATTTCGGAAGACGACGAGCGTCGTGCAGGCGACGACGTTCAGAAGCTGACGGACAAGTTTGTCGCTGAAATCGACAAACTCGTCGTGACGAAAGAAGCCGAGATCATGACGGTGTAAGCCGCCAGGCTTAGCACCTTCAGGGTTTCCACTTCTTTATTTGCAGTCACTGTCCCGACGGCCATGACCTATACCAGCTCAACCGTGCGCGTGCCTGATGTCGCCGCGGTGCCGCGACATATCGCGATCATCATGGATGGCAACGGCCGTTGGGCCACCCAGCGGCGCTTGCCGCGCGTGGCGGGCCATACGCGCGGCGTCGACGCGGTGCGCGCGGCCGTCGAGGCATGCGCCCGTCAGGGTGTCGAATATCTGACGCTGTTCGCGTTCAGCTCGGAGAACTGGCGTCGTCCGAACGAGGAAGTGTCGTTCCTGATGCGCCTGTTCGTCACCGCGCTGGAGCGCGAGATCGGCAAGTTGCACGCGAACGGCATCCGTTTGCGGGTGGTGGGCGATCTGGACCGTTTCGACACGCGCATCCGCGACCTGATCAAGCGCGCGGAAACCAAAACCGCGCGCAATACCCGTCTCACGCTGACCATCGCCGCGAATTACGGCGGCCGCTGGGACATCATGCAGGCGACCCGCAAGCTGGCCGAGCAATCGGCGCTCGCGGGCAAGGCCGTCGAGGTCAACGAGGACTCGTTTGCCGAGCATCTGTCGATGGCTTATGCGCCGGAGCCGGATCTGTTCATCCGCACCGGCGGCGAGCGCCGTGTCAGCAACTTCCTGCTGTGGCAGCTTGCCTACACCGAGTTCTATTTCACCGATACGTTCTGGCCGGACTTCGACGCGGACGCGCTCGGCCACGCCATTGCTTCCTACGCGGAGCGTGAACGCCGCTTCGGCCGCACCAGTGCTCAACTCGAGCCGCAATCGCAAAACGTCGATTCGCTTCCATGCTAAAAACCCGTGTCATCACGGCGATCATCCTGCTGGCAGTATTCCTGCCGGTCACGCTGTTCGCGCCGGTGGGCGCGTTCGGTGCGCTGATCGCCTTCGTCGTCGTGTTCGCCGCGTGGGAGTGGGCGCGCCTGCTCAAACTGGGCGGTGCCGGTCCGGTGATCTACGCGCTGGTGGCGGCGGTTGCGCTGGTCGCCAGCACCCAGCTCGGCACCGGGGTCGTGGAGGCCCGTTCGCTGTTCAAGGCGGCGGCGATCTTCTGGGTGATTGCCGGTCCGTTCGTGCTGCTGCGCAAGCCCGTGCTCGCGCAAGGCGCGTGGCGCATCTTTCTGTTTCTTGCTGGCATTGTGATATTCGTCGCCTGCTGGCATGCTCTCGTCGCCGCACGCATGCAGGGCGTGCCCTTCGTGCTGTCGCTGCTGGTCCTGGTATGGCTTGCCGATATCGGCGCATACTTCTCCGGAAAGGCATTCGGAAAGCATAAGCTGGCGCCTGCCATCAGTCCGGGCAAGACCTGGGAGGGCGCGATCGGCGGCTGGCTGGTAGTGATGATCGTCGCGGCGGCGACGGTCTTTTTGCAAGCGTTCGAGCCGACCCTGTATTCTGCGCTGTTGGCGCAATGGGGCGCCGTGCGTACCCTGCTCGCA